>DFVG01000035.1 GCA_002379985.1 Flavobacteriaceae bacterium UBA4166
AAAGATAAACCCGCTATCCGATCCGGCCGTAACACGCCCGCCGCGATTTTTGTATTCATTCACGAAGGTCATCCACAATTGGTAGTTTTCTTTCCAGGCAACTTCTTCTTCAGTTCCCCAAAAGTGCCAATAGCTGCCATGACTAATTTTCGAAGGTTGGTAAAAGCGCCAAAGGGAAGGGAGTGTATACTCTTCGTGCCACTCGGCTCTACGGGCGCGATGTAAATCTCTACTAGCTTCGTAAATATTGAAGGTAGGATCAATCGTAAAATCTAAAGAGATCAATTCGTCCATCACCGCATTCCAATGTTCACTGTAGGGTTTCGCCGCTTGCTTCCACAGTTTTCCTGCCTCCCCAAAGCGATGTTGTTCGTTATTGTAGTTGTAATCTAATGGATAATCCTGTACCGTGCGATCGTCGAACAAGGCTTCTGGGAGTCCGTACCAATGCTCCATAGACGTTAATCCTGCACGAGCAGAATGCAATACATTCCATTTCGCTACGCTTAATTGCGCATGATGCATGGCCGAACGCAATCCTAATTTTTTATTCTCATCGAGCGCAGCGGTCATGATCTTTGGTTCAGCACCAAAGAATTTAATACCATCGGCTCCTTTTTTAGCATTCTTCCGAACCCATTCACGTGCTTGTTCTTCTGTGGTAATAGGTTGATCACTTCCTTGGCCAAATCCGGTATACGCCAACACTCTTGGTGCGATGATCGCATTAGCGTCACTTCGCTTTTTTAGATCAAGTGTCCAATCAACTCCTCGTCCCGAAGGTTCACGAACGGTCGTAATTCCGTGTGCCATCCATAGTTTAAAAACATACTCCCAATCAGCACCTTGTGCATTACCCCCTATATGCCCGTGCATGTCAATAAACCCGGGTAACATATACATCCCCGAAGCATCAAGTTCTTTTCCACACGACTTAAGTTTTGGCCGTTTCGCTTGATCGATCGCAACGCCCGGATATCCCACCACCTGAATATTGGTGATGCGATTTTGTTCCACGGTAATGTCTACGGGACCAATCGGTGGGGCACCATTTCCATTGATTAGTGTCACACCGCGAATGATCAATTGTGAAAAAGGCCCCTCTTGTCTAGGTTGCGCGAATAGCGAAAACAAACAAAAAAGCAGGAGTACTGAAAGGGAAATGGTTTTTTTCATGGGTTGGTTTTATTATACTAAAATAGGGAAATATAACGAGCCCACTTACTTCATCACATCCTGTGAAGGAGTTCTTTGGTTGGAACGATAGAAAACATAGGCGGCAATGGCTCCGATTCCCGCAAAGATTCCTAACATGATAAAAACATGTTGATGTCCTTCCATTCCGGGAGAGGCATCGAGTAAATATCCCATGGCGGGTCCGGCAAAAATATCCGGCGTATAGCCTACCAAAGAAATGATCCCTACGGCAGTTCCGGTAAGGACCACCGGAATATGCCCTTCTCGCAAGGTGGCAAAATATAAGGCGCGCACTCCGTATATCCCTGCTGCAATAATTACCAGTGATAATAAAAACAAGGCTTCTAGGGTAGGTGTGATAATTCCCGAAGCAAATACCGCTGCCCCCAAAACACTTAGTAAAAAACAAATAATGAGCCACTTGATAACCCCTGAACGGTCTGCGATAAAACCTATGGCAATACCCACAACGGGTCTCGTGAATAGCAGGAGCGTACCTACTTGCGCACTTTGCACACTGTCAAATTGCATGACTTCGTAAGCGTATTGCGAAAACACATCCGTTATCTTATAACCCACGTAGCCACTAAGAATGATGATCATTAAGAGCCAAACCGACCGCAATTTGAGAACGGCTCTTATGTGCTGCCACGAGATAGTCTCGATGATCACCGTTTCACTTTCTTCGGAATCTTGCTTCATAAAAAACCACACGAGAAACCCGATAATAACCACGATCACAGAGGACACCCAGATCACCCAGCGAAATGCTTCCGTTCGATCTTCAAGGGTCGCTTCCGTTAAGGCAACGGTAATGAACAACGAGAATATCAACACTCCCAAACTTCCGAATAGCGCACCTACGAGTCCGCGTCCTCCATCCAAAAACCCAAAGGCTTTCCCTTGATTTTGGCTTCCGCCCCAGATACGGGTTGCTTTGATCATGGCTGCCCAGAGCAGAAAAATTGTCGTGAACCCCCAATATCCATATAAAATTTTAAGGGTTTCGTAAGAAGGAAATTGTGCATAGACCCACCCTCCGGCTGCCGTAGTCCACAAGGACAGTGCGATTAATTTTCTTGGCGGAAACCGATCGGCTAGGGGACCGCCCAAAATGTAGGCGAACAGGGCCACGATGCCATAAACCGAAAAACAGGTTCCCAGTTCCCAGTTCGTCAAGTGAAACACTTCTAAAACAGTGGGACGAAAAATTCGGGCCAGTACGAAGGGGAGAATAAAAACGGCTTCTCCTGATAGGATCAGGAGGAGGATAATATGAAGGTTTTTGGTTCGCTTTATGGCAGTTAGCATGAGCTACAAGGTAGGCAATTCTCTTCTACACTTGCAACACCCCCATATTAAATTGTTTTTCGATTGGAGCCTGATCGGCAGCTTCGATCCCCATAGAAATCCATTTTCGCGTATCTGTGGGCTCTATGATCGCGTCGGTCCATAATCGGGCCGCCGCGTAATAGGGGGAAATTTGTTCGTCGTAGCGTGCTTTGATCTTTTCGTACAGTTTTTTCTCTTCTGCTTCGGAAAGCTTTTTTTCTTCCTTTTTTAAGGAGGCGGTTTCAATTTGAAGCAATACTTTAGCGGCACTATTTCCGCTCATCACAGCCAACTCGGCACTCGGCCAAGCGGCGATCAACCTAGGGTCGTATGCTTTCCCACACATAGCATAATTTCCGGCGCCATATGAATTTCCAATGACGATCGTAAATTTAGGAACAACACTATTGCTCACGGCATTAACCATCTTTGCACCGTCTTTTATAATTCCGCCGTGTTCGCTTTTACTACCTACCATAAATCCGGTGACATCCTGCAGAAATACCAAAGGAATTTTTTTCTGATTACAATTTGCAATGAAGCGCGTGGCCTTATCGGCACTATCACTATAGATCACACCCCCGAATTGCATTTCACCTTTTTTTGTTTTTACCACTTTGCGTTGGTTGGCAACGATTCCTACGGCCCAACCGTCAATGCGTGCATAGCCCGTGAGAATCGTTTTACCGTACCCTTCTTTGTATTCCTCAAATTCTGATTTATCTACTAAACACTTGATGATCGCGCGCATGTCGTATTGTTCGGTACGAAGCTTCGGTAGAATTCCGTATACATCTTCTATTTTTTCTGAAGGTTTTTTCGCGGCTTCTCTGTTGAATCCTGCTGAAGCGGGAGCACCTATTTTTGAGATAATATTTTTGATCGTATCGAGGGCATCTTTATCGTCTTCCGCTTTATAATCGGTCACACCACTAATTTCACAATGCGTCGTGGCTCCGCCTAGGGTTTCATTATCAATAGATTCTCCAATGGCCGCTTTCACGAGGTAACTTCCTGCTAGAAAGATGCTGCCTGTCTTATTGACGATCAGGGCTTCGTCACTCATGATCGGTAAGTACGCTCCTCCGGCCACACAGCTACCCATGACTGCCGCAATTTGAGTGATTCCCATACTGCTCATTACAGCGTTGTTTCTAAAAATTCGCCCAAAATGTTCTTTATCGGGAAAGATCTCATCTTGCATGGGCAGATAGACTCCGGCACTGTCCACTAAATAGATGATTGGAAGTCGGTTTTCGATGGCAATTTCTTGCGCACGAAGGTTCTTTTTTCCGGTGATAGGGAACCAAGCTCCCGCTTTTACTGTGGCATCGTTTGCCACCACCATACATTGTTTGCCTTGGATATACCCAATTTTAACGACTACACCTCCTCCTGGGCAGCCACCGTGCTCTTCATACATTCCTTCGCCGGCAAAAGCACCAATCTCGATACTGTTCTTGTGTTCGTCTAATAAGTAATTGATACGCTCTCTAGCGGTCATTTTGCCTTTGGCGTGGTGTTTATCGATCCGTTTTTGTCCGCCGCCCAATTTTACCTGAGCCAGACGTTTTCGTAAATCGCTTACTAATAATTTATTATGGTCTTCGTTTTTGTTGAAGGTAATATCCATTGCGGTCTGCGGTTTGTTCAAAAATACGAAATGACCGGGATTCGTATCGAAATTCTATAAAGAATTCCCGATATTTGTTAGTTGTGCTGTAGGTTGATAAAAACACTACAGTTTGCGTTACGGATTGACGGAAGCTACCCTGCCAGAGGCCGGTAGCCCAGAAAGCCGGACCACGCGATTCGCGTGGGAACGCCCAAAAAATAACAAATATGATGAATAAGAATACTGTATTGGCTTGGGCCACTTTTATCATGATCGTGGTAGGGCTTGGATTGATCGCGCTAGGCGCTTTTAAATATGATGACGTCGCCGGTTGGGGATTTGTATCGGTGGGCATTGGTTTTTTCGCTATCGCTTGGGTTTTTAATGCCCTAAAAGGCCGCGTATAACCTTTCCGCATTTTTTTCTAATTTTTTAAACAGCAACACATGTCAGACGATAAGAAGGTTATTTTTTCCATGTCAGGCGTCAGTAAGACGTACCCGAGCGCCCAGACACCCGTCTTAAAGAATATTTATTTGAGTTTTTTCTATGGAGCGAAGATTGGGATCCTCGGACTCAACGGCAGTGGTAAATCTACCCTACTAAAGATCATCGCCGGTGTCGATAAGAATTACCAAGGGGATGTGGTGTTTTCTCCGGGGTACACGGTAGGATATTTAGAGCAAGAGCCGCAACTTGATGAAGAGAAAACGGTCTTGGAAGTGGTTAAAGAAGGGGTAGGAGATGTTGTCGCTGTCTTGGATGAATACAATAAGATCAATGATATGTTTGGCCTTCCGGAAGTGTATGAGAATCCGGATAAGATGCAAGAGCTTATGGACAAACAAGCCAAGTTGCAAGATCAGATCGATGCGAGCAATGCTTGGGAGCTGGATACGAAACTTGAGATCGCCATGGATGCGCTTCGTACACCGGAAGCTGATAAGAAGATTGGCGTCTTGTCAGGAGGGGAGCGACGCCGTGTTGCCTTGTGTCGTTTATTGCTGAAAGAACCTGATGTGTTGTTGCTAGACGAGCCTACCAACCACTTGGATGCAGAGAGCGTTCATTGGCTGGAACATCATTTGGCACAGTATAAGGGTACTGTGATCGCCGTCACGCACGACCGTTATTTCTTGGATAACGTAGCGGGTTGGATCTTAGAGTTAGATCGAGGAGAAGGGATCCCGTGGAAAGGGAACTACAGTTCTTGGTTGGAACAAAAGTCGAAGCGACTGGAGCAGGAACAAAAGCAAGCGAGCAAGCGGCAAAAGACGTTGGAGCGTGAGTTAGAATGGGTGCGTATGGCGCCGAAAGGGCGACAGTCGAAACAAAAAGCACGTTTGAACAATTACGATAAGTTACTGAATCAAGACCAGAAGCAGCTGGATGAGAAGTTAGAGATCTACATTCCTAACGGACCCCGGCTAGGAACCAATGTGATTGATGCCCAAGGAGTTTCCAAAGCTTTTGGGGAGAAATTGTTATACGAAGATCTCAACTTCAAGTTACCACAAGCAGGAATTGTAGGTATTATTGGGCCCAATGGCGCCGGAAAAACCACCATCTTCAAGATGATCATGGGAGAGATCGAGCCAGACAAAGGGAGCTTTGAGGTAGGGGAGACGGCAAAGATCGCTTATGTAGATCAGGCGCATAGCAATATTGATTCTAATAAAACTATTTGGGAGAATTTTAGCGACGGACAAGAATTGATCATGATGGGCGGCCGACAAGTTAATTCTCGTGCCTACTTAAGCAGGTTTAATTTCAGTGGCAGCGAGCAAAATAAAAAGGTTTCGATGTTATCGGGAGGAGAGCGTAACCGCCTCCATCTCGCGATGACCTTAAAAGAAGAAGGGAATGTACTCTTACTAGATGAGCCTACCAACGACCTTGACGTGAATACGTTGCGCGCACTGGAGGAGGGGCTGGAGAACTTTGCAGGATGTGCTGTAGTTATTTCGCACGACCGCTGGTTCTTAGATAGAATTTGTACCCACATCTTGGCGTTTGAAGGCAATAGTCAGGTGTATTTCTTTGAAGGCGGTTTTAGTGATTACGAAGAGAATAAAAAGCAGCGTTTGGGCGGCGATCTGCTTCCGAAGCGTATCAAATATAAAAAGTTGATTCGTTAATGAAGTACGATTCGATCAAGGTCATTGCCTTCGATGCCGATGATACCTTATGGGTAAACGAACCGCTGTTTCGCGATGCGGAAGAACGCTTCTGTGAGCTAATGAAAGATTATTTGCCTTCCGAAGCATGCCAAAAGAAGCTATTCGAAGTGGAGATGAAAAATTTGCCGCTTTACGGCTACGGTATTAAACCTTTCATACTATCATTGATCGAAGCGGCAATTACGCTTTCAGAAGGGACGATTCCCTTATCTGTTATTCAACAATTAATGGATCTTGGGAAAGAAATGCTGCAAGCTCCGGTGGAAGTATTAGACGGAATTGAAGCCACCTTGAAAGCGTTGGCACCACACTACGAGTTGGTGATGGCCACCAAGGGCGATCTGTTAGATCAAGAGCGGAAGCTGAATAAAAGTGGGTTGGCCTCCTACTTCCATCATATTGAGATCGTAAGCGATAAAACGGAAACGCAATATCAAAAGCTCGTAAGCCAGTTAGACATTCATCCTGAAGAATTTTTAATGGTGGGGAATAGTGTAAAAAGTGATATTCTCCCGGTCCTAGCGATTGGGGCGTATGCGTTTCACATTCCGTTTCATACTACTTGGGCGCATGAGCTCGTGAAAGAACCGGTGGAACATCCTAATTTTCAATTGCTCTCAAACGCTACTGAATTAAAGGCAATCTTGTCACTAAAAAAATAAGGGACGGTCCTCTAAAACATCATTCCAAGCGCTCGCGATAGTTCTCAAATACTTGAATAAATTCTCGGTTCGGTTTTAATTTTCGCATGGCTGTGTTGAAATAGGCGATCAGTTGTGGCCGGTTGGGGTGGTTCGGGGCAAGCGCATCGTTTTGCTTAGCGTCTACAATGCTAAGTGTTGCAAAGTATGCAGAGCTTGTCTCGGTGCCGCTTGCGGCTATGGTAAAAGCGTTTCCGCCTTGAAATAATGCTTTTTCATTCCAAACCAATTGCGGAAGCTGGTCTTCATATCTTCCGTAGAGGGACAAGTCCCATGGGCCAAATTCGTTGTAAAGCAATTTCATGCTGTTTCTAACATCTGCGACTTGATAAAAGTGGAGCTCATAAAAAGTGAGGGTGTCACCACCATTGATCACGGTCACGGGAGTTACTTCGGAAAAGGGGAGTGACGATCGCGCCGGTCGGCAACTCTCCATGGTTGTGAGGAAGGAGAAAAGTCCAATGAACAGCAATATTGTTAAGGATATATGAGATGCGAAACGCTTCATACATACTAAGATACGACATAAACGTGCAACAGGAGCAGAACGATTGCTAATATCGCCGGAACAGCCTGCACCACAAAGATCTTCTTTGACACAGTGAGTCCGCCAAAGATTCCTGCCACTGCCACACATGCTAAGAAAAACAAGGTAACTCGACCCCACCAAATAGGATCGTCTATAAAAAAGGTCCATACCAATCCTGCAACCAAAAACCCATTATACAAGCCTTGATTGGCGGCCAGGCTTTTGGTGAGCGAGAAGAAGTCCCGAGGAAATCCACCAAACGTTTTAGGCCCCAGTGTTTCCCAAGCAAACATTTCTAAGTACAAAAAGTAGGCATGGAGTAACGCGATGACGGCTATGAGGATTTGAATCAGTAATTCCATAGAAATAGCAATTAGATACGTACAAGGTAGTTATTTTTCAGGAGTCATAACGAAACATTATTCTTAGGGCAATTAGCCGTAATACTACTTTTAACAGTGAAGTTCTTTGATTATGGAGTCGAGAAAAAGTATCTTTATGCTTTCCCTAAAAATGCAATATGAAGCGAATTTCCTTACTCCTTTGTTCACTTTTAGTCGTTACTTCCCTTACGGCACAACTTCAGAAAAAATTTGAACCCTTAGATGTTTTCCAGTTGGAATATGCCGGTGACCCGCAAATCTCACCCGATGGGGCTCATGTGATCTACCGTAGAACCGGTTTTGACATTATGAAGGACCGTGCTGTGGGTGATCTTTGGATCGTAAATATTGAAGATAAAAAGAAACACCACAAACTCACAGCCCTCGAAGGAAGTGAGCGATCGGCACGCTGGTCTCCTTCAGGAGATCGGGTGGCGTTCGTACGAAGCACGGAGGAAGGTAGCGAAATTTATGTGTATTGGATGGAATCGGGTGCCATGGCAAAGCTGACACAGTTAGATGGTTCTCCTTCGTCCCTTACTTGGTCTCCTGATGGAACACAGTTAGCGTTTAGCATGAAGGTGAAATCCAAACCTCCTGTGTTGGCAAAAATGCCTTCCAAACCTAAGGGAGCCAAGTGGGCGAAGTCGCCGAGAATCACAGACCGACTCAAGCATGAGGCAGACGGCGCCGGGTATATTGCTCCCGGGTTCAATCATTTGTTTACCATTCCTGCTGAAGGAGGTTCCCCACGGCAACTTACTGATGGAGAGCGAAATTATCGTGGCAGTTTATCTTGGTCGCCGGACGGACAGCGCATTTATCTTTCTGCTAACCTGAATGAAGACTGGGAATATGACTTCAGAAACAGTGAAGTCTACGCCATAAACTTAGGAACATTGCTGTATGAGCAATTGACTGATCGCCCTGGGCCGGATGGATCGCCCATGGTATCACCGGATGGAAAGCATATCGCCTACATTGGTTTTGAAGATAAAGTACAAGCCTATCAAACGCGAAAATTACATCTGATGGACGCCAACGGAAAGAACCAACGGGAATTGTCAGGCAAACTAGATCGAAGTATTTCTGATGCCCAGTGGGCTTCTGATAGCAAGGGACTCTACATTCAGTATAATGATATCGGGAAGACAAAGATCGGTTATATGGACCTACAAGGAAATGTAACCGATATTGTTGACAACGTGGGAGGAACCACTCTTGGTCGCCCCTATGCGAGCGGTAGTTTTTCAATTTCGAAGAACGGAACGATTGCCTATACGCTTTCAACGACAGATCGTCCTGCGGATGTAGCGATTGTAACCAAAAGGAATACAACTCCAAATTTGGTGACGAACTTAAATAAAGATCTTCTTGATTATCGCTTGATGGCTCCTGTGGATGAAATTCGGTATACGTCTTCAGTCGACGGAAGAGAACTACAAGGATGGGTTATGTATCCGCCTGATTTTAATAAGCGAAAGAAGTATCCTTTGATCGTTGAAAATCACGGAGGGCCTATCTTGAATTACGGTCCGCATTTCTCTGCGGAAATGCAACTGTACGCGGCCGCCGGATATATGGTATTCTACCCTAACCCGAGAGGTAGTACTAGCTATGGAGAAGAATTTGGAAACTTGCTCTATAATAATTACCCGGGGGAAGACTATAATGATGTGATTGATGGAGTAGAGGCGGTCATTGCTCGTAAGAAGACCGATCCCGATCGATTGTATGTCACCGGAGGAAGTGCCGGCGGAATCATGACTGCTTGGATCATCGGAAAAACCGATCGTTTTAAGGCAGCCGTCGTAGCGAAACCCGTGATGAACTGGATCAGTAAGACATTGGTGGCCGATAACTATTATGGGTATGCCAATTCGAGATATCCCGGACAACCTTGGGAGAATTTTGAAACCTATTGGAAGTTTTCGCCCATTTCATTGGTTGGAAATGTAGAAACGCCTACGATGGTCATGGTGGGAATGAATGACCTGCGAACACCGCCTAGCGAAGCCAAGCAGCTGTATCACGCGCTAAAGCTTCGGAAGATTGAAACGGTATTGGTGGAAATTCCGGAAGCTTCTCATGGCATTGCTTCGCGCCCCAGTAACCTCATTACGAAAGTGGCGCATACCTTGGCATGGTTCGATAAATTCGATAAGGAAGATTCCGAAGAAAAAAATTAAGAATAACTACGTTAAGGCTTAATTGATCTTTAGTACTTGTACTGATGTTTGATCGCCTGCTTTCGTCACAATAAATAGACTGGAGTTGTTATTATCGTCCATGGAAGCATAGCGTTCTTCTCCTATGATCTTATTTACCAGTTGCGGCGTTGTGTTGCTGTGGCCTACTACCAAGACAGTTTTTCCGTGAGTAGCTTCTTGAAAAAATGGATTGTAAAGATCGTTGGCGTTGTAGGTCGTGATCTCCAGATCTTTACTTTTTGCCGTGGGAGAAGCCGTCATCAGCGTACGTGTGTATTCGGTAGAGTAAACGGCATCTAATGGTACTTCCGACAAAACCTCTGCCCAGTTTTCGGCACGAAAGAAGCCTTTTTTTGTCAATTCAGGGTCTGAATTATTCGGATTACTACGGTCTTTTTCTGCATGGCGAATAAGATAGTAGGTAGTGATTGCAAGGGTAGGTTTCGCTACAATAGAATCGGTTTCAGTTTGCGCATTTCCGTCCATTAGGAAACAGAGACTAAGGCTAAGAAATAGGATCAGCTTTTTCACGTTCAAAATTTTCCTAAAAATACAAAAACCACCGAAGTGGTTTCTATATAGGGAGCAAATAAATATGGTTTTTTTAAACGCTAAAAACCTCTGAGCAGATCATGATCCATTCAGAGGTTGTGTGTTTACAGGTATTGAGAGGCGGTGATCAAGGTGTACGAAAGTACGACCAAAGTGATAGAAGCTACATACACGGCCAAAGCCTGATTTCTTTTCGGTTGGATTTTAGTTTTCATTGTGTTTAAGTTGGTTTTCATGATTAATTTTCTGTTGATTGATGTACTTAATAGACGAGGCAAGCACAAAAATGTTACAATTCATCTATAGAATAAACGTGAATATTATGGTTTAAGCTACTGAAATGTAGTTTTTTAAGGTTGAATTGTAGCCTTGAGGGATATATTCCGTTTTGATAAAACAATAACAGTTTCTTCAGAATCTTTGGCTTTTCTTTATCACATTATTCGAAGTGCATCAGGTATCTTTAGGTATATGCTAACAATAAATAATAATGCTATGAATTCTGAACAGATTAAAGGAAAATGGAATCAGATTAAAGGTAAAATGAAGCAAGAGTATGGCATTCAAGCCAATGACGATGAAACCTTTTCTGAAGGAAAGTTTGACGAACTTTTAGGTCGGGCCCAAGAAAAAACCGGAAAGACCAAAGAAGCGATCAAACGCGAAATTTCTAGTTGGTAGACTATTTGAAGTACCAAGAAACCCTCATCACTCGGTGAGGGTTTTTTTATGAGGTTCGGCCAAGGTATAATTTAAAAACCCGATCAACATCTCGTCAGTACTTTGAATTCCAAAATGCAATTCTTTCGAAGGATCTGGATTTAAAGGGTTCTGCCATGAATTGTCATAGGTACCTTCCACAAGAATAACAGAACCTTTTGTTACGCGAATCGGTTCTTTCAACTTGTATAAATATTGCCAATTGAAATTATAATCGGGTACGGAGATCAATGTTTGCTGTTCTCCCGAAGGGGCTATAACAGACATTCTCATACGGGTACCCCGATAGTGCATATGCGGTACCAGATAATGTATATCGATATCTTTGGTAAGGGTGTCGGCTACCGTCAGTGTAACATTACTACTGTGAGGAGGAATTGTAAACGTTGTATTGGAGGGGGATAAGGCATAGAACTCTTTCTCAGGCGGAGTGTCATAGTAATAGAAACCGAGTTGTGTGCGATCTTCTTCTTCTTTTCCTGTGGGAGTGTAATGAATTTGAATGGTCAATTCGGTTCCTTTTTTAAGAAATACTCCGGTTCCTTCCGGAAACATAGTGCTTTGATCGATCCCGCCCCCCAAAGCAATATAGTTATCGGTCCAAGGTCGTGCCGGCCGATTGACGATCAGACTTTTTTTATTGGTTTCTTTATTGGTCAATACAATGTGATGCACTGCTTTGGTACTTCCGGGTTGGATGCCCACGCCTTGTAACCACGTATCTTCTTTTAATCCCAATGAAAACGTTTGATAACGATACGGAATGATCCCTGTGGCCGGAATTGTTTCCGGTTGCAGCGTAATGATCGTATCAGGCGTTCCTAACGGCCATGCTTTTGTTTTCTGCGGAAGTTTTGAAAGCGTATCCTCACCGTGACCTCGTTCCATCCCCGTTTCAATCCATCGATACAATGCATACGCACTACTGTCTGCTAGTGAAAAGTCATTTTTAAAATCACCAATATGCGGATCGGCTTTCCAAGGCGGCATCCGTTTGCTCAGCAGCACTTGTTTGATTGTAGAGGACCATCCGCGAATGGTTTGATAATCGGTCATCGACCATGGGGCGATTCCATCGTCTTTGTGACAGCGAACACAGTGGTTGGTGAGAATAGGTGCAATATCTTCTGTATAAGTGAAAGATTCTTCGTTTATTTTTGATGTTCGGGTGACCGTACAACCTTTGGCCATTGCAGCATTTTCTGGCAAAGGAGTATCCTTTAGAATTGCATTTAATGCATTTCGGGCATAGGTTTCGGTAGGCGGCCGTTGCGCTTCATAGTCCAAACGATTATTAATGGGGCCTCTAAATAATACTTTGCGTGTGGTAGGATGTAAAATAAGTAGCTCTGAGGTGAGGGTAATGTCTAAGGCTTCCGCAAGGAGTTGTGCTTCATCCATTAAGACCGGAACGGGAAAATCGTATGCCTTTGCTTCAGCTTGAACCTTTGCCCGATCATCTTGCAGATTGCTATTCAGCATAAAAAAAACAACATTTTCCTGCTCGTAATCGGCGACGAACTGTTTGAAATCTGTCATTGCATTTCGAACAATGGGACAGCCATTTCCTTGTACCCAAAGCACAATGGCTTTATGGTCGTTGTATCGTGAAAATCTGTGAAACCCACCGTTGGCATCGAAAAGAGCATAGTCGTTTTGGCGACTATCAGCAACGGGTTCCGAGGGATTCTGTTGGCATCCTATAGTCATTAGGAGCATTCCCAATCCCATGCAAATTGACATCACTTTCATGATTGCGAAAATACGCAATTAATATGGGGTGTAAGTACGTTGATCATCCGTATCAACTTCTTTCAACGCTTTTTTGAAATTTAAAAGAGGGGTTTTCTGAAGATAAGATGAAAAACCCTGTTTGAATTGCAGTGTATTCCCTTTTGAATTTTATAATTATTGTAGTATGTTGTGCTTCAGAATTTTAAATAATTAAATCACGAATCCAACACTTATGAAACTTACAAGATTACTTCTAATTATTATTTTGACCACGGGCAGTATGACGCAGGCCAACGCGCAATTCTTTAAAAAACTAAAGAAAAGTGTAGAGCGGAGTGTAGAAAACACCATCGAACGAAAAACTTCTGATAAGGCTGCCGAGAAGACCGGTGAAGCTATGGACGAAGTATTGGAGGAAGACAAGGATAGCAAATCTTCCAAGAAGAAAAGCGAGTCAAGCACATCGACTATGCCCATTGGGTTGGGTGGAATGGAAGGCGTTCCGGGTGTATATGATTTTGAATGGGTATACCGTTTGAAAATGGTTTCTCCTCGATCTCGTAACAATATGGAGCTTGAATATTACTTAAAAGAAGATGCTGCTTATTGGGGTGCTCAATTTTATCAAGATGGGGAAACGGTGAGTCCTAATTTCATGGTGTATGACACAAACATCAATAAAATGGTCATGTTCATGGATCAGGGAAGTACGAAAATGGCCATGGCTACAAAGCTTCCGAAAGGTATTGTAGATGCTGCTGTTGAAGAAAGCGACTACGAAGATTACACCATTAAGGAAATTCCCGGCAAAACCATTTTAGGTTATGATTGCGAAGGGTATGAAATGGAAAATGAAGACTATAAATACGTTATGTACATTACGTTTGATGCTCCGGTAAGCTTTACGGATATGTTTGGCAGTGATAAAATGCCCAAAGATTTTAATCCGGAATGGCTTATGAAAGGCGATGTGGAAGGAATGATGATGGAAATGGATATGGACGATAAAAGCTCTAATCGCAATGACATGAAGATGTCGTGTATCAAATTAGAGAAGAAGAATTTCAGCATCCGAAAATCAGACTATCAGTAGGCGGAATAATTTTCCTATAAAAAACCACCCGTAACCAAGCGGCTACGGGTGGACTAACCAACCAAATATAGGGTTGCATTTCCGGGTATCTCACGTCCGGCAGGCGAACCCAGACCTGTCTAGTTTAGTGGGTAACCAGATCGTTCTGATTTCTAAAGACCAATTCATCATTAAAATTATCGATCAAAATGATGCTCTCGATCGTAATCTTTCCTGCAAGTATTTCTTTGGAAAGTTGGTTGAGTACTTCCCGCTGGATCACTCGTTTTACAGGTCTTGCACCATACTGAGGATCGAATCCTTTTGCGGCCAAGTAAGCGATCGCTTCGTCTGTAGCATCTAAGGTTATGCCTTGTTTTGAAAGCATCTTCGTCACATTTCGAAGTTGTAATTGTACCACAGCGGTAATATCTTTTTTCGATAAAGGCGTGAACATGATGATGTCATCAATTCGATTTAAAAATTCTGGTCGAACCGATTGCTTTAACAAGCCCAGTACTTCGTGTTTGGCACCTTCCATTGCTGTTGCTGGATCTTTGATCGTTTCAAACTTCTCTTGAATGATCGCACTTCCCATGTTGCTCGTCATGATAATAATGGTGTTCTTAAAATCAGCGAGTCGGCCTTTATTATCTGTCAATCGACCTTCGTCCAATACTTGAAGAAGGATATTAAATGTGTCCGGATGCGCTTTTTCAATTTCATCCAACAGCACTACCGAATACGGGCGTCTTCGCACAGCTTCGGTAAGCTGTCCCCCTTCATCATAGCCTACGTATCCCGGAGGTGCTCCAACGAGTCGGCTTACGCTATGGCGTTCTTGATATTCACTCATATCAATGCGCGTCATGGCATTTTCATCATCAAAAAGGTATTCAGCCAAAGCCTTTGCCAATTCGGTTTTACCAACACCGGTGGTTCCTAAGAATAGAAAAGAACCGATCGGCTTTTTCTCGTCTTGGAGGCCAGCCCGACTTCTTCGAATGGCATCGCTCACGGCGATAATGGCTTCATTTTGTCCTACCACACGTTTGTGAAGCTCTGTTTCCAGCGACAATAATTTTTCGCGTTCACTCTGTAACATCTTCGTTACGGGTATGCCGGTCCATTTTGCCACCACTTCGGCGATGTCCTCATTAGTTACTTCCTCTTTGATCAAAGAAGTTTCGTCTTGATTTTCAGCCAAGCGACGTTCCATATCAGAAAGGGATTCTTGCGCTTCTTTGATCTTTCCGTAGCGCAATTCGGCCACTTTACCAAAATTTCCCTCACGCTCGGCACGTTCTGCTTCCAGCTTTAATTCTTCAATTTCTTGCTTTGTCTGCTGAACACGATCAACCACTTCTTTTTCGCTTTGCCAACGCGCATTGATCTCATTGCGCGATTCTTTCAGATTGGCAAGATCAGCGCGAAGCGATTTCAGTTTCGTCTCATCCTTTTCACGCTTGATAGCCTCAATTTCGATCTCTAATTGCATGATCTTACGATCCAACACATCTAATTCTTCGGGTTTGGAGTTGATCTCCATTCGCAATTTAGATGCTGCTTCATCCATTAAATCGATTGCCTTATCCGGTAAAAATCGATTGGTAATGTACCGTTGCGACAGTTCTACTGCGGCAATAATGGCTTCGTCTTTAATACGCACCTTATGATGGGTTTCGTATTTTTCTTTGATGCCTCGTAAGATGGAAATCGCACTTTCGGTATCAGGCTCATTCACCACAACCTTTTGAAAGCGGCGTTCTAGGGCTTTGTCTTTTTCAAAATATTTTTGATATTCATCTAGCGTGGTGGCTCCAATAGCGCGAAGTTCCCCTCGGGCTAGTGCAGGCTTTAATATGTTGGCCGCATCCATAGCACCTTGTCCGCCTCCCGCACCGACCAGTGTGTGAATCTCGTCAATGAATAAAACGATATCGCCATCGCTATCGGTTACTTCTTTAATCACAGCTTTAAGGCGTTCCTCGAATTCGCCTTTGAACTTAGCTCCCGCAATGAGTGCTCCCATATCCAGTGAAAAGATCTCCTTGCTTTTAAGGTTTTCAGGGATGTCACCATCCACAATACGATGGGCAAGGCCTTCTGCAATCGCGGTTTTACCTGTTCCCGGCTCTCCTACTAACATAGGATTGTTTTTAGTACGTCGGGAAAGGATTTGAAGAATTCGTCGTATCTCTTCATCCCTACCGATCACAGGATCCAATTTTCCGTCTTGCGCTAATTGGTTTAAGTTTCTAGCGTACTTATTGAGGGAATTGTAGGTGTCTTCCGCACTTTGGGAAGTGACACGATCTCCTTTCCGCAATTCTTCAATCGCTGCGGTCAGTCCCTTTTCGGTAACACCTTGGTCTTTCAAACTCTGTGCGATTCCGCTTTTCGATTTTAAGATCGCTAAAAGTAAATGTTCTATACTTACAAACTCGTCATCCATCTTTTTTGCAAGAATACTTGCTTCCGAAACCGTTTTCCCAGCTTCTCTGGACAACATGATGTCGCCACCACTTACCTTCGGAAAACTTTCGAGTTGTTCGTCTAAAATTTGTTCAAGCAATGGTACATTTACGTGCAGCTTCTTTAGCAAGAATGGAGTCACATTTTCGTCCACGTCCAAAATGGCTTTTAGCAAATGTTCATTTTCAATTTGCTGATGTTCTGAAGCTTGTGCCAATTGCTGAGCACGCTGTACTGCTTCTTGTGATTTTATAGTGAAATTATTGAAATTCATATGTTCTTTTTTGAACTACTCCAGTCAAATTCCAGACCATATTAAAGTTAAGACAAACTGTCTGTAAAACCCTGGTTTTAACAGACATTATGACGTTAATTAACGAATATTTAGCGGTCAATCTGACGGAACTGAGAGAACCATACTTTAATCAAAAAGGTTTTAGGAATTAATTCAGAAAAAAATAGATCCTAAACCGTAGTTTTGTGACAAAACAATTTGATATGGGACTGTTCGACTTTTTAAACAAATCACAACGCGATGTTGCCAAAGAGGAGATTATTGAAACCCCTTGGCATGTGCTTTCGAAGCCCGAGCAATTAGATGCCTTATTAAAAGAATCTGAAAACCTACCTGTCATTATTTTTAAACACTCTACACGGTGTGGGATTAGCAGAATGGTATACAAGCAATTTGAAAAGTCTTACAACTATACCGACGAACAAGCAAAACTGTATTATTTGGATTTGCTATCACATCGCGAAGTGTCAAATGCCGTGGCCAATAAGCTTCAGGTGCATCATGAGAGTCCGCAACTGATCGTTCTCCAAAACAGAGACGTTGTGCATCATGCCTCACACCACAGTATCAGCACTTCAGACATAGCCAAATTCGTTAATTAATCGAAGGATTGACGCTCGATCCTTTCGCGTAGCTGCTGTTTCAACTGTGTGCCAGTATCTACTAGCATTTGTTCTTCAGAAGGAAAAGGAATAAAATTTCCGGATATAAATCTACGGTCTTCATCCGTCAAGGCGCGTTCATCCCCTCTAAATTTAGCAAATCGATTTTCAAAAATGAATTCACTCCCCAGCGGATGACGATCTATTTGTTGATTCCCCAATAAATCAAAATACATTACTTCACCTCCTACGCGTGCGGCTTTTTGTTGTATGGTATACGTAACGCTTGCACGAACGGTAATAAGGCGTTCCTGTTGTACTGGGTTTCCTAGGCTATCTCTCACAACATTCCCATTTCTGTCCAGGCGGGCTTCATAGCCGTCCACCACTTGTTTTGAGCGTCTAAAAGTTTGTTCTGAAACTTGGTCTGGCGATACCCACAATTCCCGAAGTCGGAGATCGATACCATAAGTATAATCCACAGAAGGGTTTGGAGACGCGTGAAATTCAGTCCAAAACGTATCCAGTCCGTAGGTGTTGAAATCCAACAGGTCACGTTCTAAACGATAAGGTAGAAAAGCACCACTTTGATTGACAAGCGATACGATCACAAAATCAGTTCCGCCAAATCGTGCGTCGTCTCGCAGTTGTCGCGTGTCTTTAAAATTGGGCGAAAGCTCTTCAATTTCACAAAAAATATTATAGGCCGTGCGATAATCAGAAATAGTTTGCAAACCGTAATAATAGTTGGCTTCATCGTAGAGGTAGTCGATCAAAGCCCGTTTGGAAGCTATGAGTTCGTCCGTATAATCTATCATCACAAAGGATAAGGTTCTATTCTGAATAGCGCTGTTCAGCGGAAGCAAAGGTCTAATTGCTTGTTGACGCGCATCTAAGTCGAGATAGCGATAATAAATAGCTCTACTAAAGGCGGGATTGGATTCTTGCTGAAGTTTTGTCAATTGGCGCTTATCATCAGCTACCGCTTTTCGAAAAGCCTCTTCCAACAACAATTTTTGTGCTTCACTCTTTTCTGAAATACGATCCTTCTGAAGTTTTTTTACGGCAAGATCGATAGCGCGGTCATATTCACCACGCGTTACCATTTTCTGGGTGCGTTTTACACTGTTGCATCCTATAAAAAGGAGTACCACAATAACGATGAAGTAGTTTGTTTTCATATCAAAATCTCCTTTGGTTCTATAAAGAGAATTTCAATAGCTGTGCCAAACTTAACTCTCGCGTGCCGGAAGTACTTTTCCACTGCAATCTCCGAAGCCAATTCTTACGGTATCATTTTGGCAATACCCTCTTAGGATGACGGTGTCATGATCATTGATAAATTTTCGTTGGGAACCGTCATTTAAGGTCAGTGGCTTAGTACCTTTCCAACTCAATTCCAACATAGAGCCGTAACTGTCTGGCGTAGGTCCGGATATAGTTCCGCTTCCCATCATGTCGCCACTCCGAACATTACATCCGTTCACGGTATGGTGGGCCAACTGTTGGGCCATTGACCAATACATATACTTAAAGTTAGAGTTGGCTACAACGTTCTCGTCGCCATTCTCAGGCTGAATGATCGCTTGTAGGTGAATATCGTAATTCTTCTTTCCTTTTTGTTGCAAGTAGGGTAACGGAGTAGGATCTTGTTTTGGGCCTTCCGTTTTGAAAGGATGCAGCGCATCAAGCGTGACGATCCAAGGAGAGATGGTAGAGGCAAAGCTTTTTCCTAAAAATGGCCCTAAGGGTACGTATTCCCAGGCTTGAATATCACGCGCGCTCCAATCATTAAAAAGTACGAGTCCGAAGATGTTCTCCTCTGCTTCGTTAATAGGAACATGCTTGCCAAGATCATTAGTGGCGGTGGTAATGAAGGCCATTTCCAATTCAAAATCCAATAACTTACAAGGCCCAAATCCGGGCGTACCATCATCGCCGGGTTTCATTTGCCCTACCGGGCGTTTGATAGGCGTTCCCGAAGGGACAATAGAAGAACTTCTACCGTGATACCCGATGGGAATGTGTAGCCAGTTTGGCAGTAAGGCGTTTTCCGGATCGCGAAATAAAGAACCAACATTGGTGGCGTGCTCCTTACTCGCGTAGAAATCGGTATAGTCGCCCACATCTACCGGTAATTGCATTTCAATCTCTTCCATTGAGAATAATACTTCTTTGCGATGTTCTTCATTATCGCGAAGTTTTGGATTATCTTCTAAAAAAAGATCTGAAATTCGATTGCGAACTAGACGCCAGGTTTTGCGACCATCCGCAATAAAATCATTCAAACTATCCTGTAAAAAAATGTCGTCGGTAAGATCAATACCTTCAAAGTACCCCAGTTGATGTAAGGCACCTAGATCGATGGCAGTATCGCCAATGCGGGTACCAATAGTGATGATATCATCACGGGTTAGAAATACACCAAAAGGAATGTTTTGTATGGGGAAGTCGCTTGCTGTGGGAACAGGAAGCCAGGTTTTTCGAGAAGGGTCGTTTGCAGTTAAGGGCATGTTCGTTTTTTTGTTGGTAAAAATGTTAATCAAATATAGGATTTCTTCTGTACTAACCTTACAGATTTGCTATTTTTGGATTTTATTAACGATTTACAACGATGATAGCACGCGACCACCAGATTTTTGAACTGATCGAAGCCGAAAAACAACGGCAATTAAACGGTTTGGAATTAATTGCTTCCGAAAATTTTGTCAGCCCACAAGTGATGGAGGCTGCTGGTTCTGTATTGACCAATAAATATGC
>DFVG01000009.1:0-24410 GCA_002379985.1 Flavobacteriaceae bacterium UBA4166
CTGCCCATGTGCAACGTAAACTACGAACGCAATTCGAAAAAAAACTGAAACGCTGCCACGCCATTATCTACATTTCAGAATTTGCCAAGCAAGACACTCAAGATAATTTTGACATTCCTGATATTCCGCAGTACGTCATATATAACGGAAACACGATACCCGATGTGACTGTAGCATCGCTGCCAAAGCCCAGCATTCAGCCCGAGAGTCCCTATCTTTTTTCTATTGGTGATTTTACAGATCGGAAGAATTTCAAAGCCTTGGTAGACATGATGCGGTTCTTGCCCGAGTATCATCTCGTATTGGCCGGAAACAATACTTCTGTGTATGCAGATTCGCTTCGGAAGCGGATCACAGACCATCAATTAGAAAACCGAGTGCATTTAACCGGTAAGA
The DNA here is from genome assembly GCA_002379985.1 of Flavobacteriaceae bacterium UBA4166. Taxonomy (GTDB): domain Bacteria; phylum Bacteroidota; class Bacteroidia; order Flavobacteriales; family Flavobacteriaceae; genus DFVG01. The sequence continues at coordinate 397 of DFVG01000009.1, forward strand.
TCAGTGAGGCGCATAAATACTATTACCTCGCCCATTGTGAAGCTTTTTTATTTCCTTCGAAGCGCGAAGGATTTGGCATCCCACCCTTAGAAGCTATGCATTTTGGGAAACCTGTTTTTATCTCTAACAATACTTCCCTACCGGAAATTGGCGGTGAACACGCGTTCTATTGGAATCATTTTGAAGTACAATACATGGTTGCTGTATTCAAAAAAGGAATGCAACAGTATCAAGAGAACAAGGAGTTCTATACCGAATACTACCAAGAGCGCGCTAAAGAATTTGATTGGAAAAAGACCGCGGCCGAATATTTGGCCGTATACCAACAACTCGTATCTTAACGGAAGACTATGCCAACGGTTTCCATTATTATCATCAATTACAATACTGCAGACTACACCTTGCAGTGTGTCTCGGCCGTTCAACAGCATACTCATCCAGACATAAGCTATAAAATCATAGTGGTGGATAATGCTTCGGAAGAAGCAGACTATCAACACCTGAAAAAAAACCTTCCGGCACTACCGAATATACAGCTCATAGGAAGCTCCACCAATACCGGATTTGGGGGCGGCAATATGTTGGGAGTTGAAAAAGCAACGGGATCGTATCTATTGTTTCTGAATAACGACGCGTTTCTTTTGAATGATTGTCTCTCCATTCTCTATGATTTTATGGAAACGCACCCAAAAGCAGGTGTGGCCACGGCTCAAAATTACGATCAGCATGGCAAATTAGTGCCATCGTTTGATCATAACAAAGGGTTGCGACGATTGTTGTTGGGGCGAGGTTTTCTCGAAGCAATATCTCCCAAACGCTATCCGAAGCGAAAAAAAGAGTATACGCAACCGCTCGAAGTTGATTGGGTAAACGGCGCCTTTCTATTCTTCCGAAGATCTGCTTTCGAACAAGCAGGCGGCTTCGACACGCGCATTTTTCTTTATTTTGAAGAAATGGACATTTGTCATCGACTTCGAAAGAAAGGGTATGCCAGCATATTGATTCCGGCGGCAAAGATCGAACACCACCAAGGCGCCAGCACGAAACCCCGACCAGAATTGAGCAAAGAGAGCTATCGTTCATATTTTCACGTGATTCAAAAATCAAGAGGAGGTATTATCTTAGCACTCATCAAATTATATTTAGGGATCGTTTTTCTTCTGAAACCTAAGAAGCGGTATCTTTTACCTGTGCTATGGCGAAGTCGGTTAGAAAAACATTCCATCAAACCTTCAGCATGAAAAGTGATATTGAAAACGCATATACGCAATTAAGAAAAGGAGGCGTGATCCTATACCCCACAGATACGGTATGGGGGTTGGGATGTGATGCCACACAACCGGACGCAGTCTCAAAAATTTATGAGATCAAACAACGTGATGAGCAAAAAGCGTTGCTTTGTTTGGTTTCTGATTTTAAGATGTTAGAACAATTTGTGCACGATATCCCGGAAACAGCATACGAAATTATGAAATACGCGCAAAAGCCTACCACCATTATTTACGACAAGCCGGTGGGTATCGCCGAAAATTTAATCGCACCCGACGGATCGATGGCGTTTCGTGTAGTGCGAAATGCATTTTGTCAACAACTCATCAAAAAACTACGCACCCCGTTGGTTTCCACCTCAGCAAATATCAGTGGGAAACCCACCCCACATCATTTTTCCGAAATTTCTTCGGAAATTAAGTCGGCTGTCGATTATGTCGTATCTTTTGATCAAAGCAAAAAAGGAAGTACCCCTTCCACCATCATTAAATTAAAGAACGACGGAACCGTTCAAATTATCAGAAGCTAATGAATACCATTCCAGACGGACTAGACTACGTCAATAAACCCCAGGATTATTACGAAAACCAACGCCCTGAAATGTTGGCGTATTTGCCCGAAACTGTAAAAAAGGTGTTGGATGTGGGGTGCAGTAACGGCGCCTTTGGAGCCGAGATCAAACGGATTTCAGGTGCTGAAGTTTGGGGCATTGAGCCTATGGAACGCTTTGGGTTATTGGCCAAAGAGAAATTAGATACCGTGTTTATTTCTTCCGTGGAAGGGGCCATAGAGCAACTTCCTGAAGGACATTTTGATGTTATTTATTTCAATGACGTTTTGGAGCACCTTCTTGATCCCTATTCGGTCTTAGAAAAGATGAAAAACAAGCTTACGGCAAATGGGAAAGTGATCAGTTCCATCCCAAACATCCGCTACTTTCGCACCTTCTTTAAAATACTTTTCAAAGGAGAATGGGACTATACCGATGAGGGCATTCTTGATAGAACGCATGTGCGCTTCTTTACGCAAAAAAGCATCCGAAAAATGTATGAAAATGCAGGATATCGCGTCCTATCGCACGAAGGCATTAACGGTAGCCGTTCGTTAAAACCAATACTCTTCAATATTCCGCTTGGGTTTACTGCACAAGATATTAAATACCGCCAATTCGCTACGGTAGCAATGAAAAAATAAGGGGTGGACTTTGCAGACCGACAGTCGATGCCGTACCTTTGCAAACGGTCATGCAAACATCAAAAAAACAATTTCCAAACGCCTTAAAAGATTCTATTTTTAGGGTGATTTCTAAAGCGTCCGAACAACTCGAAACAGACAGTTATGTCATTGGCGGGTATGTGCGTGATTATCTACTGAAACGAGGTGAAGCAAAGGACATTGATATAGTTTGTGTAGGAAGTGGTATTGAATTGGCCAAAGCGGTGGCAAATTTGCTGCCCGGCGATCCAAAAGTGACGGTCTTCAAGAATTTTGGAACGGTCATGATCAAGACCGGCGGCATGGAGTTGGAATTTGTAGGAGCGCGCAAAGAAAGCTATCGCGAAGACAGTAGAAAGCCGGCAGTAGAAGACGGCACATTAGAAGACGACCAGAATCGGCGTGACTTCACCATCAACGCCTTGGCGTTACGCTTAGACGCTTCAGACTTTGGCACGCTACTCGATCCCTTCAATGGCTGGGAAGATCTTGAGAATAAGATCATACGCACCCCATTGGACCCGGACATAACCTATAGTGATGATCCGCTACGGATGCTCCGCGCCATTCGGTTTGCGACACAGTTAGATTTCACCATCGAAAAAGAATCGTTAGATGCCATCACCCGAAATGCTGATCGTATCAAGATCATTTCCAAAGAACGCATTGTGGATGAGATCCATAAGATCATGTTGAGCGATGTTCCTTCGAAAGGGTTTGCTTTGCTTCGGAAAACAAAACTACTTCCATTCATTTTTCCGGAATTACTAGCTCTGCAAGGGATTGAAGAGATTGAAGGTCAACGCCATAAAGACAATTTTTGGCATACCCTAGAAGTTGTGGATAATATTTCCGAAGCGACAAACGATCTTTGGCTGCGCTGGGCGGCCTTGCTTCACGATATTGGTAAGGCACCTACAAAACGATTTGATAAAAAGATTGGATGGACGTTTCACGGCCATGAATTTGTAGGGTCCAAGATGGTCTATAAATTATTTAAGCGGTTAAAAATGCCACTGAATGATAAGATGAAATTCGTTCAGAAAATGGTTTTAATGAGCTCGCGACCCATTGCAGTGGCCGGAGACGTAACCGACAGTGCCGTGCGCCGTTTGGTCTTCGATGCCGGCGATCATATTGAATCATTGATGACCCTGTGCGAAGCCGATATTACTACCAAAAACCCCAAAAAGTACCGCCGCTACCATCAGAACTTTCAAAAGGTGCGTCAAAAGATCGAAGAAGTAGAAGAACGCGATCGGATCCGTAATTTTCAACCTCCCGTGAGCGGGGAAGAGATCATGGAAACCTTCAACATACAACCTTCCAGAGAGATCGGACTGATAAAAGAAGCCATCAAAGAAGCTATTTTAGAAGGAGAAATTGCCAATGAATATGACGCGGCTTATGCATATATGTTGAAAAAAGGAAAAGAATTAGGCTTAGTGCCGGTGGATTAATATGGAAAAAATAATAGAAACTGAACGATTGTTTTTACGCCCTTTTGATTTTGGAGATGAAGAGGGAATTCTGGCGTTTAGTTCAGACCCAAAGACCCAAGAACTTACGGGAGATAGAATGCGAACGACACTTGAAGAATGTCGCGAACTGATCACCAACGTATGGCATCCCGACTATGAAAAGTATGGATATGGACGCTTTGCTGTGATCTATAAAAAGGATCACAAGATCATTGGTTTCAACGGAATAAAATTTCTGCCGGAAATTGGAAAAGCGGATCTCGGTTTTCGTTTTTTGCCGGAGTATTGGGGTCAAGGAATAGCGACCGAATCATCCCGTGCAATTTTAGCCTTTGCCTTTAAGGAAATTGGTTTGGAAGAAGTGATCGCGTTTGTTGAGCCTGCAAACCCGGCTTCTTCCGCAGTACTAAAAAAACTAGGGTTTCAACAGACAAAAACCGCACCGTATCCCGGGGAAGAAGACAACGGCGATATTTTCTGGTATACCCTCACAAAACAAGAATATGAAAGACAATAAACGGGTCGTCTATTGGCTGCTTACGGGCGGCCTGCTCATTTTTATCATGGTTGTGGTAGGTGGAATTACGCGGTTAACACACTCGGGATTATCCATTTCAAACTATAAATTGATCTCCGGAACGATTCCGCCCATGAATGAAGTGGAATGGCAAGAGGCCTTTGACCTCTACAAACAATATCCCGAATACCAAAAGCTCAATACTCACTTCGACCTTGAGGATTTTAAGGATATTTACTTTTGGGAATGGCTACACCGCGTCATCGGTCGCTTTATAGGTGTTGTCTTCATTATTCCGTTTCTCTATTTTTTACTTCGGAAACAACTCAGTAAACCTACCCTTCGGAAATGTTTGATACTGCTTGGTTTGGGAGCCTTTCAAGGGTTTTTGGGCTGGTATATGGTAAAAAGTGGCTTGGTAGATAGACCCGATGTGAGTCATTATCGCCTTGCCATGCACCTTACCACGGCTTTTATCACGTTTGCCTATACCCTCTGGGTGGCGTTGGACTTATGGTATCCCGCGAAAAAGCAAATTCATAAAGGCTTTCGAAACCTCATTCGTTGGGGATATGCCTTTTTATTGCTTCAAATTATATACGGTGCTTTTGTGGCCGGACTCGATGCCGGGTGGATTCACAATCATTGGCCGCTCATGAGCGAAGGCAAACTTATTCATGAAACCGTTACCATGGAGCAAGATCCGGTTTGGAAAAACTTTACCGAAGGAAAAAGCGGCGTACAGTTTGTGCATCGCTATCTGGCGTACGTTGTGGTTGCTTTTATCGGAGTGATTTGGTTTCGCGGAAAACGTATCGCATCTACGCAACTTCAGAGAAAAGCCCTAAACAGCTTGTTATTACTCGTAGGAGTCCAATTTTTACTAGGTGTTTTCACGTTGCTCTATCAAGTACCCGTGGTCTTAGGTGTCTTGCATCAAGTGGTTGCTTTTTTCCTACTTGCCAGCATGACATTTACCCTGCATCGCTTCAGCAAATAGTATTTAAAACGGTATCTTTGCCTTCCTAAAATTGATGATATGGTATACCGCATTCGGATCATCCTGGATGCCAGCGAAGATGTATTCAGAGATGTAGAAATTGAAACGACTCAAACCCTAGAAGATCTGCATAATGTGATCTTGCAATCTTTCGGTTTTGATGGTCAAGAGATGGCTTCTTTTTACGTGAGTAATGAAGAATGGGAACAAGGCGAAGAGATCGCATTGTTCGACATGAGTGAAACTCCGGGCAGCGTTCGCGTGATGAATGAAACTTCGGTGGATGACGTGCTTAGTGAAAAACAGACGAAATTGATCTACGTCTACGATTTTCTAAGCATGTGGACGTTCTTAGTAGAGTTAGCCGAAATCACTGAACCGGAAGACGGCGTTAGCTATCCAAACCTAATGTACGCCCACGGACAAATCCCTGATCAAGCACCCGAAACCGAATTTGTTGGAGAAGACCTTGACCCTATGCATCCCGAAGATGATATGGACCTAGATCCTGACGACTACGAGAATTTGGATTTTGACGAAAACTGGAATTAATTTTTCAATGACTTTGATGATTTAATATGATCAACCTATACAATACGCACATCGCCTCCCTGTCGATTCACCGGGTAGGAAATAAAAGTAGAAATGAGGGCCTCTTGCTTTCTAACGAGCCGTACAAGCTTGACGACGAGCTCACCCCTTTGTTGAAAGAGTATTTTCTAAAACCCTTTCGTGATAAAGAAGAAAATTATTTTCACTTTACCCATGACGCTGATCTTGAGTTTCACACCTTGTATCAACATATACAGGAGGTTTTCGATAATCCGGAAAGCATCCACGAAGTAAGTAAAGCAATTACGCGACATTTATTTGACCAAAGCATGCATCCGCATATCAAAAGTGGAGAGGTATACGTGGCGTATTTAGAGGGACTGCAGATCGATAATCAAAAAGTGGATGGGATTGGCATCTTTAAATCGGAGATCAAACAGGATTTTCTTCAGTTTTCAGAAACGCAACACCAACTACAAGCCTCCCTACAACAAGGCGTAAACTTAAATAAATTAGACAAAGGCGCCTTGATCTTCAATATTCAAGAAGAAGAAGGGTATAAGATCTTGTCTGTAGATAGCAATCGCTATGACGCACGTTATTGGCTAGAACAATTCTTAGGAGTGGACGCCTTTGCTGACGACAATTTCTTCACAAAAAAATATTTGAAGTTCTGTCAGGATTTCGCCAAAGATGTGGTTTTGCCTGCGGAAGATAAGAAAGAAGAAGTGCTGTTTATGAATCGCGCCGTGAATCATTTCGCGAAGAATGACAATTTTGAAGAAACCGCTTTTATGAATGAAGTGATCGACAATCCCGATTTGATTCCGGAATTTCGTCATTACAAAACCGAACGAGCACCCAAATACAGTATCGAGGATGTTAGCTCCTTCCCTATTGCCAACACAGCAGTTACCGCTGCGCGTAAAAAGATCAAGAACGTGATCAATCTGGATACGAACATTCAGATCAAAATGGACTTTATCAATCCAGAAAGCGCTGAACGTTTCGTAGAAAAAGGGTGGGACGAAGAAAAGCAGATGTACTACTACCTAGTATATTTCAACCAAGAACAAAAATCATAAAGAAAGCCCTTCGGGGCTTTTTTTATTTCCGAAGGAAATCTGTACCTTCCCAAGAAGCGTGTAACAAACCGAACGCTTGTTCGTCATATTCATAACCCAACCAAAAATTTTTCTGTGGAAACTATTCTTTCGATCAACAATCTCACCAAACGCTTTGGGCCTATTACCGCTGTAGACGACCTTTCTTTTACTATTGAAAAAGGAAATGTATACGGAATTTTAGGACCTAATGGCAGTGGAAAATCAACGACGCTTGGAATTGTCCTAAATGTGGTCAACAAATCTGAAGGTGATTTTCAATGGTTCAACGGCAGTCAAAGTACACATCAAGCCTTAAAAAAAGTAGGTGCCATCATTGAACGCCCTAACTTCTATCCCTACATGACCGCCAAACAAAACTTGGCATTGGTCTGTAAAATTAAGGATGTATCCACCGATAAGATCGAAGAAAAGTTGGAGGTCGTTGGGCTTGCCGATAGGAAAGACAGTAAATTCAGGACCTTCTCTTTGGGAATGAAGCAGCGCCTCGCAATTGCTTCGGCCTTATTGAATGATCCTGAGATTTTGATACTGGACGAGCCTACAAACGGATTGGATCCACAAGGTATTCATCAAATCCGTGAGATCATTAAAACCATCGCCAATCAGGGTACCACCATTTTACTGGCTTCGCATCTTTTAGACGAGGTAGAAAAAGTCTGTACGCATGTTGTCATCCTTCGGAAAGGGAAAAGTTTGTACAGTGGTAGTGTGGAAGGGATGAATGCCAGCCACGGATTCTTCGTCGTAAAGGCCAATGATATGCAAGCCCTTCAAACAGTTTTGGAAAACAGTCCGTCTATCGGAACGATCAAACCGGATGGAGAACAACTCATTGCCTACCTCAATACTCCTATGGACGCTTCCGAATTTAACCAGAAAATGCACCAACAGGGAATTGCGTTATCACATTTGGTGAAGCGTAAAGAAAGCCTTGAAGAACAATTCCTTGAAATTACCAAAAACCTCAACTAACTACCATGCTTCGACTTTTCTCTATAGAATTTCAAAAATTACGTTATAATCGTTCGGCAAAGGTCATTTCGTTGGTCTATTTTATTTTGATCACGTTTATTGCATTGATCGCTTCGATTGAATTTAACTTCGGAAATGTCAATTTTCGGGTCGCCGATCAAGGAATTTTTAATTTCCCGTTCATTTGGCATTTTAATACTTGGGTGGCTGCAATTCTCAAAATCTTTTTGGCTATCGTAATAGTATCAATGATGTCTAACGAATACAGCTATCGCACGCTGAAACAGAACCTTATCGATGGAGTGAGCAAGAAAGAGTTTATCCTTTCTAAGTTCATCACAGTCATAGGGTTTGCAGTCATTTCTACGGTCTTTGTTTTTGTGGTAAGCATGATCTTAGGGCTTAGTTTTTCAGACTACACCGAAATGAGTATCATCTTTAGTGACCTTGATTATTTGTTAGCGTATTTCATCAAACTCGTAGGTTTTTTCTCCTTCTGTTTGTTCTTAGGAATTTTAGTGAAACGCTCAGCCTTTGCCATTGGTTTCTTAGTGATATGGTGGATCGTGGAGAGCATTGTATACGGACTCATGAAATGGCAATTTTTCAAGGGAACTGATATTGCCGAAAATGTTTCACAATTCTTCCCCTTAGCTGCCATGAGCAATCTCATTAAAGAGCCCTTTACCAGATTGGGTGCCGTTCAATCGGCTGCCAATCAACTAGGCGAAAACTTTACAAAAAATTACGATGTTTCCTATGTGGCTGTTGCGATCACCTTGGTTTGGACCTTTCTGTTTATTTATTGGTCGTACCTCATCCTCAGAAAAAGAGATTTGTAATCAATTCTTTTCGTTATTAAGAAAAGGTGAGAATATGTATCTTTAGCGCATGAGCATTTTTTCTTGCCACCGTAGTCAATCGGTTTTTGTTTTGCTATTGTTGCTTTCTTCCTGTTTTATAGGTAGGTCACAGAATTTTGAGCTTTTTGAGAAATTTTATGGCAATTACGATTATCTCTCCTTCGGAAACACGCTCAACACCCAAAATAATAATGGATCGTATTGTGACATCCTAACGTCCAGTTCAGCCGATTTTCAATTGGAAGCCGGGCAAACCCTGATTGCAGCATATGTTTATTGGGGCGGAAGCGGTTCTGGAGATCTTAGCATAAATTTTCAAGGAACACCACTCGATGCAGAAGAAGTATTTTCTTTTGAACATTCCTCCGGGCTTCCATTTTTTGCCGCTCGGGCGGAAGTAACAAATATTCTAGCGAGTTTTGGGAATGGTACATATACCGTGAGCGACTTAGATCTTACAGATATTTTACCGCCCTACTGTGATTTTGCACTCAATTACGGAGGCTGGGCCGTTACTGTCGTATATGAAGATCCTAGCTTACCTTTGAATGAAGTAAATATTTTTGATGGTTTTGACGGTGTATCTGAACTTTCTGATCCCTTAGATATTTTACTGAATGACTTGAACGTTGTAGACAATACCGGGGCTAAAATCGGCTTTTTAGCCTGGGAAGGAGATGCTACTATCAGCGTTTCGGAGCGGCTGATCTTCAACGGAAATATTATTGGAAACCCTCCCTTGAATCCCGATGACAATGCCTTTAACGGCACCAATAGCTTTACCAATTCTGATGAGCTTTATAACATGGATATCGACTTTTATAATGTCGAAGATTTTATAAATCCGGGAGATACCTCTGCTAATATTCAATTGACGTCTGATCAAGATCTCGTTTTGGTGAATAATATTGTGACTGTACTCAATGTTATCTCCCCAGATGCGATCATCGCTATAGATGATATTGATATTCCAACCGCTTGTGGAGATCGTGACTTCAGCGTAGACTATACGGTATCCAATATCGGAACTGATATTATGATGACAGACGTCCCCATTGCCTTCTATGCCAATACGACCTTAGTAGCACAGAGTACCACCACTCGGCCCTTGGGAATAGGCGAAACTGAATCGGGTTCGGTTAGTTTTACTGTGCCAATAGATACGCCAGCCGACTTCACCCTACGTGCTGTAGTGGATGACGATGGTACTGGAACCGGTATTGAATACGAAGTTGACGAAGATAACAACGAGGCGTGCCAAGAGATACATATCGCCGTTTTCCCGGTGATCCCCAGTTTGCCTGATTTGGAAGAATGCGAAGTGGTAGGACCCGAGTATTTTGATCTAACGCGTGCCACAACCACCATTGATCCTGACGAGACAATTACCTTTCATTTTACAGAAGATGATGCCATTAATGGAGAAAACGCAATTTCCAATCCCACAGAATATCCTCTTGATGGAGGCACACAAGAAATTTGGGTGCGAGTAGATAACTTGGAATGTTTTGTAACAGATTCCTTTGATATAGAAGTAATTTTTTGTCCGCTGCCTGATGCTACGATCAGTATTGACAATGAAATCAATGCCTGTAGGTTCAGGGCCACGTCCATTGCCTATACGGTGTATAATCTAGAATCTACAGATGTACTTCCTGCGAACACCCCCATTGCCTTTTATGCCAACGGCATTCTCTTCGCGCAGAGCCAAACTATTAGTGCGATTCCTATTGATGGAAGTGAAAGTGGAGATATCGATGTGATTTGGCCGTTAGACCTTCCGGAGACCTTTACGGTAACGGCTTCGGTGGATGACGACGGTACCGGCATGGAGGTCGTGGAAGAGGAAAACGAGCTTAACAATTTGTTCGAACTAGAGATTACTTATCAAACCATTGATGAGATTGACGAGTTGCCCAACATCATTCTTTGTGATGAAGGTGATGACACGGCAACCTTCAACCTCACGCAGCAGAATGATCTTATTTCGGTGGAACCGGAAGATACCATAACCTATTACACCGATGAAGTGGAAGCTATAGAAGGTGTCAATCCCATTGTAGATCCTTCAGAATATCAAAACGTGGAAGATCCGCAATTTATTTACGTCCGACTGGAAAATGAAACTTGTTTTACTACCGCCAGTTTTACGATTAGGACTGAGAATTGTAAACCAATTATTCCCGAAGGTTTTTCTCCGAACGGTGATGGTATCAATGATGTGTTTGAGATACCTAATTTGCTAGATGTCTACAAAGGATTCAATCTAAAAGTATACAGTAGGAATGGCAACCTCATCTATGAAGGCGGAAACGATGAAGGGTATTGGAATGGAATTCCGAATAAAGGAATATTAGGAGGCTCTACTGAAGTTCCGGTCGGTACCTATTACTATGTGCTCCATGTAAATGTTCCTGATTTTCCGAAGCCATTTATTGGCTGGGTGTATGTAAATTATTAATTGAGCATAATCTGGAATCCACAACTAGTGAACTTCTAAAACTACATAAGAATTTTCTCACAAAAGTTTTCTTTCTTTTTGACTCGTAAGAAACTGATTATAAGTATTTTTAGGTAACCAAATCTTCTTATCGCTACGGTATAAAACCTGTGATCTTAACGTCACGTAAACTAATGCCTATGCGAAATATTACTCTTTGTATTTTCCTTTTTTTCTGCTGCACTTTTTCTTTCGGTCAAAATAATGCCTATGCAGAGTGTCCACTACAAAATGACAATGAGGTGTGGATTCAATCCTTTAAAAAGGCAACTTCTGATGAGGAACGTCTGGAGCTCATTGTTGAAAAGATCCAACGAGATGCTTCCTTCGTTCAAGAAAATTCTGAAACCGCCGATGCTTCCGAAAACGTTACTCTAGCAAAGGATAATGCACACGATTGTCAATGTGCCATTCGGTTTGGTTTGGTGTATTCCAATAAAAAACGCGGACTCGTTTTAGACTTGAATAAATATCCGTATTTGGAAGAGGTGGTATTAGACCTCACTCTTGCCCACATTGAAGCGATTGATTTCAATGAATTTCAGGATAAAAAACTCTATCGCTACGGAAGTGAATTACGCTCGGGGGTCACTATTTTCAGCGATGATAAAGACCTTCGGAAAAAGATCCGTAAAACCCTACGGTCGGAACGATAGAACTTGCGTTTTCTATAAATGCTGCTCCTAAGAGGGCTTCCTAAATTGACCTATTTTCTGTATTTTCGTTGTCTTGAAGATAGGCTATGAAATTCAATATTGTTAGTGATTTCCAACCCACCGGAGACCAACCGGAAGCGATCCGTTCGCTGGTCAAGGGAATTGAATCAGAAGAAAAATATCAAACCCTCCTAGGCGTCACCGGAAGCGGTAAAACGTTTACCGTAGCCAACGTGGTCGAACAAGTGCAACGCCCTACGTTGGTATTGGCGCACAACAAAACGCTAGCCGCGCAGCTCTATTCTGAATTCAAACAATTTTTCCCAAACAATGCGATCGAATACTTTGTGTCGTATTACGATTATTACCAACCCGAAGCCTATATTCCCACCAGCGGAACCTACATCGAAAAAGACCTCTCCATCAATGAAGAAATAGAGAAATTACGTCTTAGTACTACCTCCTCCCTACTTTCGGGGAGACGGGATGTTTTGGTGGTCGCTTCGGTTTCTTGTCTCTACGGAATTGGGAACCCTGTGGAATTTCAAAAAAACGTTATCAGTATCAAAAAAGACATGGTGATCTCCAGAACAAAACTGTTGCACCGTTTAGTACAAAGCCTTTATTCACGTACGGAAGCCGAATTCAACAACGGAAACTTCAGAATTAAAGGGGATACGGTTGATATTTATCCCGGCTATGCCGACGATGCATTTCGAATTCATTTTTTTGGAGATGAGATAGAAGAAATTGAAGCGTTCAATCCACAGACCAATGAGGTGATTGAAACGTACGACCGACTCAACATCTACCCGGCCAATATGTTTGTGACCTCCCCGGATGTCTTGCAGAATGCCATTCGAAATATTCAAGATGACCTTGTGAAACAAATTGATTATTTCAAAGAGATTGGGAAGCACCTAGAAGCCAAACGCCTTGAAGAACGTACGAATTTCGACTTGGAAATGATTCGTGAATTAGGCTATTGTAGCGGGATTGAAAATTATTCTCGTTATCTCGATCAACGATTACCCGGGACACGCCCCTTCTGCTTACTGGATTATTTTCCTGATGACTATATGATGGTGGTGGATGAAAGTCACGTTTCCATTCCGCAAGTTGGTGCTATGTATGGTGGTGATCGGAGTCGGAAAGAAAACTTAGTAGAGTATGGTTTCCGCTTACCGGCCGCAATGGACAACCGTCCTTTAAAGTTTGAAGAGTTTGAAGCCCTGCAAAATAATGTGATCTACGTAAGCGCCACCCCTGCGGATTATGAATTAGAAAAAAGCGGCGGCGTCTATGTGGAACAAATTATTCGTCCCACGGGATTATTAGATCCGCCTATTGAAATTCGACCGAGTTTAAATCAAATTGACGATCTGTTGGAAGAGATTCAGCTGCGTGTAGAAAAAGACGAGCGCGTGCTTGTGACGACGCTTACAAAGCGCATGGCTGAGGAACTCACAAAATACCTTACGCGTATTCAGATTAGATGTCGGTATATTCACAGTGATGTCGATACACTAGAGCGTGTTGAGATCATGCAGGATTTGCGTTTAGGACTCTTCGATGTGTTAGTTGGAGTGAATCTTTTACGAGAAGGATTGGATCTCCCTGAAGTATCACTTGTAGCAATCCTAGATGCTGATAAGGAAGGATTTCTACGCAGCAACCGTTCTTTGACACAAACCGTAGGTCGCGCCGCTAGACACGTTAACGGAAAGGCAATTATGTATGCTGATAAGATCACCAATAGCATGCAAAAAACTATTGATGAAACCAATTACCGTCGTGAAAAGCAGATTGCTTATAATACCGAAAACAATATCACCCCCACGGCCATCAAAAAATCGTTAGAAAATGCGCTTACAAAAAAGAAGACGGAACGCTTTACTTTTGACACCGCTGAAAGTTTAGCGGCAGAGCCGGAAGAGCAATATTTGACAAAACCACAACTGGAAAAGAAAATTCGCGATACCCGTAAGGAAATGGAAAAGTCAGCCAAGGACCTTGATTTTATGATGGCTGCGAAACTTCGGGATAAAATAAAAACGCTTCAGAAGTCGTTGGCGGAATTAGATTCCTGATTTTTTATCGTCCCCTTAACAACTCAGGAGGATTCCATTTAGTACTTTAGAATAATGATTTCAGCAGAAGAAATTAATCTTTCAAATAAGTACATTCCGGAAATTATAAGAAAAGAAGCAATTACCGCACTTCGATACTTTCCTGAATTAAAAGACACCGAAATTCGATTTCAATTCAAAAAGGATATTAAGAAATCGACCATGCAAGCGCAGCCTACTTGGGCTAGTTTTTTTAAAGGAAAAAAGGGCCGCGGGTATATCATTCTCATTTCAAAGAAAATCAAAATTGATCAAGAAGCGTTTACCATCGAGGATATTCCCAGCGATGTGATCACAGGGTGGTTAGGTCATGAACTTGGTCACGTGATGGATTATCGCAATCGAAGTAGCCTTGGGATGGTGTTCTTCGGAATAAAATACCTCTTTTCAAAAGCACATATCAAAGAAGTGGAACGCGCCGCAGACACCTTTGCCATCATGCACGGAATGGGTGAGTATATAATTAAAACCAAGAATTTTATATTGGATCACGCGCAAATTTCAGAAACCTATAAAAAGCGAATTAGATCGTTCTATATGTCGCCTGAAGAGGTCATGGAGTTGATCAACGATGGAGCATTCAAGAAAACGGCTACTTCGTAGCATTGACGAAAGCAACCCAATCAGAAAATTTTGATTCATCCATCACTTTTTCCATCTTAACCTGCCCTCCCTTTTTCTTGTTAGCCCCACTCCATTCGTAGAAAACATCTGGAGAAACGGTATAAACGCGCACGCCTTTTAACGCTTTATTTCGAGCGACTTTATAATTTTTATTTGCTTGTTGAAGGCGATTATCAAGCGCTTCGGAAAGCTTTGCCGCTGCGATGTTGGTATTTGTCCCAAGATACCAATGGTGATAAAAGTCATTTCCTTCTTGTACGGCAGAGACCGTAAACTCAGGGATCTCGATATCAAATTCTTGTTCTAATTCTTGTAATGCAGCTTCCATTTTATTGACCGAAAGTTGCGATCCCACTACGTTTAAGAAGAATTTCGTCCGACCTGTGATAACGATTTCCGCCTTTTCAACATCGGTAAATGCGATGGTATCTCCTATCAAATATCGCCATGCTCCGCTAACCGTGGAGATGATCAAAACATAATCGGTATCGGTGGTCACTTCATTCAGGGAAAGTACTGGCGCGTCATCGGTTAACGAACCATCAGATAGGATATATTCAGGTTTGAATGGAACAAATTCAAAGTAAATTCCGTTGTCAACTACCAATTTCATTGCCTGAGTTTCCGGTCGGTTTTGAAAGGCTAAGAATCCTTCCGAAGCCAAATAGGTATCAATAACGGTAATGGGTTTTCCCAACAACTGATTAAAGCTTTTCTCATACGGTTGAAACGCCACACCACCGCTGGTGTACACTTGAAGGTTGGGCCAGATCTCATGAATATTGGCAGCATCATAATAGGAGATCACTTTTTTCAGCATGAGCTCCATCCAAGATGGAATTCCGCTAAGGGCACCAATATCCCACTCTCGGGCTCGTTCGGCAATGGTTTGTACCCGCTGATCCCAATCGTCAATTTTGGCAATTTCTTCACCGGGTTTATAATAGTTTTGAAACCAGAATGGAATGTTGCTCGCGCTAATCCCACTAATTTCTCCTTCCAAAAATTCGTCACGAGATTGCAGGTCGGTGGAGCTTCCTAACATCATAATCTCCTTCTCAAAAAAATCAGCGGGCAAGTCAAAATTGCTTAACGCTCCTACCTGCTTGATTCCGGTCGTTCTGATCGCTTCCAGCATGGCTTCCGTTACTGGAATGCGTTTGCTGGATTTCCCGGTGGTACCGCTACTAAGGGCAAAGTATTTTGGTTTACCCGGCCATGTAATATCTTCCATTCCTTCATGAACACGATGCCACCAGTCGGCTGTGATCTTATTGTAATCATGATACGGGATGGTTTCTGAAAAGGCACTTGTCATATCTTCCGATTCTAAAATCTTTTGAAAACCGTAATACTTACCAAAGGCGGTATCTTTTGCCGTTGATAATAAATGTTTGAGTACTTTTTGTTGCTCTTCGAAAGGAGTGCCTTCTGATACCACTGCATCTCGAAGGGCAATGGCTCCTTTTATAATAGTTCCTAACAGTGCCATGAGTTTTTTGTATGACCTCAAAATAACAATTTCAATGTGGATTCTTGAAGCCTTTAATGCAAGTTTAACGCTTTGGTAATTTGTATCTTTACTGCTATGACACATCATCCGGATTCCGTTCGAATAAATAAAGCGATCAGCGACAGCGGGTATTGCTCGCGAAGACAAGCAGACACCTTAATTGAAGAAGGCATTGTAACGATCAATGGTACGGTAGCCACGCACGGTGACCGCGTGATGCCGGAAGATGATGTCAAGGTTTCTGGAAAAAAGATCCGTGAAAATGACACCTTAGTTTATATCATGCTCAATAAACCAGTAGGAATAACATGCACCACTGATCGACGCGTGAAAGGAAATGTGGTGGATTTTATTGATCATCAAGAACGGATATTTCACGTAGGGCGCTTAGACAAGCCCAGCGAAGGATTGTTATTAATGACCAATGATGGCGATATTGTAAATAAAATTTTACGTGCCGGAAACCAGCATGATAAGGAATATATTGTGACGGTAGATCGGCCCATTACCAAAGATTTTATTGAGCGAATGAGCAACGGCATTCCAATATTAGACACGGTTACCAAAAAATGCGAAGTAGAACAATTGAGTCGGTTTGTCTTTCGAATTGTGTTGGTACAGGGCTTAAATCGACAAATTAGGAGAATGTGCGAATATTTAGGATACGAAGTACAGCAGCTTAAACGTATTCGTATTATGAACTTATCGTTGGGAACGTTACCCGTGGGAAAATGGCGTGATCTTACTACAAAAGAAATTAATGATCTAAAATCTCTTGTCGCCTCTTCTAAAAACACACCGCAAGCAGAGCGCACTCAACATACCGGTGGAAAGCGGCAGCGGCGTTAAAAAAAGAAACCGCAGGCCGATTGAGTAGCCTGCGGTCATTTCAACTAACTAACCAAATTAAATTTCAATTATGAAATCTCAACCATTTTTTTAAGAGCGGGTTGCTCTTCTACTTTTGGAAGCGTAATTCGAAGAATTCCATCTTCGTACGCCGCCTTAATTTCATCAACATTCACTGTTTCAGGTAATGTGAAAGAGCGGGAAAAACGTCGGTAACTAAACTCTTTTCTAGTGTAGTGCGTTTCGTCTTTTGTTTCTTCGGAAACCTCTTGGTTTTCAAGACTTGAGGAGATCTGTAACTTGTTGTCTTCCACCTCAATAGCGAAATGCTCTTTCTTCATTCCGGGCACAGCCAATTCAATTACAAAATTCGTATTTTTTTCCTGAATATTGACTGCAGGAATGCTAAATTTTTCATAATTGCCCACATCCAGTCGATTTTCTACAAAAAGATCATCAAATATTGATGGGAACCACGGTGTTGTTTTCTTCACTAAATTCATATGTTCAAAAATTTTAAAATGAGACTTTCTTTGTTTTGATAGCAGTATTGCAATTTAAAGACCAATACTATTTTGCAGACATTTTGACGTATTTTATAGTGAAAACCAAGTCAAAATGTCTGTATTTATGTTTTTTTCGATGATATTTAATTGAATTTTAAGAACACTAGGCTAGAATTATCGCTACTTTCGTTATAACCAATCGCTAGTGCATGACCAGACTCTTTACGAAACTCACTACGTTCTTTACTAGTATTCGAAGCAAAATCGCTTTTTACCCAACGGTCATATCGCTTGGGGGCTTCATTTTAACGTTTCTTATGAAAGCCTTGGAGAACAGTGGGATTTCTAAGCATTTGCAAGAAGTTCTTCCCCAGATTGTTTTAGAGGATGGAGATACGGCACTCACTATTTTAAGCGCGTGTATTGGCGGACTCATTTCGATGATGGTGTTCAGTTTTTCTATGGTGATGTTATTGCTGAGTCAGGCTTCTAGTAATTTTTCACCAAGATTGTTGCCGGGGCTCATTTCAGATCGCACCCATCAAATAATTCTTGGGACCTATTTGGCAACAATTCTATATAACATTATTATTCTCTTAGGGATAGAGCCGGACGACAAAACTTATGCGCTTCCGGGCTTGTCGATACTGTTGGGGATCATCTTAACGATCATGTGCTTATGTGCCTTTATTTACTTCATTCACAACATATCGCAAAGCATTCAAATCAATAATATTTTAGATACGATATATCAAAAATCGATCGATCGCTTAGAGTTGATCATTTCAAAAGAAGAAGAGAAGGATTCGGACCTTATCAATAGCTTTCCTGAAACCAAAGATTGGCATTCCTACTCGGTGCATGGCAGTGGTTATTTTCAGAATATCTCATTAAAGAATATTATGGATATTGCCGAAGCGCACGATACACGAATTTACATTTGCCAACCGAAAGGCCTTTTTGTCCTGAAAAATGTTCCCTTTTTATATTCCGAAAAAGAATTAGAAGAAGAGACCATCGATGCGCTCTTGAGCAACATAAATTTCGCCAGAGGAGAATTGGTTGAAGACAATTATATCCTCGCCTTTAAGCAGATGACTGAAATTGCCGTAAAAGCGATGTCACCGGGCGTCAACGATCCCGGAACCGCTATTAATGCCATCGACTATCTCACCGAACTATTTTCTTTGAGGATGAAAAAACGAGATAGCGGCGTCTTGGTGAGGGACGGAAAAGCACCATTAAAGATCGCTACCGTTAATTTTAAAGAACTGCTCTATTTTACTATGGCGTCATTGCGCAGGTATTGTAGCAGTGATCCTATTATTGTCCATAAACTCGTGGGAATGCTCCGATATTTAATCGAGCAGGATGGAAAAGAGGAGCACTATAAGGAAACGCTTAAAAATGAATTAGAGATCCTTCTAAAAGCCGCCAACGAAGCATTGACAGCAACTGTTGATAAAGAACGATTAGAAGCGGTTAGGATTTCTTAATTGTAGTAGGTCTTAAAAATACCTATTAACTCGTTCGCGGGAATCACATGATTTTCTATTTCCTGCGTTCGATTGAGAATACGATCTACGGCTCCGGGCCTAATTCCGAGTTTGATTCCAAATTCGCGCAACAACAACACTTCACTCTCGTGTACTTCACGATCAACGTTCATTAATAACACCAATTTATGGAAGTGAACAATCCGATCCATTTCGCTAGCGATCGGTTGGGAGTCCACTGGATGTTCTAAGAGATGTTCTACTTCCGCTTCGGAAACTTCCATCCGTTTCGCCATCCGAAGAATAAAATCATACTCTTCATTTTTAAGCGTATTATCGGCAAAAGCCAAAGCGATCAGATCACTTAATAACCCATACTTCTTCTGTGTATCCATGCCTGCAAAAATAAAAAATCCCGGGTGATGAGACCGGGATTTTTTTTCATTCGTTGCAAGCTTAACTTTTTGAGGTCAATCGGATGGGAACCTTATACTCCTTTCCGGTTTCGAAGTCGCTTGTCACTTTTTGATAATTTAAGCGCGACTTGACATAGCGCTCTAACTGTTCGTTTTCAGTTTTTACGCATAGCACCACAATTTCATTTTCTTCATTAACGATGAAACTTACAAAAGCAGCTTCGTCGTCAATTACCAGGAAATGGGGATTTTTCAGTAGTTCTCCAATAGTTTCAGAAGGAATCGCGTTACTTTTTGAAATTGGGTTGGTTGCAAATGCGGTAAGGGTCGTGGCCAATAACATCCCGGCCAAAAGGATTGATTGAAAGGTTTTCATAATTTTTCGTTTTAAGATTGATAACACTTAAAAGACGAGCAACGAACCTTGAATGTTACGGTCACTAAATTTCTTTAACAATTTATTAACCTTTGAATATCAATCAACTAAAAAAGCCCCGAAATAAATTCGAGGCTTTTCTTTACTATTTCTGCTACTGTTAGCTCAGTACTTTTTGTACTTTATCTGCAGCTTCTTGGAATTCGACGGCACTCTGTACATCGAGTCCGCTATTATCGATCAATTCTTTGGCAATATCAGCGTTTGTCCCTTGCAGACGAACAATGATCGGCACATCAATATTCTTCATGTTCTTGTAGGCATCTACGATTCCTTGAGCGACACGGTCACAACGAACAATTCCGCCGAAAATATTGACCAAAATTGCTTTCACGTTCGGATCCTTCAGAATAAGATTGAAAGCCGCCTCAACACGTTCCGCGTCAGCGGTACCTCCTACATCTAAGAAGTTTGCAGGCTCTCCCCCCGCTTGCTTGATCAAGTCCATCGTCGCCATGGCAAGTCCGGCTCCATTCACCATACATCCTACGTTTCCGTCAAGATCTACATAATTCAAACCAACTTCTTTGGCTTCAACCTCTACCGGGTTTTCTTCCCGAACGTCGCGAAGGGCTGCATAATCTTTATGACGGAATAATGCGTTGTCATCAAGGGTCACTTTTGCATCCACGGCAATGATCTTATCATCACTTGTTTTGAGTATCGGATTGATCTCAAAAAGCGAAGAATCCGATTTCTCATAGGCAGTGTATAATGCCTGTACAAACTTGGTCATTTGCTTAAATGCTTGTCCGCTCAACCCTAAGTTAAACGCAACGCGACGCGCTTGGAAGGGCAGCAATCCTGTGGCAGGATCAATCTCTTCTGTAAAAATCAAATGCGGAGTTTCTTCTGCTACGGTTTCAATATCCATTCCCCCTTCTGTAGAATACATGATCATGTTTCTACCATTCGAGCGATTTAGCAAGACACTCATATAATATTCTTCCGGCTCATTATCTCCGGGATAATACACATCTTCTGCCACCAATACTTGGTGTACTTTTTTACCTTCGGCACTGGTTTGTGGCGTTACCAAATTCATCCCGATGATTTCTTCGGAAATATCTGCTACTTCTTTAATATTCTTTGCCAATTTTACACCGCCACCTTTTCCACGGCCCCCGGCATGAACTTGCGCTTTAATTACGTGCCAACCGGTTCCGGTTTCTTCGGTTAATTTCTTGGCAGCTTCTACGGCTTCATCCGGCGTAGTGGCAACGATGCCACGTTGAATTTGAACTCCAAAACTGTTTAGTATTTCTTTCCCTTGATATTCGTGTAGATTCATGAGTCGTTAATTTTTCCAGTACGCAAAAATAAGAAATGCCCTTGTAATCGCCTATGCTTTTCGCGGATTATGTCCTGTTTTTACTGCGGAAAGGAAAAACTTAAAATTTTATCATATTCTTCACATGCTTTTGCATGATACGTTTTAATTTAGTTGGCTTATTTACAAACCAATCCAATTCATGACCCATCAAGATCTCTTAGCCGTTGCCAATCAATTTGGAAGCCCTGTATATGTCTACGATGCAGAAAAGATCCAATCGCAGTTCCACCGATTAACTTCCGCTTTTGCGAAAGTAAAACAGCTAAAGATCAACTATGCCGTCAAAGCCTTGAGCAATATTTCGGTACTGAAATTTTTACATCAACAAGGTGCCGGCATGGACACCGTATCCATTCAAGAAGTGCGTTTGGCATTGGAAGCCGGAGTACCTCCTGAAATGATCATTTACACGCCCAACGGTGTATCCTTAAAAGAAATTGAAAAAGCGGCCGATCTTGGCGTTCAGATCAATATCGACAACTTGTCTATCTTAGAGCAATTTGGAACGAGACATCCTAACGTACCAGTTTGTATTCGGATCAATCCTCATGTTATGGCCGGCGGAAACCACAACATTTCAGTAGGTCATATTGATAGTAAATTCGGAATTTCCATTCATCAACTTCCGCATGTGCAACGCATTGTGGAAAATACCAAAATGACCGTAAATGGAATCCATATGCACACCGGAAGCGATATTTTGGATATTGACGTGTTCTTGCATGCTTCGGAAATTCTTTTTGATGCCGCGCGTCATTTTGACGACTTAGCGTTTATTGACTTCGGAAGTGGATTCAAAGTACCGTATCACCAAGGAGATATAGAAACCAACATCGAAGAATTCGGCGAACGCCTTAGCATTCGTTTCAATGAATTTTGTAAAGAATACGGAAAGCCTTTGACCTTGGCTTTTGAACCCGGAAAGTTCCTGGTGAGCGAAGCTGGAAAGTTTTTGGTACAAGTAAATGTGGTCAAGCAAACAACCTCAACGGTCTTCGCGCAAGTAGACAGCGGCTTCAATCACCTCATCCGGCCTATGCTATACGGCTCTCAACATCAAATCACAAATGTGAGCAACCCAAAAGGTAGAGAGCGTTTCTACAGTGTGGTAGGCTATATTTGCGAAACCGACACCTTTGCCAACAACCGAAGGATTTCTGAAATTCGTGAAGGCGATATCCTTGCTTTTTCGAATGCCGGAGCGTATGCGTTTACCATGGCGAGTAATTACAATTCACGATATCGCCCACCAGAAGTACTTTGGTATCAAGGCGAGGCACACCTCATTAGGAAACGAGAGAATTTTGAAGACTTGACACGCAATCAAGTTTTAGCCTCCCTTTCGTAGGTGTCAGAATCATTTGTATCTTTAAAAATGCGCTATTTATTTGTTGTTTTATTGATCTTTGTGACAGCCTGCTCAGGTCCCGACCTCAATCCAATCGAAAAAACGACCCTCAGTGCCCATCCAGCGATGTTACAGGTATGGCACGATCCAAATGCCTACGAAGTGCAAATTTTGTTTACTGAAATCGAGCGAGACTCTGTTGGAAAAGCCATATTTACGGATCATTCCTTTGCGGTCAACGACAGTGTTTATTTTTATCCGGCAAGCACTGTAAAGCTTCCCGCTGCGATTTTGGCGTTGGAATCTCTTTCGCAACAAGAAGCACTTACCCCAACGACTCCCTATAAGATTGCCGGCGATAGCATCGCTCATACCCTTGCTTCAGATATTGCAGAGATATTCGCGGTTAGTGATAACGAAGCCTACAACCGAATTTATGAATGGTTAGGGCGGGATTACATGAACAAACAATTGCGCTCAAAAGGAATTAAAGGCCGATTGGCTCATCGGTTATCGACTGAAAATTCGGCTCGTTCGAAGCGTGATTCTGTGATATTCACCTTAGAACAAAGGGACACTATTTTTACGGGAACGGACACTCCCATTTCCTCTCTTTCCGCTCTAAAAAATAGTAAAAAAGGAAAAGCTTATATGCGTGATGGTAGTCGTGTGGCCACACCCATGGATTTTTCAGAAAAAAATTACCTACCGCTAAAAAGTTTGCACGACCTTACAAAACGGCTTTTCTTTCCGGAGGCTTTCAAAGCTGAAGAATGCTTTCAGCTTTCCAAAGCAAATAAAAAACTACTGTTTGAGAACATGAAAACGGTTCCCAGAAAGCTTGGGTATGAAGAGGCTTCTTACCCGGACGGCTATGGGAAATTCTTTATCTATGGAGATACTGAAGAGCGCATCCCGGAAACCATGCACATTTACAACAAAGTAGGCTATGCCTATGGAACGCTTACGGAAACGGCCTATGTTCACGATACAGAACGAAATATTGAATTCATACTTTCTGCCACCATTTTAGTTAACAAGAATCAGATTTTCAATGATGACATCTATGAGTTTGACACGGTGGGTATTCCATTTTTAGCGCAACTGGGGCGTGAGATGTATCTGCATATGCTTCAAAAGTGAGTTGACAAAAATTGGGCACACAATTTTCTTTTCATCTAAATAGTCTATTTTTGAGGCTCGCGAAGGGTT
>DFVG01000009.1:24746-40267 GCA_002379985.1 Flavobacteriaceae bacterium UBA4166
AATAATAACCTCCATGCGTCAGAAAAATTACGCCAGTTTTACTTCAGAAGTAAGCAACCAAAGGCCCGACCATATTATAATAGGTTCTGGTATTGGCGGACTAACTGCTGCGGCGTGGCTTGCAAAAGGAGGCAAAAAGGTAATGGTGCTAGAGCGACACTACGTACCGGGTGGCTTCACCCACGTATTTAAACGAAAACAAGGATTTCAATGGGATGTAGGCGTTCATTACGTTGGAAATGTTGGTGAGGAAGATTCTCTGAAAGGATTATTTGAATTTATTACCGATGGCGCCTTGGAATGGGAATCCATGGGAGATGTGTACGACGTCGCTATTATCAACGCAAAACGCTATGAATTTCGACAAGGAGAGGAAGCGTTTGCCGCACAGATGAAAGAATATTTTCCGAAGGAAATTGACGCAATTGACAACTACATCGCATTGGTAAATGCTTCCAATAAGCGAAGTGCGGCCTTCTTCCTTGAAAAAACCTTTAAGCCGATCTTACAATATACGTTGGGGTATTTTTTCCGCAGGAGATTTCAAAAGTACGCGCAAAGAACGACCTATGAGGTATTGCGAGAACTCACTGACAACCAAACACTTATCGCAGTTCTTTGTGCGCAATGTGGCAATTACGGACTCACTCCAAAACGAAGTAGTTTTGCAGCCCACGCGTTGGTCATTGGCCATTTTATGAAAGGTGGGTATTACCCGAAAGGAGGAGCCGAGCAATTGTGGCAACGAACCATTGATACGATCAATGATAACGGAGGTTCGGTATACATTAACGCAGACGTTCAAGAGATCGTGGTAGAAAAAAATCGTGTACGAGGCGTTCGCGTGGAAAACACCTTTATCCCTTGCAAAAGCGTAATCAGCAATGTGGGGGTTTTAAATACATTTCAAAAATTATTACCGAAAAAATATGCGCAACATTGCCGTGTTTCTACTTCTGAACTGGAACGCGCTACAGCACATTTTTGCTTATATGTAGGCTTGGATGCCAGCAGTGAAGCGCTCTCACTTCCAAAACATAACGTGTGGTGGTATGCTCATAACGATACGGATGCAATTATTAACGAAGCGACCCCAAAAAATGCTCCCGAGCAATTTGCATATATTTCATTTCCTTCAGCAAAAGATCCTTATTGGGATAAAAGCCATCCCAATACCGCGACGATACAAGCCATTTCTGTAGCCCATTACGATTGGTTCAAGGCTTATGAGGAGCAACCTTGGCGCAATCGGGAAGACGCGTATAAAGAAATGAAAGAATCGTTCAAAGAAACCATGTTAGCGCGATTGTTCGAGTTGTTTCCGCAGATAGAGTCACATGTGGTCATCACGGAAGTGTCCACACCGCTCTCCACCAAGCATTTTACCAACTACCAAAAAGGAGAGATATACGGACTCGCACATACGCCAAAACGTTTTAAGTTACCTTTCTTACGTTCAGAAACAAAAATTAAAGGACTACGACTTGCCGGGCAGGATGTGACCTTGGTGGGAGTCGCCGGTGCAATGATCTCAGGCATGCTTTGCGCTACCACAATTTTGAAATTCAAATCGTGGAAACTCTTCAAGCAGATCAATGGGTTAGATTGGAAACCCGATTCAGCATAAAAAAAGCCACCTGAAGGCGGCTTTTATAAAGTTAACTTTACGGAGCTATTACTCTACCACTAATTTGTGAGATGTAATAAGTCCTTCGGTTTCAACACGAACGATATACATTCCGCTGTTGAGTCCGTATAAACTAAACTCATTAATTCCCGAGGTAAGCTCTCGTTCTTTTACCGTTTGTCCGGTGATAGAAACAATTGTCATTTTTTTCGGACCTAAAACATCGTTCGGTAGCTCTACCGTAAGATTGGTTCTCGCGGGATTCGGGTAAATGATACTGTTTTGGATAGCTACAACATCGCCCACGCCAAAGACACCATCTAACTCAAAAGCACCCACGTCTCGTGTCCCAACAAGTGTGAAATCACGCTGATCTTTGAACAAGTCGGCAGGATCTCCTTCGTCGATTCCAATACTTCCCGTCTGTAATGCATGAGTAAAAGTATCGCCACCGTTATCTTGAAGGGGGCCTAAAAGCGGAGTCACCTCTTCTTGGTCTGTTGCTTCTTCAGGGAAGGCATTCGTATCGTCGGTTCCGATGATATTATACCCACTAGAACTAAAATTTCCTCCAAGATCTTGGGCACTCACAGAAGTGTTTCCAGCTACAATAGAATTCTTTAACGCTGTATTTGTAATACTGAAAATTCCACCACCATCACTATCAGATGAATTTAAAGTGACTGTAATCGCATTAGCAACGAAGGCATCATTGTTAAAAATAGCTCCTCCCCGATTGAAAGCTGTATTCGCAGAAAAGGTACTTCTACGAAGATCAAACGTACCAAAATCGTTATGAATAGCGCCTCCATCTGCAGTGGTAGCCACGTTATTAGAAAAAGTGGAAGTAATCACAATGTATGAACCTCCGTTGTTATAGAGTGCTCCACCACCGGTTCCGGCAGCCAAGTTACCATCAAAGGTCGTTCTTGAAACAATGAGTTGTGTTCCTAATTGGTTCCACAGGCCTCCTCCTTCGTTCGCGGCTTCGTTGTTGTTTACATCACTTCTATCGACTGTAATGACACTACTTTCTCCTGTCACGTGAAACGCACCACCATTTCCTGGGTTTGCTGTTCCAGCAGTTCCGTTCACATCATTCGCAATTAATTCTGAAAGGTCTATATCTAGCGTTCCGTCAATTAGTTCGATGGCACCTCCGGCACGATTTGCACTGTTGGTGTCAAAAGTACTTTCATTAATCGTTACGGCTCCATCCACACTCAAGAGTCCTCCTCCTGAACCTGAAGTACCGGTCGCAAGGTTGTTAGAAACGATGGTATTATTTTGAACCACTAGCGTTCCTCCATTGTTGAAGAGTCCGCCACCGCCATTATCGGCATCTGCACCTGTTGCAATATTGTTATCAACTAATGTATTATCCACGGTCATGGTTCCAAGACTATTCCATAGTCCGCCTCCTTCACTACCTGCCGTGTTACCGGTAACGGTAGCATTCAAGATGTTGGCATTTCCATCACCCGTTATGTGAAGTCCGCCTCCGTTTCCGGGACTGGTAAAGGTTTCATTGTTAGACAACGTGGCTCCATTGATGATAATAGTCGTAGCAGCCCCTGAAACATCTTCAATACCTCCTCCGGCGCGGTTTGAGGTATTGCCTGTTATGGTGGCCTCATTAATCGTAAGCATTCCTCCCACGTCATTTAGGATTCCACCTCCGGAACCGGAAGCACCATCTGCGTCATTATTAGAAATAACAACACCATTAATAATTTCCACCGTTCCGCTTAAATTGTAAACGCCACCACCACCTTGGTCGGCAGCATCACCACTTGCGGAATTTCCATCAATTTCCGAAGCATCAATCGTCATCATTCCAGAACCATTCCATAGTCCGCCTCCTTCGGCCGCAGCAACATTGTCATTTACGGTTCCCCCAATGATCATGGCATCTCCTGCTCCCGTAATATGTAGTCCGCCTCCGTTTCCGGGACTCGCGGTTGCCGGAGCAACTCCCGCATTATTATTGTCTAAAGTAACATTGTCTAATGTGATGGCAAGTCCGGCGCCTGAGTTATCTTCAATTCCTCCCCCAGCTCGGTTTGCTTGGTTTCCGGAAATATCAGTATCAGTTGCAGTTAGTGTTGCGCCAGCATCTACAAAGATTCCCCCTCCGGAACCTGAAGAGCCGCTTGCGATATTATCGGTAATTGCACAGCCCTCCAAAGATAGATCTGCACCGGCTACAAAAATTCCGCCTCCATCTTCGGCATCACCGTTTATAATGTTAAGATTGGTAAATGTTACCGGACCTGCAGTAATGTTAAAGGCACGACCATTTCCATCGGCATCAATAATTGTATTGACTATAGGAGAACCCGTGATGGTCAATTCCTTATCGATTATAAGTTCACTGTCTAAGGTAACCAATAATACTGCGGCAGAGAATGTCACTTCACCACCTGCGGGTGTATCTGCAATTTCAGCACGCAACGTTCCATCAGAACCGTCATCGGCTCCACTGGTAACCAGCTGTGCGTTGGATGTCTGACTCGCAAGAAGGCCGAAAGCCATTGCAAGTAAAAAAGTAATCTTTTTCATAGTTTATAATTTTTTAGGTGTCTTATTATATAAACTACGGGATAGGATTGACAACGGTTTTTTACACACCGTTGTTTAACAGCGAATTAACGTGAACTGTTAAGCTAAGCATAAGAGGGAGGTAAAATGAGGCGAAAAGGTTTTGCTATAGTGACGGAATGCTTGTTTTGGCTTCGTTGAATTCGCATATCATATTTTCTACAATTGTTGCAGCCGGTAAAATGTCATGTATCAATCCGGCAATTTGCCCAATCTCCAATTCTCCTTCTTCAAGGTCACCTTCAAACATACCACGTTTTGCCCGTGCTCTGCCCAAAAGTTTTTGAAGGTCTTCTTTTGTTGGCTGTTGAGTGTACAATTGCATCACATCTTCAAAGAACTTGTTTTTCAAAAGTCGTACCGGAGCCAGTTCCTTTAAGGTTAGTTGCGTAGCGCCTTCTTGTGCAGCAACCACTTGTTCTTTGAAAGCACGATGTGAGGAGGCTTCTTCCGAAGCCACAAACCGGCTACCAACTTGCACGGCATCCGCGCCTAAGACCATTGCCGCTAACATTCCCTTTCCGGTAGCAATACCTCCGGCAGCGATCAACGGAATGTCAATTTTTTCTTTTACCATCGGAATGAGTGTGAACGTAGTCGTTTCTTCTCGACCGTTATGTCCACCAGCTTCAAAGCCTTCGGCCACAACCGCATCAACTCCGGCTTCTTGTGCTTTCATGGCAAACTTTACGCTACTTACGACATGCACTACAGAGATTCCGTTTTCCTTTAAAAATGCTGTATAGGTTTTTGGATTTCCTGCGGAAGTAAATACGATCTTTACTCCTTCGTCTACAATGATCTTCATGATCTTGTCGATATCAGGATAGAGCATCGGGACATTGACCCCAAAGGGTTTATCAGTTGCTTTCTTGCATTTCTGAATATGCTCTCGTAATACTTCCGGATACATACTTCCGGCTCCAAGGAGTCCTAATCCTCCTGCATTACTCACCGCACTTGCCAGACGCCAACCGCTATTCCAGATCATTCCGGCTTGAATTAGTGGATATCGAATGGAGAAAAGATCGGTAATTCTGTTAGGCATTATTGTTTGATGATTTTGAAAGTATTGCTGTTTTCCGAAGCACGAACCGTAAGCAAATACATTCCTTTTGGAAAGGAGTTCATAGTGATTACAGGAGTACTTCGAGTTATTTCTTGCTCTAAAACAACTTGCCCTGTAATACTTACTATGACAATCGAGGCTTCATTTAGGTTGGCAGGAAAAGAAAGCGTTAGTTGATCTTGCACCGGGTTCGGATAGATCGCAAAATAGTTTTCCAGATATTGGTCTTCTATAGAAAAATTTTGCAACGCATCATAGGCTTCTTCAAAATCAGGAATACCATATCCCATTTCATCTGTAGGATTTTCAAACAAACTAGAGGCTTCTCGAATGATCTGCATCAATTCGGTATTGGTAGTTTCCGGGCGCGCTTGCCATAGACAGGCGATCACACCGGCACTAATGGGAGAACTGAATGACGTCCCGTTGCTGAACGAAACATTACCCGAAGAATTGATCACCGCTGCATCGACTCCTTGTGCCATGATATCCGGCTTGATCCTACCATCTACGGTAGGCCCGTGAGAACTGAAACTCGCATAATTTCCGGAAGGGTCTACCGCTCCAACCGACAATACTCCGGGGGCATCAGCGGGTGTCGCTACAGTACCAAATCCGTTGCCATCATTTCCTGCGGAAGTGACCAATAACATCCCTTTGTCTAACGCATGGTTCGCTCCTCTTGCGGCGAAAGTGGTCTGCCCATCCAGATCTTCGTAAGAGTGATCATAATTTGGATTGTCATAATCTTGGTACCCTAAGGAAGTATTCACCACATCCACCCCCAAGCTATCGGCACGTTCTAAGGCTTCTACCCAATAGGCTTCTTCAACAGGAACTTCCGTAGGAGAAAATTCTGTTCTGAACAAATAGAAAGAGGCTTGCGGTGCGGTGCCCACAAATTGTCCATCCATAAAACCTCCAATATCGCTAAAGGTTCTAGTTCCATGCGATCCTGTTCCGGTAACATCTGTTTGTCTTCCCACGAAATCATAAGTACCTAACAAACGCCCTTCAGAAACAATGTCAGAAAATGCCGGAATAGAAGTAATGTTTGGAAAACCGCTGTCCATCACGGCTACGATCATTCCATCGCCGGTAAGATCTTGCTCGTGTAAAAAATCACCCTTTAACATAGTAATCTGGTTGGTCGCCGCACCGTAGTCATACTCAATGCGGCTCGTTTTTTCGGCTTCAAATTTTGGGCTCTTCTGTTTCGGCTGCGGTAAGAAATTTAAGTCTTTATCGGCATATTCCACGGCAACCACAAAACTTTCATCTAACAACGCATCAATATCGGGCTGTGTACCTTGTACATACACGCAGTTCATCCATTTGGATTTTGCCAATACTGTGATTCCGGCAGTGTTTTTCACCTGATCAATATAATTTTCGTTCACCGGGACATCCCGTTCATCAATGATCACTCCATGAAGATCTTTTCTGTCAATGGCTTCTTGTGTAAGAATGGTCAATGGATTCGCAATAGCGGTAGCCACATCTTCTTTATCCGCGAAAAATACCCAAGCGTCTTCAATTCCCCCGGAATTCAATAATACTATTGTGGGATCATCTTCAAAAAAACTATTATTATCAGACAAGCTAGTAACCATTCCTCCTCCAGCTGTCATTCCTGAAACTGTTGCTTGATTTATAACACGTCCTTCATCAATATCAGCTTGTGTAATCGTATAAATAGCTACAAATGAGCTTGCATCTGTTTCATCTGGTAGGAGTTCAATGGGGCCTCCCGTAACCATTACTAAGGGGTCACTAATGTCTATATTTGATAAAGTTTCAACCCCTGTATTTTTAACCATGAAATTATAGGAGATTGTTTCATTTACATCAGCAACTCCGTTTCCGTTACCGTCGTTAAAGGTTCCGGATTTAATGAGACTTATGTCCCCCTGTGAAAAAGAAACGGCGGTAGAAAGAATTAATATGGAAAGTAAAAAATATTTCATACAGGTCTTATTTTAGGAGATCACACCACTACCCAATAACTCTTCTTCATGATACCACGCTACGAATTGCCCTTCGGCGATGGCTGACTGATCTCTCTCAAAGATAACATAAAGTCCGGAATCGGTTTGGTATAAGGTGGCCTTTTCTAAAGGCTGACGATATCGAATACGTGCCATCGCTTCTAGTTGTTCTCCTTCTAGAAGCTTCATATCTTCACGCACCCAATGAACTTCTTCTCCCTGAACGAACAAACCCCGACGGTACAAACCAGGATGATCCTTTCCTTGACCAGTGTAAATAATATTGGCCTCTACATCGGTATCAATTACAAACAACGGTTCTTTCGTACCTCCAACTGCGAGACCTTTTCGTTGTCCTTTGGTAAAGTAATGAGCGCCCTGATGCGTCCCTACCACTTTTCCATCTTCGGGTTGGTAACTATATTTTTCTGAAAGCATTGCTAACGCCATTCCATTTTCGACCGTTTCAGGTGGTACTTTTTGGTACGCTTTATATTCGGAAGGCACTTCTACAATGGCGCCTTCTTTTGGTTGTAATTTCTGCTGAAGGAATTCCGGAAGGCGAACTTTTCCTATAAAACACAAGCCTTGCGAATCTCGTTTTTCGGCAGTGATCAAACCCTGCTCTGAAGCAATTTTGCGTACTTCGGGCTTTAACAATTCTCCAATAGGAAATAAGGTCTTCGACAATTGTTCTTGGGACAATTGACATAAGAAATAGGATTGATCTTTATTGGGGTCTTTACCCGCCAACAAGCGATACACGGTCTCCCCGTTTTTTTCGATCGTATCTTTTCTGCAGTAATGCCCGGTCGCCACATAATCGGCACCTAGCTCAAGAGCGATTTTTAGAAAGACATCGAATTTTATTTCACGATTACAAAGCACATCGGGATTAGGGGTTCGGCCCATTTCATACTCACGAAACATATAATCTACGATGCGTTCTTTGTACTGCTCGCTTAGATCAACTGTCTGAAAAGGGATTCCTAACTTATCGGCAACGATCATCGCGTCGTTGCTATCTTCCAGCCAAGGACATTCATCAGAGATGGTCACCGAGTCGTCATGCCAATTCTTCATGAATAACCCGATCACCTCATAGCCTTGTTCTTTCAGTAAGTACGCTGCTACACTAGAATCCACTCCGCCGCTAAGTCCGACAATCACCCGTTTCATTGCTTCTTTTTAAGGAGGCAAAGGTACGACAATTCCGTATAAAATATAAGCAAGCTAAATTACTGAGACCTATCCTTTGGTAGGTTTTGGATAGCGCTCTTCCAGCTCGATCTCCCCGTTCTTGTAGTACTTCCAGAGACCGTGTTTTTTTCCTTCTTTATAATGCCCTTCAATTACTACATTTCCCCCAGCGTCGTAGTAGGTAGCGGGCCCGTGAAGTTCGTCGTGATAGTAAATCAACTTTTTTAGCAGTACGCCGTCCGGAGAGTAATAGAGGTTCTCCCCTTCGCGACTTCCCATCTCATAGGTAAGTGTTTCCGTGATTTGACCATTGGGATAGTACGTGATTTTTTTACCGTGTAGACTTCCTTCACGATAATGCTCCTTACTCATAACGGCTTCCGAAGCTTTATGAAAGAACACCCATTCATCAATGCGAAGCTTTCCATCCATGCGGCCTTCACTCACTTTTTTTCCTTTCTCGGTAAAATAGGTTACTGTGGCCGTATTGTCCTTTGCTGAAAAGTCTTTTACAACCATTGGTTGGTCTTTACAAGTCTCACAATAGAATTTGAAGATGCCTACTTCTTTACCATGCTCAAAAGTACCTTCGTAGCGTAATTGCTTGGAACCTTCAAAATATTTTTTCCAAACGCCATGGCGCTTACCTTGCGCGTCGACTTGATTTATGTCTTCTTGCGCATAGGCGGAAATACTTCCGAATAAAAAAACGAAAATGAAAAAACGTCGTGCCATCTCCATTGGGGTTCTATCAAAGTAACGATAAAAGCTGCATTCTATTTTATGACAGATCGGCTTACTTTTTCTGCGCTTTTTTCTGTGCTTCTGCTTGCTCCATCATCTCTGCCATTTTTCGCTGAAAACGATTTTGCTTTCTAGGTTTCTTTTTATTCTCTTGAATCTTTGCGTGAATTTTCGTCTCGTCAATAATAAAGTTCTTGATGACCAACATGATCCCGATGGTAATCAAGTTCGACGTAAGATAGTACAGCGATAATCCTGAAGCATAGTTATTGAAGAACACCAACATAAATAAAGGCGACAGGTACATCAAGAATTTCATGTTTGGCATCCCAGGCTGCTGTTGCGCTTGCATGCTCTGCCCGGTACTCATCATCATATAGATAAAGATGGCGATTGAGGCTAAAATTGGAAACAAGCTTACGTGATCTCCATAAAACGGAATGTGAAATGGAAGTTCTGCGATGGTATCATAACTAGAAAGGTCTTCTGCCCAAAGGAAGCTTTTCTGTCGGAGATCGAAGGCTGTTGGAAAAAAGGTAAACAGCGCATAGAACACCGGAATCTGAAGCAAGGCTGGTAGGCACCCTTTCAACGGACTCGCACCTGTAGCGCTTTGCAGTTTCATGGTTTCCTGCTGAATCTTCATTTGATTGCCTTCGTACTTCTTTTTAATTTCATCCATCTCCGGCTTCAATACCTTCATCTTGGCTTGCGACACATACTGTTTGTACTGCACAGGAGAAAGCAATAATTTGAACAAGATGGTCAACACAATGATCGCAATTCCGGCCGGGAACCAATTGCTGAGTACGCCAAACACGGGAATAATCAAATATTTGTTGATCATCCCAAAGATCCCCCATCCTAAAGGCATGGCTTCATCTAAGTTTCGGTCGTAGCCCTTGAAGATTTGATAATCGGTTGGACCGTAGTACATGTTCATGTTATATGACAGGGCTCCGGCTTGCGGTTCAAGTAACATTTTTGCACCGTATTTTTTCGTATATACGGTATCTACTTCTTCGTCTTTCACGAGGTCTTCGGAAGAAAAGGCAACTTCAGGAAATTCGGTATCGGTGAGCAACATCGAACTAAAGAAGTGCTGTCTGAAGTTCATCCAATTCACATCTTTTTCCACATCATCATCTTCCCCGGAAGGTGACAATTTTGAAAAATCCTCATCTTCGTATTCGTAGGTTAGTCGGGTATACCGGTTCTCGTAGGTAATACTCTTCGCATGACGATATCCTTTTAAATTCCAATCAAGATAAATAGGTTGCGAAGTATCCACTACTCCTTCTAACCCTTGCGAACGAATACTGAAATCGAGCATGTATTCGCCCGGTTTTATTTCGTACCGATATTCTAAATAGGCATTCGCTGAAGTCTTCAGTTTCATGGAAAGCACTTGATTCTCTCCGTTTTCCGTCAGCGCAGGTTCAAAAAAGAGGTCTTTTGAATTGAGGAGTCGGTTTTCCGAAGAAAACTGCAAATTGAATTCATTATTTCCATCTTTGATAAGATATACCGGGTCGCCGGCATAGGTAGTATGCTCTTTGAGCATGGCTTCCACCACATAACCTCCTTGGTTGCTGATTTCCAATCGCAGTACGTCATTCTCAAGAGTTGTGGTCGCTGCGTTCGCAGAAGCTAGCGTTCCAGAATAGGCAAAAGAGCCCAGTCGGTTCTGCAATTCTTGAAGGGCCGTAGAATCCCCCTGCGTGATGGCATTGGAAGGAATTTCTTGTGTAGTTCCTTCTCCAAAATCAACTTCTGATGGATTTTCTTTGTCACTATCTGCTTCGGTAACGGCTTCGGTAGTGGTTGGGTCAACAGGCGTTTCTTCCGGTTGATTGATGTATAACATCCAAAGTAGAATTCCGCCAATAAGCAAAAAACCAATTAGTGAATTCTTATCAAATTTTCGTTCTTCCATAGAGTATTTCCTAATTCGCTAGGATCGTATTATTTCTATATGTTTCGTTTCAACAACCTAGCCGATGTTCTTGGGTCGGTCAAATTGTCGTATTAATTACTATGCTCGTGTGCTGCTTTTACAAAAGCGACGAACAGGGGGTGCGGACTTGCAACGGTACTTTTATATTCGGGATGGTATTGTACGCCCACGAACCAAGGATGATTTTCTAATTCGATGATCTCCACCAACTTGGTTTCAGGATTGATCCCGGTGGCCTTCATACCGGCTTCTTCCAGCGCGTTACGGTAGCTATTATTATACTCGTAGCGATGACGATGACGTTCTGCGATCAATTCTTTTGCATAGATCTCGCTCACCTTTCCGCCTTCAAGCTGACAATCCCAAGCGCCCAAACGCATGGTCCCGCCTTTATCGGTAATCTCTTTTTGGTCTTCCATGAGGTCAATCACAGGATGTGGGGTGTTAGGGTTCATCTCAGTAGAATTTGCCTTTTCCAATTTCAGGACATTTCTGGCGTATTCGATCACGGCCATTTGCATCCCCAAACAAATTCCGAAGTAAGGAATATTATGCTCTCTGGCGTATTTAACCGCTTCGATCTTCCCTTCGATACCGCGCTCTCCAAAACCGGGTGCCACCAAAATACCATCCAGTTTTTCAAGCTCATAACCAATATTCTTTCCGTCAATATATTCCGAATGGATGGATACGA
Organism: Flavobacteriaceae bacterium UBA4166; assembly: GCA_002379985.1. Lineage (GTDB taxonomy): Bacteria > Bacteroidota > Bacteroidia > Flavobacteriales > Flavobacteriaceae > DFVG01. The sequence goes on from DFVG01000009.1 coordinate 36,627, forward strand.
CTTCCACTTTTACCTCATTTGCCGCACCGGCATGGGTTAATGCTTCTAAAATCGATTTGTAGCTGTCTTGAAGTTCTACGTATTTTCCTATGAGTCCGATTCGAACTTCCCCTTTCGGATTTTTGTGACGCTTCAGAAAGGCATTCCAACCTTCGAGATCGGGCGCTGATTTTTCCGGAAGATTTAACTTTTTTAAGGTCACACGATCGAGCCCTTCTTCCAGCATCAAATTAGGAACATCATAAATAGTAGACGCATCGATGGATTGGATCACCGCTTCTTTCTGAACATTACAAAAGAGGGCTAATTTATCTTTAAGATCATCGGAAAGCTCGTGCTCGGTACGGCATACCAAGACATCGGCTTTTATACCGCTTTCCATCAGTGTCTTTACCGAGTGCTGTGTGGGTTTTGTTTTGAGTTCGCCTGCGGCGGAAAGATAAGGTACTAAGGTCAAATGGATCACCAAGGCATTATCATCGCCCAATTCCCAACGCAGCTGACGAACCGATTCGATATACGGAAGCGACTCAATATCCCCTACGGTACCTCCAATTTCAGTTATAACGATATCGTATTCTCCGCTATTACCAAGGATTTGAATCCGTTCCTTTATTTCGTTTGTAATATGTGGAATGACCTGTACGGTTTTTCCCAAAAACTCTCCACGACGCTCTTTCTCGATCACACTTTGATAGATGCGACCGGTAGTAACGTTATTGGCTTGAGAGGTCGTTACATTCAAAAAGCGTTCGTAGTGACCTAAATCGAGATCGGTTTCTGCGCCATCATCGGTTACATAACACTCCCCATGTTCATAAGGATTTAAGGTTCCGGGATCTACATTGATATAGGGATCTAACTTTTGAATTGTAACACGATATCCTCTGGCTTGCAATAATTTAGCCAATGATGCCGCAATGATACCTTTCCCTAAAGAAGATGAAACCCCGCCCGTAACGAAGATGTACTTTGTAGTGCTCATGAATGTGTAGCGTTGTTGTTACCTATACGGGATGCAAAGGTAGGGATTTATTGCGGACGATAAATAGTTTTTGCAATGTATCCAAAAAAATTATATTTGAAGCCTTACAAAACTCCGTACATCTATGATTTTTTCCAGGTTTGTCCTTTTTATCTTATTAAGCTTATTTATCTTCAATTCTTGTAGTTCTGATAACGATACTGCTCCTATAGAAAATTCCGTGCCAGCAGATAATTCAGACTCAGGAGACGATTCTGATCCAACCGATACTTCAGAAATTATCCTTACCAATGCAACGGTTCAAGAAATCACCGATATTTCAGCAACACTAATTAGCTCCTACTCGACCTCATCTGAACTTCCGGTTCAATCGATTGGGTTTTGCTGGAGCACAAACCCTTCTCCAACCATTGACGATAACACTATCGAAGTTTCGATCGATGACACTAATTTTTCTGCAACTATTTCGAATTTACAACCAAGCACTACGTATTATGTAAGAACGTTCGCAACAAATTCTTCCGGTATCTATTACAGTAATGATGGTAGTTTTGAAACTGACCCCTCGACCGAAGGTGTTTTTGAAGGAGATCTAATCCTTTCCAATCAAAACGATGTAGATGCGTTTTTTGATATGGGATATGAAATAGTTACCGGAGACTTAACTATTGAGACCACCTCGACCCCTATAATTAGTGACTTAACTCCACTAGAAAAACTAACAGTTGTTGGAGGTAGGTTGTATATCAGTAATAATGCTAATCTTGTTGATTTATCCGGACTTGAACAACTAATTGAAGTAGGTAGTTTTGTAGTTTTTGATAATCATGATCTTACAGGTATATCATCACTTTCGCAACTTAATACGATTGGCGATGACTTAAGAATTATTGGTACAGCAATAGAAAGTTTAAATGGTTTAGAGAACGTGACAAACGTACCTGGCGCTTTTGTGGTTAAAGACACACAAATCACAACCTTACAGGGAATAGAAAATTTGACAGAAGTTGGAGAATTGTACATTGTAGCAAACTCACAACTGCAACATATAGATGCATTGAGTTCATTAAATTCAATTTATAACCTTATTCAGATATATGACAATCCATCTTTGGAAAACCTCGCTGGCCTTAATAATTTAACTGTTTTGGACTTGACAGATCCAAGCGGTGATGGCCCAGGCTATATCATCATTTCCTTGAATCCATCATTAACAGATCTACAAGGCCTTGAAAATCTTACAGAGTTTAACGGCGTTCTTACTATTCGAGACAACTATAGCCTAAATAGCATCAAGCAATTAGCTTCATTGACGCGATTAAAGGATTTTTTATATATAAATAATAACACAAAACTTGAAGATTTTTGTGTTTTAACACCCTTGTTTTTATCCGGAAATGGTCCTGACGTTTTTTCCACCGTAGGAAATGCCTATAATCCGACAAAACAGGATATTATTGACGGGAATTGTAGTTTTTGATTTTATATTCTGTATGCCTGCGTATTACCGAAGTTTTCGCAACATCGGCTCTAGGCCATTGATTTTAATTTCGAAGACCTCTTGCATAAGTCGGCCGAGCTTCCCTTCTGGCCACCCTTTTTTCTGAAACCAAACATAATAGGCTTCAGGAATGTCTAGAAGATACTGGTCTTTGAATTTTCCGAAAGGCATTTTGTAAGTGGCAAGCGTTTCTAGATGCTTGGGATCGAAATTATTTCCAACGTCCATAACGTTGCAATTCTTCTTTTACAAAACGCTCCCATTGTAGTTCCCCTTCAACAATCTTAGAATGATCACTTTCTTCATCAAATTGTTCTTGCATGGCACGACGTTCCTTCTCTATTTGCTTATAGATCGCTTCGATCTGTGGTTTGGGGTCTTCAGAAAAGACGGTTTCCGATAGGCGCTTCCGAAGCTTACGTGCAAAGAGTTCAGAAATATCGAAATGGGTTTGTTCGTGTTTCAGAATATAATCATTCACACGTTCGGGAAGATACCATGAAAGTTGCGGATAAAAGTTAGATCGCACTGTGTATTCCAGGTCTAATTCACCTTTATAACGACTAAAAGAATACGAAAAGGAAATTCCACTGTTGGTACTGGCAACGTAGTTACCCACCGCTTCGGGGGTTCCTTGAAAATCTTCCCACGTTAAGGTATTGCGCTCACTCCAAGGCATACGCTCTACCTCAGATTCAGGGGGAAATGAAAAAAACAGAATGAGTGCGGGGAGCAAAAATTTCATTCAGGTCTATTGTAAATTAGGGAGTTATGCTTTAACTAACGCTGGCAAAAATAGAATATTTTATTGATTCCAGTAGAAATGAATAACTTTTTCGATGTCTGGGTGTAAACTATAATGACCAGGGCATGTATTTGCGGTACGCTCTAGAATGGTTTTGTTCTTTTCTGAAACGGAGGCGGGAAGCTTCATTTCTACTTCAATCTTAGCAATACGCCTCGGATTGGACGCCATGGTCTTCGTTACTAATGCCGTACTACCCGAAAGATCCACATCGAGATCTCTTGCCTTGATCCCCATTACGGTGAGCATACAATTCGCCAAGCCGGTAGCGACCGTATCGGTGGGGGAAAACGCCTCTCCTTTTCCTTGGTTGTCTGTCGGTGCATCGGTGATGTAAGTGTTTCCGGAAC
>DFVG01000046.1 GCA_002379985.1 Flavobacteriaceae bacterium UBA4166
CGGATACCAACGCACCGGCTTCATTCTCAATGCGAATCTGCCAGAGCTGTGTGGTTCTTCCTTTATGCACCACACTTGCGCGGGCATACACAAATCCGTCTCGCACCCCTTTTACATGATTGGCCGAAATTTCAATGCCTCGAACGATCACCTCTTCGGCTTCTAAAAACATAAAAGCCGCTGCGCTTCCTACGCTTTCCGCCAACGCGACAGAAGCGCCCCCATGTAAGACGCCATCAGGTTGATGCACTTTTGGGGTGACAGGCATTCTGGCAACCAAGGTGGTTTCGTTAACGTCAATAAATTCGATATCGAGCGTTTGCATGAGCGTATTTTGACACATGCGATTGCAAGCCGATAACACTTCTTCTTTGGAATACTTCATTGCTTTCAATTACATTTGTAAAAATACAAAAACGCCCTACATCCCATCCATGCAAAAAAAAGTTTCCTATCAAATCACACACCCTTACGAGACGATGAATGCCTATACGGCTGACACTAAGAATGTTTGGATTGTTTTTCACGGAATGGGTTATTTGAGTCGGTATTTTCTACGGTATTTCGCAGGACTGAATCCAAAGGAACATTACATCATCGCCCCTCAGGGCCCGAATACCTATTACCAAGACGGTAGATTCAAACATGTTGGAGCTTCTTGGCTTACCCGAGAAAATACGGCCATGGGAGTTGATAACGTACTGTCCTATATCGATGCCGTTTACGAAGCTGAGAATATTTCAGAAGAGAAAAACCTAATTGTCCTGGGATATTCTCAAGGCGTTTCCATTGCCTCGCGCTGGCTTGCGTATCGCAAAATCTCTTGCGATCATCTAGCGTTATTATCGGGAAGTGTTCCGAAGGAATTAACAGCAGCACATTTTAAACACCTTTCGCCGGAAACGAAGGTTGCTTTTCATTATGGAACGGAAGATGAATATATTTCTGAAGAACGCGCCCACGCTGAAACGAAGAATGCCAAAGCCATCTTTGGAAGTCGCCTTACCATCAGTACCTTCGAGGGGCCTCACGAGGTGGACACCTCTTTTATTAATAAGATCATCATCTAAAATTTTCTTAACAAAAAGTGTATTTCATCGAAAAATTTTGCAGATAAACTTTTAATCTGTTTAATTTACAACATATTGTAAGAAAATTCATATATGTTGAGACAGCTACTAACCCCCGCCCTATTACTTTTTAGTTTTATATTATTCGCTCAAGTACCTGCATCTGATAAGGATGCTCTGGTAGACCTATACGTTGCCACACAAGGTGACAATTGGGTACAGTCTTGGGATCTAAATACGCCGGTAGAAGACTGGCAAGGAGTAACCGTAACCAATGGTCGTGTTACCGGAATCAGAATGTTCTTTAATAATCTTGATGGCACCTTACCTTCCTCTTTAGGAAATCTAGATCAATTAATGATCTTAGAATTGTCTTTCAACAAATTACATGGTGAATTGCCAGAAACGCTAGGAAAGCTTAAGAACATACAGGTATTGGCCTTTAATGGTAACGACCTGACCGGAACTATCCCTGCGTCATATTCGAAACTTTCACAATTGACACAATTACACCTTAGCAGCAATAAGCTGAGCGGTGAAATTCCTTCGGAAGTTGGAAATCTCCCTAAACTCGAAGTATTTAACGTGTTCGATAACAACTTCCATGGCATGATCCCTATTGGATTGGCCTCCAATAATAATTTGAAAGAATTGATGGTTGCAGAAAACAACTTCGAACAAGACAGCAGATTTTCAGCAATCCTTATGTCGAAATCAGGACAGTTAGACCTGAGCGACGAGCCCATTGCTCCTATGGGAAGAAGCATCATCGCCATAGAAACCGAAGATAATTAAGATATACTTTTCGCCCCAAATGAAAAGTTCCCCTTTCGCCCTTGGCAAAGGGGATTTTTTTATTCCAATAAAGTTGATCGTGTTTCGCTATCTTTAATGTTTCAACGACGCTCATGGAACACGTACAACCCCACAGCCTTTTTTCAGATTACGACATCAACCTCTTCAAATCCGGAAAGCATTATCGTTTGTATGAAAAATTAGGCGCACATCTACTAACGCTAGAGGGAACCAAAGGCGTGTATTTTGCCGTATGGGCGCCTTCGGCTAAGTCGGTATCTGTCATTGGAGATTTTAATTATTGGAACGATGGAGAACATCCTCTACAAGTGCGCTGGGATGGTTCCGGAATTTGGGAAGGGTTTATTCCCGGAGTTCAGAAAGGAACACTGTACAAATACAAAATTCATAGTCACCATGGAAATCAAGTGACTGAAAAGGCCGATCCCTTTGCATTGCGCTCAGAGCATCCTCCTAAGACTGCCTCAGTGGTCTGGGATTTACAGCATGCTTGGAACGATAAAGAGTGGATCAAGAAGCGCCCAAAAAAACAACAACTGGATCAACCTTTTTCCGTCTATGAAGTACATTTAAGCTCCTGGCGAAGAGGTCCCGGAAACAAGGTCCTGTCCTATCTCGAAATCGCGGAAGCACTCACCGCCTATGTTAAAAAAATGAAGTTCACGCATGTAGAACTCATGCCGGTCATGGAATATCCCTTCGACCCTTCTTGGGGATACCAGATCACCGGGTATTTTGCCCCTACTGCCCGCTTTGGGAAACCGGAGGATTTTATGGTCTTAGTAGATACGCTACACGCGAATGATATTGGTGTGATCCTCGACTGGGTTCCCTCCCACTTTCCGGAAGATGCACACGGACTAGGAAACTTTGATGGATCACATCTCTACGAACATCCCGACCGTAGAAAAGGCTATCATCCCGACTGGAAAAGTCTGATCTTTAACTACGGCCGTAACGAAGTACGTGCCTTCTTGATCAGTAATGCGCTGTTTTGGCTGGATAAATATCATATTGATGGGCTACGCGTGGATGCGGTTGCTTCGATGCTCTATTTGGATTATTCTAGAGAAGAAGGCGAATGGGAACCGAACATCCATGGCGGACGTGAAAATTTGGAAGCGATCTCATTTCTAAGAGAATTAAACGAAACCGTCTACGCGCACTACGAAGGTGTACAGACCATCGCTGAAGAATCTACTTCTTTCCCCATGGTCTCCAAACCCACGAGCATGGGCGGACTAGGATTTGGGATGAAGTGGATGATGGGTTGGATGCACGATACCTTAGAATATTTTAAAAAAGAACCCATCTACAGAAAACATCATCAAAATGATCTCACCTTTAGCTTGACCTATGCGTTCACAGAAAATTTTATGCTTCCGTTGAGTCATGATGAAGTGGTGTACGGAAAACGTTCGCTGCTCTACAGAATGCCCGGAGACGAATGGCAACGCTTTGCGAATCTCCGACTTTTATACGGATTTATGTTCACGCAACCCGGCACCAAATTGCTTTTTATGGGAGCAGAAATAGGCCAAGGAGAAGAATGGGATTTCCAGAATGGTTTAGATTGGTACCTTTTAGACTATCCGTTTCATAAGGGAATGCAGCAGTTGGTTTCAGATTTGAACGGTTTTTATAGAAAGTATGATGCCTTGCACGCGTTGCAGTTTTCTTCGGAAGGCTATGAATGGATTGATTACGGGGATGCTGAAAATTCTGTGATCACCTACCTTCGTAAAGGCACTTCCGAAGCAAAACAACTACTCATTATTTGTAATCTTACCCCTATTCCAAGGGAAAAATATCGTGTGGGTGTTCCGAAGACAGGTACCTACTCCCTTGTTTTTAACTCAGATGCCAACGCCTATGGCGGGAGCGATCTTCCTGTTCCGAAGCGATTAAAAAGCAAAACAACCGCTTGGCATTACCGGAAGCAATCGATTGAAATTGACCTTCCGCCCTTAGCGATGATCGCCTATACCGTCCCAAAATAAGAATTGCATATTTCGAAATCGATTTCGACTTCGCTTTGCTTTTTTGAGCCAAATTGAATACGTATGTTTGTTATGAGCGTGCAACTACAACGCGCCAATGCACTAACGAGTCCCAACACATATGATTGTAAATACCGAACTTGAACACAAGGGAAATGAGTACCCTTCCGTTATTAAGTCATTCGAAAAGAACAAAGACCGATTTTTCATAGCCACACACAATGATGTCCTACTTCAGATCACCATTTTGCGAGACAGTCTCATTCGTTTTCGCTATGCGCCTAATGGGTCGTTCCCGAAAGATTTTAGCTATGCCATTTCCGAAGATGCCGTGACCGGTTACAACCATTTGGATTATTCTGAAGAGGTCGATAAATACATCATCAATACCTCAAAGCTTTCTATTCACATTGATAAGAGCACTCTAAAGAAAACCATCTATAATTCTGAAGGCGTGCTGATCAATGAAGACGAACAAGGGTTTCACTGGGAATACAGTTATGCGCTGGGAAGCGACATCGTGAAGATGAGCAAGCAAGAACAAAAGATGGAGTGCTACTACGGTCTTGGCGATAAACCGATGCACTTCAACCTAAAAGGAAAGCGGGTTCAAAACTGGGTGACCGATGAGTATGCTTTCGGGAAAGACAAAGATCCGTTGTATAAAGCCATTCCGTTTTATATTGGGTTGCACAATAATCTCAGCTATGGGATCTTCTTCGACAATACGTTTAAAACGTTTTTTGACTTCGGAAACGAACGACGAGGCGTTACCAGTTATTGGGCACAAGGTGGCGAGATGAACTATTATTTCTTCTACGGCCCACAGATGGAAGATGTTGTGAAAAACTACACAGATCTTACCGGAAAACCCGAATTACCGCCGTTATGGGCGCTGGGATATCACCAAAGCAAATGGAGTTATTATCCTGAAAGTAACGTACGAGAGATCACGCAAAAATTTCGTGATCTGAAGATTCCCTGTGATGCGATCTACCTTGACATAGATTATATGGATGGTTGGCGCTGTTTTACTTGGAACAAGGACTATTTCCCTGAGCCAAAGAAAATGGTGGCCGATCTTGAAAAAGAAGGTTTTAAGACCGTGGCGATCATCGATCCCGGGATCAAGATCGATAAAGACTATTGGGTGTATCAAGAAGCTCTGGAAAATGATTATTTCTGCAAGCGTGCCGATGGGCCGCTGATGCGCGGAAAAGTTTGGCCGGGCGAATGTAATTTTCCGGATTATACCAATCCCGAAGTGCGCACTTGGTGGAGCGGACTATTTAAAGAATTGATTCAGGATGTTGGAATTAGCGGCGTTTGGAACGACATGAACGAACCTGCCGTGATGGAAGTTCCTACCAAGACCTTCCCTCTGGACGTGCGCCATAATTATGACGGGAACCCTTGTAGTCACAGCAAAGCGCATAATATCTACGGAATGCAGATGGCGAAAGCGACCTATCAAGGCGTAAAAGATTACGTCTATCCGAAGCGTCCCTTCATCATCACGAGAGCTGCCTATTCTGGAACACAACGCTACAGTTCGTCGTGGACCGGAGATAATATTGCAAGCTGGGAGCATTTGTGGATCGCCAATCAACAAATCCAAAGAATGGCCATTTCGGGAATGTCGTTTATTGGAACAGATATCGGTGGATTTGCAGAACAGCCTACCGGAGAACTCTTTGTACGTTGGATACAGCTGGGCATCTTCCATCCTTTTTGTCGGGTTCACTCTTCTGGCGATCACGGAGATCAGGAACCCTGGGCCTTTGACGAGAATGTTACTGATATCGTTCGGAAATTCATTGAGCTTCGTTATAAAATGCTTCCGTATTTGTACACGGCATTCTATCAATATGTAAAAGAAGGAACTCCCATGGTGAAGCCTTTGGTGTTACTAGATCAGGAAGACCATCAAACCTATTATCGCACCGATGAATTTATGTTCGGTAAGCATTTATTGGTTTGCCCCATCCTTCAGCCCAATTCAAAAGGACGCCGTATGTATGTTCCTAAAGGGAATTGGTTCAACTACTGGACACATGAAGTGGTTGAAGGCGGAAAAGAATTATGGGTAGATGCAGATATTGATTCGATACCGCTCTTTGTGAAAGAAGGAGCGATTATTCCGAAGTATCCGGTTCAACAATACGTGGGTGAAAAGGTAATTGAAGAAGTTGAATTAGAAGTATATTACAAAGAAGGAAAAGAATCTTCAGTATTGTACGAAGATGCACATGAAGGGTATGATTATAAGAAAGGGCGTTTTAGCTATAGAACATTCAAATTGACCGGATTAAAGAATGAATTGATCATTCAGCAGCACAAAGAAGGAAAATATACCACTTCCTACGATCGATTTAAGCTTGATCTAAAGCGCTTGCCGTTTATCATAAAGACCATTGAAGTGGATAATCAAGAAGTAGAGCTTACCGACCTAAAAGTGAATGGAAACACTTCCTTGACCGTGGACAAAAATTTTACAGAACTACACCTCATCGGTGAATAAAAAAAGCGGCACATAAGATATTGCCGCTTTTTCAAGAGTGTTTATTGAAATTACTATTGTCCGCCTCTATTGAGGTTACGCTGAATCTTATCAATAGCTGTTTCAATCGATTTTTCAGGCTCGATCACATTGTACGGCCCCCAAAAATCAGGATCAGAAAAGCCGGAAACTTCATCTGCCAGCACGACAGAAGGTTCTAGCGCTACTTCAGAAACTACTTGTGAGACGCCATTGGCTTCCCAATTCGTCACTGCCATTTCACTGGATAAAGTATATACCTGATTGAAAAGTCGTCTTCGCTTATCTACTTTAAACGTCAATGAAACATTTCCATAACTGTAATACCATTTCCCGTTTTGTTGTCTGTAATCTACGTGATAATTTGCCGATTCAGGAAAAACACGAACATCATTAGGCTTCTTTTTCACAAAGATCTTACTGGCCTCTCGCTGATTACCGATCACCAATTGATAGTCGGCACTAGTAAGTGCGAGGCTTTCTGCATCTACGTATAGTTTTCCTTCGTAATGCGGCTGATTCAAGTTATCACGTTGCACAAAATGCACGGTGTAGGCAGGCCGACCGTCAATCGTAGTGGGAGGATCAAACCGATAGTTATAATCTCCAATAGAAGACGGGGTAAAAATATACTCAGGATACTTCATAATATCCAAATACAGGGTTGAAAAGGGGCCTCCTTGCAGTTTTAACGCGACCGTGTCTAAACGTCTGTAATCCGTACTTTTTCTTGCTTTGTGAAGTGTTATCGCGTCATCTTCATTAGACATATACGGTTTTTTGTAGAGATTTACGACCGCTTCAGTTAACGACACATTTCTATTGCGCCGTTTAATAGTCTCTCGGTAGAAAGCCGTCATCTTGACGCTCTGATCAATATTGTTCACCGATTTTTTATCAAAAACCTTCCGGATCAACGCTTCCGGATCGCGATAAGTGAGTACGCTCACTTCGGTAAGTTCTGTGATCTTAGCTTGGAGCGAGATCTGTGCGTCTTTCTTTTGTAGATTCCGAAGCGGTACTAATTTCGGTTCAAAACCAAGAAGTGATACCACTATTGATTGGTCGATTGCCTCATCTGGTACTTTCAGTGTAAATTCACCATCATTGTTCGTTACAGTAGAGATGTTAGTGTTCTGAACAGAGAGCGACACAGAAGAAAGTGGGGTGTTATTCGCTTGATCTGTTACTATTCCTTCAAATTGTGTGTAAGAAGAGAGTTCTTGTGCCATTCCTTCAGCAGAAAGTAAGAGAATACTCAAGCTCAAAAGGCATCGTATGACAGACGTAAGGAAATTTTTCATGAGTATTGATTTAAATGATTCTCTTAAAGATACAACATAGGGGTCTTGTTTTCAATTGTTTACCTGTAAAATCAGTAAACAATTATAAGAGTTTACTATTTTGCTTGTTTCCGATAGGCTGCAGGAGTTACGCCCATCACCTTTGAGAAGGCTTTATAAAAGGTAACCTTATTATTAAAACCGGCTTCTTTGGCGATCACATCAATCTTATAATGGTCAAACTCTTTGTTTGTGAGCAAGTGTGTGGCGTGTAATGCCCGATGTCTATTTACATACTCATTGAAGTTTTCTTCCAACACTTCAGAAAAAGTCTGTGATACGTGGTGAGAGGGTACATCTATTAGCTCTGAAAGTGTTTTTATAGTGAAATCGTTCTGCAAATAATATTGTTGGGTAACCACATACTTTTCAATGTTTTGAGCGATCATCTTCTTTTGAGACGCTTCAAGAGTGGAAGAAAAGTATTTTTTCTTCCACTGTGCTAATAGTTCCGGGTGATAGTATAATACATACGCCAATAAGAAAATTAGCATATTATTTACCAGGTAATAGCTCTTAAAATCCCCCCAGTCATTCGCAAACTGAGTAAAATACGCAATGAGAATCGTGGCGACCGCATAGATGGACACAATGGCGATTGCATAGCTGAGGGGTTTCATCTGTAGCCTATTTTTACTTCGGAAGATCAATACTATATGCCCAAAGAGATATATTGTCATTTGCGCTGCCAATAGATAATTCCAAAGCATCGTACGATCTAAAAAATGTAACTCATTATACGTGACCCGTTCAGCACCGGGAAGCACTAGCACATCTCCAAACCCGATCCAATACACCACGACCGGTACCAAATGAAAGGCGTCATACCACATGAGTTTTTCTTTTCCGTAAAGCATCGTTTGAAGATGAAGAAACAACATAGGCCCCAACAACAGGGCTACTTCAAAATAGAACCAGAGATAGAAGCTTGGAAATAATGTGGTAAACCCTGTAGCGCCCGCAATGTAGATAAGAATGTGACACCCAAACAGGAGCATCAACATACTAACACTCCTGTTCTTAAACGAAGAATGCCTGTAATAGAGTCCGCCTGCCACAAAAAACGCCAACAACGCTTGCAATAGAAGTACGTACCAGATCCAATTCATTGATTACAACTCCAAAAGATCGTTCAAATTACGTATAATCCAAAAAATCAAAAGACATATTCGCCAGAAAACCGAGGCCTAAAAACACGCTCTGATTCCGTTATAAACACCACAATTTTAGTATTTTATTATCAATCAAGGCTGTTAATAATAATTATATTGAAAGAAAAAAATGAAGCCCAACCCTAAAGAACCAAGCAAAACCTGTCTCATAAAATTTCAAAAAGACTTTGACAACTTAGAAGATCTTCGCACCGAAATATCCAGTTGTCTCACTACCAAAAATAACCTTTGGGTAAGCTACGATGAGGATGCGGGATTGGAACGACTCACTCTTAAAAAAAGCGGAAAGAAGAAAATAAAATTCAGTAAGCATAAGCATTACGAGATCGCAGAATTCTTCGACCTTCCCGGTGATACCGAAATGGATATGGAAGCCCTCGCCTACGCCGAGCCATATTTATGGTTCTGCGGAAGTATGAGTTTAAAGCGCGACTCCCCAAATGCCGATGACGATGTAGATGAGCAACTGAAGGCCTTGGAGACGATTTCTTTGGATGAAAATAGATTTAGCTTGGGCTGCATTCCCTGCATTGAAAAAGAGGGTACCTTCGAATTGCATGAAGCATACGAGTTTCTAGGACATACAATTACCGCTAAGATGATGCGAGGTGGCACCAAAAGCTCTGAACTTCACAATGCCCTCCTACTCGATGAACACTTGGCAGATTATATGCGGATTCCCAGCAAAGACAATGGGTTCGACATTGAAGGACTCGCTGTGGAAGGCGATCGAATTTTCATCGGACTAAGAGGTCCGGTACTCAACGGCTACGCGGTTATCCTAGAAATTACCTGTGATTCCATCAATAATGAATTGATCATGCAGCAACGCGAGGGCGAGGACAAACTCTATCGCAAGCATTTTATCGATCTGGCCGGAATGGGCATCCGCGAACTTAATATCGACAAAAAAGGAGATCTGTATCTACTGGCCGGACCTACAATGGACCTCGACGGAACGATAGCAGTCTATAAGATTGAGGGCGGACTCCCAAACACGCATGCCAGCGTGGTACACAAACCCAAACGACTTTTTGATGCAGCAAGAGGAAGTGAACTGGAACACGGTGTCGACAAAGCAGAAGGCATGGCGTTCCTTTCTAAAAAAGAAGTGCTTATTACCTACGACAACCCGCATAAAAGCCGACTCAAAGGAAAGCGAAAAGTGATCATGGATATCTACGATCTTTAACCATCGCCACGGTTACACAACCGCATAAAAAAACCCTCGATCGCTCGAGGGTTTTTTCTATATAAGGGTGAAGTTTACTTCACTTCTTCAAAGTCTACATCTTCCACATCGCTACTTTCGTCGCTGCTTCCGCTGTTGGCTTGCTCAGCTCCGGCATCACCTCCTGGAGCGGCACCACCTTGCTGGGCTTCGGCTTGCGCTTTGTACATCTCTTCGCTCGCGGTTTTCCACGCTTCGTTGATCTTGTCTAACGCAGGCTGAATGGTTTCGACTTCCTTCGTTTCATAGGCTTTCTTCAAATCTTCCAAGGCATCTTCAATCGGTTTTTTCTTGTCGTCGCTCAGTTTATCACCAAACTCCTTCAATTGTTTTTCCGTTTGGAAGATCATCGCATCGGCTTCATTGATCTTATCCACCTTTTCTTTCGCTTGCTTATCGGCTTCCGCATTCGCTTCCGCTTCTGCTTTCATCTTTTCGATCTCTTCCTCTGTCAATCCTGAAGAGGCTTCAATACGAATATCTTGCTTCTTACCGGTGGCTTTATCTTCAGCACTTACCTTAATGATACCGTTCGCATCAATATCGAAGGTTACCTCAATTTGAGGCGTTCCTCGAGGTGCCGGCGGAATTCCATCTAAGTGAAAACGTCCAATCGTCTTATTATCGGCTGCCATTGGGCGCTCTCCTTGCAGTACGTGAATCTCAACACTTGGTTGATTATCAGCTGCGGTAGAGAATACCTGACTCTTCTTCGTTGGAATCGTCGTGTTGGCTTCGATCAATTTTGTATTGACACTTCCCATGGTTTCAATTCCTAAAGACAGCGGAGTTACATCTAGCAACAATACGTCTTTCACATCTCCGGTTAATACGCCCCCTTGAATCGCCGCACCAATGGCCACTACTTCATCAGGGTTCACTCCTTTACTAGGAGATTTTCCGAAGAATTCCTTTACAGCATCCTGAACAGCTGGGATACGCGTAGAACCACCCACCAGGATGATCTCATCGATATCGCTTTTGCTCAAGCCGGCTGCTTTCAACGCTTTTTCACACGGGGTGATGGTACGCTTTACCAGATCGTCGATCAGTTGCTCGAACTTAGAACGCGTCAAGGTTTTCACCAAGTGCTTCGGTCCGCTGCTGGTCGCTGTCACATACGGAAGATTGATTTCCGTCTGTGAAGAAGATGACAATTCGATCTTCGCTTTTTCCGCAGCTTCCTTCAAACGCTGAAGCGCCATCGGGTCTTTGCGAAGGTCCATATCTTCTTCTTGTTGGAACTCATCCGCCAACCAGTTGATGATCTTACTATCTACATCATCACCACCTAAGTGTGTATCTCCGTCAGTAGAAAGTACTTCAAAGACGCCGTCTCCTAATTCTAGGATACTAACGTCATGGGTTCCTCCACCAAAGTCGAATACCACGATCTTCTGATCGGTATCTTTCTTATCCAACCCGTACGCCAGTGCGGCTGCCGTAGGCTCATTAATGATACGCTCTACTTTTAATCCGGCGATTTCTCCGGCTTCTTTGGTCGCTTGACGCTGACTATCATTAAAGTAGGCAGGAACGGTAATCACGGCGCGACTTACGTCTTGCCCAAGATAATCTTCAGCGGTTTTC
>DFVG01000010.1 GCA_002379985.1 Flavobacteriaceae bacterium UBA4166
GCTTCGATCGGCTCGGCCGCAGTACCTGGTGCCGGAATGGTGATGTTGGTGATCGTTTTAGCACAAGCCGGGATTCCGGAAGCAGGCTTAGCCTTAATTTTCGCTGTAGACCGTCCTTTGGATATGTGTCGTACAGTAGTTAACGTTACCGGTGACGCTTCGGTATCAATGATGGTGGCGAAATCTCAAGGAAAGTTAGGAGATCCGCAAGTAAAAGATTGGGACGACAACTATCAAAAGTAAGAAGTATTTTAAACCATAATAATTTCATAACTTAGGGCGTATAAAAGTTTCTTACTATTGCACTCCCCGCTAATCTTGAAGTAATCTACTAGCTTCATTTAAGAAGTTATGAAAAATCTTTTTTTTGCACTCCTATGCTTTATCATAGGCGGTATTGCACAGGCGCAGGTTGGAATCAATACCGTTACCATTAGCGACGCCGCGGTCTTGGACATTGCCAGTTCTTCTGACGGAATCACCTTCGGCGGTTTTCACATACCACACGTAACATTAGCCGAACGAAATAGCATTACCGTATCCGCAGCCGATGATGGTTTGATGGTATATCTTTCCGAAGGCGACACGCGATGTGTACAACTCTATAACGCTACCGATGATGCTTGGGAAAATGTATTTTGCATGCCCGTCAATGAAGCACCTACCGCAAACCCTGTTACTATTACCGGTGCTTCGTATGATGTTGGTGTGGTGCTAACCGGAACCTATACGTATGCCGACAATGAAGGAGATTTGGAAGGCACCTCTACCTTTCAATGGTATCGAGCCGATGATGGCGCCGGAACTAACAGCACAGCGATTGCCGGTGCTACCGGACTAACCTACACCCCCCAAACTACCGACATAGGGAGCTTTCTTAGCTTTGCGGTCATTCCAATTGCCACTACAGGTACTATCACCGGAGTAGAAACATTTAGCGGTTATGGAGGTCCCGTGGATGCAAACGATCCTCCCATTGCTTCCTCTGTTTCTAGCGCCGGGTGTTTGATCGTAGGAGAAACGCTCACCGCTAATTACACCTACAGCGATGACGAGGGCGATCCAGAGGGTGCTTCTAACTTTCAATGGTATCGCGCGATCGATGCCGCAGGAACAGGTGCTACGGCTATTCCGGGAGCTACCGCCAGCACGTATACATTACAAGCCGCAGACGCAGCACAATTTCTTGCCGTAGAAGTCACACCGGTGGCGAGTTCAGGAGCATCACCCGGTCTCTCGGTCTTATCAGTCTATAATGGGCCGGTATTGGCTTCGGGCACGTGTGGACCTACGTTATTAGCAGTTCAAGATTTCGAACCGGTGCCAGCCACTCCAACCTTAGCCTACGTAGAAAATGACCCCGGCACCCTTCGAACCGGAAACGGTACCGCACCCGCCACTCCAACATATATTGACACGCGAAGCTACGGAGCGCAAAATGATTACGTAGACATGGACTTTGGCCCGGTGGATGCTTCGGCATATACAACCGTGACCCTGAACCTGCGCTTAGCGGCATTTTCAATGAATACCGCCGGAAATGGTCTCGACGGAGCAGATTTTGTTGATATCTACATAAGCACCGATGGAGGTTTTACCTTCTCCTACGAAATGGAGATCACAGGAAATAGCAATGCGCGCTATGATTTCACGGCGACAGGGACGCAAAGTCTCGCCTATGATGGTGACGACAACCCGATCTCAATAGCCACTCCAACGGGAAGCAACGGAATTACCTTTGTAGAACTATCAGGAATTCCTAATTCGGCTGATTTGGTCATTGGAATCGTGATGGATAATGATAGCAATAACGAACTTTGGGTGATCGACAATGTGGAAGTATATGGAAACTAGAATAAACTCCATATGGATGATTGTTTTCTTGCTGTGGTTTTCTTCGGAATACAGCATCGCACAAGTTGGAATCAATACCCGAACTCCCAGCACTGCTGCTTCCTTGCATCTTGAAGCGTTAAATGTAACTACCATGGACTACGGCGGTTTTAAAATGCCGGTCGTGACGGAAGCGCAACAAGCAAGTATCCCGGTGGCTTCCACAAACAACGATGACGACGGACTCATGGTCTTTGTAAACGATCCCGGCACCGGAAAACAATGCTGGGAGATCTATGATGCCTTTGCCCAAATGTGGAGAAGTATCTATTGTTTTAATTGTAGTGGAGAAGTGTTGTATGCTGAAGATTTTAATAGTTATGTAGACAATACCGGCATCACGGGAGACAGCGCCAGCAATGGCGATTATCCGGGAGGGGTGAGTCAGTGGACGCTTACCAGTTTTCAAAGTTATGGAAGTAGTGTGCCCGATATTCCAGGCACCTTATTGGATGACGAAGATTATGCGCTAGTCATTGGCGGCCAATTGGAATGTCGAGACACCAACGGAAGTCTTCTTTTTGAAACCACTCCCTTTTCCATTAGTGGGTATTCTGGGGTGACAATTTCCGTAGACGTGAGCGAGTCGGGAACCATGGAATATGATGATACGATGCATCTCAATGATTTTGAGTGTGGCGATAATTTTTCAGATTATGTAGATATTTCTTACTCTTTTGATGGCGGAAGCACCTTTACCGAAGTTCCTAATTTTAGTGGAGGTGGAAACGGAGACCATACCCTGATCGCTGAAATTATTGGAACTACAACCGTTACTCATACAGTCACAGGAGTTTCCGCCAGCGATATGATTGTTAGAATTCAACTTCAAACCTGGGCCGGTTCTGAATATTATTTTATTGACAACCTCGAAGTGACCTGTAATTAAAGGATTCCTGACTTTTTCTTTTGATACCCTTTCAGAATTACTATCTTTAATATTCATCTCGAAACAAAAGAAGTATGAACGTTTGTTTTATCATGTATCCTTGGGAGGAAATTGATCCCGAAAACGATTCCACCTTAGCCTTAATTCACGAATTTGTGAAACGCGGACACGGAATGGCGATTACAACTCCCGCCAATTTAACCATTCGAGACAGCGTGGCATTTGCCTTCAGTAAATGTGTAAAGCGAATGGAAAAAGTTCCGAAGTCTTTAAAAGGATTTCACAAGCAAACAAAATTCTATGATGAAATGCTTCCTATGGCGGGCTTCGATGTGATTGTCTTGCGAAGCAATCCTCCGCTGGATATGATCATGTTGAATTTCTTGGACAGCGTGAAAGATGATGTTTTTATCATGAACGATCTTGACGGAATTCGCCGTGCAAATAACAAGCTTTATACCGCCGTATTTGAAAACGAAGACACCGAGATCATTCCGAAGACCCATGTTACCAAAAACAAAGAATACCTGAAAAAGGTAATCAAGGAAGGGCCGGATAAGATGATCCTGAAACCTTTGAATGGTTACGGAGGTTCCGGTGTTATTTTGATCGAAAAACGCGCCATGAAAAGCATTAATTCATTGTTAGATTTCTACATAGACAACAAAGACGGGACCACGAACTACGTAATTCTTCAGGATTACATTGAGGGTGCCGATCAAGGGGATGTTCGAATTTTATTGCTGAACGGCCAACCCATAGGTGCGATGCGCCGTGTCCCAGGAGAAGAAGACCACCGAAGCAATATCAGTGCAGGAGGGTCGGTTCAGAAGCATTCGCTATCGAAACAAGAGAAAGAACTCTGTCGAAGAATTGGACCGAAGTTAGTGAAAGACGGACTCTATTTTGTTGGGATCGACGTGATCGGCGGAAAACTAGTAGAGGTCAACGTGATGTCGCCCGGAGGAATTACCTACATGAACAAAGTGTACAAAAGCAAAGTCCAAGAAAAGATCATTGATTTTGTGGAAGACAAAGTGCTGGAACGCGTCAATGCTTTCGAAAGACGCCAAAAACTACGTAAAACGGTAAGTGAAGCCTAATGAAAAAATGGTCGGTTCAACAAATGATTCAGGCGTTCGAAGCGCAAGAAACCTTCGAGGCGGTTGCTGAAGATTATTCCTTTACCTTAAAAATTCAAGAATACACTCCGTATGTCTGTGGAGCAGTGCATGACGGACATCAATTCCGAAGAGAACTTTGGGAGAACTGCATTCATACCGAATACGAGCGGTGGTTTGAAGAAGACCCTTGCACGAAAGCCTTTGTAGATGCCATGCCTATTGTCATCTCCGGAAATGACAGTCGGTTTGAATACGACTTAAACCGCGATCCCGAGAATGCGATCTTTGATACGGCTTGGGGAAAGAAACTTTGGAAACAACCCCTTACAGAAAACGAAAAAGCGATCAGCCTGAATAAACACAGTGCGTTTTATCTCGTGGTTCACGCTCTTATCGCTACCTTAGAAAAAATTCACGAAAAGGTAGTGGTGTACGATATCCATAGCTATAACTGGCGCCGTTGGGATCGCGAAGTACCGGTGATCAACTTAGGGACTTCTAACATCGACAACGACCGCTTCGGAACTTCAGTAGAAGCATGGAGGGCTTCGCTGGCAGAATTAGACCTTCCCGGCGTTTCAGAAACCACTTCACTGGTAAACGATACCTTCTTCGGAAACGGTTATTTTCTAAAATACATTACCGAAAACTTTAAAAATACCTTAGTTTTGGCAACTGAATTCAAGAAAATTTATTGCGACGAGTTGCGACAGGTGATATTTCCTGAAGTTGTCGCTGCCATAGCAAAACAGCTTCCGGATAAAATCAGAGCACACGCGGCAAATTTTCAAGAGACAGTGAATTAGCAAGATGTATCCAGAGATCGTTAAAGAGACATTTCCCAATGTAGTGGCGATCGATCATAATCTAAACCAACTGGTAAAGAAGATCGAACTGCTCAACTATGTGAACCCCATCAATATCGAACAGGAAAAGCGAAATTTCTTTGCTTCCAAGTACAATGTGAATCCGTCTTTTCGCTACCGAAAATTAGATTTTGACGCTCATAAACTTCAGCAGCAATTATTCTCACAAAATATTGACAGCATCAGAGATGAAGCCACCAGAGCCTTTTATCGGGATGTTATTTATGATTATTCCGGACTGATACAGTGTGTGGAAACCGTAGGGCAGGGGGCCAAGTTCTATTATAATTCTTTGAAATCCTTCGGAACACCTACAGATCGAGATGTAGAGAATGCACGATTTATTTTACATTTTGAAGACGATGTATATGACCAAGAAATGTTTCCGGTCTTCAATGCTTCGGAAGCAGCTGCCTATTTTGAAGAGTTCGTAAAGCGGTACGATTTTGACCTCAACGTAAAATATTCTACAAAGATTTCCGCGGCGGCGATGGTATTGAATAATATTCAGACACTCGTCCTTAAAAAGAATCATCATTTTAGCGCCAATCAATTGAAAGTATTGGCCAATCATGAAATTGGCGTGCATTTGGTGACTACCTATAATGGCCTCAATCAATACCTCAAGATCTTCCATAATGGGTTTCCGAAGAACGTAGAGACGCAAGAAGGACTCGCGGTTTTTAGTGAATATATGAGCGGTTGCCTTACGCTGTATCGCTTAAAAGAACTTTCGTACAGGGTGCTCGCTACAGACAGCCTGCGAAAAGGATTTTCATTTTGCGACACGTTCGATCTGTTGCATAATCAATACAAGCTCAATCGCGAAGAATCGTACAATATTGCCCTGCGTGCGCATCGTGGTGGTGGATTCACCAAAGATCATTTATACCTCACGGGGCTTAAAAAAGTCTATGAATGGCATAAGCAAGGAAAAAGTCTAACTCCCCTTCTTAGCGGAAAAGTTTCAATGGAGTACGTTCCTGTCTTGGAGCAATGGCACAAACAAAGCATGGCTACTGAGATCAGCTATCAAAATTATGCCTTTGAAAGTAATGAGAACACCAACCAGAAAGTAGTGTTCATTCTGGAGAACTTGAGATAATTATAAAAACTTCGCTTTTAGTTCGGGCGTAGGGATCATACAGCTTTCCTTCTTTCCGTACCATTTGTAGCGATTCTTAGCGATGTAGTCATACACCCAATTCCGTATAAAACGCGGAACGATCATAAAACCATAGAGTAGCGGCCACCCTCCGGTAAGATATCTAGCAATATTTAATGCTGCGGAAGATTTAGTATACGCCTTGCCGTTGGAGATCAAGATGATCGAGTCGGTTTCGGAAGGATCAATAGTATATTGCTTTAAATACTGTTGCCCAACAGGTTCTTGCAAGGCCGTAAAACGGAAGCGATCGCCGGGATCTCGTTTGATCACAAACAATACCGAACTATTGCAAAGGTTGCAAACCCCATCAAAAAGGATGATCTTTTTTTCCTGATCCATAGAAGTACAAAGATACGAAGGTTTTACAGCGCGTTCAAGTATTCTAACAAATCCTGTTCTTTATTAAGATTAAGTTTCTTCTTGAGCCGATATTTCGCTTTGATAATGGTTTCCGGCAGCACATTAAGCATGGAGGCAATTTCTTTGGTCGATAGATTCATACGCAAGAAGGAAGCCAAGCGAATTTCTTTTTCAGAAATTGACTCACTTGCGGATTTTAGTTTCTTATAGAAGTCTTCATGTACTTCCGTAAAATAACTCTTAAATGATTCCCAGTCTCGCTCTGATGCTTTTTCACTTTTCAATAACAAGCGCAAACGTTTGGTTTTTTGTCGAATCGAATCAGGATCATTTTCTAATTGTTCAATACCTTCAGTAAGGGTTTGTAGAAACGAGTTTTTCTGCACCAAATGCATAGTTTGAGAGGTAAGCTCTTTCTTTTTGAATGCAATCTGCTGTCTAAGGATGTCCTCGCGTTTTTGTCGCACTAAAGCCTTCTTTCGTTGGCGTTGCCGAAGACTATAAAAAAGAGCGACCCCTAATAGAATCAAAGACACAAGAGCGATTCCATATATTGTATTGCCCAGTTTTTTGAGTCGGACCTCCTTATTCAGCAATTGAATCTCAGTTTCCTTTTTTTCTGTATCGTATGCGATCTTCAACTCGTTAATTCGGTTCATGGTAGCCTCGCCGGCAAGGCTATCTTGAATTTCATGGTGTTTTATTTCATGTTCATAAGCTTTGTCGTAAATCCCTTTGGAAGCATACGCATTGGCAAGTCGGCCGTGATCTGTTGCAATCGATTTTTTAGCGTTCGACTTTTGGTTTAACGCTAATGATTGTTCCCAATGGTAAATAGCTGTATCTATAGCTTTTCGATCAAACTGTATCTTCCCGTATTTTTGATGCGCCAAGGCTTCTACTTCAGTCATGTTAAGCGCCTTGCTCTCATCAATGACATCCTTGAGATAGGGGAGTGCCTTATCAAATAGCTCATGATTTACATAAAGACTTGCGAGGGCATTTTTATTGATGGTCAAATAGTACGGAAGGTTATTCGCTTTCATTACGGCAATGGAATTCAGCAGAAATTCTTCGGACTTGTCCACATCACCTAGCGCATCGTAGTTAATAGCAATATTGGTTTTTAAATGTGCCGTAAACACTACATTGTTTGCATCTTCATAAATTTGAAGTGCTTCAAAGAAAGCCTTGTTAGAATCTTCATATTGCTTTAGATCACCATAAATGCTACCTACAGTGATATAATCACGAGCTATCACCTGAGGCTCTGTCCCAATAGAATCTTTCAAGCGAATGGACTCCAAGGCCAACGGTAAAGCTTCATCAAATTCACCACTACGTCGATGGGTAATAGCAAGATTGCCAATATTTAAAATTCGAAGTTTAATATCTTCTTCTGAATCAAAAAATGCAATCGCCTTTTTATAATATTGCTTGGCTTCTTTCAGCTTAGAGATTCGTTGATGATAGATTCCATTACACATGGACACCATTCCAAGATCGGTGCGGGAATCAGGATTTGCAAAAGCTTCCATTTCTTGAAGGATCGCCGCGGTCTTGTCCATGTCGAATTCAATGTATTCAATGATCAAATGTCGATAGGTACTTATTTTTTCTGAAGTAGAGATCGGTTGTTCTAATTGTCGTTCCAAGCTATCGATCCGTTCTTGAGATTGCCCGAACAACAGCGGGGTAGCAAACAGTATAAAAAGGAATAATCGCATCATATGTTGAGCTTTTTCAAGAACTAAGATAAACTTTTTATTATGAGTCACTTAGCTATCCTATTGAAAACCAACAAAGCCATTGGATTCAACTAAAGCTTTACATGGAATTCATATAGTGTTAAATATCAAATGATTAAGTATATTCTAAAACTACTCGACTTTTTCTTGTCCATGGTTTGTCCATGTATCATTTTGTACCTGAAACAGATCCCTTTTTACATTTACCGAAATTTAATGATGCACCTATGAAACATTTCAATCCACATTACAAAATTACCCTTGCGATGCTGTTCAGCTTCTTAGTAATCTCCTGTGCAAAGGAAGACGATCTCTCCCCTACGAATCCTGATGCTGCAGATATTAATTCATACATCAGAGGTTTAAACTATGATCCAACCGCATTGCTCAATGTTCAAGAAACTGGCGGCGCCTCAAGCAAAAGAACACTACAGGATTCCACCAACACCACTAACGCCCCCGTTCAGGGCAGCGTTTTAAAATGTGTGAATAAAGATTATAGCCTTGCCAATAACTTTGATGATGTAGCCATCTTGCGGCCCACAGCAGGAGTCGTGTACCCGGGTTCGCTTGTCTTTGGAGATCAAAGTATGCTAGACGGAGCACCAAACCCCATTACGCTGCCGCGCGCACCCATGACACTAACTGTTGATCTTCCCGGAATTAGCGAACAAGGAGTTTTTGTTGTAGAAGACCCTAAGAACTCTACGGTGCAAATCGGACTCGACAATGCCCTGGAGTGGTGGAACGATAATGCTTATCAGGATGGATATGTCAATGCTGCCAATTCTTCGTATCAGTCGGCTACTTCTTATTCGTCGTCTCAATTCAGTTTAGATATCGGACTCAATGCGCAGTGGGCTACAGGCTCGGTAGCGGCTCAAATGGGCTATGAAAGTAATTCTGAAAGACGTGTGGCTGCCATCGCCTTCAAGCAAGTTTTTTATACGGTTACTTTAGATTTCCCCACCAGCCCGGCAGATGTCTTCCGTTCTGATGTTTCCCTTGCCGCCATTGAAGAGGCTTTCCAAAGTGATACACCACCTGCGTACATTAACAGTGTGAGCTATGGAAGAATTATAATGGTTCGTATGGAAACTACGAATTTCGACTACAGTGTCGACCTCAGTGCGGTGCTCAATTATGCCAGTGGAGTGAACAGCGGGACGGGAACCGTCAATAGCACCTACGACAACGTACTACAAAATTCAACACTAAATGTAGTTACCATTGGCGGAAATGCCGAAGTTGCCGTAAGCGCTATCGATGCTGCTAGTATTGAAGAAGGGCCCGGATCATTGAGTGCAATTCTCTCTGGCGAGAACGCCATTTATAGTCGGGATAACCCTGGCGTGCCCATTGCATACACCGTGCGGTATTTAAAAGATAATTCACTAGCAAAAATGGGTTACACCACAGAATATCGTGTGGAAGAATGTGGCAACAACCCTTTTGTGCATGAAGACATCACTGTTACCAATGACTCCTTTCACGACACGCGTTTTCGTTTCGAATATAAGGGGCAAGATAGCAGCACCCAATACTTTGGGGCTTATGTACACCTAAATCAAGATGATGTCGTATCCAGACGCCCACCCAATGGGGCCCACGATGTCACTATTCGTTTTGAGAGTCAGATTGGTGCCGGAGATTACGACTTTATTGATGATGATGATTTCAATTATGTCTACAGCGAAGCTTGTTATGAATTTTATTGCGGAAGCCCTATTCCACGAGCAGCGTAAGAGATTGACTGCGATTAATTTCGTAGCAATATCATACCTCCGCAAACCGTTATGATGTCGTTTCTATACTTTCTCAAGTTCTTCCAGTCGGACGTCAGCCGTGAACTGTCCGTAGTTGACAATGGCTTTCTTCTTTTCAATGGTATCGATCGTACCAATCGCCCTTCCGTCAATCATTCTAACACGATCGCCTACTTTAAGGGCCACTTTGGGTTTCGGTGGGGGTGCTTTTTTCGCTTCTTCTTTTTTCTTTTTCTTTTCTTTCCGAATAACATCCACTTTTTTCTCCACCTCTTGTTCCACAGCTTTTGTCTTTGCCTTTTGTTGTTGTTTTTGCTTCCGCGGAACTTTTTTGCGCTTGCTATTCTCCGTCATCACTAACTTGAAGAGTTCATCCAACAACTGTCGCTTTCGTTTATTATTGAAATACGATTCGGCCAAACTATCCACTTTTCGACCCAAAGAAATCATTTTTTGGTTGCTGTCGTATAATTCTTGATAGCTTTCTAATTTTTCTTGGATCCTGGTGTTGATCTCTTCTAGTTGTTTGTATTCTTGTTGCGCTTTCTTTTCGGAAGTTTGTAAGGAAGCAGCCGTCTCACGAACCTTTGAGCGCTCTTTTTGAAGATTGGCGATGGTCTTATCAAAACGAACCTTCCCACGTTCGATCTTCTTTTTTGCTTTATTGATGAGACTATACGGAATTCCATTTTTCTGAGCGACTTCAAACGTAAAGGACGATCCCGCTTCTCCTAATTGCAATTGATAGAGTGGAAGCAAGCTTTTACGGTCAAACTGCATGTTGGCATTCACCGCATAGGGAAGTTCATTCGCCAAGAGCTTCAGATTGGTGTAGTGAGTAGTAATGATTCCGAAGGCCTCACGTTCGTAAAAAACCTCTAAGAATATTTCCGCTAGGGCACCTCCCAATTCCGGATCGCTTCCGGTTCCAAATTCATCAATAAGAAACAAGCTCTCTGAATTACATTTTTTCAGAAACTGATTCATCTTCTTTAAACGATAACTGTACGTACTAAGATGATTCTCGATAGATTGATTGTCACCAATATCCGTAAGAATGCGTTCAAAGAAGCAACATTCGCTCTGTGGTTCCACTGGAATCAGCATTCCCGACTGCAACATGACCTGTAACAGCCCCACTGTTTTTAGTGTGATACTTTTTCCCCCGGCATTGGGTCCGCTGATAACGATGATGCGTTTTTCAGGCTCCAATTCGATGGTCTGCGGATAGGTAGTTTCCTTTCGCTTTTTATTCGCTAACAAGAGTAGGGGGTGATAGGCATTTTCAAGAAACAGTCGCTTTCTATCGGTAAGCATAGGAAGCACGGCGTCCATTTCTAACGCGTATTTTGCCTTCGCATGAAAGATGTCAATGCGAATTAAATAGTCTTGATAGGAACGAAGCAAGGAATCGTAAGGACGCACATGTTCGGTAAGTGCCTTTAAGATCCTTTTGATCTCTTCTTGCTCTTCATACTCTAAATGGCTTAACTCATTGGCAAACTCTAAGGTTTCTTGAGGTTCTACATAGACAATACTTCCTGTTTTGGATTGTCCAAGAACGGCGCCTTTTACCTTTCGTCTATGCATGGCTTTAACGGCCAAAACGCGGCGATTGTCCATAACCGACTCCCGAATATCATCCAAATAATCTCTAGGAGCATAATTGGATAAAGCACGCCCAAAAGATGCGTTGATCTGTGATTTCACATGTTGCAATCGTTTGCGGATCGCTGCGAGTTCTTCGGAAGCAGTGTTTTTTACCTCTCCGTAGCGATCTATCTTTTCGTGAATCGCAGTGGCTATGGCTGCTGTGTAGGTTATCTGTTCGGAAAATTCCTGAAGGTATCGGTAAAATTCTTCGTATTTCTGAAAGAATCGAAGCAAGTCTTTTGTCGTCTCACAAACCGAAACAATACGCCGAAACGAAGCGATCTCTAACACACTATTTTCGATCGTCAATAGATGAAGCTCTTTGTCCAACGCTTCAAAACCGTGATTAGGAATACGGTTATCAGAATTGAAAGAGGCCGTAAATTCTTTGACACGATGCAATTCGGGAGAAATATCGGACACCTTTTTAAATGGTTGAATTTTCGAGACAGCACGTTTTCCCGGATCTGTAATGGCAAAAGAAGCTATTTGTCCTAGTACAGAAGGGAATTCAAGATCTTCGAGTGTTTTAGGGTGAATTCGAACCATATTTTATGTCCGCTTCCGCGGAATAATCTTGGGTAATGTTTACTTTTATCTTGCACAAAAATACATAGAATGCCTGTAACTATTGACGCCAGTTGGAAGGAAGTATTGCAAGATGAATTTGAGCAACCGTACTTTCAGAATTTAATCAACTTTGTGAAAAATGAATACCGCCAACACCAATGCTACCCACCCGGATCGCAAATATTTTCTGCCTTTGATCACACTCCGTTTTCTAACGTAAAAGTGGTCATTTTGGGCCAAGATCCATACCACGGACCGAAACAGGCTAACGGACTCTGTTTTTCAGTGCAAAAACCCGTTCCGCAACCACCATCCCTGCTAAATATCTTCAAAGAAATTGAAACAGATCTGGGCATTACTGCACCCACATACGGAGATCTTACGCCATGGGCGAACCAGGGTGTCCTATTGCTTAACGCCACATTAACCGTGCGTGCACACCAAGCGGGAAGTCACCAAAACAAAGGCTGGGAACTCTTTACAGATGCGGTCATCGAACAACTGTCTAAAAATAGAGAAGGATTGGTGTTTTTGTTGTGGGGCGGATATGCGAAGAAGAAAGGGGCGAAGATTGATCGGTCGAAACATTTAATACTTACAAGCGGCCATCCATCGCCGCTTAGTGCGAATAGAGGCTACTGGTTTGGCAACCGTCATTTCAGTAAGACAAATGAATATTTAAAACAACAGGGAAAAGAACCTGTTGATTGGAAATTGGAGTAGTGCTTACTTCTTCTTTATCTGGTTGCGTTCAGGATCATTACAACTGAATTGCAACAATAAAAAATTTGTTACGAGCAAACCCCCAATGATGATTAAAAATGTTGTCATAACCTTACTATTTACACTAGTAAGATGCAGCCCTGCTAAAAGGGTTGCGTGAAAATCTTAAAAAAATCAAAAAAAGTGTAAAACCTTAGTCAAAGGAATCTTTTGCTCGATCAATTCTAGCGCTACTAAGGTATCTTGAACCTCTTCAATTTGAGCAACAGACAATTGCTCTTGAGACCATTCTGTTAGCGACAACCATTGCTTGATGTCCACTTGTTGTTGGTCGTATCGGTTCGCTAGCAATTCTGAAATATGCTCACGCTCTTTAAACGTTTCGGTTACTGCATTGATCGTATCTAAAATGTGCTGAACCGCTTCCGGAAGCTCCTCCAGTAATTCATTTCGAACGGCGATCACAAAGCAGGGCCACGGAGTAGGGCATTCTCCCACCAAACGAAATGGGCCGTCATCTACATACGGTTTGGTCGTAAATTTTTCCCACATAAAATAATCTCCGTCTCCTTCCGGAAGAGCTTGTAAAGCACCTTCCAAGTCCTTAACTACTGTAAAATCAACATCTGTTGCAGTATCCCAACCTTGTTGTTCTGCATTCACATAGGCCATCAAATGCGAGCCGGAGCCAAACCGACTAATAGCGGCTTTGGTTCCTTTCAGGTCTGAAACCTTCTGATACGAAGAATTTTTGGCAACGTGAATGCCCCAAAGCAAAGGAGAATCTACAAACCCCTGTACAATTTTACTTGGGTTACCAAGGGCGATATCTCGAATAATACCTTCGGTTAAGATGACCGCCATATCAATGGTTCCCTCGCGCAATGCTTTATTCATCTGTCCGGTTCCGCCAAAAAAATCTTTCCAACGCAAATTGATCCCGTGCTCGTGATAGCTTTTGTCGCGCAATGTAATGTACCAAGGGTAGTTGAAGTGTTCCGGCACTCCGCCAATATTGATTTTCTTCATGATACCAGTGTTTCTAAGGTGTGACGGATAAGGTCTTCAACGGTTTTTTCAGGGGATTTGCTAAAGGTTCCAGTGGCGCGATTCGCTAAGATTGCATTCAGAGAGATGGCTTGATGACCCAATAGCTTTGCCATGCCATAAATTCCTGAAGTTTCCATTTCTAAATTTGTAATACGCTGACCTTCAAATACAAAAGAAGCTAATTTGTCATTCAAATTAGTGTCGTCCAAAGATAGTCGTAATTGCCTTCCTTGTGGACCGTAGAACCCTACATTGGTCGCTGTTACGCCTTCCATCATCTTTGCATACTGAAAGCGTGATATCAAGCCGTTATCGGCTTCAATAACGTAGGGATAGGCTTTTCTTTTAGACCATTGCATGTGACGTACAAACGCTTCCGCGAAAGCGTCATTCAAATACTCATTTCCTTCATAAAACCAAAAAAGATTGTCAAAACCGATTGCCGATGTAGAGAGCAACCAAGAATCGACTTCAATTTCCGGTTGGATCGCTCCTGAAGTACCAATCCTTATGAATTGAAGCGCGGTATGCTCTTTTTTTACGGTTCGAGTCTCAAAGTCAATATTAACCAGAGCATCCAATTCATTAAACACTATATCAATATTATCGGTGCCTATTCCTGTGGAAATAACCGTTATCTTCTTTCCTTTATAATATCCCGTTTGGGTTTTAAATTCTCGCTTATGCACAGCAACTTCAATAGCATCGAAGTGTTTTGTAATGGCCGTAACTCGTTCGGGGTCACCTACCGTAATGATCGTGTCTGCAATATCGCCCGGAGCAAGGTTCAAGTGGTAGATGGTCCCATCAGGGTTTAAGATCAGTTCTGAAGCTGCTAAACTCATCCCCCCACACGCTTTACGTGAAAACCTTTGTCTTTTAAATATTCCATAATCTCTTTGCGATAGTCGCCCTGAATAATAATGGTCTCATTTTTAAAGCTGCCTCCAACCCCGAGCAGGGTCTTCAATTCTTTGGCAAGTTGCTTAAAATCTGATTTGGCACCATTGTAACCGTCGATGATGGTAATCGGTTTTCCTTTTCGCTTTTCGTATTTACAAAGCAATGGATCGTCTTGAAGCCATACCGTATCTGGTGCTTCCTCTTTCTCTTCGGAAGGCTCCGGCACGTGATCGGGAAACAATTTCTTTAATTGATCTTCGAGGTCCATTCTATTTTTTAATAAGTCCGATTTCCACCAAACGCTGATGTAAGAACTCACCAGCCGTGATATCAGGATAAGCTTTCGGGTGGGCCTCATCGATACACGCTTCCAGACAATTTAGCTTCATATCACTACGTGGGTGCATAAAGAAAGGTATACTATATCGTGGAGTGTCCCATTGCTCTTTTGGTGGGTTGACCACACGGTGAATCGTAGATCGCAGTTTGTTATTGGTATGACGCTCTAGCATATCACCCACGTTGATCACCAACTCATCCTCCGCGGGAATGGCATCGATCCATTCGCCATCCTTTCGCAATACTTGGAGTCCGCCTGTAGAAGCTCCCATTAATAAGGTGATCAAGTTAATATCGCCATGCGCACCGGCACGAACGGCGCCTTTGGGCTCTTCAGTGATAGGAGGGTAGTGGATGGGGCGCAGAATACTGTTCCCGTTTGAGGCCCAATGATCAAAATAGTGTTCATCGAGTCCGATATACAACGCCAAAGCCCGCAACACATAGATCCCGGTTTTTTCAAGCATTCTATACGCTTCCATTCCCGTATGGTTAAAGTCTTGCAGTTCTTCGACCTGAACATTTTCAGGATAGCTGTCCGGAAGGTTTGCATCCTCTTCAGGCTCTTGGCCAAAATGCCAAAATTCTTTGAGATCGCCTTCTTTTTTACCTTTGGCGTGTTCTTTTCCGAAGGAAACATAGCCGCGTTGGCCGCCTAGTCCTTCAATCTCATATTTCTTTTTAACTTCTACAGGAAGTGCAAAAAACGCTTTAATTTCTTTATATAGCTCTTCAACCAAAGCATCGCTCAAGAAGTGATTTTTTAGGGATACAAACCCGATTTCTTCATAAGCGTTACCAATTTGATCTACAAATTGTTGTTTCCGTTTTGGATCTTCCGAAAGAAAATCAGCTAAATCTACGCTTGGGATATTGTTCATAAGTATTCCGTTTAACAGGTTACAAATATACCAAATATCCTCGGCACTTCCGAAGCGAAAAAAAACACAAAAATCATCATCAATACTTGATTTTTTCTACTTTTGAATAACTCAATTCAATTCATGGAAACCCAGAAAACAACCACCCCTCCGTTTGATTATACAACTCACAATCTCGATACTGAAACACTTTTAAAACTTTATGAAGGCATGTTATTGCCACGTATGATCGAAGAGAAGATGTTGATCTTACTGCGACAAGGCAAGATCTCTAAATGGTTTAGTGGTATTGGGCAAGAAGCCATTGCTGTGGGCGTTACGGCTGCATTGCGTAAGGAAGAGTACATTTTACCCATGCACCGAAATTTGGGTGTCTTTACCATGAGGGATATACCTCTATTTCGCTTGTTTGAACAATGGCAAGGAAAGTCCAACGGGTTTACAAAAGGGCGTGATCGCAGCTTTCATTTTGGTACCCAAGAATACAACATCGTAGGCATGATCTCGCATTTGGGACCACAATTTGGTGTGGCCGACGGGATCGCACTGGGTAATCTTCTCAAAGACAATAAGCAAGTTTGTGCTGTTTTCACTGGAGAAGGAGGGACGAGTGAAGGCGACATCCACGAAGCCCTCAATGTGGCATCGGTCTGGCAACTGCCGGTGCTTTTTTGTATCGAAAATAATGGGTACGGTCTATCAACACCTACCGAAGAACAGTATCGCTGTGAGCATTTGGCAGATCGTGCGCAAGGATATGGCATGGAATCACACATCATTGAAGGAAATAACATTGTTTCGGTCTATGGGCAAATCAATGCCCTTGTTGAAAGCATGCGTGAAAATCCGCGCCCTGTGTTGATAGAGTTCAAAACCTTTAGGATGCGTGGTCACGAAGAGGCAAGTGGTACTAAGTATGTTCCGCAAGATTTAATGGACTTCTGGGAAGCGAAAGATCCGGTGCTTAATTTTGAGCGGTATTTGATGTCGGAAGGAATTCTTTCTGAAACAAAAAATGAAACCTATAAAACCACCATCAAGAACGAAATTGACAAGAACTTGGAGATCGCTTTTGCCGCTCCGGAAATTATTCCTTCGTTGAGCGAGGAATTGTCGGACGTATTTGCTCCTTCCGAAGCCATAGACGTTCTACCGAATGAGACAACTACCGAATTACGATTGGTAGATGCTATTTCTGAAGGGTTACGACAATCCATGGGACGCCACGATAATTTGGTGATCATGGGACAGGACATCGCTGAGTATGGAGGGGTTTTCAAAATAACAGAAGGATTTGTGGAGCGCTTCGGAAAAGATCGTGTGCGAAACACTCCTATCTGTGAGTCGGCTATCGTTTCTGCAGCCATGGGGCTCTCCATAAATGATTATAAAGCTGTCATGGAAATGCAATTTGGTGATTTTGTGACTTCAGGTTTCAATCCAATTGTAAATTATCTGGCAAAGAGCCACTATCGATGGAATCAAAAAGCAGATGTTGTGATCCGAATGCCCTGTGGAGCCGGCGTAGGAGCAGGCCCATTTCACAGTCAGACAAATGAAGCGTGGTTTACCCATACACCCGGACTCAAGGTTGTATATCCGGCATTTCCATACGACGCCAAAGGATTATTGGCGAGTGCCATTAACGATCCGAATCCCGTGTTGTTCTTCGAGCACAAAGCATTATATCGCAGCATCCGACAAGAAGTTCCAACCGAATATTATACGCTTCCGCTTGGAAAAGCCGCACAGCTAAAAGAAGGAACCCAAATGAGCATCATCACGTACGGAGCAGGAGTTCATTGGGCGATGGAAGTACTAGACACCTTATCCATTTCCGTAGACCTTATTGACCTTCGAACCTTGGCTCCTTTAGATACAGCCGCCATTTATCAATCAGTTCGAAAAACGAACAAAGTGCTCATTTTGCAAGAAGATTCTATGTTTGGAGGGGTGGCTTCTGATATCGCTTCCCTGATCGCAGAACACTGTTTTGAATCTTTGGATGCACCCGTTAAAAGAGTTGCTAGTTTAGAAACTCCTATACCCTTTGCGAAAGCTCTTGAAGAACAGTACCTTCCCAAAGAACGGTTAAAGAGGGCAATACAAGACCTTCTCGCTTATTAATCTTTTAACATTTGCTGTTAAACTTCACACAAACATAGTTTTGCAGGGACGTTTTTGATGTACTTTAGAGTCACTAATCATTAAAAACAAGAAACTATGTTACGCTGGATTATTATTTTTCTGATCATCGCTCTTGTAGCAGCGGTATTTGGTTTCGGTGGAATCGCAGAAGGTGCTACCGACATCGCACAAATTATTTTTTACATCTTCATAGTACTATTGGTACTGTCATTGCTATCTAGATTATTCAGAAGATAGAAACAAAAGAACACTTAATCTAAACCAACACTTATGAAAAAAATACTTGCAGTTGTACTGTTGGCATTTGTAGCTTTTGGCTGCGGTACCCCAAAAACAGTAAAAGAATCAAAAAAAGTAATTAAAGGATATTGGAACCTCACGAACATCTCATACAGTGAATCAGGAACCTATAATGTAACGCTATTGAACGATACTTCTAAAGAATGTTTTGAAGGAAGTACGTGGCGATTTATTCCCAACAATAACACGGGAATATACACTGTCAATAACGGAAACTGTCCAACCGGGGATCGAAATTTTATTTTTACCATCCAAGAGATCGATGCGAATACGGGACTTTACGATTTCTTATTGAAACCTACGATCAAGCGAGGAAAACCTGATGATTCTATTGGTTTCCGTTTAAGTCTTACCCAACTAACTGAAAATTCAATGCGTTGGGAGCAGACCGTTTCTGTAGATGGATCCCCTTTTACTATTTATATGAACTTTTCTAAAATTGAAGAATAATGAAAACCTTTTTTAAGAATATATTTATAGTTGCTCTTGCATTGGTATTCACAGCGAGTTTTGTGAGTTGTGAGGCAACACGAAATGCGAACAATAAGCAAAAAGGCGCTGTAATCGGTGCAGCGGGTGGTGCTATTTTAGGTGCCATTATTGGTAATAACGTCGGAAAAGGCGGAAATGGCGAAATCGGTGCGGTCATCGGTGGAGTCGTTGGAGGTACTGCCGGTGTCATTATTGGTGATAAAATGGACAAACAAGCTCAGAAAATTGAGCAAGAAATTCCTGGAGCTCAAGTTGAGCGAGTGGATGACGGAATTGTCGTAACTTTTGATGAAAATAGTGGTGTTTATTTTGACACGAACAAGTATAACATCAATGCCGCTTCGCAAGAAACACTAAATAAATTGGCAGCCGTTTTAGTAGAATATCCGGATACAGATGTGCTAGTGGTAGGACATACCGATAGCACGGGTACGGATGCCTATAATATGGAGCTTTCGAAAAACCGCGCCTATGCAGTGACCAATTATTTTACGCAGAATCGCGGACTAAGTTCTGGGCGTTTTACCACAAATTGGTACGGAGAGCAGAGTCCGATTGCAGATAACAATACTGCTGAAGGACGCGCGCAAAACCGTCGTGTAAATATTGCCATCTTGCCAAACGATAAAATGGTACAAGATGCTGAAAGAGAAGCAAGCGGAAACTAATTATTTCTGAAGCAATTATTAAAAACCTGCCTTCCTGTAAAGGCGGGTTTTTTTATTGATATATTTACAGCAACGCCTATGAAATCATACGAACTTATCATTATTGGAGGAGGCCTAGCCGGATTGTGCTGTGCAATTCATCTCGCTAAAGAAGGTAAGAGCGTTGTTGTTATTGAAAAAGAGTCGTTTCCGCATCACAAGGTCTGTGGCGAATATGTTTCTAATGAGGTTGTTGGCTATCTGAATGCCCTCGGAATTGACCCATACCACCACGGAGCTGTGGCTATCAACGAATTGGAATGGTCCACAGTAGATGGCAAGAACGTATGTGTTGAACTACCCTTGGGAGGCTTCGGAATGAGCCGCTTTGCGCTGGATCACCTTCTGTTTCAGAAGGCATCATCGTTTTGCGAAGTTGTTCAAGAAACAGTGACAGAGGTTTCTTTTCACGACAATATTTTTACCGTTGAAACACAGACGGGAACTCATTTTCAAGCGCCTATTGTTGTAGGTGCCTTCGGAAAGCGTTCGTTGTTAGATAAAAAATTAGAACGAAAATTCATCAATGAAAGAACCGCTTGGATGGCCGTAAAAGGACATTATGAATACGATTATCCTGTAAATCGTGTCGGACTCCATACTTTTGATGGTGGATACTGTGGCCTATCCAAAACAGAATCCGGCAGTGTAAATGCCTGTTATTTGGCAACAGTGCCTTCGTTTAAAAACGCCGGAAGCTTGGAAGCCCACCGCAAAACCGTGGTGAGCAGCAATCCAATTTTAAAAGAGTTTTTTGCAAAAGCAAAGCCGCTTTTCGACGCTCCTCTAACGATCAGTCAGATTTCCTTTGCATCAAAGCCCCCTGTTGAAAATCACATATTTATGGTAGGCGATAGTGCGGGGCTCATCCATCCATTATGTGGCAACGGCATGGCGATGGCCATCCACGGCGCGAAGATATTTTGTGAATTATACCTCCAAGCGTCAAAGGAGGAACCTCTCAACAGAGCAGACCTAGAACGTGCGTATGAAAAGCAATGGAGCGCTACCTTTTCAAACCGACTCCGAGTCGGGAGTTGGGTTCAAGAAATTTTAATGCGACCTGGTTGGGCTTCCATAGGATATCAAGTAGTCCGGAAAGCCCCGATGTTACTGAAAAAAATAATTCAACAGACCCATGGGCAACCTATAGCATAATGGTTCAGTTTTCTTCAACATATCGTTCTAAAGAGACCGAAATCATGGATGATTTTGACCTACAGGGTGCCGAAATGCAACAATTACTCACTGATCTTAAAACAGTGAATTGTTATCTGGGTGGGAATACTGTGACGCTTTCAGGAATAGAACTGCTTCTAAAAGACATTCCTGCCACAACATCTATCACAATAGCAGATATAGGCTGCGGAGATGGGGAAATGTTGCGGCAATGTGCACGTTATTTTCAGAAGAAAAAAATAGCAGTCCACTGTCTGGGGATCGATGCGAATGCGCATATTTTAGAAGAAGCTGCCATTCGTTCTACTGAATTTCAAAACATTACGTATCACAAAATTGACGTATTTTCCCAAGAGGCTACTATTCCGCCATTTGACATCGCGTGCTGCACCTTGTTCTTGCACCACTTTAAAAACGATCAGATTATCACCTTGTTGAATCGATTGTCGCAAACTGCGAGACTAGGCGTAGTGGTCAATGATCTTGCGAGAAATCGTTGGGCATTTCAATTGTTTAAAATTTTTGGTTGGCTATTTTTGAAAAGTAAGATCGCAAAACACGACGGATTGGTTTCCGTAGCTCGAGGATTTAAGAAGCGAGAGCTGAAGGCCATGAGCAAACAAATTGAAGGGACACATCAAATTAAATTAAAATGGGCCTTCAGATATCAATGGATAATTAAAAAATAATGAGCGTACACATTCCTGCTGTAGCAAAACAACTACCTCCTTTTACGAGGAACACCTCCGAAATTTTGCCCTTCGTTGAGACTTGGATGGAAGGACAAGACAATCGATTCAAACGAAAAGTGCTAAAAATCTTTGAAGGAGCAGGGGTCGATCGACGTTATTCCATCATGGACGCTCCAGATGTTTTTGAACATACTTCCTTTGAGGCTCGAAACGATGCGTACGTAGCGGCAATGAAGACCCTAGGGAAACAATCTTTGGAAAAAGCATTACAAAAAGCAGCTTGGAGCCCGAAGGAGGTAGATTTCATTATTACCGTAAGTTGCACGGGAATTATGATTCCTTCCGTAGATGCGTATTTGATCAATGAGCTGGACATGCGAGAAGATATCGTAAGACTTCCAGTGACCGAGATGGGCTGTGCTGCGGGAATTTCAGGAATGATCTACGCCTATCAATTCCTCAAAGCAAATCCCGGCAAACGCGCCGCCGTGATCGCCTTAGAATCACCCACAGCAACATTTCAATGGGATGATTATTCTATGGTAAACATTGTAAGCGCTGCGATTTTTGGGGATGGTGCGGCCTGTGTGTTATTGTCTTCGGAAGAAGAAGCACCCGGTCCTAAAATTCTCGATGAAGGTATGTACCACTTTTACGATGCTACACACATGATGGGGTTTAAATTGGTGAATAGCGGACTCCAAATGATCTTGGATAAATCGGTTCCTGAAACTATTTCATCGCATTTTCCAAAGATCATACACCCGTTTTTAGAGCGGAATCATAGAACAATAGAAGATATAGATCATTTGATCTTTCATCCCGGCGGAAAAAAAATCGTTCAAACCGTTGAAGACCTCTTCGGAAGCCTTGGAAAGAACATTGACGACACTAAGGCCGTCCTCAAAGAGTACGGAAACATGAGTAGTGCAACTGTACTCTATGTGCTCGAGCGATTTATGGAACGTGATCTTGAGAAAGGAAGCTTAGGACTTATGCTGAGTTTTGGTCCCGGTTTTTCAGCGCAACGTATTTTATTAGAGTTTTGATATGGAGCAGCAACAGATAAAAAATAAATGGGCGTTAATCCTCGGTGGCAGTAGCGGACTCGGTTGGGCGTCTGCCGTGCAACTCGCCAAAGACGGATTTCATATGTGCATTGTCCATCGTACGCGAAGAAGCGCGCTACCAGACTTCGAAAAACGTGCAAATTCGTTGAAAGAATACGGTGTTGAGGTCAAACTTTTTAATAGCAATGCACTTCAAAAAGAAACCCTAGATACGGTACTTACGGAAATTCCGAAGCAATCATTAAGCGTCCTCATTCACAGCATCGCCAAAGGGAGCTTAAAAACCATGCGTCCTTCAGATACTTCTTCATTACGTCTAGAGGATATCAATATTACCTTACATGCCATGGCCACTAGTTGGTATCAATGGACACAGGCCGCAATCACCAAAGAGGTATTTGCAGCAACCGCCTGCAATATGGCGTTTACCAGTGAAGGCAATACAAAAGTTTGGCCGGGATACGGAGCGGTTTCGGCAGCAAAGGCAACGCTAGAAGCATTGATGCGACAAATGGCGGTGGAATTTGCACCCTTGGGAATGCGCACAAATTGTATTCAGGCAGGAACTACAGAAACTCCTTCTTTTTATATGATACCCGGAAGCGAACAATTGGCCCAAATGGCACAAAAAAGAAACCCTTTTAACCGACTTACCACTCCTGAAGATATTGGAAACGTCGTTTCGTTACTTTGTTCTGATAAAGCAGAATGGATCAACGGAACGGTAGTTGTTGCGGATGGCGGTGAACATTTGAGGTAATGAAAAAAGACTTGCAATACATAGTCAATCACTTACCCTATAAGGCACCCTTTCTATTTGTTGATGAATTGACACAGGTAGATGAGAATGGAGCCTCGGGACATTATACTTTTTCTGAAGATTCAGAATTTTACCAAGGCCACTTTCCTGATCATCCCATCACTCCGGGCGTTCTATTGACAGAATGTATGGCGCAAATAGGCCTCGTAAGTTTGGGTATTTTTTTGCTTTCTTCGGAAGAAGTAGAAGAGCAGACTTCCGTAGCTCTAAGCGAAACAAACATTGAGTTTTTAAAAGGAGTAAATCCCGGAGAAACAGTTTACGTACAATCGGAAAAAATCTATTTCCGCTTCGGAAAGCTTAAATGTAAGGTGCGAATGACCAATGCAAAAGATGAATTAGTTTGCAAAGGAATTATAAGTGGAATGGTATTTCAGAAGAAGACATGAAAAAGCGAGTCGTTATCACAGGGTTAGGTATTGTAGCTCCGAATGGTATCGGACTAACAGATTTTGAAGCTGCCTTACGCGCCGGCACGTCAGGCATCCGCTTCTTTCCGAAACTGGAGGCTTTGAAGTTTTCTTGTCAAATAGGAGGGAAGCCTCAGCTTTCGCAAGAGAAGATTGACACCTATCTTTCTTCGTTACAGCAACGCAATTTTAATGCAAACGGTATTCTCTACGGAATCATCGCCGGAATGGATGCCTTGAAGGATGCAAACATCAAACCGGCAGATCCGGAGGCGGAACCTTTGTGGGATTTCGGAATTATTTTCGGAACCGGAACCAGCGGTGTGGATAAATTCCGTGAAGCGATCTATCAGGTTGATGAAAAAAACGTACGCCGACTGGGAAGTACTACGGTGATTCAAACCATGAGCAGCGGCATCAGTGCGTATTTAGGTGGAATGATCGGTGCGGGAAATCGCGTCACCACTAATTCGGCTGCCTGTGCCACTGGTACCGAAGCCTTACTGTTGGGATATGAACACATTGCTTCCGGCCAAGCTAGTCAGATGCTCTGCGGAAGTTGTAGTGACGACGGCCCTTATCTTTGGGGTGGTTTTGATGCCATGCGCGTGACTACCTGGAAACATAACGACCAATCCGAACAAGCATCACGCCCATTAAGTGCTTCCGCCAGCGGTTTTGTTCCTTCCAGTGGTGCCGGGGCGTATCTTCTGGAATCACTAGAAAGTGCCGAAGCCAGAGGAGCCACGATTTATGGTGAAGTTTTAGGTGGCGCCATCAATAACGGAGGGCAGCGATTGGGCGGAAGCATGACCGCACCCAACAATACCGCGGTGCAAAAATGTATTTCAAAAGCGCTTGAAAATAGCAAGGTAACTGCTTCAGAAATTGACTACATCAACGGACATTTGACGGCCACGATCAAAGATCCGGTTGAAATTCAAAACTGGTGCGAAGCCTTGCAGCGTTCCGGAACGCAGTTCCCCTATATCAATTCGCTAAAGGGAATGATTGGTCACGGACTGGCAGCCAGTGGGAGTATGGAGATCGTCGCGACACTGCTTCAGCTAAAACACAATTTTATTTTTCCGAATGTCAATGCGGAAGACCTCCATCCTGAAATTGAAAATCAAGTAGATAGCAATCGCATTCCGCAGAAAACCATAGAAACACCTTTAAAAACTGTGGCAAAAGCAAGTTTTGGTTTTGGAGATGTAAACGCGTGTGTTATCTTTAGAAAAATTTAAAATTCCATGACCACCGAAAGGATTTACGCCAAATTACTTCCCATTATCCAAAATTATTTACCTGAAGATGTTTCTCCCGATGAGGTGGATCCCGATAAGGATCTTACGCGAGAGCTCAATATCAATTCTGCGCATTTGGTAGATGTGGTGTTGGATGTGGAAGATGCCTTTGATGTAGAGTTTGCTAATGATGATATGGAAAGTTTGCGAACCGTAAACGATGCCATTACCATTATTCAAAACAAGCTCAAGGAAAACCAATAAGCATGGAAGGACTGTTTACGCCTGAAAATTTTATTGCGCTGGCCTTACTTACCTTGCTTCAAGCAGTATTAGGACTTGACAACTTGTTGTACATCTCTATTGAATCCAAGCGAGCGCCTGTAGAAAAGCAAAAAAAGGTGCGGCAACTGGGCATTGGTCTTGCCATTGTATTACGTATTGTGCTGCTCTTCGTGCTGTTGCGCCTTATCGAGTTATTTCAAGATCCCTTCTTCGGAATTCATGCCACCGATGTTTTTGAAGGCGAATTCAACCTGCATAGTATCATTGTGCTTTTCGGTGGGGTTTTTATCATGTACACCGCTGTAAAAGAAATTTTACACATGATGACCATTGAAAAGCATGAAAAAAAAACTGCCAAGCCGAAGTCGGTAGGCATGATCATTACCTCTATTGTGATCATGAATCTCGTCTTTTCATTTGATTCTATTTTAGGCGCCATTGCCTTAACCGATGTGTTCTGGGTGATGGCAACCGCTATTGTTATTGGCGGACTGCTTATGATCTGGCTCAGCGGAAAGGTGACCGAGTTCCTGAAAAAGAATCGAATGTATGAAGTGCTCGGGCTTTTCATTTTACTCATTGTTGGCGTTATGTTACTTTCGGAAGGAGGACACATTGCCCATATGAAGCTCTTCGGAAACCCAATAACCCCTATGAGCAAAACAACCTTCTACTTTGTGATCGCGGTATTGGTGATCGTGGATATTGTTCAAGGCCGCTATCAGAAAAAGCTCAATAAACAATTGTAAACTATGGAAGCCGGGCGTTTGAAGCGTACTCCAAACCGACTCGCCGTAAAACTCAGTACTGCAGGAGAACGGGTGGTACGCAGCGGTCATCCGTGGATCTTTTCTAAGCGTATCGTAAAATGTAAGGAAGGCGGAAAACCGGGTGATATCGCCGTCATTTTCAGTCAGCAGTCCAATACCGTTTTGGGCATCGGACTCTACGATCCGGATTCTCCCATTCGAATTAAGATGCTGTATACCTCGGGGCCGGCGACCATCGATCAAGCCTTTTTTTCAGAAAAAATCATCCAAGCTAAAATGCTTCGGAAACCGCTCTTAGCAACGCATACGAATAGTTACCGACTAATTTTTGGGGAGAATGACGGATTGCCCGGGCTCATTGCCGATGTCTACGACACCGTACTGGTCATAAAATTATATACTGCAATTTGGTTGCCTTTCCTTCAGATGATCGTTCCGCTTATTGAAAAAGCAGCACAAACACAGACCACGGTAGTCAGACTCAACCGCTTGCTGGAGAAAAAGACCATTACAGGACTTACTGATGGCATGATCTGGAGTGGAAGTCTCACTTCAGAAACCGTTGTATTTCTGGAGCACGGAATTCGGTTTCAAGCCAATGTGATCAAAGGACATAAAACCGGATATTTTTTAGATCATCGCCATAACCGGAAGCAAGTAGGGGAGATGGCTTCAGGAAAAACAGTTTTGGATGTGTTTTCTTATGCCGGTGGGTTTTCTGTTCATGCGCTAGTAGGCGGTGCGAAAGAAGTGACGAGTGTTGATATCAGTGCGCATGCGCTCGCTGTCGCGGAAGAAAATGCGCAACTCAATTCTTTCAACGGTACTCATAAAACCGTGGCAGGAGACGCTTTTGAAGTCTTAGAAAACTGGGTTTCCGAAGGAATTACCTACGATATCGTGGTTATCGACCCCCCAAGTTTTGCGAAACGTGCTTCTGAAATTCCAAAAGCCATTAAAAAATATCATCAATTGGCTTCCTTAGGAGCGCAACTGGTCGCTAAAGGTGGAACGCTTGTCTTGGCTTCCTGTTCTTCAAGAATCAATGCCGAACAATTTTTCGAAATCAACGACAAAGCCTTACGTCGTGTGGGAAGGGTATTTACACGTATCCAGAAAACCGCACACGATATCGATCATCCGGTTACGTTTCCGGAAGGATGGTATTTAAAATGCGGGTATTATCAATTAGACAAAAAGCGAAAGTAGCAGGACCGTAGAAAACCCTGTGAGCGCCAATAGCGTGGTCATGACCGTCCAACTTCGAAAGGTTTGCTCTTCATTCATTCCCAAATATTTACTTACCAACCAGAATCCGCTATCATTGACATGAGAAAGAATGGAGGCACCCGCAGCAATGGCGATCACCAACAATGCTTTATCCATGGCTCCGGTTTCTGTAAGCAATAGGGGTGCTGTTACTCCGGCCGCAGTGATCATCGCAACGGTGGCAGAACCTTGTAGAATGCGAACCAACGCCGCCACCACAAAGGCAAACACCAACGTACTGAGTCCCATTTCCGAAAAATACGTCGCTAACATATCTCCGGCACCTGTTGCGATCAATGTTTCTTTAAACACCCCACCGGCGCCGGTCAGTAAAATGATGACCCCTGCAGGGGCTAACGATTTTGCTGTAATATTCTGAAGTGCCTTTCGGGAAGTACCGCGACGTACTCCCAACACGTACCATGCAAGA
Organism: Flavobacteriaceae bacterium UBA4166; assembly: GCA_002379985.1. Lineage (GTDB taxonomy): Bacteria > Bacteroidota > Bacteroidia > Flavobacteriales > Flavobacteriaceae > DFVG01. Next base: position 27,753 of record DFVG01000010.1, read on the forward strand.
AGGTTCGCCAGGATTAGGGCTACAAAAGGATGTCCTACCATCTGCAGCCAATTTTTGATGCTCTCTGGAAGCCAATTGTCACCCAACGGACTGTTCAATACGGTATTGCAAACAATAAGGATGATAGGCAGTCCGATAATGGAAAAAATGACTCCCACGGAAGGAAGTTGCCGTTGGTCTGCAGCATCTTCAAAACCTTCAGGAGCTTCAATATGAATACGCTTTGCAATATATTTTCCGAAAAGGGGTCCGCTTACAATAGCCGTAGGGATCCCGACGATAAAACCAAACACAATCACCCAACCCAGATCAGCATTCAGAATATCTGCTACCGCCACTGGACCAGGAGTCGGCGGAATAAAAGCATGTGTAATCGCAAGTCCGGCCAACAGTGGAATTCCGTATAGTAACAACGACTTTTTAGACTTCCGCTGCAGCGAATAAATAAGCGGCACTAAAATAATAAATGCGACATCGAAGAATACAGGAATGGCTACAAAGAAACCTGTAAGCATCAGTGCCCAAGCGGTATTCTTGTTTTTTGTTTTATTCAAAAGAAATCCGGCGACGGCTTCCGCACCGCCACTGTGCTCTAGAATAGCTCCAAACATTGCTCCTAGTCCGACGACCACTGCCACGAAGCCCAACGTATTGCCCATACCGATCTTGATAGTGTCAATAATATTGAGCGGTTGCATTCCGGCTAGAATTCCCACCAAAATACTAGCCATCAGCAAAGCGATAAATGCTTGGATGCGAAATTTTAGAATAAGGAGTAACAGCAGTGCGATGCCTGCGCCGATGGCAAGGAGTAACGTACTATCCATGAGTATTGTTCCAATTCGTGGTAAAAGATTCATCTTCAAGACGGTCAATTCGACGGTAGGTGTGGGCGCCAAAACTATCTCGTTGTGCTTGAATTAAATTCGCAGGTAAAGACACTGAACTCATTGTATACCAATATTGTAACGCATTTGAAAAACAAGGCACGGCAATATGTTGAGCGGATGCTTCTGTAAGTATCGTATCTAAAGCAGGCACACCGTTCTTTCGAGTCGATTCAAACATCGGGTGCTGTAAAAAATCTTCTTCTGAAATAGCTTTCGAAATATCAACAACCAACGTTGAGGCCAAGATACAGCCGTTGGTCCACACGCGAGTAATTTCCTGTAAAGACACATCCCAGCCGTAGTGATCGGAGGCCATCTGGATCAATTGTAATCCCTCATGGTGATTCAACACACGCGCCCATCGGTAGGCATTTTGGAGCGCCTCAATTGTGATTAGCGCATCCGTTTTCGCAGCATTACTCAAGGCCGCCAATTGCTTTCGTTTCTTTTTTAAGGAAGAAAAGGATCTCGCGAACAAGGCCGATGCCGTAAACGAAGCAGGAGCTCCAAGTTCAGTTGCAGCTTGCACGGTCCAACTTCCGGTGCCTTTGCTGGCTGCGACATCTAGTACTTTTTCTAATAAGGGAGTGCCGTTTTCCTTCTTCCGAAGAATGTTAATGGTGGTTTCCAGAAGAAAGCTTTGTTCCAGACCTTCATTCCATTCCGAAAGTAGCTCCGCCATCGTATCATGATCTAGGCTAGGTTTCAATAAAACATATGCCTCTGCCAGTAATTGCATTTCAGCATATTCGATTCCATTATGCACCATCTTTACAAAATGCCCACAACCTTGAGGCCCTAAATAAGCAACGCAGGGATTCCCATTGGGGTCTTTCGCCGCTATGCTTTCCAAAATAGGCTGAATTAAATAGTAATTGGTTTGTTGACCGCCGACCATCATTGAAGGACCTTTCCGCGCTCCGGAGGCACCTCCTGAAACCCCAACGCCAAAAAAGGCCATTCCTTTTTTCTGTAGCGAGCCGCAGCGTCGAAAAGTATCTTTGTAATGAGAATTTCCCCCATCGATAATACTATCATCGCGATCTAAAAAAGGCGTAAGTTGGTCGATCACTTCATCCACCGGGGCACCGGCCGGGACCATGATTAAAATCTTTCTGGGACGGGCGAGGGATGCTACAAAATCGGTCAGTTGCGTATGGCCCTGAATATGCTCACCGGGATGGTCTTTGAGAAAATCAGCGACGACCCTTGCTTCGATACCTTCAGAACGGTTATACACTGAAATAGAAATACCCTTTTCCGCAGCATTTGCCGCTAGATTCGCTCCCATGACCCCTAGGCCAATAATTCCAAATTCAGCCTTATTCATACGATTGGTATTTGGAAAGAATATCATCAACAATATGTTCGGGAGATCTAGTTACACTCACACGAAATGCTTTCGTGGGAGGTTCTAAGGCATCAAATTGGGACTGCAACAGGGCAGGAGGCATGTAATGGTCTGTGCGCTGTTGTAGCCGCTGATAAATTGCCGGGTAACCCCCTTGTAAAAATACCCAAAAAGCGTCACGATTGCTATCTAACATGTCTCGATACGAACGTTTTAGTGCTGAGCAGGCCAAAACCGCCTCGCCTTCCGTTGACCATTTCTGAATATTTGTTGCTAAAGTTTCCAACCAAGGTTTTCGATCTGAATCATTTAAGGACGTTCCTTGTTGCATTTTTAGCACATTCGATTCCGGATGAAAATCATCAGCATCGTAAAAGGGAGCGTTCAACCTATTGGCCAACAAAGTACCTACCGTCGTTTTTCCGCAGCCGCTAACACCCATAATTATGATCAATGATCTGTATTTTAAAAGAAGTTACAAGGTACGTAGAATTTCAATTCTTTTAAAACCCTGTTAATAGGGGCGTTAAAGAGTTTTAAAACATTTCTTTATTACCTAATTGAAGTTTATTTTAATATAAAATCAAGCATTATGAAAAAGATATTCTTAGTACTATTATTGTTGACCACTACAGGCATGTTTGCACAAGATCCCATGTTACAAAAGGATAATGAGGAAATGGAGGCAAGAGCCGAACTGCTCACGCAGCAGTACAATGAAGAACTCGCATTGACTCCCAAACAGCAATTGTTGTTTCAGAAAAAAGTAGAAGAATTCTTAATTCGAGCGGAGTCCATACGCATGAAAACCGAGGGAAAGAATGAAATGGATGCCTTAGCAGAGCTTCAGATTCAAGAAATTACTGAAATGAACAATGTGCTCACACAACCTCAAATGGATCTTTACAAAAAACTACGCCCTGTCATGCAACCCATAGGGGAGGTTTCTGAGAATGAGAAAATGTAAACTAAGACAAAACAATTATAAAAGCGAAAGCGCAGTTTTTACTGCGCTTTCTTTATAGGGAGTTGTTCAAGGGAGAACAAATTATTTAAATTTTTCGTCTTTGGTGGTTGATTCGATCGTAGGATCGTCTGTATGCATCGTTTTTTTAAGTCCGGCAGAATCTACATTGAAAAACTCCATGATTTCGGTAGGGTTTTCAATTTGTTTCATTTTTTCTCCGTTGATCGCGATGGGCTGTGTGAGGACTTCATTATTATTCTGAAGGATTTTCACCCAGTCTTCGGTATTGTAATCAGATCGGTCTTTATCGTCTTCTTTCAAAACACGTTTATCAACCAAATCGCCTACCTTGACATTAAGTCCGTCTGCGATTTCGGCCCACTGTGTACCCGTGACTTTTACTTTTGCAATATCAATGGTATGAATCTTCTCTTCGATCCCTTGTAAATAACTCAACGTATGTTTTCCCACACGTGTGTTGCTGCTATACACTAAGGTAAGCTGTTTGTCATCTCTTGCGAGTACTGCCATATCTTCCATCTTAATGAGTTTGCATCTTTTCCTTACGCTTCTGTAGTTGACGCTTTAATTCATTATACGATTCGCTTACAGATTTTTCAAAATTTTCATTCGATGCTTCTGCAAATATACGAGGTCCCGGCGCACTTAAACGAATATTACAGATTTTTCCTGTTTCGTCGCTTGAAGTATTTTCAGTTTTAAAGAAAACATCGGCTCTTACGATGAAGTCATAGCGGTTAAACAATTTTTCTAATTTCTTAGCGGTAAAGATTTCTAGCGCGTCGCTAGCAGATACCTTATCATATTCGAAGTTGATGTTCATAATTATAGAATTTCTTTTAAAGATACAATAGGAGGGAGGGGGTGCCAAATTTTTAATAGTTCTTTGTGAAAAACTCTTGAAAGATCGTGCCGTTGCGTTAAATGTTTTTTAATTGTTTTTGGAAGCGGAATGCAGTCGTTACTTTTAGAAAAACAAAAAAAGAAAAAGATGGCTGACACACTCAATGAAGTAAGAAAAATTACACCTACCGAATACGACATACATCCTTTAATCAAATCGCGATGGAGTCCCAGAGCGTTTGATTCGAAACCGCTCTCTGAAGAGGATATCCATATTTTATTGGAAGCAGGACGTTGGGCTCCAAGCAGTAATAATTTACAGCCTTGGCGTATTATATGGGGATTGAAGGGTAGCGATACCTATAACCGTATTTTTGATTGCTTAGCCGAATTCAACCAAGGATGGGTAGAAGGGGCTCCGGCCTTGTGGATTGGAGCGATCAAAACCGATATGAAAGAGGGAAAGAAAGAAAACTTTCATGCCTTGCACGATCTCGGACTCTTTATGGGGAATGTTGTGAATCAAGCGGAATCGATGGGAATTGCTGTTCATCAAATGGCCGGAATTGATTTTGAGAAGGCGAAGAAAGAATTTGGCTTTCCTGATAACTATCATGTAGCTACGGCTACAGCCTTCGGGTATTATGGTGGGAATCCTGAAACACTTTCCGAAGACTTACAAGAAGAAGAATTACAAACGAAACGCGAACGCAAGCCACAAGCCGAATTTGCCTTCAACGGAAATTTCAAAAAAGACTAAACCATGGAAAAAACAAGAAAACAAAAGAAGCATGCCGACTTCCAAGATGCTTACCGCAGATCTTCTAACTTTAACAAGTCGACAAAAAAGGAAGACTTTGAGCCGGGCGAGAATGGGGAATTAACCTTAGCGGAAAAAGAAGAGCGTGATGCGAAAAAAATTGCAGATGCCATGAAGCATTTGGAAGATGAAGATACAGACGAGAACAGTTAGTGAATTGTGTTTTGGTTAAAACGGCGGGATCCGAATAACGGGTGTCGCCGTTTTTTTATGAAGGTAAGTGAGGGTCATCGGCAGGTGGGAGGTCTTCTTCAGGAAGGGGTTGCTTAATATAAACCGAAGCCAAAACGCCTCCTAGCAAAGCAACTGCGATAACCGCTAACGAAGCCCATTCCGGAATTTCAATATGGTGGGAAAAGATCATTTTGAGTCCGACAAACGTCAGGATCGCCACTAAGCTATAATTGATATAGCGGAACTTCTCTAACATTCGGGAAATTAAAAAATACATCGATCTAAGTCCGAGTATCGCTAAAATATTCGAACTAAACACCAAAAACGGATCGGCTGTAATCGCAAGAATGGCCGGAATGCTGTCTAAGGCAAAGAGTACGTCCGTGAGCTCAATGACGATAAGGGCTAAGAATAGGGGCGTGGCCATACGCTTTCCCATTTTCCGAATAAAAAATTTATCGCCTTCCGTATGGTGGGTTACCGCGAAAAATTTCCGTACCCAGCGATAGACCTTCGAATCTTTCGGGTTGAAATCTTCTTCCCCATTAGAACGCAGCATTTTGTAGGCGGTGTAGAGTAGGAAGGCTCCAAAAACATAAATGATCCATTCGAATTTATTGATAAGCGCCACACCAAAGAGAATCATGAGTCCGCGAAACACCACCGCACCCAAAATACCCCAGAACAGGACTCGGTGTTGGTATTTGCTGGGAATATTAAAGGAGGAGAAGATGATGGCGATCACAAAGACATTATCGATACTTAGGGATAATTCGATCAAATAACCCGTAATATATTTTAAGGTAGCGTTCGAAGGAGTGAGTCCGGTAGGGTTCTCAACGAGTTCATGTTGAAATAGCAGATAGATCGCTCCCGAAAAAGCCAAGGCAAACGACACCCAAACGGTGGTCCAGATTGCGGCTTCTTTTGTTTTGATAACGTGTGCTTTGCGATTGAAGACACCGAGGTCTAAGGCAAGAAAAATAATAATGAGCGCAATAAAAGCAGTCCAGATCACAGGCGGTTAATTTTACGCAAAAGTACGGCGACGGTTCAAGAAACTGTTTTAGAGAAATGTTAAGGTTGTGAAGGACTTAGGACTTAGGATGTAGGATGTATAGTGAGTTGGTGAATTTGTGAGTCGGAAGAGGACGTAGGACTTAAGATGAAGGATAAATAGGAGATAAGAATTAGTGGATTAGTGATTCGGGAGAAGATGTAAGAGTTAGGACCATTGTCATGGTTTTATAGGATTGGGGCATGCTTCTTGTACTATAGCTAGTGTTAAACTCATTGTGTCATTGGCACACAATGCTTATCTTAAACCTATGAAAAAGAAACCATTATATCATCGATTATTCCTTGTTGCGGTCATGGCGATGGTGTTTCAAAGTTGTGGTTCTTCTGAAAATGCCGCTGAAGAGACACAAAATGCGCAAGCCTTTCAGGCTGTTAGTGATTTAGTAGCTTCTGAAATGTATCGTATTGATGTAGAAAATGCGCAACCTTTTAATACGGCTGCAACGACGCAAGTACTTAATGAATTGGCGCCTTATATGAATGGAAGCACTTCCGGGAATATACAACTGTCTGGCGACAATTACTTTTTAGAAGTCACACAAGGAAAAGTGAAGGCTAATATGCCGTTTTTCGGACAACAATTGCAAGGTAGCGGTGGAAATAGAAACAGTCAGGATGTTGGTGTGGATATGAATGGAATGACGGAAGATTATGCCGCAAAGGTTTTAGAGCGCAAGCAGAAAATTGAAATCTACTTTGAAGCAGATGATGTAAACAACAAAACCGAACGCTATCAAGTATTTATCAACGCATACCCAAACCAACGTGCCACCATACAAGTAACTTCTTCGCAACGCACGGTGATTCGATATACCGGAAGAATTCATGCCGTTCCGGATGCGATGTAAGGAGGAAAGGGAGAATACGGTAATTCTTTAAAGCGATATCATTCACAATGAAACATAGAACTTTCGAAATATTCTATTTTACATAATATAAATTATAGTGCAATCAAAGTAAATTACTGGATACGCAGTATTTTACATAATTACAGTTCTAGTGCTTTAGCGCTATAACGGTCGTAATTATGTAAAAAGTAGTTTGCGCGTAGCTACACTATTTTGTTCAACATCAGAAATCACATTGCGTATGCGAATTATGTCAGCAGATATTATGTAAAAGCAAATTGCGCTACTAAAGTAATTGTTTCTTTCTCTATCAATCTTTTCTGCCCGTCCAAAAAAGATTCAAAAATAGGACGCTCTTTATGTATAAATTTTAGTAAGTAAAACCAGAACGCAGCGCTATATTCATTCCAAGGTTTCATGAATGCTTACGCTGCGTTTTTATTCTGTGTAAAGAGGAATTTGTCTAGAACCAATTAGTGAAATCATATCGCCAAATTGATGCAAAATGCCTTCCTCTCGCTATGCTCGTCGGAGACACTAAAAATCAAGACTGCATACGGGTGATCGTTAAGAAATGGTCTCGAAGACCATTTTAGTGAGCCGCGAGCCGGTGCGCTGGTAGAAACAATTAACGGCTCGCTGCGCTATATTTTAGGAAAGCTTAGTACTCGCTTATAATGATCACGACAAGCTTTAAGCATTTGAAAACTAAGATTATTTAGAACTATCCCCTAAAATATGGTCGTTCCACTCGCCTATTGTTTTTACCAAAATTTTATGAGGTCAAGTTTAACATCGAGAATCTATTTTACATAAAATTACAATTTTATATATTCTTATATTATGAAAAATATAGTTTTAGTTAGATTACTTTCTTTTGCGTTTAGGTGGCTTCAGTGATGGTGTATTTCCTGGTGTATCCTTATTATCTCTCTGACGTCTATCCGGTTTTCCTGTTGATTTAGCAATTCTTTTTGGCCCTGGTTTAAGTCCCATAATATTTGTTTTCAATTTAATATGTTATTTAAGTTTATATCTGTATCCAATTTGTCATCTACGTAAATTGGGAATTTTAATACTATATTGTTTGTATGCTCTCTTTGAATTGTGCATTTTAGATAATGGTTTCCATGATAGCCAGCATGAGCAATACAATATGTTTGATTCAAATAAAAATTCTCAAAATTGTGTCGTTCCTCATTTGCTAGTTTCGCTTCTTTACCTGAATTGAAAGCTTCCCAAATAATTTTTTCATGAGGTTTTTTATAATATGGCGAACCATTTATCATTAGTTGATATTTAATATATTTGCCTTTAAGTATAGAATAGTTGTTTTCATAATATTGAGAAGCAGTACTTTCTTGTTTTGGTCTGTAAACACTCGCTTTAAGGGTAAAAGGATTATCAACGATTTCTAAATTACCACTTCCATTTTTTCTATAAAATGAGAAACTATTTAAATATTTTTTCCAACTGAAATCAAATTGACAATAATTAAGTTCTGAAGATTGAATTATATATCTATCCTCAACAGGTTGACCATTCTTTTTAACCGTTGGTATACTGATATAATCTTCGTTCATTTCTATAGCATCAACTAAATTTTTACCAATTCTAATAGAATTTACTGATGCTTTATTCTGTAATTTAGCAGCTAAATCAGTATGTAAGCTAGTTGTTGTAAGCTCATTACAATTAGCAATCCCATAGTGAGACCACATAACATTGTCATCATTTCCATAATCTAAACCAACTCTTATTTTTATTGGGTCAAGTCCATAATTTTCAAATGCTGATGATAAGTCTTCAGAAACAACTTGACATAAAACGCTCGCAGAATTAAGAGCATTAATTACACTATTATTCGGGTTAGAATTTTTTCTCACAAACTGAACAAATACTGCATCTCCTTGTAATCTATGAACATGTCCTCCAAAATGACTGACTACATTGATGCAAAGAGTTAATAAAGTGTCTTTAATTAAACGTACTTCTTCTAAAGAGTATTTAAGAGCTAATCTAGTAGAGCCTTTAATATCTACAAACATAGAAACACAATGATGATTAAGTGTTTGATTATGTTCTAGGTTCTCAAAATCTGGATGATTACCAATTTTTATGGTATCAAAAGAATATTTATTTGGTCCGAAATATTTTTGAAGTTGATTAGAGTCAAACTCTAATATCGTTTTAGAATCTGGTTCTATTGTTGTCGGTAAAGAAGAAAATGTTTCTGTACTTTGATTTAGCAAGATATATGGTGATTTAATTCCTTTTTGAAATTTTTGTTCTGATCTGCTCAATACACTTTCTATTCCTGATTTGTAGTTTTTAAATAAGCTCATACTATTTTAATTATAATAATTATTAAAAGCAGAATTAATTGAACAAAGACCATTCTAATAGACCAACGGATTCTGTTATATTTTGTTTTTAAACCTTTTGATATAGAATAAATCTGTTTCGCTATATCTTTACATACTTTTTTATCCTTTTGTTCCTTGTATTGATTTAGAAAATCTTCTTCATTCATATCAGCAATAGATTTAAAAAATACTAAAGAGTGATACTTTTTACTACTCGAATTATTGGTTTTTAAAAAAGGAAATACAGCTGCTATTGTAAAACCAATACTTAATATTCCTATTACAAGTATACCAATAAGAAGACCTATTGTCCAGTTCTCTGCCTTACCATTATTAAACCCAATTATATCATTAAAGCTTGTTACTATGAAACCAAATAAAAAGGCACTAAAAGCCAATAAGAAGTTCCCTTTACTATTAGCTCCTTCAATGTAATGATCGAACCTATTCAACACATACCTAGATTGTTCTATTTCATTTATTTCTTTCATTTAAATTTTTATTACTTCTTCAACAATTCCTTGAATTCTAAAATTGCTTGTTAATATTATTGGTTGATGTATTTTATTTGTTGATTTTGGCTTTAGAATTACCATTCCTCCACTTCTAAAAAATTCTTTAACTGTTGCTTCATCATCAATAAGAGCTAATACTTTATCACCATTATTTGCGTCTTGCTGTTGTCTTATTAATAATAAATCTCCATCATTAATCCCTGCTTCATTCATAGAATCACCTTCTGCCCTCAATAAGAAATATTTATAACCCTTTTTTATAATCTCTACAGAAATAGAAACTTCAGCTTCAATATTCTCATCTGCAAAAATTGGTATTCCACAAGCTACACTTCCTAATAAAGGTATTTTCACAGTTTGTGCTCTTGAACCATAATCTTCGGGTATTTCAAAATCAACAATCTGATAACTGCCATCTGGCTTTTTTCTTAAAATTTCTTTTTCTTCAAGACTTTTCAATAAAACAGCAGATGAACGCGGTGATTTATATCCCAAGCCACTCATTAATTCACGTACACTTGGCATCTTTCCTTGATGGACTAAAGCGTTTCTAATAATTTTTAATGCTTCTACCTCTTTATCAGACAAATTATAAAACATACACAAATATACACTTTGAATACAGTCGTAACATTATTATAAGATATTAGTTATAAACTAGTTATCAACATTTTTTAAATTTGCGAGTACGAGTATAAATATATTTTTGGAGGGGATATTTTCTTTGAGGAATTCCGTAAAGAAAAATATAAGCAATTATAATATCATTTCACATCCCCCTTCGCTTACTCGCCGATCCCCAAGCCTTTCCCACTAACTAACCAATCCACCAATCCACCAACTCACAACTTCACTAACCCCATTGTCTATAGAAACGAAATTCTCTCTCAATAACGAAACCAAGTTCCAACAACTTCTCTACTATAGACCCAACTAAACCCCGCACCCCACAACAAAAAACGACCCCATTTCTGGAGTCGCTTTTATCTATCATTTCATACATCATACGTCATAAGTCCTAGCGTCTAACATCCTAGGTCCTACAACTAATTCTCCATCAACCCCTGTCCTTCAATCCACGGGGCACCCGCAGCTTTGAGTCGGCGTTCTAAATTTGGCAAGGTGTTGTTTTCCATCGCTTTTAACTTCGACTGCACCGAGTTCAATTGTCCTTTGACACGCTGTAGCAGTGCTTTATGCGTTCCGGTGGGGCCATAGGTATTCCCAAAAGCCACCCAGCCTATTCTTCCGCCGTCATTAGCCGTTGGATTGGACCGCTCCCCTATTTCATCCTTCACCGGATTGCCGCGAAGCTCTTTCTGGATCGCTAATAAGTCCATCCGCGCTTTGTTGATGTCTTTCAATAGCGCATCATTATTCGCAGTCGCCTTGTTGGCAGCGCGTTTCATGGCGGCTACTTTGTCTAATTGACGTGTCATCATCATATTAGTAGCGGTAAGGTTCTGCTGAAAGGCAAACACTTCTTCTCTAAAATTATTCATTTCGTCATACGACTTGCGCGGTAAGGCTCCATCGTACATCGCTACTACTTCAAATTCTTCTGGACCTTGAAGCGTGGTGGTTACTCCGTCTACGCGTTTTACCAATGTTGCAGAATACGTTCCCGGCGTTACCATCACATTTCCGGTACCAATGCCGTCACCGTCTCCTGAGAGTCGTTCTCCGCGTTTGTCAGGATAATTCAACTCCCAATTCACGCGATTAAAGCCTTTTTTGTTGGTGCCTTCAATCGTATTCACCAAGTTTCCGTTTGCATCCTTGATCAAAAACAGCACTTTGGGTCCGTCTTGATTGGCTTCTGCCTCTAAGGCATCCCAACCTGGAAAATCAGTGTTTGATTTTTCACGTTCCTTGCGATCGTCTTTCAACGATTTATATCCATCGGCCAGATAATACGTAAATCGTGCGCCAAAAGGTGCATTCGGAGCTTTGTATTCGGCATCGCCTTGACTTCCCACACGGCTTGCTTCAGAATACCAATGCGCATCTTTTATAGGGAATAAGGTCGCTTCTTTAGAAAGCATGGAAGCGTTGAAATTGCGCAACGGACTAATATCATCTAAAATAAAGAAACCACGTCCAAAAGAAGCTCCTACCAAATCGTCTTCACGGCGTTGAATCGTAATGTCTCGGAAGGAAATCGTAGGTACTCCTCCACTCAGTTCTACCCAATTCTTGCCACCATTGGTCGTAAAATAGATACCGTATTCCGTGGCAGCAAACAGCAAATTCTTATCAACATGATCTTGCACCAAACGCCAAACCAATAAGCGCTCCGGAAGGTCACCGTTGATCAGCGACCATGTTCTCCCCTTATCAGAACTCTTCAAAATATATGGTTTGTAATCACCGTATTTGTGATTGTCTACCGCGGCGTAGACCACATTCGCATCGAACAGGTCGGCGCGCACATCGTTCACGAAAGGCACGTTTCCTAGTCCTTTGATATTGCTTAAGGTTGCTTTTCGCCAAGTGTTTCCGCCGTCTTCGGTTGTTTGAATGATCCCGTCATCGGTTCCGGCGTAAATAAGTCCTTCTTGCTTTGGAGATTCCGCCAGCGAAGTAATGGTATTGTAATTAGACATGGCTCCCACATCCCAAGCGTTATCCCAACTCTGTTGTTTTCCGTAATATGGAATGTTCATCCGCTCTTGGTTCAAGGTGAGGTCTTCGGAAATAGGAGTCCAATCGTCTCCTCTATTCTCCGAACGCCACACACGCTGTGACGCAAAATAAAGGCGTTTTGGATTATGCGGACTCACCAAAATTGGGGCATCCCAATTGAAACGTTCAAAAGGTTCGCCTGCTCTAGCCTGCGGCTGAATAAATACCGTTTCCTTGGTCGTTTGATCGATACGCCATAAGGCTCCTTGCTGAAACTCTCCGTAAGTAATGTTGGGGTTTCCGGGTTCGATAGCCGACTGGTGCCCGTCGGCTCCTAAGGTTTTCCACCAATCGGAATTAGTGATTCCGTCTGAATAGGTGGTTTGCGAAGGTCCGCCGTGTGAACCATTGTCTTGGGTTCCGCCATAAATATTATAAAAAGGTTCTGAATCGTCTACTGCTACTTTAAAGTATTGCGTGATCGGAAGGTTTCGAATGAACTTCCAGCTATCCGTCAGATCAAAACTTTCATACAACCCACCATCCGTTCCGAAGAGCACATAATTAGGGTCGGAAGCTTTAAACGCCATCGCATGACTATCTACGTGCTTATTCTTTTCATTCATGGTATAAAAGGTTTTTCCATGATTATCTGAAATTTGCACATAGTTGCTCATCAAGAACAACTTTCCCTCGTGATGGGGTGATGCGTACAGCTCTTGGTAGTAATGCGGACCAGTACCTCCGGAAACGGCATCTGATTGTTTGGTCCAAGACGCCCCTCTGTTCGTAGACATATAAAGGCCACCCTTTGTGCGGTCTTCTTCAATAGCCGCGTAGATCGTATCTGGATTAAAAGGTGAAATGGCCAGCCCGATCTTTCCTAAATTTGACTTCGGAAGGCCATTGCTTAACTTCGTCCAAGTAGTTCCTCCATCCGTACTTTTATGAAGCCCTGAACCGGGTCCGCCGCCCAAATAACCTGCTACGGTTCTATGACGTTGCCAAGTGGCAGCGTATAGCACATCCGGATTTCTAGGATCGATCACCAAATCGGTTGCTCCCACCCATTCGGCATCTCCTAAGGTGCGTTTCCAAGTAGTACCTCCATCCGTCGTTTTATACACGCCGCGTTCCCCACCGGAAGTCCACAACGGCCCTTGAGACACTGCCCAAACTACGTTGGAGTCTTCAGGATGTATAATGATCTTAGAGATATGGTCTGAATTTTTCAGTCCGACGTTTTTCCAACTGGCACCATCATCATGACTCACATACACGCCATCTCCAAAGGCCACGTGACGTCCTCCTACATTTTCGCCGGTTCCTACCCAAATAGTATGGGTATTGTTAGGGTCAATGGCTATAGCCCCAATAGAATAGGACGCTTCATTATCGAAGATCGGTTTCCAGGTGGTTCCGGAATTGATGGTCTTCCACACGCCGCCGGAACCAACAGCGACATACCATACGTTTTCGTTTTCAGGGTGTATGGCGATATCGGCAATTCTTCCCGAGGTGAAGGCCGGACCAATATTTCGCATGGTTAAGCCGGAAAAAGTTTTGTCAGTAATTTCTTGTGCTTGTACCGGAATCGTTAGCAATAACGACAGTACACATAAAAAAGAGAAAAATAATCGGTGTTTCATTATGTAGTTTTTTGGTTGTTCAGAACGCCATACACAATATGACGCAACGTTCAAAATACGACTATTCTCGTGTTTTTTTTATGAAATGAAGGTATTTAACGTTCGCATCTGCTTCAGATGATATACATCTTCTATTTGCAAACTTTCGACGTAAGAAGGAATGTGGTTTCTATAACTAGGATGTTTACTTCAGGAGGTCTCATCTCCCGCTAGTGTAGGATAATCTATATACCCTTCTTTCCCGGGAGTGTAAAAGGTGTCCTTATTCCAATCGGCTACAGGTGCATTTTCTGCAAAACGTTCTACGAGATCGGGGTTAGAAACATATAGCTTTCCGAAGGCCACCAAATCAGCGTCACTGTCTTCAATCACCTTATTTCCGGAATCCTGATCAAAGTTGCTGTTGATCATTAAAGTACCATTATACAAGGGTCGGAAGTGCTTGGCGATATTGGTCACGGCGAAAGGAATGTCAGAAACATCCGTAAACGGTTCCGAAAGATGTACGTACGCTAGGTTGTAATCGTTCAGTTTTGTAATGGTGTATTCGAAAGTAGGAATGGTTTCCTCGTCCATGGTCATTCCGAAGATTCCATGCAACGACGGATTGAATCGCGCACCTATCTTTTCTTCCGGAATTACCTCCTTGATAGCATCCAATACCTCAAAAAAGAAACGCGCTCTGTTCTCAATGCTACCCCCGTAGCGATCGGTTCGGGTGTTAGAAGTTCCGTTAAAGAATTGATGGAATAAATAACCATTTGAAGAATGAATTTCGACACCGTCAAAACCTGCATCCATAGCATTTTTCGCCGCTTGTTGGAAGTCGGAAACAGTCTGATCGATATCTTCTTGGGTCATCGCCTGCGGCGTTACGGTATCTTTAAAACCTTCAGGTGTGTAGGATTGTGCTTCCGGATTGATAGCAGATGGGGCCAGCGGCAATTCGCCATCGTGAAAATAAGGATGCGACATGCGTCCCACATGCCACAATTGTATGAAGATTTTTCCTCCTTGTTGATGCACCCGCTCCGTCACTTTTTTCCATCCTTCCACCTGCGCTTCGCTATGAATACCGGGCGTATTGATATACCCAACCGCACGTTTCGACACCTGTGAACCTTCGGTAATGATGAGTCCGGCAGACGCTCTTTGTTCGTAATACACGCCTTGGAGTTCATCCGTAGGTTTCTTTTCTGAATTTGTGGCCCGACTGCGCGTCATGGGTGCCATCACCACACGATTCTTCAAATTGAGTTGTTGTGTTTTATAGGATTGTAACAAGGGTTGTTTTGTCATGATTTCTGTATTTATTGAATGCTTCCGAAGATAAAAATTATAGGTGGTGACTATATTGAAAAACCATACTTCCCTCCTATGATACTATCAATAAAAAGTTGGACGTCTCAAAATTTCTTAAAAACCCTTAAACCGCTATTAAACTTATACTAAAGTGGGTTTTTAATTATGATCCGGCGGTTGTAATCCCGTACCTTTAGGATACTAATTAATAAAAAATCAAGACACTATGAATAGACGAAACAAGCAAACAGGAATTTGGGCACTTATCGGATTAGGAACAGCAGCCGCTGCGTATTTTGGATATCGCGCCCTTCCTGCAGATACCAAAAAAAATATCGGCAATAAAGTTCAAGGTGCCGGACAAAGCATCGCAGACAAAGCACGCGAGCTTGAAAGTTTGGTTAAAAAGAATGCTAAGAAAACAGAACAAGCGGTTACCTCCTAGAGAGATTATCGCTTATCAAAAGCCCTGCAAGATTGCACCCCTTGCAGGGTTTTTTTATTCCTAAAATTAATTTGTTAAATCGTATACGATTATATATCTTTCCGGTGTGAAATCTGTAATTCGATATCGAGATCTCGTAAAAGAGCATCTTCTAAAAGGAATGGCGGAAGGAAGTTTGTCTGCCGGAGATTTCCTATCATTAGCCCAAATTGCACGTGATCTTGGGATCAGTGTGACGCCAATTCGGGAAGCGCTCACCCAACTCGAACAAGCGCAAATCGTTTGTTCCGTGCCCAACCGTGGGTTTCAAATTCCAACTTTAAATTCAAGAGAAATACCTCAACTCTACCCCATAGTTGCTGCTTTGGAAGGATTGGCCATGGAACAAACAGCGTACGGAAGTGTGATACTCCATCAATTACGCGAAAAGCAGAAAGCCTTCGTTCAATCCCGCACACCCATTGAACGTATTCAATCAGATATGAATTTTCACGATGCCCTCACCCAATATTGTGGCAATGATACTGTGTTACAAATTCTTGACGATCTCAAGGTGCGCATCTTTTTTTACGAATTGGACTTTATGCGGAAAAACGGCTTCGACACAACTTCCGAAGCACAACACGAAGCCATCATCGCGCATCTGGAACAACAAGAAATTGATAAAGCCATTGCCGTAGTAAAAGAAAATTGGTTACAAATTTTAAATACCTAATCATGAAACAATTGCTGATTACCATCCTCCCGATCTTTTTTTTCTCTTGCGCCGTTCAAGAATCCACGAGTACTTCTTCACATATTTCTGAAACCGTGATTCGAACACCGCAGGTGTTTTTACCCGGACTTGTTTCCGAAGAAGAATCAACTCAATTCGATCTGGTCTTTGCTCCCGATAATCGAACGATTTATTTTACGCGTCGGAAAGGTGAAGAAAAACAGCGAATTTACACGGCTAGCTACTCCGAGGAACAAGGTTGGTCTACGCCGGAACTCACTTCTTTTTCTACCGATCGCGATGAATATCCGAATCTTACTCCGGATGGAAATACCTTGTACTTCGGGAGCGAACGTCCAATTGAAGGAAGACCTAATTTAGGAAATTTTGATACCAATGTCTGGATGAACACAAAGAGTAACGAAGGATGGAGCACTCCCACTCCCCTTTCGCCCACAATCAATTATGTGCAAGCCGAAGGTGAGCAATGGCCCGTAAGCAATGAAAACCATTTTCACACGGTTGACGGTGAAACGTTTTATCTCTGTACTCAGCGGCCCGGAACGGCAGGTATTGATCTCTACCAAACCACTAAAACCACATCAGGCTTTACGGAACCTCAAAAATTACCGGCCACTATCAATACTGAAAAATACTGGGAATATGCGCCGAAACTTTCACCTGATGGCAACTATTTATTTTTCCAATCCTACGGCCGACCCGACACTCAAGGGGGTGACGATATTTATGTAAGTAAGCGCGGAGTAGACGGACAATGGCAACAAGCACTCCCTTTAGGACCGATGATCAACACAGGACAGAACGAATGTCCTACCGGTATCACTTGGGACGGCAACTTCTTTTTCTTTACACGCGATGAACCGTCACCGGAAGGCGATTACGGCGGAATTTCAAAAATCTATGTCATTTCCATGGAGGCTTTACAACTGGAAACTTTATTTGAGGAATAAAAATTCCCTTCAGCAAATACTGAAGGGAATATGATTTTTTATAATGAAAAAGGTTTTATGCTTGTGACAGCGCATAAGCCCTCTAAAGTATGTAGAATTCGTTCATTAGGATTCTTAAAAAATTGCCCTTCTTAAAATTCTTATAAATAATTGTTGGAGGAGCTTTGGTAGTTTAATTTTATAGAAAACAACGCACCTATGAAAAAACTACTTCGTGCTATTATTGCATTTTGGGCTGCTCGTAAATTAGGAGGCTCACTTGGTTGTCTTGGAACCATTATCCTCTTTTTTGTAATCTTTTGGCTGTTAGGCTGGATCTTTTAATCTAGCTATCGCTCGCTTCATGCGCTTCAAGATCTTTTCTCAAGTCTAATTTTCGAAGCTTCGGAAGGGCTAGGCCCGTACTTACCACGGTGATCAATGTCATGGTTCCACCAAATACCACGGCGGTCACTGTACCCATCAGCTTTGCTGTGAGTCCGCTTTCAAACGCCCCCAATTCATTCGACGACCCTACGAACATCGAATTTACCGATGCGACTCTTCCACGCATCGAATCGGGTGTACGCAGTTGTAGGATGGTTTGACGAATGATCATTGAAATACCATCGGTCAAGCCACTGAAGAACAAGGCCACAACCGACAACCAAAAGGAAGTTGAAATTCCGAAGATAATAATACAAATTCCGAAGCCAAAGATCGCTGTCAACAATTTCATGCCGGCATGTTTGTTCAGCGGAAAATACGCCGAAGTAAACATCATCACCAGTGCTCCAACGGCCGGTGCGGCGCGCAACACGCCAAAGCCTTCAGGCCCTACTTTTAAAATATCTTGTGCGTAGACCGGAAGCAGCGCAACGGCGCCTCCAAAAAGTACAGCAATCATATCCAGCGTAATGGCTCCTAAGATCACTTTCGTTTTTCGAACAAAGCGGATGCCTTCTTTCAAACTTTGCCAAACCGGTTCCCCTAGTTTTGGGTTTAAGATGGGTTTCTTCGGAATTCGCAGTAATACCAATAAAGCAGTGAGGGAACAGCCGAAAATAGCAAACATAGAACCGTGCACCCCGATCCAGTGAATAGAAAACCCGGCTACGGCAGGCCCTACAACCGCACCCATTTGCCACACCGAACTACTCCACGTCGCGGCATTGGGATATACTTTCTTCGGAACCAATAAAGAGAATAGTGAAAAAATGGTGGGGCCTAAAAAGGCGCGAACTACACCTCCTAAAAAAACTAGAATATAAATGATAATCAACTTGGTTTTTGAAACCAATTCGCCCACTACTTCCGGCCAGGTGATCAAAAACAATCCTAAGCTCACCACCGAAAAACCAAAGATGCAGGTGACTAGCAAATTGCGCTTTTCACGTTGATCAACGATGTGCCCCGCAAACAACGCCAACGAGACTGCTGGCACCACCTCCATGAGTCCGATGATACCTAATGAAAGCGGATTTTTAGTAATACTATACACTTCCCATTCGATGACCACAAACTGCATGGACCAAGCGAAGACCATCGCAAAACGAACCAATAGAAATAGGTTGAATTCTTTGAAACGGAGCGCCGCATAGGGATCGTTTTTCGCCATACCTCAAAGGTAAAACTGAAATCTGATACGATACTAACGAACGATGATTTTTTTATGAAGAACGTTTTTACCTACTTGTACGCGCACAAAATAGAATCCGCTTATGGGGGTCTGAATTTCTGACCACAACAACTTTTTTTGCTGCATGACTGTTGATGGTAATAAAGTTTGTACCACACGCCCTTGCATGTCGACCAATGTAATAGTTGTTTGCTGAGCTGAAGGCAGCTTAATGTCGATCACTGTTTCAGATGTAGTTGGATTTGGATAGATGCTAACGGCTTCCGTAAGGGCAATATCATTAATTCCGAAGGATTCAGGCTCGATAAAGGTATAATACACATCTTGCCCGCCATTCAGTGTGTTGGCCCATGCCAGATGCGCCCCAGCATTAGTACTTTTCATATCAAAATAGTCGCCCATCTTACTTTGATTGGGATAACCGATTGTAGGATCAAAAGCATCTGAAAGCACCATTTCTGGCTCCCAAGTAGTTCCCTGATCGTCTGAAAACGTATAATACAATACAGAGTCAACGGTTCCTGAAGGCGCATCTCTTGTATCCAACCACACCACATCAATTCGACCGTTTGGTGCTACAGCCATGGTGCCCATCCATTGAAAAGCATCGTTGCCAATATCGGTATTCAAACGGATCGCAGGCTCGAAAGTGAGTCCGCCATCGGTACTTCTAGAAAACATCACATCTGCTGGATCACCGTTGGTTCTTTCTACTGAGGCCAATACATACACATTGCCCGCTCCGGGACCACTCGAAATATCAATATCTACCCAAGCTTGCCCCAGCAAACCAACGGGATTCACCGCTACTCCGGCATTCAAAAAACCTTCAAGGTCCACTTCCGAAGGAGTTTCCCAAACAATACTGCTTCCGGCATTCTGTGCATTTAAGGAGCGAACTACGATGACACCGGTACTACCTCCTACTCCCACAAGGTATAACACACCGTCATTGTCCACGGCCAGTGTTCCCCAGAATGGGTCACCTGCCACCGCTATGCAGTCTTCAAAAGTTTCACTACCATCAGTAGAACGCGTAAAGTTTCCCGGCGGACAGGTAGTAAAGCTGGAATTCCAATACGAATAATTAAAGCCATCACTGCTGCCACCACTTCTATCGATGCGCATCCATTGTTTATCTCCGCCTTTGGCAGGAACCGGAGCTTCCCAAACCACGCCACCATCAGTAATTTCAAACACATCACATTCAAAACTGTCTTGCAAACTGTTATAGTAAAAATTTCCGTCGAGATCAAAATCTAAGACCGGATCACTTCTAAAAACTCCCGGATCTAACACCCCCGGAAAGGTAAAAGAAGCACCTCCGTCTAGAGAAAAGCCGTAACCCGCTTGTCTAAAATTACTGGCAATAGCATCAAATTGTCGCCAACCGATAACCATGCGATCGTTATTGGTAGGATCAACGGCGATACTAGGTTCGTTCGCGGCATCTCCAATAATATCCATTCCGCTTCCATCAACATTCACTTGGGTAGTAAAAAAAGTAGTAGCCCTCTGTTGATAGGCAGGTTGTCGTTGCATCGTATCTTTATTGACGGGAACATAAGGATCGTCTGCCGTTTCATGATACTTTTCCTTAAGTTCTTGCCATTGATTTTCTTGAGCCAAGAGCCAATGAGGAGCACATAAAAGAACGATAAAAAGGAGATAGAAAGTTTTCATAGCAAATGTTTATTGAATTAAGATACAACAATTTAGGAAAAGAATAGTGCCCAACCAATACCGCAACACAATGGATGTTCTCTAAAATTAGTAAGTTTATAAAATGATTTATTGCTATTTCTTATGAGTACTCTTTCTTAAAAACCTTTTATGAAACCAACCACACTTCTTCTTTTTGCGTTCCTATCGATAGGACTTGTTTCTTGTAACCAAAATAAAACTTCTGAAAAGAAAACTATGTCTGAAACCGAATTGATCGCCAAAGCGAAAGCGATCCATCAAAACGTCATCACACTGGATACGCATTGCGATATCAACGTGAATAATTTTACCGATTCCATCAACTATACGCAAGATTTGGATACGCAGATCACGCTTCCTAAAATGAAGGCCGGCGGACTCGATGTGGCGTGGTTTATTGTTTATACAGGTCAGGATAGTTTAAATGCTTCCGGTTATGAGAAGGCCTATGCCAATGCCATTGCGAAGTTCGATGCGATACACCGCCTCACCAAAGAGATTGCTCCCAATGATATTGCGCTGGCACTAAATAGTGAAGAAGTACGGCGTATTCATTCCGAAGGAAAAAAAGTAGCGATGATCGGGATCGAGAACGGATATCCGGTAGGAGAAGACTTAAGTCGGGTAGAAGAATTTTACAATCTTGGCGGGCGCTATATGTCGTTGGCTCACAACGGCCATAGCCAGTTGAGTGATAGCAATACAGGCGAAGAAAATGATGAGTGGTTGCATAACGGACTCAGTGATTTGGGGCAACAAGTGATTGTTGAAATGAATCGATTGGGGATGATGATCGACGTGTCGCATCCTAGCAAGAAAGCGATGAAAGACATGATCGAACTTTCTAAAGCGCCCATCATCGCCTCGCATTCTTCGGCAAGAGCACTCTGTAATCACAGCAGAAATCTGGACGATGAGCAATTAGAATGGCTTAAAGAAAACGGCGGCGTGGTGCAAACGGTGGCGTTTCAGAGTTATTTGAACAAAGAAAAGGATGATGCCAGAACCGAAGTAGAAATAGAAGTCGCTAAGCAAGTTGCTGATTCTTTAGGGATGGAATGGTTAGAACGAGAGCAAGTGATGGCGTTACCTACCCTAGAACGGCGTGCTTATTTTGAACAATACCGAAAGTTAATTCCGCTTCGCGATAAAAAACTTGAGAAACTTCCCGAACTACCGCCGGAAGTGGATGTAAAAGATTTTGTGGATCACATCGATTATCTCGTGGAAAAGATCGGGATCGATCATGTTGGGATTAGTTCTGATTTTGATGGCGGAGGCGGAATCAAAGGATGGAGTGATGCTTCGGAAACCTTTAATGTGACGCTGGAACTGGTTCGCCGTGGCTATACGGAAGCCGAAATTGAAAAGCTTTGGAGTGGAAATTTGTTGCGCGTAATGGATGAAGTGCAAGCGGTAGCACAAAAAATCCAATCGGAAGCAACCTCTTCTTAGATGACGGAAACCTCCCACCAACATTTCAAACTCTACAAACCCTCAGGGGTAATAAGTCAGTTTGTGAGTCAGCAGAAAAAAGCACACAAAAAGCAATTTCTCGGGAGTTTGTACCCCTTTCCAAAAGATACCATGTCTATTGGTCGCTTGGACGAAAAGAGTGAAGGTTTGTTGCTGTTAACTACAGATGGTACTGTGAGTTACGCCATTAATAATGGTCCTTTCGAAAAAGAATACTGGGCACAGGTTTCAGGATTGATCACCTCTGAAGCCATAAAAGAACTGGAGCAAGGGGTGGAAATTGGGATCCATGGCAAGAAGTATATGACCAAGCAGTGTACCGCAA
The DNA here is from genome assembly GCA_002379985.1 of Flavobacteriaceae bacterium UBA4166. GTDB lineage: Bacteria > Bacteroidota > Bacteroidia > Flavobacteriales > Flavobacteriaceae > DFVG01. Next base: position 50,458 of record DFVG01000010.1, read on the forward strand.
AAAAATTAGACACCCCTACCCTTCCTGAAGCCCAACACAAATTGCCCGATGACCGGCATGGCCCCACCTCCTGGGTAGCTATTAACCTAACGGAAGGAAAGTTTCGCCAAGTACGAAAGATGACCGCGGCAGTTGGATTTCCAACACTTCGTTTGGTTCGCGTGCGTATTGGATCACATGTTCTTGGTAACTTGCAACCGGGGGAGGCAGTAGCAGTTCCGAAGCTCGTGTAGCGGGATGGCACTACTTTTGAGACTCGTAAAAAGAACCAAATTCTTTTTAATTATGAGAGCTTCAAGAAACACTCCCAAGATACAAGCCGGAAGCATGGCTGATATCGCCTTTCTATTACTTATCTTTTTTTTAGTCACCGCGTATATCCCAAACGATCAAGGCATCCTTCGAAAATTGCCCGCACCGTGCACCTCTGGCGATTGTATGGTAGAAGTGAAAGAACGAAACGTAGTACGCCTACTGCTCAATGAATCTGGGGAAGTATTGGTGAATGATGAAAAAGTAGCTCTTTCTGAATTATCAGAACAGTTACAGCAATTTGTGGACAATAACGGTGAAGGAGCATGTTCCTATTGTCATGGGTTGAAGTCTGAGAAAGCTTCTGAACACCCAAAAAACGCGGTGATATCGCTGCAAAGCAGTAGTAAAACACCGTACGAAAAGTACATCGCCGTTCAAAATGAATTAACAAGGGCGTACGAAGCATTACGCACCAAGTATGTGTTAGAAGTATTGAAAACGACACCCGAAAAAGTAACCCCCGAACAACTTTTGGAGGTTAGAAATGCTTATCCGTTTCAGTTATCAGAGGCAACGCTAAGAAACCCAAACTAGCGAGCCGTTTCGAAATAACTATCTAAGAATGCAAAACGATCTGTGATCCATTGGGTGAGATATGTCTTGTTCTCTTCGGTAAAGGTGTTTTCCCAAATCAGGGCTTCACGCGCATAGACGTGTTCTTTTTGAAATTGTTCGTACTGCTCATTGATTTGTTGCAGTACCGCTTCGGTGGCGTACAATTTCTTGCGAAGTTCAAACCAACGTTGTGCTACTTTCTGCCTGTAATTATTTGGATTTTCATCCCAAAGTCTTTTGAAAAGGCCATTATCTAAGATATCATCAGTCGTTGGAATTCGTTTTCCGGCTTGGATCACTCCAAAGCTTCCGTCTACATCCCAGGGAATGAATAGATAGGGTTCGTCGTTATCATACCTTCCGAAGTAAAAATTCTTTCCCAAATTATCTGTGGCGCGAATAGCATTCACAAAAAGAAAGTAATCAATTGCATTCTCTACATCCAACCATTGCTCCACATTCTGTGCGAAATCGGATTTGGAAGATGAGGTCACAAAGGTCATAAAAGCATGAAGATTGTCATAAAAAGCCACATAATCTTCATAGGGATATTCCATCTCAAAGCCTGCCCAAGTGGGCAATGCATTTTTAAAGTCGGGTGCCGCCATAAACTTGGTACCATCCGCATAATAACCCGCCTTAAAGAGTTCACCTCGTACGGTGTCACCCTCCTTCTTTTTGAGCTTCATCAATTTACGGTCTACCTGTTCTCCTAGATAATAAATACCTCGATAGGTTCCGTTCACAAAAAGATCCACATAAAAACCTTCCGGACCCGACTTCCCTTTGCGGCTGTACGTCCATGGGCGTTGCTCCTGCCATAGGGCTAAGGCCGTTTTTGCTCGCAACCGAAGAGATTCATTGTACATCCCATCCAGCACATAATCATCATCTTCCCTGAGATTCTTTAGCAGGACGTCTTCCGTATCTGTAGAATCTACATGCTCTTGAAATTCGATATCAAAGTTCTTCTTCGGAAACTGTAAAGAGATATTTCCGCGTAAACGCATCGTGATGGGCTGGGTAAAAGTGGTATCTGAATCGTAGTAGGAAAATCGCGCCGGAACCCTTGGGTGCTTTTTTAACGTATCTGCTTCATAGGAGATTTGCACAACGGGATAGGTGGTGGTAAATAATTGATATTCTTTACCATTTGATTGAAGTGATACCTTGTTTTTGGGATCAATGCTTCCTTCTTTTGTATTTTGAAAAGCGGCGTCAAAGCGCAACACTTTCGGACGAATCCCCATTCGTTCCGCGGAAGGATTCCAGACAATAAGTTGGTTTTTGTGATCTATTCCGAAGGAATTATCTACGGCAGCAACCTCTTCCTGAGCACAGGAGATAAAGGGCATTCCAATGATAATTCCTAACAGATAAACAGTATAGATTGTTTTCAAAGCGCTTGTTGTTTTTCCTTCGGAAAAATACACAAATTGCCTCCTTCCTTTCCTTAAAACCATGTTATAATTTTGAAGGAAAGAGGTTTAATCCTTGGTTTCTAAGCTGAAAAAATCATTTACAGGTTTACCGAAAACCTCTGAAAGTTTTAATGCCAATACGGTAGAAGGTACATACCGACTCGCTTCTATTGAATGTATGGTCTGACGGGACACCCCGATACGTTCGGCCAGTTCTTGTTGTGTTAGATTGAGAATGGCGCGTTCTACTTTTAACGTATTCTTCATACAGTACATTTTTTTACCATCATGCGAAAGAACAAGAGTTGCACCAATAGCATAAAGGCAAGCACTTGAAAATAACTAACATCCAAAACGGCGTCGCCGGAATCAACCACCAAGGCGACTACATAATCAATATAGGGTTGTATGAGCGCGTAGACGACCCCTAAGACAAAAGCGATTGCGTAGGATTGTGCGCGTAGTGCCCCCATCATTTCATCCTCTACCCTTTCCTTCGAGACTGAGATCATTAGGAGTCCGATTAACAAAAAGTTTCGCAATAAATTTCGGAGCCAGAAAGGTTCCGCCTCTGTAAACTTTAGCGCAAACATGGTCGCAAGGACGACTAAGAATAATGCGAGTCCGATTCGTTTAAAATAATGCGGCAATTGAAAGTTTCGCAATCGTTGAAACGCCTTTCGATCCCACTCAATAATTTTTTTAATTGTCATCTGAAACAGTTTAGTTTGTTTTACAATATGACAAATATACATATATTTTTGTAAAACACACTTTACATTTGTGAAAAACTTAAATGTTGACCGGGGCGTCTCTTGTTTATTCCTTAATTACGGTGATATTCGCTTTATAGCCGGTGAGCAGATTCCATCCTTTGGCAGAAATGATACGACCCTCTTCGTCATAAACGTGGAGCTCGGCAGTATTGGGACCCGAATCGCCTTGGTTCAGGGCTTGAAAACTGATGATATTAGGGCCATCGTCTAAACTAATCGTAATGCCTTGAAAACTTGCCGTTAGGGAGATGTCTGATTGTACAATATCTTCGTTGACGTACACGCGAATTCGGTCTCCATCCACATACTGATGATCGCGAAACATCACCCGAACAAATCCGGTTTTGGTTCTCACCTCTCCCAAGACTTGATCTCGCGCCATAGTTTCTTCTTCTTTTTTCTTTTCTTCGAAGAATTTAGGTCCTTTTGCCATGGGCGTGTCTAAAAGACCATCATCTTGATTCATCTCAAAAGGCTTTTCTTCCTCTTTCCCTAAATCAGAATCGGTATTAAAATTATACTTTTTATTCTCTAGGTTTGAAATGTTGGGTTGTTTGATAGCGGGCAACTCCAACCCTGTAGGATCATTAGCATTATTATCAACCGCTTCAAAACGAACCGTGTTATTTCCGGTTTCGATTTGCGCGGTAGCGCTGGTCGTTAGAAGCACGATGCTAAAAAATAGAAAGAAAATTTTCATAACACTCAATTTCCATATTCATGTGTCAAAATTCGAGCCAAAAATAACGAATTTTAAAATGTGCTCATTTCGTTTAGTTTACGAAGTTCTTCTTTCGACAGCTCCATTTGAATAGCATCTTTGAAGGCTTGTAAGTGTTCCTCTTTTGTCGCACTTGCAATAGGCGCTGAGATTCCAGGTTGGTGCATCACCCACGCCAAGGCAATGGCAGCCGATGTAGTTTGTTGATGATTTGCGATGTCTTCCAACACCATCAAGAGTTTTTTGGTATCTGCATTCCAGTGCTTTTTCACGTAATCGGTTCGGGAAGAATTCTCTAAGTCTTTTTCATTTCGGTATTTTCCGGAAAGCAATCCGCTTGCGAGCGAAAAGTAAGACGCTACTCCAAGTTGGTGTTGTTTACAATAGTTTTGTAATTCGCCTTCAAAAGAATTACGCGACAAGAGATTGTACTCCGGTTGCACGACCTGATACTTCGGAAGGCCGTGCTCAGCGGCTATTTGTTCAGATTCTTTCAATCGGTCAACCGAAAAATTCGAGGCTCCAACAAAACGTACTTTTCCTTCGTCCATCAACTCTTGGTAGACCGAAAGGGTTTCCTTTGGCGTAGTTGTCTCATCATCTTTGTGACTATAATATAAGTCGATGTAGTCTGTTTGAAGTCGGCGTAACGAATCTTCCACTGATGCACGGATATGTGATTTTGAAAGGTCGATCTTTCCTTGCCCCATATCCATACCCACTTTGGTACAAATTATAAGGTCGTTGCGATTGCCGCGTTCTTTCATCCACTTCCCAAGGATGGACTCACTCTCTCCGCCTTCATTGCCGGGAGCCCATCTTGAGTAGACATCTGCTGTATCAATGGTTTGAATTCCCATATCAAACATCAAATCTAAGATGGCGAAAGATTCTTTTTCGTTGAGTGTCCACCCAAATACATTCCCTCCAAAAATAATGGGAGAAATAGACAGATCGGTGCTTCCAAGTTTTTTGTATTGCATGTTCTTAGTTTCTTTTGTCTTGTTTTCTTTTTCGCATCCACAACAACACCAAAATAACAGCAACAATGGGCAAGATCACATAGATAATAAGGTCGGCCGGATCTGATAGATCGATGGGCGTATTATTATCTGGATGCGGTACATTTTCAGGAATTTGTAAGAAAAATCCAATAACTGCTGTGAAAGTGTGCATAGCGCTCTAATTTTCTCTTGAAGGTACAGAAAGCGTATTTTTCGCGCCAATTTTTAACAATTTGTGTTAAGGTTTTGGAATTGTCAAATCTAAGGGTTACTATAGAGGGTTAAACAAAATGAAATAGGATTATATGAGACAACTCAAAATTACCAAGCAGGTTACAAACCGTGAAACGAAATCGTTGAACAATTACCTACAAGATGTTAGTAAAATTGAAATGATTTCAGCAGATGAAGAGGTAGAGTTGGCAAGAAAAATTAAGGAAGGCGATCAAGTAGCACTAAACCGATTAACCAAAGCAAATTTACGCTTTGTTATTTCCGTAGCGAAACAATACCAGAACCAAGGATTACGACTCCCCGATTTGATTAATGAAGGAAACGTAGGATTGGTAAAGGCAGCAAAACGATTTGATGAAACTCGTGGTTTTAAGTTCATTTCGTATGCTGTATGGTGGATCCGTCAATCGATTTTACAAGCCATCGCTGAGCATGCACGTGTGGTGCGACTTCCCCTTAATAAAATTGGCGAGATCAATAAAATACGAAAAGCTTCCAATCACTTGCAACAAGTATACGAACGCGTTCCTACTGCAAAGGAGATCGCGCAAGAATTGGATATCACAGAAAGCAAAGTGAAGTTAGCACTCAAAAACAGTAATCGAAGTTTATCGATGGACGCTCCTTTTCAGGAAGGTGAGAACGATAACAACCTTTATGATGTTATTAGTAGTGGCGAGTCTCCAAAACCAGACAAAACCTTGTTGATGGACTCTTTGAAAACGGAGATCAACCGCGCGTTGAATACCCTTTCAGAGAAAGAAGCGAATATCATCAAGTTGAATTTTGGATTGGAAGGACAGCCTGCAAAGACACTTCAAGAAATTGGAGATGATTTTGATTTGAGTCGAGAGCGTGTACGCCAGATTAGAGAAAAAGCCATTCGTAATCTTCGTAGAGAATCCAAAAGTCATATTCTAAAGAAGTATTTAGGATAACAACTCGATCATCTCACTATTTTTTATGATTTCCTTAGTCATTCGCTAGGACTTTGCCCTATATCTTTAGGGGTGACTAACCGCGCTATATGACAGGAGAAATAATTTTAGTGTTTGGCATCTTATTGGCAACAATTATCTTATTTGCCATCGAGATCTTTCCGGTTGATAAGGTTGCCATCTTATTAATTGTAGCCTTAAGCCTTTCGGGACTCGTAAGTCCGGAAGAAGCGATTTCCGGATTTTCAAACACCGCCACCATCACCATTCTGGCATTGATGATTTTGGCGTTAGGTATGGAAGATACGGGTGTGATCGCCACCTTAGCCCGGTTTCTCAATAAGCTGCATGCCCTTCCACTATTATTACTAGTGCCGGCCTTTATGTTTATCACAGCGGGTATTTCAGCATTTATTAGTACTACTGCGGTGGTGATCGTATTCATTAAGATCATTGGAGAGTTAAGCAAACGATTTGATATTCCTCGCTCTAAGTTATTGATGCCTATTTCTTTCGCAGGAATCATGGGAGGTAGTTGTACATTGATGGGAACCTCTACCAACCTGCTGGTAAACAGTACCGCACAAAAGCTTGGGGCAGAACGCTTCAGTTTTTTTGAATTCTCGCTCTACGGTCTTATCTTTCTTGTCATTGCTGTTGTGGTGGTGACAATTGCTTCTCGATGGCTTCCGAAAGAAAGTTCGCCGAGCCTGGAAGAAGAATATAAATTAGAAGATTATGTTACTACGGTGCATATTTTAGAGGATTCCGAATTAATCGATAAAAAGATTCAGGACACCTTTCTCTTCGGAAATAAAAATATCGCTGTCCTAAAACTGATTCGAAAAGGCGTGGTTACCAATGCTCCTGGAAAGTACATTCAATTGCAACAACATGATAAGTTGATCCTCATGTGTGATTTTGAAAATTTGGTGCGATTGCATCAGGCCAATCATTTGAGTGTACACGAAAAGCAGCATTTACATAAGATTCCGGAAGAAGCGATGGAGGCCATCTCAGAAGTTCCCGAAACGGAAGTTCCTGTTGAATTTGTAGAGTTATTGATCTTACCGGGTTCTGATCTCATCGGAAAGAACTTACGAGACCTTCGGAGCGAAAACATTGGAGACGCAACGCCGATTGGTGTTCAAAAACGAAGAAATATTAGAAACACGAGAGAACGCTTGATTCGAAAAGATTTTGAGAAGATCAATTTAAAACCGGGCGACCGTCTTTTAGTAAACGTCCCTGAAAATGAACTTGAAAGTTTGTATCAATTAACAAACATTGCAGTCTTGCGGGAAATGGAAGCGATAGAAAATCCTTCCGGAACCAAACGCTATTTAGGATTTGGAATTCTACTATCAGTCATCGGACTGGCAGCGTCTGGAGTTCTGTCAATTTTAATAAGTTCTCTATTAGGGGTTTCCCTATTATTACTTACTGGTTGCATTTCACTGAACAATGTGTACCACCGCGTGAACTGGCAAGTTATCTTTTTATTGGCCGGAATGATCCCTTTAGGGGTGGCCATGCATAATACGGGAGCAGACGTTTGGATCTCTGAACAGCTTATGACAATCATGAGCGGTCAATCGAGTATGTTTATTATCGGACTCATATTTTTGGTGACGATGCTCATGAGCGGGATCATCAGCAATAATGCCACCGCGATCATCATGACGCCCATCGCCATTGCCGTGGCAACCGGACTAGAGTTATCCTTAATGCCATTTTTGCTTGCGGTGCTTTTTGGTGCGAATTTTAGCTTTTTCACGCCCATGGGATATCAAACCAATACATTGATATATGGTATGGGTATTTATAAATTTAAACACTTTTTATGGATAGGAGGCATCTTATCAATTGTCCTTTGGGCAGTAGGAACCTTATTACTATCCACCTTATTATAAACCAACAAAACAAAACGTTATGGAATTTTCAATAAACGACGCCATTAATAATTTATGGGAAAAACTTGATGGCTGGTTAGACGCTATTATTCTGAAATTACCCAATATGGTAGTCGCTATTCTGGTGATGATCCTATTTTATTTCCTGGCCAAGTACGTGAGTCGATTTACCAAGAAAATCGCTTTTAAAGGAATCAAACAGGAATCCATTAAGCAGATGCTTACCAAGATTCTTTTTGCAGTCATCTTATTGGTAGGGTTTTTTATTGCCCTCGGAATACTAGAGCTCGACAAAGCGCTTACCTCTATCTTAGCCGGAGCAGGTGTCGTTGGACTGGCAATCGGTCTGGCCCTCCAAGGAACCTTAGGCAACACGGTTTCAGGATTGGTACTTTCCTTCCTGCCGAAGGTACGTATTGGTGATTTTATAGAAACAGGCGATAAAAAAGGATATGTTACTGAAATTAGCCTTCGGAATATTGTAATCCGTCAAACCGATAATGAATATGTCATTATTCCAAATTCCACGTTTGTAGACAACCCATTCACAAACTATTCGTGGACCGAACGTTCTCGTATTGATGTTGCCTGCGGCGTGGGTTATGAAGATGATTTAGAAAAAGTAGAGCGCCTAGTGACAGAAGTGATCGATCAGAATTTTGAGCAGCTTGAAGGAGAGGGTGTTGAATTCTTTTTTACGGAATTTGGTGATAGCTCTATCAATTTTGTGACGCGATTCTGGATTAACAGTACGAAACCAAAACCCAAATTGGCTGCAAAACATAAAGCCATTATGCTCATTAAAAAACGTTTCGATGCCGAAGGAGTCAATATCCCCTTCCCGATTCGCACCTTGGATTTTGGCAAAAATCAGTTGCAAATGGTTTCGAAACATTCTGGAAACGGAACGTCATAAATCAAATCTTTTTGCATCAAGAAAAAAAGAGGGTTGGAAAACAACCCTCTTTTTTATTCATTATCAGCCTCTTAAAAATTACGTTATCAGACTTTTAACAAAACAATAGCATTCCTTAGGGAAAAACTTTAAGGATACCACCCTTTATTTGTACTCAACAAACCTATTAAACTAAATAATCATGAAAATGAAACTTGCACTTCCCCTAATCGCAGGAGCCTTAATTTTTACTTCCTGTGTTTCAAAAAAGAAATATGTAGAATTACAAGACCAATACAATGAGTCGCAATCAGCTTTGATGAAGACTCAGGTCGAAAAAGAAAAGATCGAGGCAAAATATGCCGCCATCGAAGAACGTGTTGCCAACTACAACGCGAAAATCAAATCCCTTTCTGATACCAACGAAGATCTTGAGATGAACAGCTTGAGAAAGTATGAGAATGTGGTCCTTTCGAATAAAGAAAAGGAACAGATGAAAAAAGCGTTGGCAAATGTAGATCAACAAGAGTTGGCTCAAGCGCAAACTCTTCAGGACAGTATGAATTTGATCATTTCTTATAACTTGAAGAAAAACTTAGACAACAATCTTGTAGCCGACGGTGAAGAGGATGATATTAACATCGATATAGATGATACCGTTGTAATGATCAATATTTCCGATAAGCTATTATTTAATTCCGGAAGTTACCGTGTAAACCCTAAAGCTAATGATTTATTGGGCCGACTTGCTGAAATCATTAATAGTGAACCTGCTTTAGAGGTAATGATCGAAGGACATACCGATGCTCGCACTGTGAAAAACGGAGCCTATATTAAAGATAATTGGGAGTTGAGTGTGGAACGTTCTACTGCAGTGATTAGAACCCTGCAAGACAAATTTAACGTAGCACCTGAGAAATTAATCGCGGCCGGGCGTAGTAGTTACAATCCTGTTGCAGATAATGAAACTGCCGATGGACGCTCAAAAAACCGTAGAACACGTATTGTCATTCTACCAAACTTAGATAAATTCTTAGCGCTGTTATCAGCTAACTAAGATTTGCAACTCTTTTGAAAGAATAAAAAGCGGCTCCTGAAGCCGCTTTTTTTATTTCTTGATCTCAAATTATGTATCTTTAAGTAACCGTACGATGATTGCCCGTATCTAGACCCCCACGTTATGCAGGTTATAAATTCACCTTTCTACGCTGATTGTCTTCATACCATCAAAAAACCATTTGGTGAATTTTTTATATTCCCCGATTTTGTGATTGGTGAAATTTCTGAAGGGGTACATTACAATTGGGATCTTGCCATTGAGGTGATTGAAGAAGTATATGAGTATTTTGGATCCAGAGATATTGATGTGACTTATATTTCAAACCGTATACACTCCTATTCATTACATCCACAAGACTGGATAAAATTTTTTAAGAATAACCACTATATCAATGGCTTCGGAATAGTTACTTATAACAAAATTACCTTTAAGAATGTACTTATCGAGAAATTATTCTTTACCTCAAACCTTCGCCAATTTGAAACACTCGAAGCTGCCATAGATTGGGCACTATCGCTTTCTTCAAGAAACAAAAGACGCAAAAAGGGATAAGATAAAAATAAGTAGTGTTAAAATCTTAATGTTTTGTTAAAGGAATTGATAAATAGACTAGATTTGTTGCCATATATCTATGATCATGGCGTTACAACATCTTACCGATTTCTGTGAATTACATCTCTTTGACCGGTATGCGATTCTTAAGACATTTGAGAATCAATTGATGGATTCTAAAAAAGTAAAAGCGCTTCAAAAAATGTTTGCAGCACATTTTAAGGCCAGTGAATTTGTATTAATCTCCGATCGAAGTCATCAATACCAAATAGATCTAAATATCTACAAAGGCCCGAAAATACCAACCCTAAAGGGTGTTGCCGTTGTTTCAAAGACACCAGGTGAACGAGACCGAGCTTTACAGGAACAATCGCTGTACGATAATAGTTTTGCCTTTTTTGAGAATCTTGACGACGCTGTTCAATGGGCAAAAGCATTTTTCCGCTATTAGCAGAATTCAATGTTACCCTGATACAGCAGGAAATTCTTCCAGCGCTTCAACAAGTTGATAAATATCTGAAATATCCTTTTCGGGCTCAATCTCTTGAAGGTCTGAAATTCTCTGATATTTTAAATGATAACAGTTGTCATTTGTATCACTGCTATACAACTCATCAATGACGCATACATTATTCTGAAATTTTATGATGTATGCGGTCGCTTCTTTAATTTTATTCTTCCGAATCTTCTGCCCCACCACAACACTGCCTTTGGCGACAGACGGATGGGTAGACTCTTCTATCTTTAAAACGATAATATTTCGGTTGGTATTTACTAATTTTAGCTTGCGTACATCCGACTCAACCACTAAAAGTCGTTTTTGTTGATGTGAATCCGACTTCAATGTTACATCTTCTGTCGGTTGAGTTTCTCGTTCTTCTCCAAAGAAAATATAATTTAGATTCAATTGACGCTCGTTACAAAGTGCGATTACCTTATTAAAATCAAGCGTATCCCTTTTTTTCCAAGTAGAAAGTGTATTGGGTTTTATATCTAAAAGTTTACAGAGTGCTTTATCTGAGGTAAGTAGAAGTTCATTTTTTATTCTTTCGATTACGGTAATAGCCGATTGTGCCATATATCACTTTTTACTAATACATGCCCAACATTGGGGAGGTATGTTACAGATCACTTTTAAACACCTTCTGGAGAATAAAAGCAACTTTTAATTAGGGAGTTAACTCGAATAAAGATACCATTATTTGCAAATAAGTCAAGTTTAAATTCAAATTCCAACATTTTTGTAACAACTTCTAATTAAAAATAAGAAAATGTTAACGTTTCTTCCCCTTGATCGTAAGCTTTAAGACTGCAATATTCATAGGGTCTTCATGGTTTTTTCTTAGACTCATCTCAAAATGAGAACTCTCTTATTGAGAATATTTAACATATTTTTAAGATTTATTTTTATAACTTAGACCATATATCGATGATTCTAGACTTTCATCGCGAGCGAATCCTCACCTTGTAGTAATTACTACTTGTTCGTTAGAAGTAACGATTATTCGTTGCACATAAGAAGAACTTCAAAGCCCCGAATATATGATACGATTTCTACCTAATCCGTTTGTCTGTCTCTTGATCTTTTTAATCTATCACAGCAGTACGACCCTGTTGATGAGTCAGACCCCAACTTTAGCTAATCAAGTAACCCTTAGCAATCATGTGGATGACCCCGAAAACGCCACTGAAGACAATGAAGAATTCGCCGTACTTAATTCGTATGGTGGAGATATTCTGGGTGGCGGAAGCTTTTCAGGAGAATTAGAGCTTGCCTTTCCTGAACAAGTTCCTGCCAATACTACCACCTATATCCGAATCGATTTTGATGAAGATATCTTGAATGCACTCCTCGGCGGAAGTTTAGGCACACTACTTGCCGATGTGGTTGGAACCATCGTTTTTGGCAATCACTACTTCAATGTAGAAGCGAGAAACGGAAGCGATACCGTGTTAAACAAATCATCCATAGTTCCGCCAGATAACTGGCGCTTTAGAATTGTACAAGATGATGAAGCTAACTTCTATATCGCCATTACTCCTAATCAGCCCTATGACAGAATTTATATTGAAGACAATACAGATGCTTTACTGCTGGGCACCTTTAATAGCATGAATGTATACAAGGCGTTCTACTATGCAGAAGCCGATTGTGCTATCGATCCCTTGTTTACTGATTTTGACGGAAATGGACTAACGGTTGACCTGCTAGATTTAGGGGGAGCCGGAGTAACCAACCCACATCATGCCATTGATCAAGACACTACCAATTTTTCTGAAATTAGCTTGGGAATTATTGGCGTAGCTGCTTCTATGGAGCAAAACATTTATTTTCCGAAAACCTATAGCCCTTCTGAAACCCTAGAAATCACACTACAAACAGAACCTACCTTAGTGACGCTGGGTATTTTAAATGAAGTGGAAGTGTTGGCTTTTGATAAGGGAGCCCTTACTTTTTACAGTGATATTAACACCTTGCTTACCGCCGATCTATTGACGCTACTGCAAAATGGAGAACAGGCTACCATCCCTATTGAACCTGGGGTTGCCTTCGATCGCATCACGGTTCGCCTCAATTCCTTGATCGGTGTTAGTCTCTCACAATCGCTAGACCTGTATGGAGTTAGTATTACCGGACCTGCCACACCTACCACCAGTGACGATAATCAGTCCTTCTGTTTGGTCGACGAACCTACCGTAGCCGATATAGATGTTAATGAACCTGATGTGATTTGGTATGACACACCTATGGCTGGAACTCCTTATGCACCAACAGATCCGTTGACGGACGGTGCGACCTATTATGGGGCACAACGCGTTGAAGGTTGCGAAAGTGAAGAGCGACTTGCCGTAACCATTTCAGTAAACGATACCGATACGCCTACCACTTCTGACGACACCCAAGAATTTTGCTTGATTGATGCGCCCACCATAGCAGACCTTCAAGCCGAAGGCCCTACAATTCAGTGGTATTTGGAACCTACAGGAGGAACACCTTTAGCTCCCAGCGAAGCACTTATGGATGGGGAAACCTACTTTGCCACCGCCACCGGAACCAATGGTTGTGAAAGCGCAAATCGATTGGAAGTTTCCGTAGTGATAGCAGACACCCCTACTCCAACGACTTCAGACGCAACACAAAGTTTCTGTTTGGTTGACACACCCACGATTGCCGATCTTGAAGCGGAAGGCCCTATGATTGTGTGGTATGACGCTCCCGAAGACGGAACGCCATACCTCCCCACAGATATTCTTGTAGACGGGGAAACGTATTTCGCTTCTGCTACGGATGCTTCCGGATGTGAAAGCGCTACTCGCTTAGAAGTAAGTGTTTCCCTGAATAACACAGACACTCCTACCACCAGCGATGCAAATCAAGATTTTTGTCAGATTGATACCCCTACTGTTTCCGACTTACAAGCGGATGGTCCTTCCATACAGTGGTACGATACTGAATCTGGCGGAACGCCGCTAGAACCTACAGAACCGCTAACAGATGGAGCAACCTACTATGCGACGGCAACTGGCACCAATGGTTGTGAAAGTATAAATCGTTTGGAAGTAGCCGTGACAATCAACAATACACCTACACCAACAACAGACAACAGTACTCAGCAATTCTGCTTAAGTGATGCCCCTACTGTTGCCGATTTACAAGCAGACGGACCCTCTATTCAATGGTATCTTGATGCTACCGGAGGCGCACCCTTAGCGCCAACGACAGCCCTTACAAACAACACGACCTACTACGCTACAGCGACAGACGCTTCCGGATGTGAAAGTGTGGAACGTTTGGAAGTACTAGCCTTGCTCAATGACCCTGATGCCCCTACCACAGATAACACGACGCAAGAGTTTTGTGTTGTTGACGCTCCAACAGTAGCAGACCTACAAGCAACGGGCGGCACAATTACATGGTATGATATGCCTACCGGAGGAACAGCATATGACCCCACAGATCCATTAGTAGACGGTCAAATCTATTATGCGACAGCGACTGATGCTAACGGATGTGAAAGCAGTGAACGTTTGGAGGTACTGGCGTCAATTTTAGACACCGATGCCCCCACCACCGATAACTCTACGCAAACGTTTTGTGTCATTGACCTTCCTACCGTGGCAAATCTACAAGCCGAAGGCGAAAATATCCAATGGTATGACGTAGCGACAGGAGGCGTGCCATTAGACCCATCCGAACCATTGGTTTCAGGAAATACGTATTATGCAACTGCCACGAACGCCACCGGTTGTGAAAGTTCAGAACGACTTTCCGTATTGGCAACCATCGAAGATACTGATGCCCCAACAACAGACAATAGTACTCAGGAGTTCTGTCAAATAGACGAACCTAAAGTAGCAGATCTTCAGGCAACCGGCCCCAATATTGTTTGGTATGATATGCCTTCCGGCGGAACCCCTTATGACCCAACCGACCTACTTATGGACGGTACCACATACTATGCAACGGCTACCGATGCTTCCGGATGCGAAAGCGCAAACCGACTTGCCGTAGCCGTGGAGTTAAATGACACCCCTGCACCTACCACAGAAGAAACAACACAACATTTTTGTAGTACGGAAGAGGCCACGGTATCCGATTTGCAAGCGGATGGCCCCAACATCATTTGGTATGATATGCCTTCCGGTGGAACCCCCTATGATCCTGGCGATTTATTGATAGATGGTACTATCTATTACGCTACCGCCACGAACGCCACAGGTTGTGAAAGTACAGAGCGACTCGCGGTAACTGTGGTTTTCGACCCGGCTTCCGACCCAACAATCGTTTCCGAAAGCAGTGGCCCTGCCTGTTTAGAAACGGTAGTCATCTACACTACTGAAGCCGGTCAAGATTCGTATATATGGAACATCAATGGAGGGATTGTTACTGATGGCGGTAGTACTAATGATAATTTTATTGCAATCCGTTGGACACAGCTGGAAAATACGAACGTTTCGGTTTCATACACTCCGATAAGCGAATGTAATTCGGGTGCGGAAGTAACCTTTTCCGAAGAAATTCTAGTCTGTGCTGATATTACGATCACCAAGACCGTTGACGATCCAACGCCTCGTGTAGGAGAACGCATCACCTTCTACGTCACCGTTAACAATAATGGCCCCAATGATTTTGAAGGATTAAGAGTTTCAGAAAACATCCCCTCAGGATTTGAGCTCATTGATTTTGAGACCACATTAGGCACCTACGATCCAAATACCGGATTATGGTTAATAGACCTGCTTCCGGCAGAAGAAATGGCTCAACTCAGTGTCATGGTGGAAGTGCTGGGTAGCGGTAACTACACGAATATCGCTACGATCATTAGTTCACAGCCTCTGGATGATGACTCAAATAATTCCGCAGAGATCACCGTAGAACCACAATGTCTCACTGTTTACAATGAGTTTTCACCCAACGATGACGGGTTTAATGATCGATTCACCATCACCTGTATTGAGAATTATCCGAACAATGAACTTCAAGTGTTTAATCGCTACGGAAGTCTGGTGTTCCAACAACAAGGGTATCAAAACCAATGGGATGGAACTTCAAATGTCGCAGGAGCAAATGCTTCCAGTGACGGCCTCCCGGCGGGTACATACTATTACATATTGAAGCTGGATAATACTACCGAAGCACAAACCGGTTGGTTATACCTGATGAAGTAATTCCATGCATTGTTCATTTAAATCTATTCCTATGAAATCCTTATATCCTACCTATATCGTTCTATTTGCAGTGATGCTACTGTGGTTCACACCCACAGCCAAAGCGCAACAAGACCCCCAATACACTCAATATTTGTACAACACCATGAGTATTAACCCCGCTTATGCGGGCTCTTTAGAAGCACTGGATGTAGTAGGCACCTACCGCGATCAATGGGTAGGCATCGATGGTGCTCCTAATACACAAAATCTCGGGATTCACACTCCGCTTAGAAATGACCGCATCGGTTTGGGGATTAACATTTCTCACGATCGCTTAGGTCCTTCCAGAGAAGTATTAATCAATGGTAACTTTTCATACAAACTACAATTGAGTCCGACCTTGAAATTAGGTCTCGGACTCAAAGCTGGTGTCAACTTTTTAAATGTTGATTTCTCAGAAGGACAATTTCAGGACCCGAATGATCCAGTGTTGAATACCAATGTCGACAACCGCACGACACTTACGTTGGGAACAGGGGCCTATCTATATTCCAACAATTGGTATTTAGGACTTTCGGTTCCTGATTTCATTACTGATTCCTTCTATGATAACATGGACCAATCTATTTCCGAAGAAGAACTGCAATACTATCTAATTGGTGGCTATGTTTTTGATTTGAGTACGGATTTCCGACTGAAACCTGCCTTTTTACTAAAATACCTTAGAAATACTCCTATTGTCGTAGATGTTTCCGCAAATGTTCTGTATCGCGAACGAATCACCTTTGGCGTTTCGTACCGGTATGAAGACGCAATTAGCGGTGTGGTAGGATTTCAAATCATTCCAAGTGTTTTTGTGGGATATTCCTATGACTATACCCTTACTGATTTGGGAGACTTCAATGATGGAACGCATGAAATCGTACTGCGGTTCACCCTAGTCAAACAAAGTAAACGTATTAATTCACCTCGATTCTTTTAAAAGTCATTCTTATGAAACCATATACCCTACTCCTATTAGTATTTTCAAGTACCCTCTGTTTCAGTCAAAGTGCGGTCAAGAAAGCAAATCGCCTCTTTCAAACAAAAGCCTATACCAGTGCTGCTGAAGTATATGGAGAATTATTAGCGGATAATACTGAACTAGACCTCGAAACCCTTCTGCAAGCGGCAGATACATATCATTATATCAAAGAGCCAAGACAGGCGGCTCAATTGTACGAGAAAGCGTATAATAAAAATGACAAAGATTTGGGAGCGCCCTTTCTCTACAGATACTATCAGTCGCTTCGAGGGCTTCGAGAATATGAAAAAGCCGATGCGCTCTACCGAAAATTCTTATTGGACCAAGACAAGAGTGATGCATTGGCACAATATGAAAATGCGGTACAACAGTTTGATTCCTTACGGAACGATGCAACCCCTTCACAGTACAGTTTGCGAAATTTAGATATTAACACAGAATATTCTGAATTTGCCCCGGTCTTCTATAAGGAAGGGATCATTTTTTCTTCTTCTCGTCCGGGCGCCTCAAAAGAATTATACGCTTGGAACCGACAACCCTACCTGAGTTTATTCGTTGCCAATGAGAACGAAGAAGGGAACTTAGAAGAAGTTCGTGTATTCTCAAAGCAAATAGGAACGCAATTTCACGATGCAACATTGGCCTTCGTGCCCAATTCTGACGAAGTGTTCTTTACCTCTAGTAATGTCAAAAAGAACAAATTGATTTTGGATGCGGGAAGAACCAATAATTTTAAGATCTATCGGGGACGTATGAGTGACAATAAGATCGTAGAAAAAGAGGAATTACATTTCAACAGCAACACCTACTCGGTAGGACATCCGGCAGTAAGTTCGGATGGAAAATATCTTTTGTTCGCCTCTGATATGCCTGGCGGATTTGGCGGAGCCGATATCTACTATTGCCGTATTTATGAAGATGGTATGATCTCAGACCCTGTGAATGCAGGCAGTGACATTAACACTTGGGGCAATGATTTTTTTCCCTATGTTGTGGATGATATGTTGTTTTTTGCTTCGGACGGACATGTTGGTTTCGGCGGACTGGATCTTTACGAGGTCTCATTCACGCCGAATATAGGGTTGGGAATTCCTAAAAACTTAGGTAAGAATATCAATAGCGTGGGAGATGATTTTGGGTTTATACTGAATTCTGAAACCAATACCGGGTATGTTTCTTCAAATCGTGTCTCGGGAATGGGTGATGACGATATTTACCATTTTAATCGTGTTCCACCCGAATGTAATCAATGGGTCATCGGAAACGTGAAAGACATCACCACCCAGCGTCCTATTTTCAACGTAACCGTGGTGGCGAAGGATTCCAT
Source organism: Flavobacteriaceae bacterium UBA4166 (assembly GCA_002379985.1). Classification (GTDB taxonomy): domain Bacteria; phylum Bacteroidota; class Bacteroidia; order Flavobacteriales; family Flavobacteriaceae; genus DFVG01. The sequence goes on from DFVG01000010.1 coordinate 68,845, forward strand.
AGGAAATACGGTAGAAACTACCGTAACAGACGCCGCTGGGGATTTTATATTTAGTCAGCCATGCGAAGAGCCCGTAGTGATTGTCGCTTCAAAAAACGGTTATTACGAATCTGAAGAAAGAGCCTATACCGGAAAGGAAAATGATGGAAAAACAGAGGGCATTGATATTTGGATGAAAAACGCCGAAGAAAAAATCATTCAAGATGCCAATACTGGGGAAGAAAAAATTGATCTAGCGGCTATTTTCTTTGAATATGATAAATCGGAAGTGACCTCCAAAGCGGCCGCCGTATTAGATGAAGCCGTAAACTTGATGAAAAAATACCCGGAGATGATTATTAAAATCGAAGCACATACCGATGCTCGAGGTAGTGCCGAATACAATAGATCCCTTTCAGACAGAAGAGCCAAGGCCACTCGCGATTATCTATATGCTCAAGGAGTTGCTACCAACCGCATTGTTAGCGCTATAGGTTTTGGAGAATCGCAATTATTGAATGAATGTAGCGATGGGATTTCTTGTGATGAAACCATGCATTCAAAGAATCGCAGGTCGAACTTCATAATTCTTAAAAGATGACACCTTTAATCAAACTAAAACGTTTTCGTAATTAAAATAATTCAAGGAATTAGGTTTTTTAACATAATATTCATAAATTAGTGAAACCAACCATCGAGACAGCCATCAATTTAGTATTGAGCCCCAAAAAATTAAAAATATATGGCATCGAGAGTTATCCAATCAAACATCAGGATTGAAAATCCTATGGGTTTTGCACATCTGCGGTACGTGTCTGATCAACCGGGCATGAAAGAAATTTTAGAAGGAATTCTAAAGGTTACTGAGATCTCTATCAAACCCGGAATGGGTTTTCTCCCTCACTCCCACAAGCACATGGACCTTATTACTATTCCGCTTCAGGGATCCTTAGAGCGCGTCAATAGCAAAGGGGAGAATTTCATCATTGAAAAAGGAATGGTGAATGTTATCCGTGCCGGAAATGGCATCCAACATTATGAATACAATCGGTCTAATCACCAGTCAGTGAAATGCTTAGAACTTGAGTTCTCTAATCCTTCTAACGAACATACCACAAGCCTGCTGTACGAAACAGCTACACTACACAATTGCCTGAAAAATATTATTCGTACGAAACCCAAAAAAGCACCGCTTACCGTGGGCTACGATGTTTACGTAGGTAATTTCAACAAAGATTACGTGCATACGTTTCAGAAAAAAAAGGACACGAATATTGTCATCGCCTATGTGCTACATGGAACCTTACAAGTTGGAAAAGAACTTATGAAGGCCAAAGAAACCTTGATCTGTGATAAAGATGATTATTGCCGACTTACATTCAAAGAAGATTCTTTCATCGTACTCGCAGAAATATCGCTCCCCTGGAACAAATCGACCCTCAACTAATAATACTAATGTTAGGA
>DFVG01000034.1:0-215 GCA_002379985.1 Flavobacteriaceae bacterium UBA4166
AGGCAACATCTTGCGTTCCCAAAATGTGTTGTAATTCTTTAACAATTTGAATGGTAAGGCGTTCTTGCACTTGTGGACGTTTTGCGTAATAATCCACGATGCGATTCATTTTAGATAATCCTACCACCGTACCACTGGAAATGTATGCGATATGCGCCTTTCCTACAATAGGTAAAAGGTGGTGTTCGCAGGTAGAGTACAAGGTGATGTTCTTT
>DFVG01000034.1:523-18494 GCA_002379985.1 Flavobacteriaceae bacterium UBA4166
GTAGAGTACAAGGTGATGTTCTTTTCAACTAACATCTCACCGTACTTATACTTGTTTTCGAAGGTAGACGCTTTGGGTTTTCTATCGGGATGTAGTCCTCCAAAAAGCTCTTGCACGAACATTTTTGCAACGCGTGTGGGAGTTCCTTTTAGGCTGTCATCAGTGAGGTCAAGTCCTAAGGTTTCCATGATGTGATGCACATCCTTTTTGATCAACGCGATCTTTTCAATATCACTTTTTTCAAAAGCATCCGGTCGCAAAGGGGTATCACTCGATCCACTAACGTGGTCATCGCCAATTCGCTCTATTTCCCTTAGTTGTTTTTCCAAATCCATAGCAGTATTCGTAATATAATTGCTTTGAGGGCACAAAGATACGTATTAGAATTTTTCTCGCCGCCATCGGCGTAGTTTAAATTAAAAAGCAGCATTTTTACTATGCTGCTTTTTAATATTGCTTTTTAAAATGAACTAACTTAGAGTTGTAACCCTAAGGTGACCACAACATTACTATTGGTGGTATTCACGGCTCCTCTTGTGGTAAGTCCCGTAGCATAGAGCTGCTGATTACGATTGCGCTCTGCGGTTGCATACGCTACATCCAGATGTAGCTTTCCGAAGTTATATCCCAAACCTAAAGAGTATCCTGTAAGATCCCCGAGGGTTGTTTCGTTTACATACATACTTTCTTCATAGCGGAAACCACCGCGCAAACTGAAATTTTGAATGCGATATTCGCCTCCCAAACGATAGGAAGACGCTCCTTTTAATTGACTTTCAATGAATGCATTTTCAGCTGCAAAGACTGCATCATCATCAGGACGAAATTCTATATTAGAATAGTCTTTATATCCGTAGTCAAAACTAATAAGACCTTCGCCTCCAAAAATATAGGCGGCGCTCGCTGTGACTTTTCCGGGGGTGCGTAAATTATAGTCGGGATAAACATTAATTACACCTGGGGCTACGACTTCATTAAAAGTATCATCATCTTGAAGTCTTCTTGTTTCGATAGCCTGACTTGTTTCTTCGGAAATAGTAAAATAGGTAGGTGTTTCTAACGATAGTCCAAGTCTAAACCCATCGCCCACCTTTGCAATGGCACCAATCTGTGCGGAAAATCCTGCGCCAAGTACTGAGAGGTTTTCTTCAAACCGAACGCGATCTACCGTGCTGCCCTCATTATCATTCGCTTCAAACAAAAAAGTGCTCTGATCATAATTAATGATGTGGGAATTCAAATTCGCCCCGAAAAAGAAATTATCTGTAAACTGTGTTCCAACATTCAATGTGTACTTCGCTTGATATCCCTGACTCAAAAAAGTGTATTCTTGATCAAAACTTCCAGATGCAATATTTGAAACATATGTAGTCCCTTCAGGATTTGTCGTTGCTGGGTCAATTATAAAAGTTTGATATCCAAGGAATGCATTTTGTGCTCCTACGCCTCGTGTTTCTCCTAAAATACTGTAACGGCCATTAATAGTTTCATCAGAAAAAACTTCCAGCTCCTCTAATGGAATTCCTTGTGCTTGATTCAAGAAAAAGGAGCCAATTGTATTATTTGCCCTTCCGTCAATATACAGTTGATTGTCAAAATTCTGTGTTTGATTGTAATTGATACCAATAGAGAATTTTTTCCAAGGAGATTCTGCGTTGGGATTGTTAAAAACAAACACACCTCCTAAATGATTGAGGTCGAAAGCGTCTTCTTCGGAAGCCGTCTGAGTGCCAAAATAAGTGGCCCTGTTCTCTAGATTCTGATACGTAAACGAGCCGGCAAAGCTATTGTCTAAAAACACGGCGCTACCGGCAGGGTTGATAGCCATGGCTGATAGATCACCACCCAGCGCTCCAAAGGCCCCGCTCATCGCACTAAAACGGGCCGTCCCTTGTGTGTCGTCTAGACTATATCGGAGTCCGTCTGTGATGGTTTGTCCAATTCCGGGAGTGCAAAAGATACCCAGCATGAGTAAGAATACGATTCTTTTCATATACAATTTTTTTTATTTTTTTTTGAAGAATATTATCCGCGTCCGCCGCCTCTTCTTCCGCCACCACCGCTACGTGCGCCGCTGCTTCTTGAGCCACCGCCTCTGCTAAAACCGCTGCTGCGACTTGATGAGGATCTGTTGATGGAGCTAGATCGTCGACTTGAATTTGGACGACTGAAGGACGAGGATCGTGAACTACGATTGTTTCGAATAGCTCGTGAAGATCGGTTTGTCCCTCTACTATTTCTATTGATCGTACCGCGTCTTGAAGAATTGAAACTATTCGTGGCGCGTGTGTTACTTCGACGTGCATTATTGCGATTGATTCTTCGATTCAATTCAGAACGAGAGTAGGAGGTTCGTCCCGAAGTAGCATTGGTGCGCCCCCGATTTGCAGAACGCCCGGCTAGATAATCAGTATTTCTTCTTCCGCGATTATAGGCATATCCATTATAGTACCCGCCATAATAGTTGTTGTAATATGGGTTTCCATAATATCCGCCCCATCCGCCATAGTAGCCTCCATACCAGTAAGGGTTTCCGTAGAATCCACCCCAACCAAATCCACCATTCCAGGCCCAAGGATTATAATATCCATATCCCCAGCCGATGCCCCAGTAAGGTCGGTTCCAGCCCCAACCCCAGCCGCCGTACCAACCGGTATTCCAGCCCCAGCCGCCGTTGTTGTAGACGTTTACGGTTACATTTTCTGAATTGGTACCCCAAGCACCGTATCCTTCGGTGTAGGCGGGTTCTTCAATGATAATGTTTCCGTCTTCGTCAAGGGATTCATTACTAGAGTAAGCTTCTATATTGGTGAAGACAGCGCCTTCCTCAGGAACTTCTTCAAAGGTCTTATCTTTCGATTGAAAGTATTGTCTGTAATAACTTGATTTAGAATCTTCTTCAGCAGCGGCCATATTTTGAGATTCTGAAGCATAAATGCCGTCAGATTCGTAAGCCGACTGGCTTGAAGAACAAGAGGCAGCTAGCAAAGCGAAAATTCCTGCTACGAAGAGAGGAGTTTGCTTTTTTAACTGATGGTATAAGGTACGCATATCTGCTGTTTTAAATTGTTGGACATTATAAAAATAACTAGTTTTGCCGAGAATAATGGCTAAATAAAAACTAAAATTTTCATCTATAAAGGCACAATATCTGTGCCAAATAACCGGCTATGGCAAAGAATTTAACTTCACGGGCACAAGATTACTCGAAATGGTATAATGAATTAGTGATTCAAGCAGATCTCGCCGAAAATTCTGGAGTGCGGGGTTGTATGGTTATTAAACCATATGGATTTGCGATTTGGGAACGAATGCAGGCAGAGTTGGATCGAATGTTCAAAGAAACCGGTCACCAGAATGCGTATTTTCCGTTATTCATTCCGAAAAGCTATTTCAGTAAAGAAGCGAGCCACGTGGATGGATTTGCCAAAGAATGTGCTGTGGTGACCCACTATCGTCTAAAAAATGATGAAGACGGAAATGGAATCGTTGTAGACCCTGATGCCAAATTAGAAGAAGAATTGATTGTTCGGCCTACTTCAGAAACGATTATATGGGATACCTATCGGAAATGGGTACAATCGTATCGCGATCTACCAATTTTGGTGAATCAATGGGCAAATGTGGTGCGTTGGGAAATGCGTACACGTTTGTTTTTGCGTACTGCTGAATTCTTATGGCAGGAGGGTCATACCGCGCATGCTACGAAGTCTGAAGCAATTGCTGAAGCGGAGCAAATGATGAATGTGTATGCCGATTTCGTCGAAAACTTTATGGCCGTGCCGGTGGTAAAAGGATTAAAGTCGGAAAGCGAACGTTTCGCAGGAGCTTTGGAAACCTATTGCATTGAAGCTTTGATGCAAGACGGAAAAGCATTGCAAGCAGGTACGTCTCATTTTCTAGGTCAGAATTTTGCCAAAGCCTTTGATGTGAAATTTGCAGATAAAGACGGAAAACTTGAGCATGTTTGGGCCACGTCTTGGGGAGTGTCTACGCGTTTGATGGGAGCACTCATTATGACCCACAGTGATGATAATGGATTGGTGTTACCTCCAAATTTGGCGCCAGATCAAGTAGTGATCGTTCCTATCTATAGAAATGAAGAACAATTTGAAGCTGTGAGCCAAGTTGCTAATACGTTGGTGAAATCTCTTCGATCTAAGAATATTCGCGTAAAGTTTGACGATCGAGACACCCACAAACCCGGTTGGAAATTCAATGAATACGAACTTAAAGGCGTGCCATTGCGAATTGCCATTGGTCCTAAAGATGTTGAAAAAGGAACGGTAGAATTGGCGCGTCGTGATACGTTAGAGAAATCCTTCGTGGCGCAAGAAGAAGTTGCTTCGAAGGTGGAAGCGCTTTTGGGTGAAATTCAATCGAACTTATTTACAAAAGCCTTTGATTTCCGCGAGGCGAACACAACCAGTGTCGATTCGTATGAGGAATTCAAAAAAGTGTTGGAAGAAAAAGGCGGGTTTATTTTAGCGCATTGGGACGGCACCCCTGAAACCGAAGAGCGCATCAAAAATGAAACAAAAGCCACCATTCGCTGTTTGCCGCTCACAGAAAACGAAGCTGCTGGAAGCTGCATGGTTACTGGAAAGCCGTCCAAGCAACGCGTGCTTTTTGCGAAGGCCTACTAATTTTTTTGAAAAAAATAATAAAGGGTTTGCAGCATAAAAAAATAGTTGTATTTTTGCATCCGCAAATTAAAACAATGGGCCCATTCGTCTAGTGGTTAGGACGCAAGGTTTTCATCCTTGAAACAGGAGTTCGATTCTCCTATGGGCTACCAAATTAAGAGAAAGTATTATGGCGAATCACAAGTCAGCGTTAAAAAGAATTCGAAACAGCAAAACCAAGCGTCTTAGCAATCGGTATCAGCACAAAACCACTCGTAATGCAGTGAAGAAGCTGAAAGAAACTACGCAAAAGAAAGAAGCAGAGAAGTTATTGCCGGAAGTGATGTCTATGGTTGATAAATTAGCCAAGAAAAATATCATTCACGATAACAAGGCTGCGAACTTAAAATCGCAATTGGCGAAACACGTAGCAGCACTATAACATACAATTTCTCTTATCGAAACAAAGCCTTCAGATATTCTGAAGGCTTTTTTTATATATTATCGGTGTGTATATTATGGGACAAGAGAACTGAAATCCCCATCATTTCTGGCGATATCGCGCACAATGGAGGAGGAGATAAAGCTGTATTCCGGACTCGAAATGATAAAAACACTCTCTACTCCATTTACTTTTTGATTGGCTTGCGCAATGGTTTGTTCGTACGTAAAATCAGCCGGATTTCGGAGTCCGCGTAACAAAAACTGCGCCTTCATTTTCTTGCAAAACGCAGCAGTCAGCCCTTCATAAACCGCCACCTTTATCTTTGAATTTCCGGAAAACGCTTTTTCTATTTGTGCTTTTCGTTCTTCCAAGGACCACATATACTTCTTAGCCGCATTGGTCCCAATAGCGATGATGATCTCATCAAAAAGCGGCATGGCGCGTTCCACAATATCTACGTGGCCCAGCGTAATGGGATCAAAAGAACCTGGAAATACTGCGCGTTTCATATATAAAGAATTCTAAGTATCGTAAAAATACTATTTTTCTTCGGAAGCACTTTCTACCAAATAACCGAAAAAATCGGTCAAGGTCATGCCCGCGGCACGCACTTGTTTAGGGATAATACTTTCTTTCGACAAACCGGGTGTAGTATTGGTTTCAATAAAATGTGGAATATCATCTTGTAAGATATACTCACTTCGGGTCACACCATTCATGTTGAGCACCTGATAAATCCTAATCGCTTCTTTACGAACCGCTTCAGCGATTTCTTCGGAAATCCGTGCGGGAGTAATTTCGTCTGACTTCCCCTCATACTTGGCTTCATAGTCAAAAAATTCATTTTCAGAAACGATCTCCGTGATGGGTAGTACTACGATCTCACCATTCTTACGATAGGTGCCCACGGAAACTTCTACACCTTGCAATGCCGATTCGATCAATACCTCTTTATCTTCCAAAAACGCTTTTTCCAATGCCGGAAGAAGATCTTCCATTTCTTTGACCTTGCTAATTCCAAAACTGGATCCGGCTCGATTGGGTTTCACAAAGCAGGGTAATCCTACCCGTTTGATAATTTCTTCCACCGGAACTTCAGACCCTTGATTGAGATAATAGGAGTTGGCGACGTGAATTCCGAAGTTCTTGAGTACCGAAAGACAATCTCGTTTGTTAAAGCTCAAGGCCGCTTGATAATAGTTGGCACTGGTCTGCGGAATGCCCAGCATATGCCAATAGGCCGCTAAAATTCCATCTTCGCCCGGAGTACCGTGGATGGTGTTGAAAATAACGTCGGGAATAATTTTAAGACCGTTCACTTCAAAACTAAAATCTGCTTTGTCTACCGGAACTCTTTCGCCGCTATCAGGGCTATAAAACCAACCGGAAGATAGGATATGAACCGGATAGATGTCATATACTGCTCCATCTAAAAACTCACAAACAATGCTTCCGCTTTTTAGAGAAATATCACGCTCACTGGAATAGCCACCCATGGCTACGGCAACCCGCTTTTTATTCATACCAAAATCAACTTGAATTCGTTTATAAAAATATCACTAATAGGAAGAAAGATACTAACTTTAGGTTTACTATTTTTGTTCCGAAACAAGAAACCTATGTCTTTTTTAAAGTTTGTACTTAGCAAAGCATTTTTAAAACAATTGTTGTTTGCTATCTTGGCATTGATCGTACTAAGTTTTTTAATAATGTGGTGGCTCAAAGGGACCACAAATCACGGTCAGCGTATTGAAGTGCCTAACTTAGCGACCCTGTCGCTGGACAAGGTTGAGGACGCTTTGGATGAAGCCGATTTACGGTACGAGATATTGGATTCTGCCAATTACAATCCAGACTATCCTAAGTATTCTGTCATCGAACAAATTCCGAAAGCGGGAAAATTTGTAAAAGAGAATCGTAAGATTTACTTGACGCTCAATCCTTCCGGCTACCGAAAGATCAAAGTTCCTAATGTGCTAGGAAAAACCCTGCGTCAAGCCGAACCCACCTTATTAGCAATGGGCTTTCAGATAGGGGAGATCTCAAAACGTCCTCATATTAGTGATCAGGTTTTAGAAATGCGATATGCCGGCGACCGACTGGAACCGGATTATGAGCTGCAAAAGACTTCAGTGATTGATCTTATTGTTGGCGATGGTTCGCTGAATCGGATTCAGAGTGATGCTGATACTGACGAAGAAACTCCAGAAACCGAATCGGATGACAGTGAATTCTAACAACGATCCCGATCTCGAGACCAACGACAACGACGACCTTTACGAACATTTTAGATTTGTAGCTGATAAAGGGCAACAACCGCTTCGGGTGGACAAATACTTGATGAATCGTATTGAGAATGCATCTCGCAACCGAATTCAGAAGGCAGCCAAAGACGGAAACATTCACGTTAACGATTCCGCAGTAAAACAAAACTATAAAGTAAAACCGGGAGATGTAGTGCAAGTGCTCTTTGAGCATCCCCCTTATGAGTTTTTACTGGTTCCTGAAAATATCCCTATTGATATCGTTTACGAAGATGAAGAAGTACTGGTGGTCAACAAAGAAGCCGGAATGGTGGTGCATCCCGGACATGGAAATTACAGTGGGACGTTGATCAATGCGCTGACCTATCATTTCGAAAACCTCCCTAACAATAGTAGCAATCGTCCCGGGCTGGTGCATCGTATCGATAAAGATACCAGCGGACTCTTAGTGGTGGCAAAAACGGAACATGCCATGACACACCTCTCTAAACAGTTCTTTCATAAGACCACCGAACGAAAATATATTGCCTTGGTCTGGGGTCAGCCTGAGGCGCTCGAGGGAACTATTGAAGGAAATATTGGTCGCCACCCCAAGAATAGGTTGCAAAATACTGTTTTTGAAGAAGACGAGGCAGAAAAAGGAAAGCCCGCCATAACGCATTATAAAGTGCTTGAACCGTTGGGGTATGTCACCTTGGTCTCCTGTCAATTAGAAACCGGAAGAACACACCAGATCCGAGTGCATATGAAACATATTGGGCACACTCTTTTTAACGACGAACGGTACGGGGGTGATCGTATCTTAAAAGGAACCCACTTCAGTAAGTACAAACAATTTGTAGAGAATTGTTTTAAAGTGTTACCGCGACAAGCGCTTCATGCACATACGTTAGGATTTGAACATCCTACAACGGGAAAAACACTTCGTTTTGAAGCACCGATCCCTGAAGATATGGAGGCGTGTTTGGAAAAGTGGCGGAATTATAGCAAACATCAAAAATCTTAAAAAAAAGCCGAACGAATGTTCGGCTTTTTAATTGATCTGGGGAGGCGTATTAGCGTTTGATCCATTTTAAGGTCTGTGATTGACTTCCATTGGAAACCGTCACAAAGTAGATTCCAGAACTAAGTTGTGAAAGATTTCGCTCAAAGGGTTGGTTGCTTTCCAGGCTTATTTCTTCGGAAAAAATTAAGCGCCCTTCAATATCTGCCATTTGAAATTTCACATTGCTCAACGGTATGTCTGCATACAACTGCAACATTCCTTCTGAAGGATTGGGTGAAATGGAGAGTTTCGGACTCCATGTAATTTCGTTTACATCAAAAAGTTCCTCACCTACCAACCCGTAACGTCTGTTATTGCCTTTATAGCCATTGCTCAAGATAGCATCGGCGCTGTGCGGAACATTTAAATTGTACACATTGACGAAAGTAGAATCAACTCCTGCGCCAAAGGTTTGGGTGTAGCTGTTAAACGTAATATCCATCATTCCATCGTCATCTACATCACCAACAACGGCGCCATTTAAGAATGTAAACCCTCGTGAACGCAATGGGAATCCGGGTACTTCACCACTTCCGTCCAAGGAGTAGGCGTGGAGGTATCCGTTTCCGTCCATATCGGTAAGAACACTGGAGAAAATGACCTCCATCACTCCATCATTGGTAATATCAGCAATGGTCAAAACCCCTTCATTACCACCATATTTTGAAATAGGAAAATTACTTAGGTCCATTCCTTCAGGAGAAAAACCATATATGGTAGGCAATGGAGAACCATCTCCGCTTGTATTTCTATCTGCCATGAACAATTCGTAGGTACCATCTTCTTCAACATCGACCACCGTGGGAGCAGAATACGTCCAACCAGCAGTTGCAATTGGCCAACCCGGATAGTAGGTAGCGTCGTGATTCAAAACATAGAATCCTGGCGCATCTCCGTGATTGGTTCCAACGATTTCCAGAGTATTATCATCATCGAGATCTACTAAAATTGGTGATTGGTAAGAGTATTTTACATCGGGATCTACTAAGGGAAAGCCTGTAAGGATAGTACCATTTGCATCATAGGCGTACATTCCGGTAGAAGAAGTAGCGATCACAACATCATTCCCGCCATCGTTATCGATATCGCCGATAGAAGGCGTAAAGGCGGGAGTGGCGTCAAATAACACAGGCCAGTTGGCATTGATTTCGTCTCCGTCAATAGTTAAGGCATGAACATAACCTTCTGTACTTCCGGCACGTTCGCATGTAATAATGTCCAACATACCATCCAAGTCTAGATCGGCAATGGCCGGAGCATTGATCATCCAGTTATCGTTGAAATTTTTTGGCCAACCGGGCAAGTCATTTGCCGTTGCGCCTTCCACCACATATACGCGACCAACCGTAGTAGGGTAGCCGGTATTGACGACCACCTCTAAGGTTCCATCTCCGTCCAGATCAGCGACACTTGGAGGAAGAAGAACCGGTCCTAGAACGTCTTTCTCCCATAGAATATCTCCATTTCCTTCTAGGGCATATAATTTAGTATCGATACCATAAAGAATTTCATCCACCCCATCGTTATCCACATCAGCCAGCGTGGCTCCTCTAGAATTTTTTATTACAGGATTTGCAGGACGGCCAAAGCTAAATAATTCTGTAGCGCCACCTCCTTCTCTAACCACGATCGGATCGGGAAGGGGTACGGTGGTAACTTCAATTTGACCTAGTTCGTTGAGGTGTGCCTTTTTTCCCATTTGTTGTGAGAACATAGTACACGTAGCGGTAAGTACCAAAAGTACCAATAGTAAAAAGTTTTTCATTTGAGTTGTATTGATTAGAGTCATAAAACTATCTAGAAGTGCGGGGGGTAAATGTTAAGGTTTTCCCAATTAACTAGAATTCCTGCCATCGTCAAACACTATTTCATTGAAAAACAACCAACTAATTTTCTCACTAACATCTCCAACGGCTTTTGTCTCTCCGCCTGGAACTAAAGCATCCTTTTTTACAAAAAATTCAAAGTTTTAAGACAAAAGACCGTTTTTGATGATACCTATAAACAAATCCAACCTACCGATTTGTTATGCAACACGAATAGGGATCGCATATAGTCGTTGCATGTTTTTATTTCCGTAGTGGTATGTATTCTTTTTCATACTGAACTGAAAAACCATTTTTTAACACCTGTTGGCTAATAACGAGTCCGTTTTCATCAAATTGAATTTCTGATATTTGTGCTGTGTTATTACTGCCTAGCTGTATCCTTTTTGGGACGCTGTTGGAGAGGTATTTATTCGGAAAGAAATAGTGTTGAAACATCCCTAAATCGGTGCCTAGAATAGGAAATACTTCAGGACGTACGGCTTTAATTTCGTTATCTAGCACGGTAATGATTGTTTGGTTTTCCACGGTAGGCCCCGTACGTGTGATCGTCAGTAAGTTTCCGTTGCTATCATGGTGGAAATCAAAAACCGTTGGAACTTCTGAATCAATAGGATTGGCATACTTGATCGTAAATTGTTTGATAAGGTCGCCGTCAAACGTATAGGTGATATAGTGATGGCTTAGGCAAGCAAGGCTTCCGTCCAGTCGCTTTGTTTCTCTTCGGAAGCTCACATGGTTTGAGGTTACCGAATCAACAATAAAGGTGTCGGGATACCGTCCCTCAAAGCCACAAAAGTCGTCGTTGAATGGTCTAAATTGTTCAATCTTCCGAAGCCCTGAAAAATAACCATCACTGTCGGAAAGGTAAGTAAAGTGAAGTAGAGGCTGCTCACCTTGGTTAATGCGCTGCAACCGTTTTTTATGATCGTACTCAAAATTTAGCGTAACACCATAACTTACATTCTCCCAGCTAGAAATGACATATGGAGTAGACAGATTGGTCGTTTTTTGCAGGGTTTTATCGAATAAATGTCCCTCGTTCGTAGAACATGCTACAATACAAAGTACGAGTATTAGCATAGCGATGATTACTTGTTTCATAATACGTTAATTTGGTGGTTTTGTTGAAGAAGTGTTCACCACAACGCATAGGAAACCTGGGAGGCTCCCGGAATGGGTTTTTCCTCTTCATAGCAATTTATAATGAAACAATTCAGTTTGGAAAATTCCTACTGCCGAGTTACTTCAAGAAAAAATTGATGGTGTTTCTTATTTTTTAAAGCCTTGCATTACAGAATGTTGACAGAGATTTAGTGAGTGTATTATTTTTCTTGATACTGATATGAAATTTCAGAATTACCTGAAGGCACTGGTTGCGTGGTTCTTTGTATTTTTATCAAAAATATAGGTTATGAAAATTGTTATTTCTCCAGCAAAATCACTCGATTATGAATCGAAGCTACCCACAGCCAGAGGAACACAACCTCAATTTTTAGACGATGCTGAGACACTCAATAAAAAATTAGAGCGCAAAACCAAGAAGGAATTAAAATCGCTCATGAGCATCAGCGAGAAATTAGCCGATTTAAATTATCAACGGTATAAAGGTTTTACCACGCCCTTTGATAAAAAGAATGCGCGTCCGGCGATTTACGCCTTTTCAGGTGATGTATACCAAGGGTTAGATGCTTACACCCTGCCTGTGGAGAAGCTAGACCGATTACAGGATTCTTTACGAATTCTTTCAGGCTTATACGGAGTGTTACGACCGCTGGACCTGATGCAACCATACCGACTAGAAATGGGGACTGATCTGCACATTCAACGGAAAAAGAACTTATATGAGTTTTGGGGGACGCGGCTTACCGTTGCATTGAATGACGAGTTGGAAGATGATGAAGTTTTTCTGAATTTGGCGAGTAACGAGTACTTCAAAGTACTACAACCAGAGCGTTTGAAAGTACCGGTAATTTCTCCTGTTTTTAAAGATTTCAAGAATGGGAAACTCAAGATCATTTCTTTCTTTGCGAAAAAGGCAAGGGGGAGCATGGTGCGCTATATAGTAGATCAAGACATCACCACTCAAAATGAATTACTAGGGTTCGACTATGACGGTTATGGGTACAGTGAAAAGTATACCGAAAATGAACTCGAACCCGTATTTGTTCGATAGTGTTCTGTCACCAACACCCATACCCACCTTTTTTATTTTCGAATACAGAAAAAGTCATCGTAGGAACACTACCGCCTCCACGATTTAGTACAGGCGACCTAAAACCAGATGATGTCAATTTTTGTTACGGAAGCAGGGATGGGCAACTATGGCCAATTTTAGATCGAATCTTTGATTTAAAGCTTTCTTTTGAAGATACCGAAGAAGCCGTCGCACATCGAAAAGAATTTCTAAGAGCACACAAACTTGGTATTTGTGACATCGTAGAAACAGCCTATCGGGAGAAGATTGACGCTTCCGATCTGGGGATGCAAAAAGTGGTGTTAAGAGACTTAGTAGAGATCTTAGAGCGGTATCCATCGGTTCACACCCTTTTGTTTACGGGTGGGAATAGTAAAAACGGTCCCGAGTATTTCTTCCGAAGGCATTTGAAACAATACAATGTCAAGCTCGCTTTAATCGATTCAGAAGTACCGAGAATTCATGAATTCCGACTCCCAAAAAGTGATCGGCTCATTAGAACAGTTTCTCTTACGGCGCCTTCGGGGGCTGCCAATAGAGCTGTGGGGAGCATGAGCGCTTACAAACGCCTAAAAAAAGAACACCCTAAAATCAATACAGTTGATTTTAGGGTGTTACAATACAGAAATCACTTCCTGTAGCATTATTTTTCTTTTTCAACGCTTTTTGTCATTTTGTGTTTTAAGTTCATACGTTTTTTACGGGGGCGGAGTTTTCCGTATGATCCATTGTGGATTTTTCCACGTTTTGTCTTTTTATCTCCTTTTCCCATCTATTTCTTGTTCTGTTGCTTCTTTATCGTTTTTTCATCGATATCGAATTTATTGGTCTTCTGATTTGTATTTCCCGTGGGATTCGTCGGATTTTTCTGTTCCTTCTTCCGTTCAAACTTCTTTGCCATAATACTTAATTTTGATTGACAACAAGATACAGAAGAACAACGTTAAATTGTATTAAAGCAACCCTAAAGTACCGTTAACTATGGCTTCGGAGTGAAGGTGAACACTTCAAGAGGCGCGTTATTGCTCACTACTATATAATGTTCTCTTCCATTGATGGTAATACGCTCCATATCTTTCGCATCGCGATCAATGAATGGATCGTATTCGTTGCTATATTCAAAATTACCGGCTCCATTACCTAATAATACATAGCCGTAGTTACTGTCATATCGGATGGTCTCTACTTCGGCATCATAGATTGCACCTACGCCCATAATATCCATATTCCCATCGTTGTTGAAATCTCCCGGAAGAAGTGCTAGAGTAGGTCCTGTTTGTACTTGATTGGGTAGTTTTTTGGTTTTGAAGGTCCCATTGCCTTGATTCTCTACATAAATGGTCTCAAACATGTGCGCCATCAATTGAAAGGCATCCTTTAGCTTATCTTCACCATAAATGTCCTTCATCTCCAAACTGGCAAATTCTTTATAGGTCTCAATTTTTTCTAACAAGTAAGGGTTTTGTTCGCTGCTACATTCTTTTCCGCGAACCGGCACCATGCGTCCTTCGTTGATCTTACTTAACGCTACATCGAAGCTACCATTATTGTCAAAATCCTTTCCGTAGATATAGATTGGTTTTTCCTTTTTGGGTTGAAATTTGTTGTTCTTTCCAATATTTCCTAAGACGTAGTCTTCGTCACCGTCACCGTCAAAATCAGCTGCGGTTACACTAAACCACCAGCCTTCTGTCTTTTCTAATCCCTTGATATTTTGAGCAGGAGCAAAGCTTCCGTTATTGTTAGTATAGAGGGTAGGAGCCATCCATTCGCCCACGGTAAGAATATCGAGATCCCCATCGTTGTCGTAATCTGTAAAGATGGCTTCAGAAACCATTCCGGCCTCCGATAGGGCATTATTTTGAGGTGTCGCATCGGTAAAGTTACCATTGTCATTTCGCAATAGATACGAACGTGGCGATAGTGGATATTTAGCAGGAACCACATTTCCGCCTACAAACAGATCAAGGTCCCCGTCACCGTCATAATCTCCGGCTGAAATACTTTTCCCGGATACGAGCATTTTTGGAAGTCGTTGTGTGGCCGTTGAAAAATTTCCTTTTCCATCATTAAGATACAATCGATCTTGCAATAGAGAGCTGTCTTCTTTTAATTCGTATCCGGCACTAACCACATATAGATCGTTGTCGCCATCACCATCAGCATCAAAGAACAGTGCATTCGCATCTTCAAATCCGGCCTCTTTTTGCCACAGCGCAGTATTGGTTTTACGGAATGTTCCATTCGCTTGTTGTGTGTACAAGGCTGCAGGAGCACCGGCTGCATTTCCTACGAAGAAATCTTCTAAGCCATCTCCATTCACGTCGGCCTTTGCAACCCCGGTGCCTTTTGTGGATTGTTTCTGCGGAATTAAAAGCTGTAAGCTAAAATCATTAAAATCGTTTTCTTGATGTTGATAATCCACTCCCAGTTGCGCTACATCTTGCGATTGTTTGAGTCCTTTGTACTTTCGAAGCGCTAGGTTATTATTTTCCGCGGAAGCGTAATCAACGGTGATCCGTTGGTTTCCGGAAACATTGGTTAAAGTAGATACTTTTCCATCAGGCCATTCTATGAGTACTTCTTCCATTTCCGGTGAATCTCCTAACCCGAAATGCAAGATTTGAGGAACAGAAGATTGAAAACCGCGTGTGATGTAAAGTTTCTGATATTGTGTTTGCGCTGATTGTTTCACATAAACGGACGCACCAATTCCTAAGCGATTATTTTCAGGGCCTTTAAAATCGAATTGAACATAATGTTGGTTAGAATTGTTTTTGTACAAGCCAATATTATCGTTGACATTATTAACGATGAGATCTAGGTCGCCGTCGTTGTCAAAATCAGCATACGCTGCTCCGTTGGAGAAGTTGGGATCGTTGAGTCCCCATTCGTCGATCACTTTAGAGAAGGTGAGGTCTCCGTTATTTTTATAGATGTAATTGTCAAGTTTCTGTGAAGGCATTAAATCAAGAACAGCCTCCAAGGTCATCGATTCACCGCGCGCATTTCGAGCTTTAAGTTCATTCCTAAAATCCTGATTGTTATAATCTTTATAAACACCATTGCTAATGAAGATGTCTTTGAGTCCGTCGTTATCAAAATCTGCTAATAAAGGTGCCCAACTCCAGTCGGTCTTTACGACTCCGCTCAATTGACCGGTTTCTTGGTATTTTCCATTTCCTTTATTGTAATGAAGCATATTGGCCATATACGCATGATGGTAACCTACCTGTACCATGCTCATAAAATTCTCGGTACTCATGGACGCCATATTTTCCTTGCTTCGGGCGTAATTTTCAGCGAGCATATCTACGGTGATGAGGTCGGGATGTAAGTTGTTGTCTAGATCGGCATAATCACTTCCCATACTATTAAAGGAGATGTGATTCATTCTATTATTAATTTCGTTCTTGAACGTTCCGTCTTGCTGGTTGATGTACATTTGGTCTGGTTCCAGATAGTCATTAGAGACATAAATATCATCCCAGCCATCATTATTAAAATCGCCAACTGCTGCTGCAAGTCCCCAAGCCTTGTTGTAGAGCCCGGCTTCTGCGGTCACTTTCGTAAATCGAGTACCGTCATTGCGATAAAGTTGGTCACTGGTAACTTCCTCTATTTGCCGTTGAATTTCACCACTAATTCTTGAATTATTTTTGAAATCGTAGCGATAATTCAATACGTACAGGTCTAGGTCGCCATCTTTGTCATAGTCTAAAGGATATACTTGGGTGGTATATCCGGGATCATCAATACCCCATTGTTTCGCTTCTTCTTTGAACGTCCCATCTTGTTGATTGACAAATAGTTTGTTACGGCGTCCGTCATCGCTATCCAAAGACCCTGCTTTGCTTACGTAGATGTCTAACCAACCGTCGTTGTTGACGTCTAGCATGGTCACACCTGTTTTGAACCCTTGATAATCTTCTGTTTTAGAGGCGGACGTAATATCTTCGAACTCAAAATTTCCTTTGTTCTTATACAATTTGTTCGGTCCAAAATTGGCGGTCAGGTAAATGTCTTGAAGTCCGTCGTTATCAATATCGCCCACCGCAACGCCGGCTCCGGTATAAAGGTAGGGGTAGTTCAGGAAGTTGAATTCCAGGTCTTCACGGATCATATTTTTGAAGGAAATATTTGATTGATCCGTGCCAATTTTCGTGAAGCGTTTGGAGGCGCCATCGGTGAGCGCTCCATCGCGTGATTGGGTCTTGGTTTCAGAGGAACAAGAAGCCAAGAGAAGGCCTAAAATACAGGGTAGAAGAAATCGAAACATAAGGTGCGTACATTAGTTGAAACACAAATATAAAAAACTTTAGATACCGTTAGTCGTGAAGTGTAAATATCTATGGCAAAGTCAAGTGTCTGCCAGATTTGAACTAAAAAAATTGTGCTATCGGTTTTTTTTGGTATTTTCGTCGCTTATTAACTATTCTATTTTAAATATTCAATTATGAAGAAAATTACTTTTCTGTTATTGTGTTTTGTTCTTTCCTTTGGGGTGCATGCACAACAACTTAATGGGACTTCATCAAATAATGATGTGGGTCCTACCCCAGTTAAGTCTGATCTTTCCCAGTTGGAAGGCCTTGCGAACAGAACGTCTCGGATGGCCAACAATGTGCTGTTTTTAGAAGGGTCTCCAGACCCTACTTGGGAAGCAGATGTGGTGAACAAACTTACTGCTGCTGGTATTCCTACCGTAGACCTTTTTGACATAGATGCAGCTACTCCAACCTTAGCAATGTTACAAATGTATGATGTTGTTATACTTTCTACCGATGGGGCTGCACTTGACCCTGTAGGATTAGGAAATGTGGTTGGTCAGTATGTGGATGCTGGTGGACATGTTGTGAATATGATGTTTGCAGTTAATTCAAATGTAGGAAACTTTAGCATTGACTATGGATTATTGCCAGATGCCAATTTCGCTAGTGGTTCGCAATCTCTTGGAACCATTTATGACGCAGGACATCCTGTTATGCAGGGGGTTACCACTTTTAGTAACTTTGTTTCAGGCTCGGGTTACTTGGCGACTGGAACGGTGCGTCCAGGTGCCACTTTGTTGGCTGACTATGGCGATGGTACCCCATTGGCAATCATTGCTGAAAATTACGGAGCCTCCGGAACGGCTCGAATGGTTTATCTAAACTTTTATACACCGTCATCAGATACCGGAAGAGCTGATTTCTGGGATGCTAGCACCGATGGTGTTGCCCTTATGGTAAATAGCCTAAACTGGGCTGCAGGTGCTGTTGGAATGCCTCCAATCATCTCTTGTCCTGCCGACATCATGGCCGACACCGATCCTGGTGTTTGTAATGCAGTAGTAAACTTTGCAGATGCAGTTGCCATCGATCCTGATGGAGGAACGGTAACCGTTACACAGACCATGGGCCCAACTAGTGGTTCTATGTTCCCAACGGGAGATACTATTGTAGAATTTACAGCAACCGATGATGAAGGTGATACGGCTACGTGCCAGTTTACGGTAACAGTAACCGATAACGAAGCGCCTGTGGCGGTTTGTATGGACATTACCTTAGAAGTAGATCCTGTAACCGGA
>DFVG01000024.1 GCA_002379985.1 Flavobacteriaceae bacterium UBA4166
GCGGGATGCGCTAATCCAGCTGAGTAATCCATGATATACGTTGCGATTCATGTTAAAGTCATCCGAACGTTTCGCATGAAATGCAAGAGGTACTTTTCAAAAATAAAAAAACCGAACCAAAGGTCCGGTTTTTTGTCGGGGTGGCAGGATTCGAACCTGCGACCTCCTGCTCCCAAAGCAGGCGCGATAACCGGGCTACGCTACACCCCGCGATATTGCTTTTCCAAATGCGGCTGCAAATATCTGTTTTCAATATTCAAAAAACAAGCGAATCACAAGTTATTTTGAAATAAAAACAATGGCGGAGAGACGGGGATTCGAACCCCGGCAACGCTTACGCGTTGACAGATTAGCAATCTGCTCCATTACCACTCTGGCACCTCTCCTTATCTATATAAGATCGTACGTTTTTAAACGCGGATGCAAATGTAACTTTTTGTTCGAATACAAACAAACAAATAACTCCATTTTTAGTCAGACATTATTGCAGTAGCTACTATGAAATTTTATCACATACAATAACGGTACGCTCCCCGTCTGCTAAGGTAGTAAAGAACAAATAAGTAGCACCTCCTTCTTTCAGTTTCCATTTTTTACGAATGGTGACCACAGATTCAGGGAAATTACGAGTAGTGATGTTGGCTTTTTTAAGATTGTTGAGACTTCGCATAGCTTTTTTGGAATAAGGAAACTGCTCAATAATTTTGAACGTTCTGCCGGGGAAATCAATCAGCTCTGCTCCTGTGAACAAGTGCGTGTTTGCTGCCAATTTGAAAAGATCAAAAGCTTCCGATAGATAACGATGGGCCCCAGATTTCATCAAGGCTGCATTGGGCTCATACAGATATTCCATGGGAGTAGAATAACGAGATGTACTTTCCGTATTCCAAAGGAATTTAAACGGAGTGCTATACGATGATAGCAGGTTTATGGAAACTACTTGAAGAAGATCATTTTTTGTATTTTCAATTTTCCACAATACTTCTTTAACCTCATTCTTAACGGCAACCACGTGAATTTCTGTTACCTTTTTTAGCGATTCAATGCCTACATTCAAATCTAACATAGGGGAAGTCTTTACCCACAATGTGTCACATCGTTTTAGTAAATAGTCAAGATGCTCGGGAACATTGGGTTCGCAATCTTCCAAAAAGAACACTTTCCCTTTACGGTCGTGCCGTCTTGATGGGTCAACATAGATAACATCCACGTCTAAGGAGGCTATCTCTTCGAGTCCGTTGCCCTGCTTTACTTGTAAATTAGCAGCATTGAGAACGGTAGCATTATGCTTAGAAATTTCAGCAAGCCTAGCGTTGATCTCAAAACTGGTGGTTTCCAGGCTTGATTTTGAAAAACAGAAACTATCAACACCCCAACCTGCCGTGATATCGATAATGGTGTTTTCTTTCATCAAGGCAGCTTTATAGTTTGCCGTTACCTCAGAAGAGGTTTGCTCCAGATGAACTCGGGGAGGGTAGATAATTCCTTTAGAATTATACCAACTCGGTAATTTTGTTTCAATGCGTTTCCTTCCTTCTATTTGTTGCAGCAATTCTTGTATTGTAATGTCTGGGAACGGACTTCCCGCAAAGGCCAAGGCGCTGGAATCACCTTCAAATTGATGGATATAATCTTGAACTTCATCTCGTAGTAATGCCTTTGAAAATGCCGACATTATAAATTCTTAGTGAGATGTTTCACAATTTTATATTCGGAAAGAAATTCCTTTGAAATCACCTTAAGTGTTGTGTACACCGGTACGGCAAGAATCATTCCTGCGATTCCGAAGACAAAGCCTCCCATCAAGATGACTATAAAAATCTCAAGGGGATGGGAACGTACACTTTTTCCGAAGATAACAGGCTGACAAATAAGATTATCAAATAGCTGAGCGATGGAATACCCTACTAATGTAATTATCAACAACGGAAGCAACTCTGTCGAAAAATCGGCGCCAAGGTTATTAGAGATCACTACTAACACCATCACAACGCTTCCCAAAAGGGGTCCCAAATAGGGTACAATGTTCAGAAACGCGCAGATAATAGCGATAGCTAACGAGTTACTAATGTCCAAATAGAGGAGGAGCACCGTATAGAATAGTGTTAGAATCATTATTTGTAATAACAACCCCATAAAATAGCGCGAAAGGAGTTCTTTTACCTTGTCTAACACGCGTAAGAATCGTATTTCCTTTCCGGGTTTGGCGAAAATAGTCACCGCATTGGTTACAATCTCATCATCTTTCAGAAGAAAAAAGGAAATAAATAATACCGAGAGTAAACCGATCACAAAGCCGCCTAAGTTTCCGAAGAAAATATCGATAAAACTAGGGATGATTTCTAAATTGAAATTTTGCACATAACTCGTATCCTTTATGGCTTCTACAATATCTAGTTGTTGCACCCCTAAATAATCACTGGCTTGAATATTTAATTCATTCAAGTCTTTTTTGACAAGTCGAAAATCAATTTCTGAAATATTCTTGCTTTGCTGCACAATGATAGGAACAAAAATGTATAGAAGTCCGACGATCGCTAACATCACCACCAATAAGGTCGTTAGTGAAGAAAGGGTACGGTGGAATTTCAATTTTTCCTGTAAGAAAAGTACCATGGGGCGACACAATAAGGCGATAAAGGACGCAATCCCAATATAAAGAATAAGTGCTTTGATCTTGATAAGCAACCAAATAAGGATCACTCCCCCTAGCAAGATGCCAATGGCTTTAAGGATTCCGAATGTTATGGCTTTTGCATTCACAGTCTAAAGATACCTAAATCTGTACTGCGAATTACAAATCTTTTGTTAAGGCATAGAGGGCGATCGCCGCTGCCTGAGTGACATTCATGCTACTATTGGCGCCTAACATATTAATATGGAAACAGTTATCCACAAGTGACAATACAGGTTTGGAAACGCCATGTTGCTCGTTTCCTACGATCAAAACTACTTCCTGATGATCTAAAACCGGTAATTGCTGTAAAGGAATGCTTGTGGTAGTGATTTCCAAAGCATAAATCGGAGTAGCTTTTTCTTTAAAAGAATTTATAATTTCTAAAGAGGCTACTTCAGAAGAATAAGGGACCGTCCCCATCGTACCGCGTGCTGTGCGCTTAAGGCGTTCTGAATTAAAATTGATTTGCGCATCGCAAAAATATAAATGACAAACACCGAAGGCTTCGGCCAAACGGAAGAGCCCTCCAACATTGGCAGGAGATTTCACGCCATCACAAAGGAGATGGATCCCCGAAGATCGCACTGAAAACGGCACTTCGTCATGCGTGGTTTGTCGTGCCATTTCATTAATATTCGAAAGCGTATTTGATGATATTGGCGCCCATTTGCAATGCTTTTCTGCGTACTTCAGGAGGGTCGTTGTGGATTTCAGGACTTTCCCAACCATCGCCTAAATCACTTTCAAACGTGTAGAGCAGCACTAACCGACCTTCTATAGTAATCCCAAATGCTTGCGGACGTTGATTATCGTGTTCATGGATTTTTGGTAGACCGTTAGGGAAGGGGAAAGCATACGAAAATATGGCATGATTCCCCGGAAGTTCAATTAGTTCTTGATCTGGAAACAATTTATCAATCTCTTTGCGCACGTAGGTATCCATGCCGTAATTATCATCAATATGAAGAAAACCACCGCTTAATAAATAGTTACGCATATTTTCTACATCTTCAGAAGAAAAAAACACATTTCCGTGGCCCGTCATGTGCACATAGGGATAATCAAAAAGGTCAACGCTAGAAGGCGTTACTGAAGCTACCGTAGCGTCTATCGCGGTGTTAATTTCTTGATTGCAAAACGTTGCAAGGTTTGGAAGTGCTGTTGGATTACTATACCAATCTCCTCCGCCACCATATTGAAGCACAGCGATCTGCTGTGCCGTAAGCGTGGTAGTGAAAGAAAATAGTAGGATAAAAATGAAATTCCGCATCCTCAAAAATACGAATCTTCGAAGAAAGAACCGACTAGAATATTTTATTAGTCATTCTAATATGAAGTCCTTTGGTAAAATGATCCCAATCATTTTTAAGGTCAATGGTAGATTGTTCTGCCTTGTGATTTAGAAGACGATTTACTAAGGTATCCATCTCTGCATCGGAAATGCCTTTTTGTTCTTTGAGCTTGGTAGGTTGAAAGGTGTACGGACCTGAGGATAAAAGCATATTTCTTTGTTAGGTTGCATTGGGGATACAGCGGCAATGTAGTACAAAAATGCATTTAATCCAAAAAAACATACTCTTTAACGATATTATAACATAAATATCGTTTTTGTAAGCTTTTCCTAACATTCCGACAAAAATTTGTAAACATGACTCAATGATCCATTCATTTCTTTTGATTATTTCACTTCTTGCCACAAGTGTGCACACGGATAAAAAAACAGCAGTGTATGATGCAGATCTTGAAAACTCCCCAGTAGCTGTGGTTCAGTTATTTACTTCTCAGGGATGTAGTAGTTGTCCGCCTGCAGATGTATTACTTTCACAAATCAAGGAAGATTTTAATAATGAAAACGTAGTCACATTATCATATCACGTGGATTATTGGAACCGATTGGGTTGGAAGGATCCCTACAGTGATGCAATGTTTTCTGAATTACAATACCAATACAATACTGCATTCGGAAACCGTAGGGTATACACTCCTCAAGCTATTATCAATGGAAAAGAATATTATGTTGGTTCACGAAAACAAGCGCTTTATGATGCCATAAACAAACAGCTACAAACGTCTTCTTCCAATGGACTCCGCATACAATCTAAAGACAGCGGGAATGACGCGGTGACATTTCAATATACTATCGAAGGACCTTTACAAGATCGGACGCTGCATTTTTCGGTGGCGTTAGATCAACAAACTACAGCGGTAAAACGTGGGGAGAATCGAGGAGAAAAACTTACGAATTCAAACATCGTGTTCGTTCAAAAAGACCTTAAACCAAACTCACGAAAAGGGGAATTTACGATTCAGATTCCCAAAAAATATCAACATACTTCAAATTGGGTACTTACCGGGTATGTGCAGGATCCTAAGATGATCATTCATGCGGCTCATCAAATCGTATTGTGATAAGTTACTGAAATTTAAGTAATTACACTTACTTCTTTTGGCGTGCAACCTTTATTCTCAAGCGTAAGCATAAAAAATAGTAAAGTAAATTTTTATCGGGACGGACCTATCCGCTTTCTTTTTACTGGGAGGTATCGTACATTTAGAGGAAAGAACCAACCTCTTGAAATCTAATTACTATTTAATATTAATTGTCTTTTTAATCGGACTTGTACATGTAGCGTCAGCACAAAATGAAACTACAAGCGCCGAACTTCGAGCCAAAGCTATAGAAGCTGCGCAACAAGAGGATGCAACCACGGCAGCATATTACTTGGATGCTTATATTAAGGAGTCTCTTGACATCGCTGCCATTCAAAATGGTGCGTTTAATTCGGTTAGAGATATTCCCCCGTTTACTTCTATCAACAAAACCTATCAAACGAACCTTTCTTGGGGACCTAGTCTCTACATCTATGCCGGACTCATTGGCTTCTTCATCGTGATGCTCTTTTCGTTTCAGCGGAAAATAGATCGTGTATCGAACATTTTATTAAGTTCACTCATCTTTATACACTCTTTCTTTATCATTCATGTAGGATTACATTACATGAATTACAACCTATATGCACCTCACACGTACTCCATGTCAACGGTATTCGCTTTTTTATATGGACCCTTATTTTATTTCTATTTTAAGCGTATCAAAACAGGCTATTCGTTTCGTTGGAGGGATTTAGTACATCTTCTTCCAACCCTACTATTACTTATATATTTCATTCCTATATATCTCCTTCCTGCGGAAGAAAAATTAAAAATTATGCTCGGTGTAGGAATTTATCCTGATCGACAGTATGGACTAGAAATTTCTTTCGGAAAAATGATCTCTTTGATCACATATGTATTTTTTACCGTATTGTTATTTCTGAAGCACAAAAACAAAATTGAAAACCCCGAGTACCGCCCAATTTTCCTTTGGCAACGAAATATCGTCATGTTTATGGTATGCTTCACCATGCTCTATTCGGTATACATGCTCTTGTTGGTAAATTATAGTTCTCCGAGCATCATGTTCCACCTGCAGCTTATCACGCTTTCTTCTTTTGTAGTATACGCGGCCTATGTAGCCTTCACCAACCCGAAAACCTTATTAGGGTATCAATTAGAAGCTTCGTTTTTAAAATATAAGAATTCTGGGCTAACCACATCCTATTCCATCGAATTGAAAGAAGCATTAATTGATCTGTTAGAGCGTGAAAGGATTTACAGAGACAATGAACTCAGTTTAAATTCATTAGCTGATCGGTTAGGCACCACCCGCCATAGCGCTTCCCAGATCATTAATGAACATTTTGACCTGAACTTTTTCGAACTGATCAATCAATACCGCATTGAAGATGCCATGAAACAATTCGAAGAGGATGTCGCAGGAGATAAAAATATTATCGACATCGCTTATGCGGTAGGGTATAACAACAAGGCAACGTTCAATAAATCTTTTAAAAAAATGAACGATATGACGCCTTCACAATATCGGAAACAACTTAAAAAAAAAGTCCTTGAAGTAGTCGCTACTGGTTGATCATCGCCACACTATGGCAGGCTGCAATAGCGGCTGTTTCTGTACGCAAACGATACGTTCCCAGATCAATAAATTGAAAATTCTCTTGAGCAGCCATTGCAATTTCTTCGGAAGAAAAATCACCTTCGGGTCCGATGGCAATTACTACCGAATCGTTAGGTTGTACCAAGGTTTTTAAAAGATGCTTGGTTCCCGGTTCGCAATGCGCCAAAAATCGCTTGCATTCGCTATGCTTCTGTTGCTGAAGAAATGTTGAAAAAGATACCGCCTCATTGAGCTTCGGCAAAAAAGTGCGCAAGGATTGCTTCATCGCGCTTAGCAAGATTTTTTCGTAGCGTTCTGGTTTAATCGTCTTCCTTTCGCTATGCTCGCAGTAAATTGGAGTAATTTCTGTAATTCCGATCTCTGTTGCCTTCTCTAAGAACCATTCAAATCGATCATTCAACTTTGTTGGAGCAACGGCCATATGAAGTGAATAGGGTAGTGGCGACTGTTCTTCGGAAGTGAGAATCTGCCCGTAACATTGTTTCGGTGATACCTCGTTTAATTCTGCCGTAACTAGAAGTCCGTTACCATTCGTTATATGAATTTCGTCCCCCCGTTTTTTCCGCAATACTTTGAAGAGATGCCTACTTTCTTCTTTTCCGAAGGAAACATCAGTATCAGAAACCAATAAATCAGGATGATAAAAGAGCTGCATAGTCGATATTAAAATTTCATTCTAGCTTTCGCAACAATATCTGAGGTGGTAAAATCTTTGTTTTCAAATTTTAATTGTCCCACCATGGCGATCATTCCGGCATTATCGGTACAATATTCAAACTTCGGAATGTGGGTCGTCCATCCATAATCGGCTTCCGCAGCTTTCAAGGCATTTCGAACCCCACTATTGGCAGAAACACCTCCACCGATGGCAACTTCGGTTATTCCGGTTTCTGCTACGGCATTCTTTAATTTATCCATGAGATAATCAACAATCGTAAACTGAATACTCGCGCAAATGTCATGTAGGTTCTTCTGAACAAAATCAGGATCCTTTCTCGTTTCTTTTTCAATAAAATAAAGAACGGCTGTCTTTAATCCGCTAAAGCTGAAATCCAAGGGGGACACTTTTGGCTTTGGAAACACAAATCGTTTCGGATCTCCTTGTTGGGCATACTTATCTAATAAGGGCCCTCCGGGATAGGGGAGGCCCAGTATTTTCGCAGACTTGTCAAAGGCTTCGCCTACGGCATCATCCAGTGTTTCGCCTATGACCTCCATATCAAAATAACCGGTCACTTTCACAATCTGCGTATGTCCGCCGCTAATGGTCATGGCCAGGAATGGAAAACGAGGCGTTGTTTGTTCTTCTGCTTTGATAAAGTGTGCCAAAATGTGCGCTTGCATATGGTTTACTTCAATGAGAGGAATGTTTAATCCCATCGCTAATGACTTTGCAAATGAAGTTCCTACCAGCAAGGATCCCATGAGTCCGGGACCCCTTGTAAAAGCTATGGCACTTAATTGATTTTTGTCGATATTTGCCCTACGCAATGCCTGGTGCACTACGGGAACGATGTTTTGTTGATGCGCACGCGAGGCTAGTTCGGGGACCACTCCTCCGTATTCACGATGAATTTCTTGTGTTGCCACAACATTAGAAAGCACTCGACCGTTAGCAATTACAGCGGCTCCCGTGTCATCGCAAGAGGATTCAATTCCTAAAATATAGCTGTTGTTATGAGACATAAGACCTAGGCACGATAATTGGTTTCAAAATTAAAACTTTAAAAGCGTATCAAAAAACTTCGTAAAATAATCGTTCGCACCTTTTTAGCGATAGTGATCCTCCTTATTTTGATCATTATCGTTTTTTCTATTCCGGCGGTGCAAACGTATGTTGCGAAAAAAGTGACGGATGATCTTAACGAAACCTACGGCACCGACATCAATATTCATCGATTGGGCTTGAACTGGAAAGGGGAAGTTGATGTACGCGAAGTGTATATTGCAGATCACCATCAAGACACGTTGATCTATGCAAAGCGTCTCCAAACGAATATCCTGAGCTTTCAAAATTTGATTCGAGGGGATCTTGGCTTCGGAAATATTGATCTGGAACAAGCCAAACTCTATGTAACTACCTATCAAGGGGAAGAAGAGGATAATCTTTATATTTTTTCTGAAAAGTTCAATACGGGCGAACCGCCGTCTGAAAATCCGTTTTCTCTTTTCAGCAACGACGTTACGCTCACAGATAGTAAGGTTCGAATTACCGATCAAAACCTGGAAACCCCGGAAATTTTCAATCTTGATCAAGTAAATATCACCGCCGATGATTTTAAAATTACAGGTCCGAATATCGACGTGAATATTCTTGATCTGTCCATGATCGCACAGCGTGGATTTGTCATTGAAGAACTTCGATCAAAGTTTTCCTATAGCTTGGAAAAAATGGTCTTAGACGAACTTTTTCTCAAAACAAGCCATTCTATCATTAAAGGAAATATCCTGCTGGATTATGCTGAAAACGGCATGGCCGATTTCCAAAACAATGTCACTATTACTGCCACTTTTGATGATACCGAAGTAGGCACCAGCGACATCAATGCATTTTACGATGAATTTGGCCCGGATCAAACAATTTATTTAGATGGACTGCTACAAGGAACACTCAACGATTTCCGATTTACGGAAGGTGCCGTAGCCTATGGAAATACACGAATGTCTGGCGCATTTCGATTTCAGAACCTTATTTCCGAAGAGAAAGACATTAGAATTGATGCAAGAAATCACTATTTAAGAGCGAATTACTATGATTTACGCCGACTTATGCCGCGCGTCTTAGGAACATCGCTACCTGATTTACTGAAGGATTTTAACACCATGACCCTGCAAGGAAATACCGTATTAAACGGAGATGAACTCACGACCACCAGCGTGTTCAACAGCGGTATTGGAAATGCTGATCTAGACGTGACCATTGGAAATTTCAACGATGTGGATAACGCTTTCTACGACGGAAAGATCAAATTGGAAAAACTCAACCTTGGCACCTTGGCCAAAACTTCTTCTTTAGGAACCATCACCGCCAACGTGGAAGTTAACGGACGAGGTTTTTCACAAAACACCTTGAACACCAGAGTTTCCGGGACTATTTCAGCCATTACCTTTGAAGAATACACTTATAAAAACATCACCCTTTCGGGAACGCTACGAAACCCGGTTTTTAATGGATCGCTAAGCATTGATGACCCTAATGTTAAATTGAGCTTTGACGGACTTGTGGATGTTTCTAAAGAATTTAATCAATACGACTTCGAAGCGGATGTGGAGTATGCCGAATTGAACAAATTGAATCTTTTTACGCGAGACAGTGTTTCGGTATTCGCAGGACGGGTTATTATGGATATGGACGGAACCACTATCAATGACGCTTCAGGGACCATTGAATTTGTGCAGACGTTCTATCAAAACGAAAAGGAGGATTACTATTTTGATGATTTCCTGGTTATTTCCAGTTTTGAAGGCCCCGAACGTACCATAGAAATTATTTCTCCGGATATTATTGACGGAAAGATCACCGGACAGTTTTTAATTGAGGATATTCCGAATTTGTTCCGCAACGGAATAGGAAGTATTTACGCCAACTACATTCCCAACGAGGTTACCGTAGATCAATATCTCAATTATGAATTTGAGGTGTACAATAAGATCGTTGAAGTATTTGTGCCGCAATTACAATTAGGGGAAAACACGCGCGTCCAAGGGTCGGTAGCTTCCGATGAATCGGAATTCATTATGAACTTCAAATCACCTGAAATCACCGTTTATGACAATTACCTAGAAAAGGTGAACATTCAGGTGGATAATGACAATCCGCTTTACAACGCCTACATCTCTATTGATTCTATCGATGCGGGCTTTTACGGCGCCAAAGATTTCAACGTCATCAATAAGACACTTAATGATACGCTATACGTGCGAAGCGAATTTCGGGGCGGAACCGAAGGTGATGATATTTTCAATCTCAGCTTATATCACACCATCAATCCGGCAGGAAAATCGGTAGTAGGGGTTCGTAAATCGGATGTAACCTTTAAAGAAAATGTTTGGTATATCAACGAAGAGAATAACGATCTGAATAAAGTGGTGTTTGATGATAACTTTAGCAATGTGCGTATTGATTCACTGGTGATCAGTCATATGAATGAATCCATACAATTGGCAGGAGAAATTCGCGACACCGACTATAAGAACATCAAAGCACGGTTTAATAATGTAGATATCGGGAAAATCACGCCGGCTGTGGACAGTCTTGATCTCCGTGGAAACGTCAATGGAACCTTACAGTTCTTAGAACAAAACGGTGCTTATTACCCCAATTCCTCAGTAGTTATAGACAATGTAATCATCAACGACATTCCTTTTGGAGATCTAGATCTTACCATTGAAGGAAATGAAGACCTGACCCGCTATGCGATTGATATTTCATTGCTAGACAATGGAAAAAAACCACTGAGTGCTGTGGGTACTGTTGACGTAGCACCTCAAAATCCTCAGATCGACCTAACCATAGCCTTGGATGCTTTCAATTTGCAAGCATTTAGTCCGTTTGGTGGCGAAGTAATCACGAACATACGAGGTTTTGCCACGGGAAATGCACGCGTCACCGGAAATTATAAATCGCCTAATATTGATGGACGCATTGATCTAGCGAACAGCGGATTGACCATTCCCTATCTGAATGTAGATTTTGACATCAACAATAATACCCCTGTTTTCATTTCTAAGAATGCCTTAGAAATTCGACCCACCAATATCACCGATACCAAGTATAATACTGTAGGAACGCTCTCAGGAAGTGCCACCCACAGCAATTTTGGCGATTGGGAGCTCGATATGAATATAACCACCAATCGATTGTTGGTCTTAGACACGCCTCCCGATGAAGATGCCTTGTATTACGGTACGGCCTTTATCAGTGGAGCTGCAGACATCACCGGACCTGTAGATGATTTGGCGATAGATGTGTTGGCTACCACCGAAAGTGGGACCACCTTTAAAATTCCGTTAGATGATACGGAAGCTATTGGAGATGATTCCTTCATTCGATTTTTATCTCCGGAAGAAAAAGAAGCGCGAATTCGTGGAGAAACGATCTTTCAGGAGGAAGTGAAAGGCTTATCCTTAAATTTTGATCTCGATATTACCGATGAAGCCGAAGTAGAGGTCGTGGTGGACAAAGTGAATAACTCCACCTTAAAAGGGAAAGGAGCCGGAACGCTGTTAATTCGAATTAATACCAACGGAAAGTTCCAGATGTGGGGTGAGTTCACCGTAATTGAAGGTAATTATGATTTCCGCTACAGCGGAATTATTCAAAAAGAATTTGAAGTAGTGCCCGGTGGATTTATCGTTTGGGAAGGCGACCCCATACGCGGTCGATTGGATCTAAGTGCGAAATACAAGACCACCGCAAACCCATCTGTATTGCTTGACAACCCGGGAATCAACCGAAAAATCCCGGTGGAGGTGATCGTTGATCTAAACGGACAAATTATTCAGCCTGACCTGGCGTTCCAGATCGAATTTCCGGAAGCGAGCTCCATTGTTCGATCAGAATTAGAATACAAGCTTCAGAATAGAGAACAACGTCAAACCCAAGCCTTGTTCTTGGTGTCTACAGGATCCTTCCAAAGCGATGCTGCCGCCGTACAGAACTCCATCGCCGGAACCTTGGCAGAGCGTGTCAACGCGATTGTAGCAGACATCTTTGCGGATAGTGATTCTAAATTCAAAGTATTGCCGTACTACCAACCTGCAACGCGTACCGTGAATCAAGAGACTGCAGATCAGTTAGGCGTGCAATTCTCGACCAACATCAGCGAACGTGTACTCATTAATGGAACTGTGGGCGTGCCGGTAGGAGGGGTGAATGAATCCACAGTGGCAGGTGATATCGAAGTGCAATGGTTGTTGAACGAAGATGGAAGCCTCCGACTCAATTTCTTTAATCGCCAAGCTGATATTCAATTTATTGGGGAAGATCAAATCTTCGAGCAAGGGGTAGGAGCTTCGTATTCTGTAGATTTTGATACCTTCCGGGAATTGATTCGCAAGTTGTTCAACAAAGAACTTACTTTAGAATCAGAATTAACTCCTGTGGTGCCGGATGACAATGAAATTCCGGATACTTTTCCGGAAAGCAATTCGCAAGGTAAACTAGAAGAGAACGAGTAAGCTTTTACTTTGCTGCGATCATGGAGATCTCTACATTGACATATTTTGGTAGATTAGCTACTTCCACTGTTTCGCGGGCAGGGGCAGTTTCTTCGGAACCAAAATAAGAAGCATACACCTCATTAATAGCTGCAAAATTACCCATATCACTCACAAAGATGGAGGTTTTGATCACATCTTCGAAGTCCATATTGGCTGCCGTAAGCACAGCTTGTAGATTTTTCATTACCCGATGGGTTTCCTTTTGGATGTCTTCGGTTTCTAATTCTCCTGTCTCAGGATGCAACGCAATTTGCCCGGAGGTATATAAAAAACCATTTTTTAAAACGGCCTGACTGTAGGGGCCAATAGGGGCTGGGGCATTGGGAGTGGTGATGATTTTTTTCATAGGTGTTAACTGTATTAGAGTCCGCGATCCGGTTCTCGTCGTTTGTCGTATTTGATATCCTTCAGGATGCTGGCTTTGATCTGAATTAGAAAATACCAAGAAGTGGTACGCGCTCCAATAGGCGTCCAATTGAAGCTCATTTGCCAACTTTCTAAGTCTCTTTGAAAGCGAAGCTGGGTTAAGGTAACCCCTTTACTCGTGAAATCATAACCCGAAGACAAGCCCACACTCCAACGCGGTGAGAGTTCTACATTAGAACTAAACATCAACGATTGTGAAGAAATTCTGTTTTCTCGCGCATTATTAGAATAGGTCAACGTATAAGCGACTCGCATATTCCACGGGATCGAATAATCATACCAACTGCTCCCTAGTTTATTTGTTGTGGCCCGATCATCACGATCAAAGCTTCCATCAAAATCATCTACATCTCCAAAAAGATCATCGGGTCGACCACCATTACGAAAGGTTTCATTATCGAATCGATCGGGGTCGCGATCACCTTCATCATCTGTAACGCGTTCAAAGTCTTTACTGGAAAAGGAGTAATTGAGGCTGACATTTCCACCAGTCAATCTAAATAAGCTTCCACCATTATTGATATTAAATTCATCGATAATCTGATTATTATTATCCAATGCATACGGATTTAATGTTCCATTGAAGTTAAGATCTAATCTATCAACAATAGGCAAACCACCCGTCACCCGAACTGGGTCGAATTTTAGAGAATCGCGGGATAAGCCGTACCCGGAAGAGAAATTAAGGTTGTTTAACAAGGTTATCTTCTTAGGTTCTGTGGCAGTCGTATCGGGGTTTCGCACTTTGGCTTCCAAGGTATTGCTTATCCCAAAGGTTAACCCGCTTGAATATTCTTGACTAGGAGCTCCAAAAAGGGTGTTCTGAAACCGTGAATATTGAACTACCTCATCTACAACCTCGGGATCAATGGAAGGGATGGTATATTCATCAAAAAATTGATCAAACCCAGGAGAAATAGAATAGTTGATAGAGGGTCGAACTACATGACGAATGGCTTCAATCTTTTTTCCTTTTCCGAAGTTAAAAGTACCATAAAGCGTCGTTCCAAGTCCCGAAGAAAAATTATACGTTCGGTAACTGTCAAATCCGCGTACCGTATCACGTACTACCGCTCCTTCGCCGTTATTAGCATCAGGATCGAAGCGCTGTGGGAACGTTGTGCCCACCCAAGTTTCCTGATACGTACTTCCTGCAGTGGCGCTCAAATATTTTAAAATTTTAAAGTTCGTACTAATAGGAATTGTGTGTTGTGCCCCTAATTGTGCGGTGTCAAACATTTCACTTTTAAAAAATAGAGAATCCGTGGTTTCAATACGGTTTTGTGCCGAAACATCATATTGAAGGTTGATATTCTGGAGAATACCTTTTTTTGAACCGGTTTTAGGTGCAAATGGAAAGATTCGAGAAATATTGGCCGTCACATTTGGTAACGACATGGTGATTGCCTGCGTATTGGTGTTTTGGGTGTGCGTTGCGGCGGCTTGAATATTGACTTCCGGTTGGGTTTCAAATGTTTTACTGTAGGAAACTGAAGAACTCAACGTATTCACCAAGGAACTCGCATTGTTTACTTGATTGATCGACTGTGTGAAATACTGACTACTCCCTAGATTCACAGAAGCTGAAAATCGGGATAACGGACTCGATTTTGGGTCTTGCTGGTGTGACCACCGAATGTTGTACACTGAAGTCTGACTAAAATCCGGGAAGCCGCGCTCGCTATTGATCAAATTCTCATAGCGAACATTGATATTTCCACGGAACTTATACCGAACTGCATATGATGACTCCCCGCGGAGCCCGTAACTTCCATTGGTATAATAATCCCCTAAAAGCGTTAGATCAAAATATTCACTGACAGCAAAATAATACCCACCATTTTGGAAAAAGAACCCACGGTTGTTGTTGTCTCCAATAGTAGGAATGATAAAGCCTGAAGTGCGATCCTCCGTCAGTGGAAAATACGCAAATGGGAGTCCGATTGGCGTCGGTACATCAGCAATGTACATATTGGTAAGTCCGGTAACGATCTTTCGCTGCGGGACGAACTTTGCCTTTCGCGTATAGAAGTAATACTCGGGATCATCAATGTTTTCTGAAGTTGTAAACTTTACTTTACTCAAGTAATAGACAGAGTCATTCTCCTTTTTAGTCGTTTCTGAAATGACTCGGAATCCGTTTTGTTCTGTTCTCGAATTATAGACCAATGCTTTCTGTGTATCAAAGTTAAAGCGAATGGAATCTGGACGCACTTCATTCGTCGCCTGTTTAAACACCGGTAGTTGAGAATACACACCGGCACTGTCGATCCCCTTAGCATACACTTCGCTTTTACTGTAATCAAAAATGATCAATCCGGCATCAATACGCATGTCACCATAAATAACATACGCCTCATTGTACATATAGATCTTTTTCTCTTTTCGATTTAAATAGACATAATCTTCCCCGTAATAATCTACGATGTCAGTAAGTACTTCTTCTTGTTGCGGTTGCACAGAATCGGTTCGCACACTATCTGCCAGACGTTCATTCGTTTCAGGGAGCAAAGAGTCTTGGGGAATAGTGATGGTTTCAGAAGGAGGAATTATGGTATCTTGTTCGGTTTCCGCAGGAATATTGACCTCATTCTTAGGAGGAATGTCCTGTCCATAAGCAGCAACGCTCATCAACCCGATACCGAAAACTAAGGTGATCAATCTTAAATAATACCGTATACCCTGCACGTTTACCAACCTAGAATTTTGTAATTTTGGCTTAGTTTTTGACCGCTCAAAAGTACATATATTTTTTGGGCTATTATTTTTAATCATTAGTTTTTAAAATAGCGCTACCCATCATACGTTATACCTTTATGAAAACGAAACTTTTTGTATTTCTTATATGTTTTTTAAGTCTCGTATCCTTATCTGCTCGAGCAACATCCCTCAATAATGATACCCAAAAACCATTCGTGGTTGTTTTAGATGCCGGTCATGGCGGGCACGACAGTGGGAATACAGGGAATGGTTATAAAGAAAAAGACATTGCATTAAAGATCATTTTAGAAGTAGGTAAAGCACTGGAAAAAGAACCGGGTATTCGAGTCATATATACGCGTAAGACAGATGTTTTTATAGATCTTTGGGAGCGCGGTGCGATTGCGAACAGAGCGGATGCCGATTTGTTCGTAAGTGTTCATTGCAATGCGCATAATAGTCAGGCATACGGTACTGAAACCTGGGTGTTGGGGTTGCATGCTAATAAGCGTAATATGGAAGTAGCGAAAAAGGAAAACGAAGTGATCTTTTTGGAAGATAATTATGAAGAAAAATACGCCGGCTATGATCCAAACTCTCCCGAATCTTTCATAGGCCTGACACTGATGCAAGAAGAATATTTGGATCAAAGTATCATGTTAGCAGGCCTTATTCAGAATAACTTCACCAACAATCTTAAACGAAAAGACCGAAGTGTGAAACAAGCGGGCTTTATTGTGCTGCACCAAAGCTATATGCCAAGCGTACTTGTAGAAACGGGATTCTTAACCAATAACAAAGAGGGAGCCTATCTCAATTCAAAGAAAGGACAGCGCGAAATGGCAGCATCGATTTCTGATGCCGTCCTTCGCTACAAAAAGAATATTGACCTCAGTACCAGCAGCGCCAAAAATCCTGTCATTACAGAAGAAGAGATCGAAAAGGCCATTTCAGAAACCGAAACGAACGAATATGAAGATGTGGTTTTCAAGGTGCAAATTCTGGCAAGCAGTAAGAAGATGGATACGAAACCTTCTAATTTTCAAGGGCTAAAAGATGTTTCAAGAGATAAAGAAGGCGGACTCTTCAAATACTATTACGGCGATACCTCCGACTATAACAAAATTACCCTCATGAAAACCTTCGCGCAGGAGAAAGGGTACCCTTCCGCTTATATTGTGGCCTTTAAAAAAGGAGAAAAAGTTAAACTTTCCCAAGTGTTAACATCCAAGGATAAATAGGGTAGCGTATTGATTTTTTTATTTCTAAATTTGTTAGGTACAAAAACACTTGCTATTGAAACTTTCCAGAGAAGTTAAAACCGGAATACTCGCAGTACTGGCCATCCTGCTGCTCATCTTTGGCTATAACTATTTAAAGGGATCAAATCTTTTTAATGAGAGTCGGGTGTTCTATGTAAAATATGATAATGTTGAAGGACTTTCCAAAGCGGCACCGGTTACCATCAATGGGTTTCAGGTAGGAAAAGTTCAAGAAATTGGGTTTGCCGACAAATCCGGTGGCTTGGTGGTTGCCTTCACCGTGGACAAAGAATTTGAATTTTCCCGAAACAGCTTGGTGCAGATCTATAGCAGCGGGTTGATTGGTGGAAATAACTTGGCCATCGTTCCGGAATACAATCCAAATAACACGGCTAAATCAGGTGACACCTTGAATGGTGAGATTGCGCAAAGTCTTTTGGATGCCGTCACGGGATCCCTCGGGCCACTTGAGCGAAAGGTGAATGGAACCTTAGCGACTGTTGACAGTTTATTGATCAACATCAACACCGTACTGGATGATGAAACCAAAGAAAATTTAAAGTCGGCGATCGCAAATCTCAATGTAACCGCTCGTAATTTTGGGAGTGCTTCCCGAAAGTTAGACGGACTCCTCGCTAATAATTCAGAAAAACTAGACAACACCTTTACTAATCTTGATATAACCGCGTCAAACTTCGCCAAACTTTCTGATTCGCTGGCACAAATTGAAACCGGCCAAATGGTTCGAGATCTAGAAGCGGTAACCTCCAAATTGAACTCAATCGTTTCAGACGTTGAAAACGGAAACGGAAGCATTGGTAAACTATTAAAAGACGAACAGCTTTACGATAATTTGGAAGGAGCCACGCGCCAGATGGAGCAACTCATTCAAGATATCAAACTAAATCCGAAACGGTACGTTCATTTATCCGTCTTCGGAAGAAAGGCAAAAGAGTACGAACCACCGGCCGATCCAGACCAATAACCAACTATCATGCAGTATCTTCCGAACATTTTATTTGTAGTGGCCTTGGTCCTAGGTATTGGATATTTCACCAAAAATATCCGAAAGGTCATCCGTAACATTAAACTCGGTAGAGCACAAGACCATTCCGATCATACCAAAGAACGTTGGGGTAATGTGGTCCGCATTGCGTTAGGGCAGTCTAAAATGGTGGTACGACCCATTGCGGGCATCCTTCACATTATCGTGTATGTAGGTTTCATCATTATTAATATCGAAGTATTAGAGATCATTATCGATGGTATTTTCGGAACCCATCGCATCTTTGCCTTTTTAGGACCGGTATACGACATCTTGATCGCTTCTTTTGAAATTTTAGCTCTCTTGGTTTTGGTAGGCGTTATTTTGTTCTGGACACGTAGGAACATCCAAAAGATCAGGCGTTTTTGGGCCAATGAAATGAAAGGCTGGCCCAAGAGCGATGCCAATTACATTCTCTATTTTGAAATGGTATTGATGGCATTGTTTCTCACCATGAATGCAGCCGACCTTCAATTGCAAAATCTGGGCGCCGATCATTACGTGGAAGCCGGAATGTTTCCGGTAAGTCAATATTTGCTGCCTCTACTAGATGGTTTCTCTGAAAGCACTCTTATTCTCATAGAGCGCACCGCTTGGTGGTTGCATATTTTAGGAATTCTCGTGTTCTTGAACTACCTCTATTTCAGTAAGCATTTACATATTATGTTGGCGTTTCCGAATGTGTACTTCGGAAGAGTACTTCCGAAAGGAAAATTCAATAACCTAGAGTCGGTTACGAAGGAAGTAGCATTGATGATGGATCCCAACGCCGATCCCTTTGCAGCTCCCGCAGAAGATGCTGAAGCGCCCGCTAAATTTGGCGCGAGTGACGCGATAGATTTGAGCAGGGTGCAACTTCTCAACGCCTACACCTGCACCGAATGCGGGCGATGCACCGCTGAATGCCCTGCGAACCAAACCGGAAAAAAATTGTCACCTCGTAAGATCATGATGGATACGCGTGATCGGATGGAAGAGATCGGAAAGAACATCGATAAGAATGGAGAATTCCAACCGGATGGAAAGCAATTATTAGACGATTATATTACACGAGAGGAACTGTGGGCTTGTACAACTTGTAACGCTTGTGTTCAGGCGTGTCCGGTTAGTATCGATCCGCTTTCAATCATCATGGATATGCGCCAATACTTGGTAATGGAACAATCGGCCGCTCCCAACGAGTTGAATGTGGCCATGACCAATATAGAAAATAACGGCGCTCCTTGGCCGTATAATCAAATGGACCGTTTAAACTGGAAAAACGAAGCGTAATGAAAAGAGAAGAAGCAGAGAAGTTACTGCATGAAAAAGTAGAGCAAGGTGAACAGGTAAGTCCGGTGCTCCCAAAAGGGGTTAAAAACTATCTGATCGACATCGATGGAACCATTACCGAAGATGTTCCCAATGAGCAACCCGAGCGTATGGCAACTTGCGAGCCCTTTCCTGATGCACTTCGTACCTGTAATAAATGGTACGAGCAAGGACATTTAATTTGTTTTTTCACTTCGCGCACCGAAGATCATAGAGCGGTTACGGAAACATGGCTTCAAAAGCATGGTTTCAAATACCATTCGCTGTTAATGGGAAAACCAAGAGGCGGGAACTATCATTGGATCGATAACCACTTGGTGAAAGCTACGCGTTACAAAGGGAAATTTACCGACCTTGTTGAAAAAGAACTGACCATTCAAGTATTTAAAGATTAAGTTATGAGCGAACCCCTTCAAGTACCTACTATGGCAGAATACGCCGCACAAGGCAAGCAGCCCGAAGTCTTGTTTTGGGTGGGTTGTGCCGGTAGTTTCGATGATAGAGCGAAAAAAATCACTAAGGCGTTTGTAAAATTGTTACACAACGCGGGAGTGGATTTTGCAGTTTTGGGTGCCGAAGAAAGCTGTACGGGAGATCCTGCAAAACGCGCCGGAAACGAATTCCTCTTTCAAATGCAGGCTATGATGAATATTCAAGTTCTTAATGGGTATGAAATTAAAAAAGTGGTGACAGCGTGCCCGCATTGTTTCAACACGATGAAAAATGAGTATCCCGGACTGGGAGGAAGCTATGAGGTCATTCACCACACACAGTTTTTAAAATCATTGTTAAATGAAGGCCGACTCAATGTAGAAGGCGGTAGCTACAAAGGAAAGAAGATCACCTTTCACGACCCTTGTTACCTAGGTCGTGCAAATAACGAATACGAAGCTCCAAGAGAACTGCTCCAAAAACTGGAGGTAGAGCTCGTGGAAATGCGACGATGTAAGTCACGCGGACTCTGCTGTGGGGCCGGTGGGGCTCAAATGTTCAAGGAACCTGAAAAAGGAGACAAGGATGTCAATATTGAACGTACTGAAGAAGCCCTTGAAATTCAACCGGAAGTCATCGCAGCGGGTTGCCCATTCTGCAACACCATGCTTACCGATGGCGTAAAGGCCGCAGAGAAAGAAGGAAGCGTGCAAGTGATGGACGTAGCCGAAATGATCGCAAACGCAAAAGACCTGTAGTATGCTCGTGCCCTTTTCAGAATTACCCGACGAATCGCGTATTTGGATCTATCAAGCCAATCGTAAACTCTCTGAAGAAGAAATAGGTTATATCAATCAAAAAACGGAAGCGTTTCTCACACAGTGGACCGCACATGGAGCCAATTTAGAGGCTGGTTTTGAAATAAAACACGATCGCTTTATCGTAATTGGTCTTAATCAAGAAAATGCCTCCGCTTCCGGATGCAGTATTGATGCGTCGGTACATTTCATTCAATCGTTAGAGCAGCAATTTGACATCGACTTGTTAGACAAGATGAATGTCACATTTTACACAGGTGAATACATTGCTCATAAATCTTTAGCCGATTTTAAGAAGATGGCTAAAAACCGCTCTGTTTCAGCTAATACAGTTGTTTTCAATAACTTAGTAACGAACAAACGCGAATATCTAGACCACTGGGAAGTTCCTGCCAAAGACAGTTGGCACAGTCGATTTTTAGCATAGTTTTTGTATCTTTCAGGGCATGATAAAAGCCCTTGTAACCTCACTATTTTTGGGTGCTGTTTCCCTTGTTTCAGCCCAACAAATCAATCCGCTTACCGTTCCTGAAGATCTTGAAAATCAACAACGATGGGTCGATAGTGTGTATGGCAGCATGTCGCTTCAGGAGAAGATCGGGCAGCTGTTCATGGTGGATGTGTTTTCTAGTGATTCCCAAGCAAAGATCGATAAGGTCAATGCATTGATTGATGATTATTACATCGGGGGGGTTATCTTTTCGAAAGGCGGTCCCATGCGGCAAGCCAAATTGAACAACGAATTTCAGGAGCGATCAAAACTACCGTTGATGATCGGAATGGACGCTGAATGGGGCTTGGCCATGCGACTGGACTCTACCTTTGCCTATCCATGGAACATGACGCTAGGCGCCATTCAAGACGACCGAATTGTAGAGTTGGTAGGAAAGCGTATTGGTGAACATTCCAAACGATTAGGAGTTCATATCAACTTTGCTCCCGTAATTGATATTAATACCAATCCGAAGAATCCCATCATCGGGAATCGATCTTTCGGAGAAGACAAAGAAAATGTCACCAATAAGGCCTTGGCATTCATGAAAGGAATGGCGTCAGCAGGCATATTGACCAACGGCAAGCATTTCCCGGGACACGGAGATACCGAGACCGATTCTCATAAAACCTTACCTACCATAGATTTCACAGAAGCACGTATCGATTCCGTCGAGCTGTATCCTTATCGACAATTGATTCAGGAAGGGTTGAGCAGTGTCATGGTAGCGCATTTAAATGTGCCTTCTCTAGAATCACGTGACGGCTATCCTTCTTCCATTTCAGAAAAAATTATAAACGATAAATTGTTGGGAGAGTTAGGGTTCAACGGACTCGTTTTTACGGATGCTTTGAACATGAAAGGAGCGTCCAACTTTAGTGAACCGGGAGAGATCGATCTCGCTGCATTCCTCGCCGGGAACGATATTTTATTAATTTCCGAAGATATTCCGAAAGCCCACCAATTACTGGTCAACGCATATCGCGAAGAGATCATTACAGAAAAACGACTGCAACGCTCTGTTAAGAAGATCCTTTTCGCGAAATATAAAGTCGGCTTACATCAATACGAACCTGTGGTCACAGATTTTTTAGTTGAGAATTTGAATGCTCCCATTGATGAAGTGCTTTACGAAGAAGCTATGGAGAATGCATTGACCGTTGTAAAAAACAGCGGCAATATGCTGCCCATTCAAGACCTGCAAGGAAAACGTTTCGCGTATATTAATTTTGGGGATGATTCGGGTGCTACTTTCCTAAACGAATTGAGAAATTACACCAAGGTAGATTGGATTCGGGCGAATAGCCTTGAGCAATACTTGGATCGCTTGAAAGGATATGATCACGTTATTATTGGGTTTCATCGCTCAAACGACAATCCTTGGAAGTCATATGAATTTAGCGATAAAGAACTGGTATGGCTTTACGAGATCGCGCGTACCAATAATGTTATTCTAGACGTATTTACCCGACCTTACGCTCTTTTGGACCTAAAAACCACCACCAATTTTGAAGGGATCATCGCTTCGTATCAAAACAGCGAAGTATCACAATCGCTATCCGCACAACTGATATTTGGAGCACGAAAAGGAGTAGGCCGGCTCCCGGTAACTGCTAGGGCTTCATTTCCTGCAGGGACAGGCATTCAAACTCCGGCGCTCAGACGCTTGCAATATGGTACCCCTGAAAGTGTTGGTCTTAATAGAGAAAAGCTTAAAAAAATTGACACCTTAGCGCGTTCCGGTGTGTGGGGCGCTATGATGCCCGGCGCTCAGATTCTTGTCGCTAGAAAAGGGAAAGTGGTGTATCGCAAGAATTTTGGATACCATACTCCCGAAAGAAAAATTCGTGTGCAAGATGATAATTTGTATGATATCGCATCGATGACAAAAATTCTAGCTGCCCTGCCTATGGTGATGGAATTAGTAAATAGAGATATTATCTCAATGGATACGAAGCTTTCGGAAATGCTTCCGGAATATAAAAATTCGAATAAAAAAGACATCCGACTCCAAGATATGCTCTCACACTATGCGCGCTTAACAGCTTGGATTCCGTTTTACACCA
Source organism: Flavobacteriaceae bacterium UBA4166 (assembly GCA_002379985.1). GTDB lineage: Bacteria > Bacteroidota > Bacteroidia > Flavobacteriales > Flavobacteriaceae > DFVG01. Next base: position 23,468 of record DFVG01000024.1, read on the forward strand.
AAACATTGGACACGGTGACCGGCGGGCCTTCTTCCGACTATTATTCTCGTACCAAAAAAGAAGGATTTGACGTGCAAGTAGCAGAAAACATGTACATGCGTAATGATTATCAGGATAGTATTTTTACAAGGATTAAAGATAGTGACCTTAGGAGCAGGTTGAGCTATAAATACAGTGATCTCCCTTTTTATATTCTGAAGAAATACCTAGAAGAGTTTTATGGAAATTCTTTGGAAGACTTGGTGCAAACTCACTTTTATGAACCTTTGGGAATGAACTACACCACCTATAATCCTCTGGAGAAATTTTCTAAAGCAGATATTGTTCCTACTGAAGAGGATAATTATTTCCGAATGCAGAAAGTTCACGGGTTCGTACACGACCAAGGAGCGGCAATGTTAGGCGGCGTAAGTGGTCATGCAGGATTATTCAGCAATGCTAACGATGTTGCTAAGATCATGCAAATGTATTTATGGAGAGGATTTTACGGGGGAAAACGTTTCTTTGAACCGGAAACCATTGACGACTTCAACACCTGTTATTATTGCGAAGACGATGTGAGAAGGGGAGTGGGCTTTGACAAACCACAATTAGGAGAATCCGGTCCTACCTGTGGTTGTGTTTCGATGACGAGTTTTGGTCATAGCGGTTTTACCGGAACCTTCACTTGGGCCGATCCTGAAGAAGAAATAGTTTATGTATTCCTTTCAAACAGAACCTACCCAACGGCAGATAATCGTATGCTTATTAGCAGTGACCTTCGCAGTAGAATTCAACAAGTTATTTACGACGCCATAGAACCTCAAAACAATTAATCATGAATATAGCTATTGTATGTTACCCAACCTTTGGAGGAAGCGGCGTGGTGGCTACTGAACTTGGTATTGCGCTTGCCAATAATGGTCACGAAGTACATTTTATCACCTACAAGCAGCCCGTAAAGTTAGAGTTGCTCTCCCACAATATTCATTTTCACGAAGTTTCGGTTCCTAAATACCCATTGTTTCAATACCAACCCTACGAACTGGCGCTGTCCAGCAAGTTAGTGAACATGGTAAAGCTTCATAATATTGAATTGCTGCACGTACATTATGCCATTCCGCATGCCTATGCAGGTTATATGGCAAAAAAGATGCTAGCCGAAGAAGGTATTCATATACCTATGGTAACTACCCTACACGGAACAGACATCACCTTGGTTGGTAATCATCCATTCTATAAACCGGCAGTTACATTCAGTATCAACAATAGCGATGTGGTAACTTCGGTCTCGCAAAGCTTAAAGGACGACACCTTGCGATTGTTCGATATTAAGACAGATATTCACGTGGTGCCTAATTTTATTGACGTCACTAAGTATAAGCACACCTTTTCAGATTGTAAAAGAGAGATGATGGCCGAAGAACATGAAAAGATCATCACTCATGTGAGTAACCTGAGAGAAGTGAAACGGATCAAAGATGTGTTGGAGGTCTTTTATAAGGTGCAAGAAAGCATTCCGGCGAAATTGATCATCGTAGGGGAAGGGCCTGAAAAAGCGCCTGCGGAAGAGTGGTGCGAAAATCACGGAATTAGCAAGAAAGTCATTTTCTTGGGAAATAGTAGCGAGGTCAATAAGATCTTATGTTTTAGTGATCTCTTTTTGTTGCCTTCGGAAAAGGAAAGCTTTGGATTGGCCGCTTTAGAAGCTATGGCGAGCGGAGTTCCTGTAATTTCTAGTAATACCGGCGGACTCCCGGAAGTCAATAAACACGGAATAAGCGGTTACTTAAGCGATGTAGGAGATGTGGCCGATATGGCAGAGAATGCACTGAAGATTTTGTCAGACGGACAAGAGTTATTGCGCTTTAAAATACAGGCAAAAGAAACAGCGCAAGGTTTTGAAACTAATTTGATCGTTCCGCTTTATGAAGAAGTCTATGAAAAGGCGATGAAAGAAGTAGTCTCATAAAAAAAGCCCCTTGATCGAGGGGCTTTTTTTTATAATGTTTATGTAGGATTTAGAACTGATATCGTACTCCCAAAGCAATGTCGAAATCAACATCATCGTTGAAATCGCCAAATCCAATTTCAGGTCGAAAATCAAGCGATAGTAGTAACGGAAAATCGAAATCGTATTCAATACCGATGTCACCCGCAGCGTATATATACGTTTCTGTGTCATCATCAAATCCTGGAATATCATCATCAAAGTCGACTTGACCAACACCACCCCCGGCACCCACATACCAGTTGAATCCACCTTCTATATTCCAAACCCATTGATAGAGAGCTGTTAAGCGATACGCATCGAAATTCCGATTGTTTCTCCATCCAAGATCAAACTCTAATCGGTTTTCCGTATTTAAATAACGTTGGTAACTGATCTCTGTACCAAATCCGTCGCTATCCCCTAAACGGAGTCCGATTGCATTCTTTCGCTCTTGTGCTTGAGATACAGCTACAAAAGCCACACAAGTAATTAGGGTAATCAATATTCGCTTCATAATTAATTGGGTTTTAAGGTTTGTAACGCAAATGTAATCGACCAAAAGGCTGCTATTAGTTAACGTACTACTAAGGTTTTGTATATAATTTGCCAATATTATTCTAAAAATACGTGCGCCCTTTACTATTTTTACAGTATGCCAACACCGCCTTTCAATGCCCTTCGTTCCAATCTTGACGGAGCATTATTTACGGACGAACTCCATCGGCAACTCTATGCGACAGACGCATCAATTTATCGAAAACTTCCGCTGGCAGTAGCACTTCCGAAGCACGAAGAAGACCTCAAAAAGATTATTCTCTTTGCGCATCAACATCAGATCTCAATCGTACCGCGAACGGCCGGCACGTCTTTAGCAGGACAATGTGTGGGAGAAGGGATCATCGTTGATGTTTCAAAACATTTTACAACCATAGGCACGGTAAACTCTACAAATAACACTATCACCGTGCAACCCGGTGTCATTCGAGATGAATTGAATGAGCAGATTAAGTCAAGCGGACTCTTCTTCGGGCCAAATACTTCCACAAGCAATAGATGTATGGTCGGTGGCATGGTGGGAAACAATAGTAGCGGTACGACCTCCATAAAATATGGGGTTACTCGCGATAAGGTAATTGCTCTTAAAGGATTCTTGTCGGATGGATCGTTTGTTTCATTTTCTGAAATGACTGCGGAAGCGTTTCATCAAAAAAGACAATTAGCAACACGAGAAGGGGCTATTTATCAAACGTTGTTTGAGGAACTTTCTAAACCGGAAGTTCAAAAAGGAGTGACAACCCATTTTCCAAAACCCGAGATTCACAGAAGAAATACCGGTTACGCTATTGATAGCTTGCTGAATACTGAAGTATTTTCCGAAGCAACAACTAAGATCAATCCCTGTCAATTGATTTGCGGTAGTGAAGGCACCTTGCTTTTTATTACTGAAATTACCCTGCAACTCGATCCGTTACCTCCCAAGTTCACGGCGATGGTAGTACCGCAATATGAAACCTTGTCAAGCTGCTTGAATGACGTGGTTATCGCCATGGAGCATGAACTCTACGCTTGTGAGATGATGGACGATGTGATCCTTGATTGTACAAAGAATAACAAAACCTATGAGCCGTACCGATTTTTCGTTTCCGGAAACCCGAAGGCATTGTTGTTATTAGAGTTGAAAGCAACTTCTCGAGAAAGTTTGGAGGAAAAAGTAACACAATTATTATCATCCCTTTCGGAAAGCGGACTTAGCTACACGGCACCGGTATTGACCGGACACGAGATTGATATGGCGATGGATTTACGCAAAGCGGGACTCGGACTCCTAGGCAATATGATAGGTGATGAAAAAGCCGTAGCTTGTATTGAAGACACCGCAGTTGCCTTATCAGACCTTCCTACCTATATCAAAGAATTTACAGCGCTAATGGACCAATATCAGCAAAAAGCGGTCTATTATGCGCATGCCGGAGCAGGGGAGCTTCACCTGCGTCCTATATTGAACTTGAAAGAGTCGCAAGGTGTCAAGCAACTTCGACAAATCACTACCGACGTTGCAGCGCTCACTAAAAAATTTAAAGGATCTTTTTCCGGGGAGCATGGAGACGGTATTGTACGTGCAGAATTCCTTTCTATGCTGGTGGGAAATGATGTTTTTAAATGCTTAAAAGCAATTAAGCATGCCTTTGATCCACATTACATCTTCAATCCCGGAAAGATCACCGATGCCTGGCCTATGGACGAGTCGCTTCGCACCTATACCCATCGGAAAACTCCTATTATGAACACCTTTATGGATTTTAGCGACTCCATGGGGATTACTCGGCTTGCCGAGAAATGCAACGGGAGTGGCGATTGTCGCAAAACGGAACATAGCGCAGGGACGATGTGTCCGAGTTATCACGCGACTAAAAATGAAAAGGATTCCACCCGAGGCCGCGCCAACGTGCTACGAGAAACACTCTATGGAAATCAAGCGGTAAATGTATTTGATTCTGAAGCGCTGAAAGAGGCATTCGATCTATGTATTGGTTGCAAGGCGTGTGCTTCAGAATGTCCCAGCAACGTAGACATGGCGACTGCAAAAGTTGAATTCTTATACCAATACCAGAAAGCAAATGGCGCTTCTACGGCATCGAAACGGTTTGCAAGAAGCAGTTGGTATCAAGCAAAAATGGCACGTTTTCCAAAACTATCTCGCTGGATGTTGCAACAGCCAATACTTTCTTCTTGGATCAAAAAAAATAGTGGAATGGCCTCCGAAAGAAGCATGCCGATACCTTCAAGTAAAACTTTTGATAAGTTATATAAAAAATTAAATATCAATAATTTAAATGAACAAAATAAAATTGTTTATTTATTTGTTGATGAGTTCAGTAATTACTTAGAAAGCGATATCGCTCTTGACAGTTTTGAACTATTGTCAGGCTTGGGCTACAAAGTAGAAGTCGTTAGCGGACTAGACAGTGCCAGAGCATTGATCAGCAAAGGGTTTTTGGAAGAAGCACAAGAAACGATCAATCATGTCGTTTCGACTTTAAAAAAACTACTTCAGGAAGATGATGTGCTACTGGGCATAGAACCTTCGGCCATACTGGGCTTTCGAGATGAATTCTTGCGGTTGGCGAATGACAAGGACGCAGCCCAATTTCTTTCAACACGTAGTTTTTTGATAGAAGAGTTCTTAGCTGCCGAAATAGCCACAGGAGCCATTACTTCCGAAGCCTTTACTTCCGAAGTAAAAAATATTAAGATACACATTCATTGCCACCAAAAGGCCTTGAGCAATTCCAAGGTTACTTTTGACATCCTCAATCTTCCCACAAATTATCGCCCAACACTCATACCTTCGGGGTGTTGCGGAATGGCAGGGAGTTTTGGGTACGAAAAAGAACATTATGAGATCAGCATGAAGATAGGGGAGCTAAAGCTGTTTCCGGCAGTTCGCAAAGCAGAGCCCACAACCCTTATTGCTGCCAATGGCACCAGCTGCAGACATCAAATCAAGGATGGAACACAGCGAGAGGCCTTGCACCCGATCACGATCTTACGAAAAGCCCTTATTTAATTCGGTAAAGGCAGATAGGAGTTCGGATGACAGTTCTTCATCTTCTTCCGAAATATTCAGATCAGACTCAGGTCTAAGATGCGGTGTTTCTTCACCGTGCGTATACAATTGCCAACGTTCATTATTGTATTCCAGTGCGGTGAGATTTTCGATCCAGTCCCCGCTATTGAGATAGGTACACGCGCCTTTGTCATTGGTCACGGTTTTGATGATCGGTTGATGAATATGGCCACATACCACATAATCGTATTCATTCTCTATGGCCAGATCGGTAGCCGTTTTTTCAAAATTATTGATAAACTTCACGGCGCTTTTGACACTATTCTTAATTTTTTTGGAAAGCGAATACTTTTCACGCCCCATTTTCAAAAGAAGGATATTGACAAAACGATTGAAGAGGATGAGCAGATCATAGCCCCAACCGCCTAATTTGGCGATCCATTTGGTATGTTGTATGGAGGCATCAAAAACATCACCGTGAAAAAACCACGCTTTTTTTCCGTCGATATTGAGCACCAATTTATCGAGAATATAAATATTGCCCATCTTGGTGTCGCTAAAACGACGCAATTTTTCATCGTGATTGCCTGTGAGGTAATATACCCTAGTTCCTTTTGCTGCAAGCGCTACGATCTTTTTTATAACTTGTAAATGTGCTTTCGGAAAATACCGCTTTCGGAACTGCCAAATATCAAAAATATCGCCATTCAGAATCAATTTTTTAGGCTTGATGCTGTTGAGGTAATTCAGAACTTCTTTGGCATGACAGCCATAGGTTCCCAAATGAACATCTGATATGACAACGATTTCGATCTTTCTTTTCAAACCCTCTTTTGGAATACAAAGATTTTCATTCTCCCCCCATTTGATATTACTAGAACGTTACCAATTGCTGTCGAGAAGGTTATAAATTTCAGTCGCATTTATCTTGAATATTACGCGGTATGTTTATTTTTATGTTCAAATTGGAACGCATACCTTTGAGCAAAGCACATTATGGCGGGAAATAGCTTCGGAAGTCTTTTTACAATCACCACTTTTGGCGAATCTCACGGGACCGCCATAGGAGGGGTCATCGACGGATGCCCGGCGGGGGTTTCCATTGACTTTGAAGCCATCGAACGCGATATGCAACGAAGAAAACCGGGGCAATCTGCCATCGTTACCCAAAGAAAAGAGCCTGATAGTGTTCAATTTCTCTCCGGAATTTTCGAAGGAAAAACCATCGGAACTCCCATTGGCTTTGTAATTGAAAATACCAATCAAAAATCAAAAGACTATTCACATATCAAAGACACCTATAGACCTTCTCACGCCGACTATACCTACGATCAAAAGTATGGACATCGGGACTATCGAGGGGGAGGGCGTTCCTCAGCGCGTGAAACAGCCTGCCGTGTCGTTGCGGGAGCCATTGCAAAACAGCTACTCAACGAGGTACGTATTCACGCTTTTGTGAGTGGGGTAGGCATCTTACAACTAGCGTCCCCAGAGAAGATTACAGATTTTTCGACTATCGAACAAAATCCGGTGCGTTGTCCCGATCCTTCTATGGCTTCAAAAATGGAAACGTATATCAAAGAGATTCGAAAGCAAGGCGATACGGTAGGCGGACTCGTAACCTGCGTGATTAAAAATGTCCCAGCCGGCTGGGGCGAACCGGTCTTTGATAAACTTCATGCCCAATTGGGCAAAGCCATGCTTTCTATAAACGCCGTAAAAGGATTCGAATACGGAAGCGGATTTAGCGGAACGCGCATGAAAGGAAGTGAGCACAACGATTCTTTTAATGAAGATGGCTCTACCCAAACGAATTTTAGCGGCGGCATTCAAGGAGGAATCAGCAATGGCGCCGATATTTATTTCAACGTAGCCTTTAAACCCGTCGCAACCTTAATGCAAAAGCAAGAAACCATCACCGCAAAAGGTGAAAAAGTAACGATGCAAGGAAAAGGCAGACACGATCCATGTGTTGTGCCAAGGGCCGTCCCTATTGTTGAAGCTATGGCAGCAATGGTATTAGCAGATTTCATGCTGCTACATAAAACATCCAAAATTTAATGTTCATCTATGAAGAAATTAGCATTACACTGGCAAATCTTATTAGGAATGGCGCTTGGCGTCGTTTTCGCGCTGATCTTAACAAATTTTAGTTGGGGCGATGATTTCATCGGCGATTGGATAAAACCTTTCGGAACCATATTTATCAATGCGTTGAAGTTGATCGCCGTTCCGTTGATCTTAGCCTCCTTGATCAAAGGGGTCTCTGATCTGAAAGATATTTCCAGCTTATCGAAAATGGGACTTCGTACCATACTCACCTACGTTTGCACCACCGTGATCGCCGTAACCATCGGTTTACTGGTAGTAAATGCCGTACAGCCCGGGGCAACTATTGGAGAAGAAACCCGTGATGAATTGGTAGAAGCCTATGGCGGCGAAGCTGAAGCCAGGCAACTAGAAGCACAAAAGCAAAAAGACGCTGGTCCTTTACAGGCGTTAGTTGATTTAGTTCCGGAAAATATCATTGGAGCCTCGGCATCCAATCGCAATATGTTGCAAGTTATTTTCTTCGCTATTTTCTTCGGAATCGGACTTATTTTAATTCCTGAAAAAACAGCAAAACCCGTCAAAGACTTTTTTGACGGCTTCAATGAAGTCATTCTGAAAATGATCGATCTCATCATGTTGGCAGCTCCCTATGGCGTCTTCGCTCTGTTGGCAGCCTTGGTGGTGGAAGCGCCTAGTGCCGACTTGTTCGCAGCGCTGGGAATGTATGCTCTGTGCGTTGTGGGAGGATTGATTTTGATGATTGGCGTCTATATTCTACTCGTTTGGATCTTCACGCGTAGAAGTCCGAGTTTCTTCTTAAACGGTATTAGTCCGGCACAACTTTTAGCGTTCTCTACGAGTTCTAGCGCTGCCACATTACCCGTTACTATGGAACGCGTTGAAGAGCATTTGGGAGTAAAGAAAGAAGTTACCAGTTTTGTGTTGCCCATCGGTGCAACGATCAACATGGATGGCACCAGTTTATACCAAGCCGTAGCCGCAGTATTTATCGCTCAGGCCTTCGGAATGGATCTGACCCTTGGAACCCAACTTGGAATTATCGTAACAGCTACCTTGGCTTCGATCGGCTCGGCC
>DFVG01000015.1 GCA_002379985.1 Flavobacteriaceae bacterium UBA4166
CCTGCATATCAATAAACCCATTTTTCAGAACCGGTCCTTCGAAGATCTCGGGAGTGCTATAGCCTTTCTGAAGCATTTCATCAATACTGTAGAAATAGACATGCGTAGAAAAATACCCTTGGAGTTGGTAACGCACTTGCGCATGTACCCATTCTTCATCAGCAGTAGTTTCCACCTCAATGTCAGCACAAACAGAAACAGGTTGTTGGCGTACAGATTCCACCGAGATCAGGTCCTCGCAAAGATTTCGGTTGTCGTGAAAGCATTTTTTGATCGCTTTTATAACTTTTGCTTGTTCTGAAGCGTCATCACTTTCAAAATCCACCAACAAACGATATAATCCTTTTAGGGGAAAGGATTTCTTCTGGCTTTCGGGAAGGGCAGCAAGATCTTTAGGGTTGTACGTAAGGCGATCGTTCTTACAGTCTACATACACTTCTTTTTCGTAAGCGCGCACCCAGATGTTGGTCACACCGTCCAGATCGATAAATAATTTGCGGTAGTCTAAAGCAGTTAAAGCTTTGTTAGGGAGTATGTCGGCTGCTCGATAGAACTGTTGATTGATCTTAGCTAGTGATTCTTTATCACTGAGAAGGTCTTCAATGGGAAGGTCGATACGCATGCCCAGATCGGTAATCGCATAGCAAAGCATTTCAAGGATGGTGATTCCCGGGTCATGCGCATTGTAATCGGTCCATAAAGCACTTCCTAAGGACTCAATGTATTCGATTCCTTTCTTCCGAAGAAAATCATAATCGAGGTCATTTTGACTTCGAACTTCTTTTTGGATCGTTATGGTATCTTTTAATACTTGCATGTCTCTGCTTCTTCAAGAATTGTCGTGTTACATTTTGGCGCAACCGCTTTAATATCGTGTTCTTGCGCCGATACTAAAATGGCAGCGGGACTGCTAGGTGCTACGCTCTTCACTTGCTTTCCATCTTTTTTGCTGAACATCACCTCTGTGACATAATCTAAATAGGGCAGGTCTTCTAAATAGTCTATCAACACACTTGTATGCAATGCCGAACCGAAAATGATATTTCGCGTAGTATCGAAGGCCCAAGGAGATAAAAAAGCCGTTAGGTCTTGGTTGAGCACTTTAGTGAAATGTTGCGCATCATAGCCCTTGTGAAATTGAACATGAAGATGGGCGGTAACTTCTTCGTAAGTGGGATTTACTACCGTGAGGTTAATGTGCATGGAAGTCAATGCACTTAAATGTTCCTGAATACGGTTCAACGTAGCTTTGCTCACACGAGGCTGATAAATATCGAATACATTTTTATTCACGATATCAGGAATCACAACAAGGGTGACGTTACCCGGACTCAAAAACTGTTGTTCTTTAGTATGTTTCAGAGCTAACGCTTTATAGATCTCGGGAAATTCCTGTAGCGTTATATGTTCATAGTCCCATGTAGTAATCGCTCTATTCTTATGCCGTAAGCGCTCACTAACTCGCTGGTAATAGGCGCTATCTGACTCTAACGGGGCTCCCCCAAACGATGAAAAAGGTTGTGTTACCGATTTTATCTGCGGAACTCTAGTAACGAGTTTACTTATGGTTTCCGGCGGAAGACCATGCTCTAAGTGCTCTAGCGTATTGTTATGGTTCACGAAGGTTGCCGAAACAGCCTGCGCTTGAATATCAATCATCTTGCAAACAGCATCATATTGTTTGTGCAGCTTGGCTTTGAGCCATACGTATCCCGACGGAAGTAGCGTATTCTGTTGTGTGGTTTGTGGAGGTAGCGAAACAGATACGATTCCCGACTTTAGGAAGTTGTCAATTTGATTTTCTTCGATGGCATCATCCAGCGATTTCCACGCGTTGTTGCAGAGCACACTCCATGTTATTCGCTGTTTTCCGGTGAACCGATCGGAAAGCGGATTCTCACTGCCTTCTAACACTTGAAATAAAAGAGATACCGTTTGATTTGCGGTGGCGTTTTCTAAACCGATATAGCATTCGCCACCATGACAATAATCCGGAACCAACCATATCGCTTCGCTTGTTCCTTTTGGAAGGATTTCTTCTTGCGTACGTACATTATTGAGGTGGGCATGAGTTTCATATTGGCCAAACGGAGTTATATGAAATAAACGGATGCGAGCCTCTTTATAAGAATTGACACTCTTCTCCTTAATTTTATGTTGCTCTTTGGCGGTGTACGATAAGGTAACTCCTTCCGCAAACGGAGTGTACGGAGCGTTGGGAACCAACGTGTTTGGATCTTCACTCGCTAAGGCCAACGCATAGATTCGAGGAAACTGAGTATGGAGGAAAGACTGTTGCAGGGTGAGTCGCAAGGGTCCCGCTTTATCGAGTTCGTACGATTTATTGTTCCACTGAAAGGACATATGATGGCCTTCTTTTGACGATTCGAATAGATTGATAGCCGTATCGGTAGCCTGCCACACCTCCCGATATTTAATAAGGGGTGTCGCCTTGAAATGATCTTCCGTAGGAACTAATAAATTGTTAGGGTTTTCAACAATCTCGAACGATCTTTCAGAAGCAGAGGCTTTCATGATCATCTCTTCAGGTTGGTTCTCGGCGGCATCGATGCGTTTTTTTTCTGAAAATATGCCGTTGTAATAAGCCGTTTTACTGCTACGAGCCCCTTGTTCTTTCCGATAAGCGAAGTAATGATCCACAAAAGAAGTTGGTGTGTCTTTCCATTGCAGCTTGACTGCTACCTGATGCCACTGTTTTGCGAAGGCTTCATCATACTGAATGCTAAAGTGACTTTTCACTTTGGGTTGTGGTGTAAAGGGATAAAAGGGCTTGTCTGGCGGAAGTACTCCCAGATCACTTTCTATCTGAACGGAAGTTATGCCGGTCACGGCAACAGCGATGCTTAGATCTTCAATAGGTTGATGCACCACGTTTCTAAAAAATTGATACCCTTCGGAAGTATTTGTGGCGATTACTACTTTCACGATAGGGTCTGAGGTGTCATATTGCTCTTGATGGACAGACTCTTGGTATGCCGTTATCGCTTCGGCATCCGGTGGAAGCATACCTACCAAGGTAAGCACCCCTTTGTTGAGTCCGCTTTCATAGGCTACCTCAACACCCTTTTCATTTTTGATGGTCGTTTTTTGAATGAGATTCCAACCGGACGCTATCCAAGACTTTGTACCGGAGTACGTAAAAGAAATCGCATCCTTCAACTGCTGAAATGTTTGGTTCTTCAGGGTTGCCTCTTTAGCGAAGTGTATTTGTAATACAACGGTGCGCTGTCCTTCCCCCAATAAGAGCATGGGCGACGCCATTGCAAAGCCGATACGTGCTGCGGGCAATTCTGGAAATTCTGAGGCCTTGGAGGAATACCCAAACGGATGCCAATACGGAGCTGCTTCCGGGAAATCGCCTCCATTGCCATCGAAGGAGTTCGCTATGGCGGCTGCTTTGATCTGCTGGTAGTCGGTATCATTATAGAGGCTTTTTATATGCGCTACGGAAGCTTGATTTACCACTAATGGTCTATTGACAGCATACGAACGAGGGGTGTTGTTAGCGTCTTTTCCCGCCTGTACCAAGGTTCCTTCTTGAATTAGATGTGACTCCATTTTCTTGGCCAATTCAAAGATAACATGGGCCTGATCGGCGATAGGAGCTTTCTTTTCAATTTGCAACACGCGCCGATAATAAAAGTCCAAATGGCGCTTGGTAAGTTGATTGAGATGTTCCTGTGAGGTATGTAGAAGCTTTAAAAAGGTAATGAACAGGGTGAGCTGTGCCGGCATGGAATGATCTATTTTCGCTTGCTCGATCAATGCTTTTAATTGTGATTTCAAGTTTTGATATTCCGGGGTTCCGCGTAGCGGAAGTTCTTCGGAAATTTCCAAAAGATTGAATAACTCACGCCAGGTTCCTACGGGAACTTTATCATTGGTTGTTTCAAAGAAATGCACCTGTTTTCCGAAGTGATAGGCAAAGAGCACCCAATCCTCCACCGAAAAATCATGAAGTTGAAGTCGGTCTGGCTGCAAGGCAGTTATAAACCGCTTGGTTTGCGAGGTGCCTTCTCGATGCGACATAGTATGATTACAATCTTTTGCCATAGTTATGAAACTTCAGTTCCTTCTTCTTTGTAAAATGGAAATACCAAGTTGCCACGAGAATTGGTAATACGAATGAGATAATCGATCTTGATCAGCAGTTCTCCTTGCCACTCATTGGTGGTGTCAATTTCTATGTTATGGACATCAATACGTGGTTCGAAATATAGAATGGCGGTTTTAATAAGGTCCTTGACATAGGTTTTTAATGTAAGATCTACGGTTTCGAACAAGAGATCTTCCAGGTTGCATCCGTACTCGGGTACCATAACACGCTCGCCTAAGCGGGTCGCCAATAAGATCTGCAAGCTTTTTTGAATATCTTCTTCACCCGAGGTGAGTTGCACACTTCGAGTCTTGCGATCGAATTCAGGAGGAAAACTCCATCCGGTTCCTAAAAATGATTGTTCGAATTCCATACTTATCCAATTAAAACAGTGGGTTCTCCTGCGACAATAGTACCTCCGTGACTGGTGGAATCTCCTAGTCTAGCGGCAGGCATTCCGCCAATAAATACCGTACCGGAACCTAACACGATGGTGTCTGGAGGTCCTGTGCATGTGGCCATATCTCCAACGCGTGCTGCCGGCAACCCTCCGATAAGCACCGTTGCTTCACCCGGCGGAAGTATGGGGCCTCCAACATGGGGAATGACGCCCGTGGTCATCGGACAAATATGCATGTCTGTTATTCTTGCTGCGGGCATCATATTCAATTAATTTGTACCAACGATCCTTTCAAAACAGCGATTGCGCTGGTGGAAACTTCCGCACCGGCACTCCCTTCTGCTTTAAATTGGGCATTGGCTTTGACTGTTATATTTGTTCCTTCTAAATTCAAATCTCCGGTAGCCTTCACGTTAATATCTGCAGCACTTTCCAAAAGAATACCGTTTGCGTCCAGAGTAATCTTGTTTTGATGGTCGTCTGCTATGGAAATAAGGTCGGCGTCTTCATCTACAATGATTTGTTTTCCGGAAGGCGTGCTGAGCGTCCAAGAAGTTTTTTCATCATTAAAGATCATCTTCATCTCGCTTCGTGTTACAAAGCCTTTTTCGTGATTATCATCGGAGGCGGTGAGCGGTGCAGGTTTTGCACTGCTATGCAGCATTCCTAGCACAATGGCGTCGTTGGGATCATCATTGATAAACCCGATGATCACTTCGTCTTCTATTTCAGGACGAAAAAAAGAGCCTCGATTTTCCCCGGCATCTAAGGTGGCGACGCGAGCCCAAATTCCTTGTTCTTCATTATTGATGATAGGAACTTGCACCAAAATGCGATCTTCTCCATCAGGATCTTCTTCCAGTTGCGTAACAATTCCAATTTGTAATCCGTGAATTGCAGGAAGTAAGCCGGAAGCAGGCAAACTTTGAATGTCATAGGTTTCAGAGAACCATTTTGGATTCATCCCAAATTCGGCCGTGACCTTCCAATTTCCATCGGCTATTTCATGTCGGACTGCCGTTACGAAAACGGTACCATTAAATCGATCGCCAACACCTTCCAGTGTGAGAAGGGTATTGGGTTTTACGTTCGGAATGCCTTGAAAACTCACAATGCCTTTGGTCTTTGACAGTTGTTGAAAAAGCGCTTTGGCATTGCTCCACTCTTGCAGCTCTGAATCCGTAACCATTCCGCCGTGCTTCAAATGATAGGGTGGAGGCGTTAAGGCCGAAGCTAGGTCTTGGGCAGTAACGTTACCGTTCAATGAAATTCTGGGATCTTCAGAAGCCACTTCAATGATTTCTTGACTCGATGGATTCCATCCAAAAGCAGTGACTTCAGAAAATTGATTGCGCGCATCCATTTCCGCATCAAAATCGAGCATGGTCGTACCAAAAGCCACTGTTTCGATAGGTTCTTGCTGAACATCAGGAGGTCCAATGGTCACCTTTCCGTCATCTACCACACAAATGGCACCGTTCACTTCACTACGGGTCATCATAAAATCCCAATACGAAGATTGATATTGCACCAACTCTTTGTGGGTTACGGCAGTGGGCGTAACATCCGCTTCCAAAGAGGCCTCTTGCAGCAATTGTTCGATAATATCGCTGTCACTACTGTCATAATAATAACGAGAGTGCCGCCCTAGCGTAGTTTTTATCGCCTTATCACGACATTCAATTACCAAGACCGTGGCGCTCTCTCGGATCTTAATACTGTGTTTGATCACCACGCCTTTAAAAATGGTCGCTTCATCGTTGTGATACCCAGCTTTTATTTCAATTTCGTGTCCGGGCAAGAAGAGGGCTTCATTGCTAAGTTGAAAATCTTGAGAAGCCGCTTCGCCGTCGAAATAAATAAGCTGAGCGAACGGAATGCGATTAATCTCCTTTTCCACCGAAATATTCTTGAGCTGATATACTTCCGGTACCGCCGTTCCATCTATCAGTACGGTAACCGTCACAAGATCGGCACTATTAGAAGTTTGTATGGTGCTATCGTTACTCATTTAGGTTGCCTTTTCAATGGGTGGAAACATGATTTTTTGTCCGGCTTTCAGTTTTCTGAAATTCTGAAGGTTATTTACCTGTGCGACTTGCAGGTAGTATTTACTGTCCCCGTAAATTCGGTAGGTCATCAGTGGCAGAGTGTCGCCATCTTTTACCACGCGAATATGTGTGAGATCTGGAGAGTTATTGTTCTCTCTCGCTACTCGTAAATTGTCTTCTACCGAACCTTTGAACTTCGTTTTCGCGACGGCGCGAAGTGGCGTTCCATCACTTCCGAAGAGCTTAAACTCGATATTCATCTCAGTAAGCGTTCCCTTGAACAAAAGAGTTCCCCAACCAATCATCAAATAATTGGGTTTGTGCTCATCGCCACTGTAATCGAACACAATTCTTTTAAAAGTTTCGAGGTCGTCGATGATGCCATCGCCTGAAGTGTTTGATTTTCCTTTCAAAACACCGGTACGATCAAATAAAAAGTCTAATTCGAGATCTTCCGGCGGCGTGCGAACGTATTTCGGTTGTGTGGCACTAGTACCTTGCCCTTGCGCCTCGGTATATTCTACCTTATAGGTGAATTTATAGGTTTCAGGGTTGAGTAAGGTATCAAAGTCGCCATCACCCACCTTCTCTGAATACCGATCATCTTTATAGGCTGTGACTTTCAATTTTTTAAGGGCACCGGTGCTCATCGTTCTTCTTTTCTTTTTTGAAGCGCCATCACTTCTGAAATACACTCCTGAAGGATCTGCTCCTTGTTCTTTTGTGGAGTTTTGCTTCCGGAAGTACTGGATTGCTTGTCTTCTTGAACATTAATCTTAATATGCAATTCTTTGATAGTAACAGGCATGGTTATACGATTGTGAAATAGTTATACGATAGTTCAACAGTTTCAATCAGCACACTATTCTCTTCAGCATTAAGATCGGCCACACTCCACTTCACTGGATACGCGTGAACGACATTCCACGTCACCAAAGGATCATGCGATTCATTAAGCAACTTCACGGTAAGGTCCAAAGGCTCAAATTGAAAACTTTCAATGGCATCGCGACACCATTCAATAAGTTTTGAATCGGTAACCATTCCGCGTTTTAGTACGAGATTCGGAAACTTGGTCCTCACCGGAAATTTGTGCTTAAATCGGTTTTCTCCTCCTTCAGAGAACTCTTCCGTTTCGATGTCTACAGACAGGCCGGAGACCGATTGGAATTGGATATCTGAGTCCTTTGTTGATATCCCATTGAATTCAACTTTAAAATGAAAGCCTACCGGAGGATACTGTGTGCTCATTAATCGCCGTTTTGAATGGTGAGACCTTCGTGCGCTACTTCCATGGATTCGATAGCAACTTCATTACCATCTCCTTTAAGGTCGGTTGATTGCACCTTCACCGGGAATGCATTTTTCACCTTCCAAACCACTACAGGTTCATGCTCTTCGTTAAGCAATTGAATGGTGATATCGCGTCGTTCAATGGTATTTAATTTGACGGTGTTCCACCACTGATAATATTCGTTGTCGTTCTTAAAGGTGCCGCGTTTGAGTGTGATATTGCTGAACTTTTGCATTCCGGGCATTTTTATTTTGCTGTATTCCGGACTCGCACCATGGCGGTATTCGATCAATTCGGTCTCTACATCAAGTCCGGAGACTTCCGTAAAGCCGATGTTGGTTCCTCCCCAATCGACGGAGAAATGGAACTTTACTAAAGGATATGTTTCTGCCATTGTAATTTGTTTTTAAGGGTTAAGGATTGCGATTAGGATTCCTGCATTTTGTGAGAGAATTTGAGTACGATGAACTCCGCAGGACGTACCGCAGCCATTCCAATTTCAATGTTCATCACTCCATTCAAGATATCTTCAGCTGTCATGGTTTCGCCCAAACCTACACGCACATAAAATGCCTCTTTAGGTTTAGCCCCTGCAAGCGCTCCAGCACGCCATTGTAGGGTCAAGAAGTTTTCGATCATGGCACGAACTTTTACCCATGTATTGGCATCATTCGGCTCAAAAACGAATTGTTCTGTTGCTTTCTCTACGGATTCTTCCACCATATTGAAAAAGCGACGCACGGGCACATAACGCCATTCGTTATCATTCCCTGCGAGCGTTCTTGCGCCCCATACCAGAATTCCTTTTCCGGTGAAGGATCGTATTGCATTGATGGATTTTCCCGTGGTATGCACATTCAGATCTTTCTGTTGATCGTGCGTAACTTTTAAGACCGGCTTCATTACATAATTAACACCAACATTGGCGGGTGCTTTCCAAACCCCTCGATCGCTATCTACTCTGGCATAAATCCCAGCCACAGTGCTACTTGGCGGAAGCGTAATAGGCATTGCGTTAATCGCTGTTTTGATCGCATTGTAGGCTGCATTATCTACCGCTTCTACTTGATCTAGCGTAAGGCCGTCTAAAGCACCGTTGGTGTCTACTGCTTGTGCAGCGTTGATGGCATCTAACAGGGTTGGATCGATCAAATCGATAATAGGTTGCATTGCTGTGGTGGTCGTTCCGGCATCGGCTACTGCAGCAGCTGCGGCATTTTTCGTGTCGGTTCCATTAGCGGCGTCAGTAATAGAAGTAATATGACCTTCCAAGGTTGTAATGAGTGTTGGGAAAGCCTCTGCAGGCGTGGTTGTTGCTTCATTCAATGCGGTGGCTGCATTCGTGGCAGCGGTAGCCGTTGGTAAATCTTCATCAGCTGCAGTAGCCGCGTCATTTCCAGCCGAAACAGCAATGGCTGCTTGCGATACGACCTCTGTTAAAGCATCTACGATATCTTGTAGCGGGTCGATTACCGAATTCTTATTGGTAAGCGCATCGCCAGCGGTCATGGCCTGAAGCGCTGTATTGGCATTGTTATATGCAGTAATAAGATCCAAACTATCCGATTGGAACGTTGTGATGGATTCCAAGGCATCTTCGGTAGCTTGAAGCTCGTCGGCTAGCGCCTGAGAGTCATCAGAGACATGTGTGATGTCAACAGAGGTTTCCGTATAGCGATAATCTAAAATGGTATCTAAATAAGGGTAATAGGCGGCTCCATATTTCAGGTAGTCCTTTCCTAGACTGATACGATTCCGAAGCGTTTCAGAATTATCTTCAACATCGTCCGACGTGTGGGTATCAATGATCGTAAAGCGATCTTGAAGGTCATTACATTGCAGCAATGCATTTTGGTAGAGACTATAGAAATCTACCTCGTTCAACGCTTTAGCATCTGGAAATACTAATAGGGTAGGTTCGTCTTCTTTTTTTAGTAATTCCAAGCCATCAGCCAAGGCGGTAAAATCGACGATATCTGTACCATCTGCATCATAATTGTTCACCGAGACGATGTAGCATGGACCTCCGCCGTTTGCAAAATACATTTGCAATGCATAGTACATAAGAAAAGGAGAAGGTGTGCTGGGTTGTGATACCACGATATCGCGCTGCAAGGCTCCGTTTACTTCAGAGTCGTTGATAGAAACGGCAATAGACGTTTCTGCCTTTGCGAACCCAAATAGCGTTTCATAGTCCAACATGGAGGTGATCCGCGTGGGCTTATTGGTAAGCGATTTTCCTTTTTCGAGGGCTTTTTCTGTGTAACCCACGAAGGCAGGGATCGCTGTTTCTACCTGAGCTACAGAAGGAGGAAATTTTGAGATTTCCTCTATGTAGACGCCAGGTGTTTTTAACATTGTTGCCATAGTTTAGAGTTTAGTTAATGTATATTTCTGAAATTGTTTTAATAATGTTTCCACTTCCATCCTTTTCAAAATGAAGTCGGTTTGGTGACGCTGCGGGCTGCTCCTCACCGTCAAAATTGTATCCTACAATACCGTGTTTTACGAGCGGTAGGGTGGTAGGGTCTGAGCTGTGCAACAAACGTTGATCCTCAGCACTTTTATAATTCCATATGGTGTGTCTGTTGGCAATTCGAATTTCAAACTGCGGTGCGGGATCGCGAAGGGTATGCAGCGGTGTTAACAAATTTCGCGCTTGCCCATCTACTCCCGTCGTATCATCTCCTAACATCTTTAGATGAATCATTCCCCACATTCGTTGTGGCATTAATTCAGGAGGAGCATCATAGGCTTCAAAAAAGGCAGTATCACTTATCGCGTAATCTTCAATAGGATAAACGGTTTGGTCTGTATTGATATACCGAAAACTTCCTCCGGCACTTGGCGGTTTTGTATTACTGAATAAAAACGGAACTTCCGGAGTGGCAGTGACGGTAGAATAGTTCTCAAACAACGGATCGTGTACCTGAAGAAAAAATGCCATAGGTTCTTCTGAAAACAGTGGAACCAGGGGTTCAAAGACTCCTGAATCAGGTGCTGTTTCTTTCGCTTTTACCACCAAATGAAATCCATACGGATGTGGTCTTAATAGAATTCTATTTCGGGCAAGGAAATCAGCGGTATGCTTGGTGGGAATAATCGTGAGATATTCTGCGATGCTGTGTTTTTTTAATTGTTGTTTTTGAAGTGTTTCCGAGTCATCGAAGGGAGTCGTGCCGTCATCTAAAAAATAATGATGGTAGCAAGAAACGCTGCAAAGCATTTTATAGATACGAGTATAACTCATGCTGTGATTTCTGTTTTGGTGAGTTGTGTGATTTGTTGGATCGCCGGCCCTTGTTCTTGGATGCGATTGCTATCGATTCGCACGAGACTTAATCGGTACATGACGCAAGGCAAGGATTTTCCGCCTAAGGTGCCCCAGATGTAATTGAGTTGTTCAAAGGACGGTGTGAACAATTCGACTGAAAACTTGAAGTCTTTAACTTCGTTTAAGGCTGTGTTTGAAGGGTTTAAAGGAGTGTTGGTTTGCGTAAACACATGTTTTGACTGAAAAAACTCGATCAAACTCCCAATCGCCTTTACTGATTTCACATAGGTTCGATTGGCTGAAAACAATACGTAAACGTTCAAATGAATAGGGGCATTCTTATAAATGGTCGTATTGTTGGCGGTGGTATGATGCTTTACGTTCTTTAAGGTAATTTCTTCCTGAACCGAAAGCAATGACAATACAATCTTATCGTTCATCGTAGCGATATCAGGATCGTCTACTTTCCCAATATTATCCAAAACAACCAATCCGGCATCGCCTAGTGTTGTTTCGAGATATTCAGATACTTGATCTTTTAATATTTCCAGCGCTTCGTAAAGCATTTTTTGGTTTGTTAGTTGAAGGTTAAAACTACAATGCTTTTAAGGTTCTGAACAAGAGGGGTTTGCCTGAAATAAGCGAAGCATTTTTCCTAGAGTTTGATACTGTGTTTATTGGAAGTATTGGCGGAATTTTCCTATGCTTCGGAAGGGATTTTCCCTATTTTTTTTTAACAAGGTCGCAAACTACAAGGGGTTTTTATTATTTTGGCAATTCAATAATAAAAGAACTACCATGCCAAAACCTGAAAAATGTATTACCGTTGCTGAAGCAAGAAACCTTCAAAATAATTGGATCGCCAGTAGAGCTCAGCAAATAGAAAACGCCTTGGGAAATCAGGATACCCGAGAGGTCCTGTGGAGTCTTGAGGAACTTCAGGAATACCTTGACTATATCAAAGAAGAATCTGAAAAAACAGGGATCAAGAATCCCGGAGTACGTGTGTATTTTGGTGCTTATGATGAAAGTGATAACGATCGCGCCACTGTTTTTTTCGCTCCCACAAAAGGACCGGAAAATAATGATGAAAATAACTACGATATCTCTCCCTTCAATGTGGGGAATAGTGGCTGGCCGCCTTACAGCTATTAACACTTGGACGTCTCCGAATACATCATTTCTACCGCACCAATAAGTTTAGTTGAGCTTATTGCCGCGGTCTGCGGAACATTTTATCTTCGCAAAACTCCTAGCGATCATCGGGCAAAAAATTTCGTAATCTTTTTGTGGATGACGGCCGCTATAGATATGTTGGGCTCATATGCCCCGATCGCCTATTTTAGTGATTATGAGATTTTTGGTTTTGTAGAGGATACTCCGTTTCGAGCCAATTATTGGCTTTTCAATATCTATGTAATCCTCATGTTTTCTTTTTACTCGGTGTACTTTAGCACATTTTTAAAGTATGATTGGGTGAAACGTGCCATTCGTATTGCAGTTGGAATATTTATTATTTGCGCAGGAATTAATCTTGCTCAAGACAATGTATTCTTCTCTTATGTCTCTCAATTTACCTATGGGGTAGGTTCTATCCTAACCTTATTTGTTATTCTTTTATTCTATTTTGAGTTACTTCGAAGCAACATCATTCTACACCTTCATCGGTATTTACCCATGTATGTTTCGGTGGGAGTGATGGCATTTATTCTGTGTATTACTCCTTTGGAGTTCTATTCAAGATATTTTAAATTGCCTACAGGAAACGATCAATATGTAGAGCTTCGCAGGGTAATCATGATGATTACGAACATTTTTATGTATAGCGTTTTTAGTATTGGATTCATCATATGCTCCAGAAGGAAGAGATCATACTCATAATCTATTTTATTGTCGTCGCGGTCTTTATTATCGTGTTCGTCATAGCCTTTGTTCTCGCATTCATGAGGCGAAAAAATAAATTGCTTTTACGGCAAATTGAAAACCAACAACGTTTCGAGAAAGAATTGGCCGATGCTCAAATTGAAATTCAAGAACAGACGTTGAAAAATATCGGGTGGGAGCTTCATGATAATATCGGGCAATTGCTTTCCGTAGCTAATATGCAACTGAATGTTCTTACCTCTAGAGCCACCGCCGTTCCTTCCGTAGAATTGAAAGAAACCAACGAGGTCATTCAAAAAACGGTGCAGGAAATTAGAGCGCTTTCTAAGTCTCTCAATACCGATGTGATCCTAAAAAACGGATTGGTACAGAGTATTTCAAACGAATTACAGCGGTTTAACCGACTCAATTTTCTGAAAGCACACTTGGATGTTAAAGGTACCGAGTGTACACTTCGTAATGATGATGAGATTTTGATCTTCAGAATTTTACAAGAATTTTTATCGAATGTGATTAAACATGCCAAGGCCGATAATTTATTCGTAACTTTAACCTATGCAAATCAATATCTTGCAATAGAAGTGAAGGACGATGGTATTGGTTTTGATGTCGCTAATGAACGTGGAAATTCAGGGCTTGAGACAATGCAAAGTCGGGCTCGATTGTTGAAAGCATCATATCAACTTACATCGACAAAACAACTAGGAACTCAACTAACACTCAAATATCCCCTACGCAGATGAAATCAGAGGTACACACTGTGGTTATTGTAGATGATCACCTGCTGCTTTCCGGATCACTAGAAAAACTTATCAACTCTTTCGATGGCTTCGAAGTGCTCTTTCATGCGAGTAACGGCCGAGAATTACAGCTCAAACTAAAGAATGCAGCCCAGCAACCTTCGGTGATCCTGTTGGATATCAATATGCCGGTGATGGATGGTTTTGAGACTGCCGAGTGGCTTACTGAAAACCATCCTGATATTAAGTTTTTAGCGTTATCTATGGAAGACGACGAGCAAACGATCTTGAAAATGCTTCGGAAAGGGGCTAAGGGATATCTGTTGAAAGACATTCACCCCGACAAGCTCAATATCGCATTGCAGGAAACGGTGAACAAAGGATATTACCATTCCGATAAGGTAGCAACGACGATGCTGCATGCGCTTCACAATAAAAACAAGACTTCTGAAGAGCCTTTTAAAGAAAATGAATTGATCTTTTTACAGTTGGCTTGCAGTGAAATGACCTATAAGGAAATTGCCTATCAAATGAATTTGAGTCCGAAAACCATTGACGGCTATCGCCAAGAACTTTTCAATCGTTTGCATATCAAGAACCGCGTGGGCTTGGTAATCTATGCCTTAAAAAATAATCTTATTGAAATTTAAAGACACGCATCCCAAAGGGCGTCCTGTGGCGGTGGAGCGACAATAGTAATCGCCTCCTTCCGAACCGGATGTATCAACGCTAGGGATCGTGCGTGTAGGTGAATACTTCCGTCTTTATTACTTCGATCAAATCCATATTTTAAATCTCCCTTAATAGGACATCCAATAGCCGCAAATTGAGCTCTGATTTGATGGTGTCTTCCGGTGTGGAGTTCAATTTCTAACAAATAATAACGGTCCAATTCTTTATATATACGATAGGAAAGAATTGCTTTTTTACTGTCGTTAACCTCTTTGTCGTGCGCGTACGATTTGTTTTGCCTTGGGTTTCGTTTTAGGTAATGAATTAGTTGTGCTTCGGAAGTAGGCGGGGTGTTTTTCACTACGGCCCAATAGGTCTTCTGCGTGTCCCTTTCTTTGAAAAGTTTGTTGAGTCGGGACAGCGCTTTTGAAGTTCTTGCAAATAAAACCACACCGCTGGTAGGGCGATCCAACCGATGCACCACTCCTAAATAGACCGCACCCGGTTTGTCATACTTTTCTGCAATATAGGATTTTACGACCTCTGCTAAAGATTTATCGCCCGTCTTGTCTCCTTGAACCAGATCGCCCGGACGTTTGTTGACGGCAATAAGATGATTGTCTTCAAACAATACTTGAAGATTGTTTTTATTGCTGTGAAGCGCATCAAATGGACCTTGTGTTCCGATAATCGAGCTTAATATTGTTCGTCATCACTAGGGAAATCACCGCTTTTAACGTCGTGAATGTATTTCTGAAAAGCACCGGTCATTTCCGCATAAAGATCTAAATAGCGACGTAAGAATCGCGGATTGAATTCGTAGGTCATTCCCAACATGTCGTGGATCACCAACACTTGACCGTCGACACCATTGCCCGCCCCAATACCAATGACCGGAATCGTAAGTTGGGAGGCAACCTCTTTGGCCAAAGCCGCCGGTACTTTTTCAAGCACTACCGCAAAACAGCCGATCTTTTCTAATAATTTAGCATCTTCTTTGAGCTTTTCGGCTTCTTCTTCCTCTTTGGCGCGCACGGTGTAGGTTCCAAATTTGTAGATAGATTGCGGAGTCAATCCTAAATGTCCCATCACCGGAATTCCTGCATTAAGAATACGCTTGGCAGATTCTTTAATTTCCTTTCCACCTTCAATTTTAACGGCATGTGCTCCGCTTTCTTTCATGATACGAATCGCCGAACGCAAGGCTTCTTTTGGGTCGCTTTGATAACTTCCGAAGGGAATATCCACCACTACCAAACTACGCTCAATAGCACGCACCACCGAAGAAGCATGATAAATCATTTGGTCTAGGGTAATGGGCAAGGTGGTTTCATGCCCCGCCATGACATTGGAAGCAGAATCCCCCACCAAGATCACATCAATACCGGCCCCATCTACAATACGTGCCATTGTGTAATCATAAGCGGTGAGCATGGAGATCTTCTCTCCGTTTTTCTTCATATCTACCAAGGTCTTGGTCGTGATACGTTTATATTCTCGTTTTGCAATTGACATATGGAATCTGTAACGATTAAGACGATAAAAATACTAATTTTAAAGCGCAATTCATGGAAGCTAGCTTCCGCAACCATTATTATTTATGAAAAAATCAATGATCGTCTTCGTTTTAGTTTTTGGCTTCGGAAGTTGTTTCGGACAAGACACCGATGTAAAATCACTTCCCAAACAGGTGGTAACTACGTTTTTTGAAGGGTTTCACAAAGGAGATACTTTGTTGATGCGATCGGTTATGGCGGAAAATACGGTCATGCAAACCACGTTTACAGATAAGGATGGAAATATCCGACTTACCGACGGCAATGCCAATCAACTGCTCATGGCAATTGCAAATCGACCTAGCGATCAGGTTTGGGAAGAACGACTCTTAGCGTATCACGTGCAAATGGACGGAACTTTAGCACATGTTTGGACGCCTTACGAGTTTTGGTTGAATGGAACGTTCAGCCATTGTGGCGCCAATGCCTTTACGTTGGTAAATACGCCTTCAGGATGGAAGATTATTAATTTGATTGATTCCAGAAGAAAATCAGATTGCCAATCTTAGCAATCACTCACATTCACTTGAATGGCGAGTCCGCCCTCACTTGTTTCTTTATACTTTGAGGTCATATCTTTTGCGGTCTCCCACATGGTCGCGATTACTTTATCCAATGGAATTTTAGCTTGTTTCGGATCGCGATCCAACGCCATCTCGCAGGCGTTAATTGCCTTTATAGCGCCCATTGCATTTCGTTCAATACACGGAATTTGAACCAAGCCGGCAATGGGGTCACAGGTTAGCCCTAGGTGATGTTCCATTGCAATTTCAGCAGCCATCAATACGTGCTCCGGGGAGCCTCCCATTAATTCGGTGAGCGCACCGGCAGCCATGGCAGAAGAAACACCAATTTCGGCTTGACATCCTCCCAACGCGGCAGAGATGGTGGCCCCCTTTTTAAATAGGCTGCCAATTTCTCCGGCGACCATCAAAAAGCGATTGATGTCTTCAAAATTTCCATCGTGGTTCTCAATCACCAAATAATACATCAGAACAGCAGGAATGACACCCGCGCTACCATTTGTAGGAGCTGTAACCACACGTCCTAAAGAGGCATTCACCTCATTCACGGCCAAGGCAAAACACGACACCCATTTAAAGATCTGTCTAAATTTGACCTCGGTATTTCGGATAGCAGTGATCCATTCATGCGGATTGGAATATTCAGTAGACCCAATAAGTTTTTGATGCATCTCAAAGGCCCGTCGCTGTACGTTGAGTCCGCCTGGCAACACGCCTTCTGTGTGACACCCTATGTACATAGACTCGAGCATTACTTCCCAAATCTCTTGTAGTTTTTGATGGATTTCCTCTTCGGAACGCAACGATTTTTCATTCTCCAGTACCAATTTACTAATGGACAGGTTTTCTTCGGAAGTATAGGTGATCAGCTCTGAGGCTTTTTCAGTGGGAAACGGAAATTGATCGAACAATTCTTTTTTCTTCTTCTTTCGTTTCCGTTCTTTCTGAACCACAAAACCACCACCGATGGAATAGTAGGTGTCTGAAATTTTCTTTCCGTTCTCTAAAAAGGCATTGAAGGTGATGCCATTGGGGTGGAAGTCTAAGAATTTGCGATGAAATTTAATCGCTTCTTTAGGATTGAAGGAAATGGGTTTAGTACCATCGAGCAGTAATTTTTGTTGGGTGCGAATCGCCTCAATCTCATCTTCTATTGTTTCAATAGGAAACGTAACCGGATCTCCGCCCATAAGTCCGAGCATACTGGCAATATCGGTAGCATGTCCTTTACCGGTAAGCGACAGCGAACCGTAGAGATTAACGGTAACCGTTTCAATAGCATCGAATTTACCGCCCTTTTTGAGTTTTTCTACCCATCTTTTGGCGGCTACCCAAGGTCCTAAGGTGTGCGAACTGGAAGGTCCCACTCCGATTTTAAGCATGTCAAATACGCTGATACTTTCCATTCAACTCCTTTTCGCAAAGATACGGGTATGTTTTGATAGACAATGCGCTTCTCTTGAAATATCAACGCCGTCTGTTAGCCAGTAATGGTGGGGGTTCTCCGGTGAATGGATTCCACCTTCCAATACTTTTGGCTTCCATACCGGCAGCACGCACCACAGCACGATCACCATAGCGCTCTCGCATTTTATCCATCGCTTGGTACAACCTGAGAATTTTCTCTTCATCTTCGAACATATGGATTTGATGTCCGCCGGACACCAAATGACTAAACCGAACGCCTACCAAGCGTACCAACATCCTGCGTTGATAGAGTTTTTGGTATAAGTCCATGATGACTGGAATGATCTGATGGTCGGTGGCACTATACGGAATGCGCTTCTGCTGGGTATAGGTTTGAAAATCAGAATACCGTATTTTAAAGGTAACACAAGCCGTTAGTTTGTTCCCTCTTCGCAATTGATACACCAAATTTTCGGCCATCGCAATAATGATGCTTTTTAGTTTATGAACATCTGTAGTGTCACGGTCGAAAGTGCGCTCGGTGGAAATCGACTTGCGTTCACTGTATTGAATGACGGGGGAGGGGTCGATTCCATTGGCCTTTCTCCAAATAGTACTGCCGTTTTTTCCCAGAACTCGTTGCATCATCTCAAGGGGCATCTCTTGTACGGTGCGAATACGTTTGATACCCAAATCGCATAGTTGTCGGTATGTTACTTTCCCTACCATTGGGATTTTAGCCACTGATAAGGGAGAGAGAAAAGGTTTTTCAGTACCTTGTTGAATGTATAGTTTGTTATTGGGTTTGGCTTCTCCGGTGGCAATCTTAGATACTGTTTTGTTGATGGACAATCCGAAAGAAATAGGAAGTCCGGTTTCTTTGGTAATGCGATCTCGTAGTTCTGAAGAGAGTTGTTGGCACCCAAAAAACCGATCCATTCCGGTGAGGTCGATATAAAACTCATCGACCGATGTTTTTTCATAGCGTGGCACATTTTCTTGGATAATTTCTGTGACCATATTGGAAAACTTGCTATAGATGCCAGAATTTCCTCTGATAACAATCGCTTCGGGACACAGTTGTTTTGCCAATTTCATGGGCATGGCCGAATGAATTCCGAAGGAACGTGCTTCATAACTACAGGAAGCGACCACACCGCGATCAGACGTGCCGCCAATAAGTACGGGTTTTCCTATTAGTTTTCGGTCGAGCAGGCGTTCGCACGACACAAAAAAGCTGTCAAGATCCATGTGCAAAATATGTCGCTCGGCACTCATAGCGCTTTATTTTTATAACGTTTTGCGAGCATTCGGGTACGCGTCATTCCTTCGGCATACCTCGGATCTTGGATAATAGGTAATCGCTGCATTTTCGTCACTTCAATAGAAACACAATCAAATTCGCTGCACACAATTCCTTCAATTAGGTAGATTCCTTTTCCGTGAAACGGGTATTTAGTGGCCACCGGTGGAAAATGAACCGTGTCAATAAAAGCGCCTTCCTGATCGAGAAAAGTTCCGAAATACATGGGTTTTCCTTGAGATGTTTTAGTGTGTTTAATAGCTACCAAATACCCTGCTATTCGTATGCTTTTTTCAAGGTAAGTTGCTAGTTCTCGTGCTTGCAGTGTAGGGATGCAGACCTCCTCCGAAATCAATAAAAATGGATCACAAAGTGGAAATCCTAGCAATTCCAAGGCATCAAAGGCGTCTTCCAGCGGACCGTTTTCGAGAGCGGGCAGTTGGTAGGTCACGCGCTTGGCTGTGAAAAGTTTTGGGGTTTGCGGAGTCGTTGCCTTTTTGGTCGTTTTCATATGCGCTTCCCAGAGCAAGGCACGTTTCGCTTTTTTGGTAAAGCGGAAGGCATCGATCCGTATCAAAATACGAAGTTGCTCAATGGCAATGGGCACACGCTGCATAAAGTCGTCTAAACTCTCAAAGGCACCGTTTTGTTTCCGTTCTTTCAGTAATACACGGATGGTTTCCTGTTCGAGATCTTTCAGAAAGCCCAATCCCAAGAAAATCTTATCGCTTTGAATCACCGTTTCTGCTTCGCTGGTATTGGCGCAAGGCGGAAAGATGTTTCCGCCATGAAGTCGGGCTTCATGCACATACAGTTCTCTACTGTAAAACCCACCGCCATTGTTAAGGGTGGCAACCATATATTCTAATGGAAAATAGGCTTTTAAAAACAGACTTTGATAGCTTTCTACGGCATAGGAAGCCGAGTGTCCTTTGGCAAAGGCGTAGCCCGCAAAGCTTTCGATCTGGCGCCAGATCTCGGCAGTGAGTTCGTGCGTTTTTCCGCTTTGAATGCAATTCTGAAAAAACTGCGTCTTTACTTTATTGAATTCTTCTCGGGAACGAAACTTGCCAGACATACCTCTTCGAAGCATATCGGCCTCTCCCAGATCGAGTCCGCCAAAATAGTGCGCTACTTTGATAACGTCTTCCTGATAGACCATCACGCCGTAGGTTTCAGGCATGATGTCTAATAAAATAGGATGTGCGTCCTGTCGGCGTTCGGGATATCGATGCCGCAGGATATACTCTCGCATCATTCCTGATTTGGCCACTCCCGGACGAATGATAGAACTTGCTGCCACCAACCCCAAATAATCATCTACCTGTAATTTCCGAAGCAGCATGCGCATGGCAGGCGATTCTACGTAAAAACACCCAATGGCTTTGGCTTCTCGGAGTAAGGTTTTAATCCGCTCATCCTGCTTGAAGCGCTTGATGTCGTGAATATCAATAGGAGGGAGGTTAGGATGGTTTTGTTGTACGAGCTGTACGGCATCTTTGATCTTTCCAAGGCCACGCTGACTCAAAATATCGAATTTAAAAAGGCCGATATCCTCGGCTACCACCATGTCGAATTGGGTGGTAGGAAACCCTTTGGGAGGCATAAACGTAGCGGTGTAGCGGTGAATAGGTGCTTCGGAAATGATGATCCCGCTGGCGTGAATTCCTAAATAATTAGGAAACCCTTCGATTGCTTTGCTGTATGTAATTACGAGTTGTGATAATCGGTCGAGCTGTTCGTAACGATAATGTCCGGCCGAAAGTTTGTCGATCTCTGCTTTTGGCAAGCCAAAGACTTTCCCCAATTCGCGTACGGCAGCACGATATTTAAAAGTGTTGTACACGGTGATCAGGGCAGTATGTTTGAAGGTTTTGAAAATAAATTCTGTGACGTCGTCGCGATCGGCCCAGGAAAAATCGATATCGAAATCGGGTGGATTCTTTCGGTACAGATTGATAAAGCGTTCAAAATAGAGGTCGAGTTCGATAGGGTCTACATCTGTAATGCGAAGCACATAGGCAATGACACTGTTGGCACCACTGCCGCGACCTACGTAATAATAACCTTTGCTTCGAGCATATTCAAGAATATGCCAATTGATCAGGAAATAGGAAACAAACCCCTTTTTTTGAATGATATCGAGTTCTTTTGCAACGCGTTTCAGAATGGTGTCATCGGGGGAGTTTCCGTAGCGATAGGGGAGTCCTTTTTCAATTAACGTTTGCAGCAGTTGGAGGTCGTCTGCTTCGGAGGCGCCAAAACAATGCTGATTGTTATGCGTAGCGCTTTCAAAATCGAATTGAAACACACACTTCTGTAGCAGTCGTTCTGTGTTTTGTAGTAACTCAGGAAATTCCCGGAACTGCTTTTGAAGCGTTTCTTGTGATAGCAAGAGGTCGTGTTCGCTGCCTTCTTCGGAAGTGGGAAGTTTACTCAACAACGTATTGTTGTCGATAGCGCGTAACAAGCGATGGATGTTGAACCCCTTTTTATTCAGAAAGGAAACCGTGTGTAACGCCAGCAATTTATCAGGTTGTTTGCGCCAGGGTGAAAATTTCAGTCGGTTGAGCTCCCGACTTCGAACTCCGATAAATTCATGAGCCGCTAACGTTCGTTTTGGGGCTTTTTCAAAAGGATAGATTGCGTAAGTGTCCGGAAGGTTTTTCGCTGTGGGCGGAATAGTGGCTTTTTCATGGAGGAATTCGGAAAGATATGCATTGATACGTTGAAAGCCATTGTGGTTTTTTGCCAGCAGGATGAATTGTTGTTGGGCGCCGTTTCGAAAATCAATTCCCAAGACCGGCCGGATGCCTGTTTTTTGGCATTCTCGAAGCACGTCCCAACAAGCAGAGGTGGTGTTGATATCCGTCAGTGTAAGATAGGCGTAGCCCTTTGTCTTTGCGGTATGTACCAATGTCCTCGGAGCGATGGTTCCGAATCGCAAGCTATAATAGGTATGACAATTCAATAACATATATTGGAAATATTCCAAAATTATGGAATAAATCCAATTTGTTCAAATAAAGTTGTCAACAAAAAAAGCCTCCACATGGGAGGCCTTGACTCATTTTAGCATTGATCAGGGAGTTAGCACCACTCGGAATCGCGCTTTGTTATTTAGCATTTTATCAAAGGCTTCAGAGACTTTCTCTAGCGGAAAGGTTTCGATCATAGGCTTGCTATTCGTCATAGCACTAAAATTTAGTGTGTCTTCACTGTCCACCGCTGTTCCGCTAGGCCAACCGCTAATTCCTTTTCGGTGCATCAATAGCTGCATAGGCGACACTTCGATAGGGTCGGGCGTAGCACCAATGCAGATAATCCGACCATCAATGGCAAGTCCGTCGATCACCGACGAAATCGCATCGGCATGCGGAGCCGTTGCCACGATAAGGTGGGCACCGCCCAATTTTTGCAAAGCTTCTGCGCCATCATTTTTGCTTGTATTGATAAAGTGATGGGCTCCTAACTCTTTTGCCAAATCTTCTTTATCGGCACCATGCGAAAGGGCAACGGTTTTCATGCCCATCTTGTTTGCATATTGCAAGGCCAAGTGTCCGAGTCCGCCAATCCCTTGCACGGCTACGGTATCGCCCGGGCGAATATGACTGTTTCGCATTGCATTAAATACAGTAATTCCGGCACAGAGTAGGGGTGCGGCCTCTTCAGAAGATAATTCATCGGGCACAGAAGCGACAGCTTCTTGGGGTGCACACATGTATTCGGCATAGCCGCCATCATAGGAGATTCCACATACTTTGGCGTTCTCACAGGTAATGAAATCGCCACGGCGACACGATTCGCACGTAAAGCAATGTCCGCCATGCCAACCCACGCCTACGCGTTGTCCTTTTTTCCAATTGGAAACACCATCGCCTATGGCGTCAATGACGCCTACTACTTCGTGACCGGGTACTCTAGGATATTCAAGGCCGGGGAATCCGCCTTGCTTTACAAAATTATCACTGTGACAAATACCGCAGGCTTCCACTTTAATACGGATCTCGTTTGCTTTGGGAGAAGGTTTTTCCAGATCTACTAGGTGAAAATCTCCTCCGGCTTCTTTTACTTGTATTGCTTTCATAGTTGTTTTTTTGATTGGACAGTAAATTACGAAGAAGGTGGGCTAAAGTGTTTTAAGGGGATGTTAATTTGGGGAGGGAATTGTAGAATGAAAGTGGAGGTGAGACGTAAGATGTAAGACAGGGACGTAAGATGTAAGATGTAAGGCAGGGAAGTAAGATGTAAGACTTAAGATGTAAGACTTAAGATGTAAGAAATAAGACATAACTCCTAAGTCCACCGTCCTACCTCCTAAGTTTAACATCTCACTTCTCAAACCCCATACTTTCTTCGTCTCACGCAATAGGGATGGAACGGTGTGTCTGAGCTCTTACGCGCAGCGGAAAGCGAGTCGTGACAGCCCGACCCCGGCCTTCGCCGGGGGATTGCCCAAAAAAATAAAAAAAGAAACTGACAGCGTGTCAGTAATCTGTGGCTGGCACATTCCTTGACATATACAGAGCGAATTAAATCTTGAAATTAAAATTTAACGATAACACTATGAGCAAAATAATTGGAATTGATTTGGGTACGACCAACTCCTGCGTTTCGGTAATGGAAGGTAGCGAGCCCACCGTAATCCCAAATGCAGAAGGAAAGAGAACGACCCCCTCTGTAATTGCTTTTGTGGAAGGTGGTGAGATCAAGGTAGGAGACCCTGCAAAACGTCAGGCGGTTACCAACCCGAAGAAGACCATCTCTTCCATCAAGCGATTTATGGGAAATAAATTCTCTGAATCAGATAAAGAAATTAATAACGTTGCTTACGACGTGGTAAAAGGAGACAATGACACTCCACGCGTGGTGATCGACGACCGCAAATATACGCCACAGGAATTGAGCGCAATGATTCTTCAGAAAATGAAGAAAACCGCTGAAGATTATCTTGGGCAAGACGTAAGTCGCGCCGTGATTACCGTTCCTGCCTACTTTAATGATAGTCAGCGTCAAGCGACCAAAGAAGCCGGAGAAATCGCCGGATTAAAAGTAGAGCGTATCATTAATGAGCCTACGGCAGC
>DFVG01000037.1:0-1867 GCA_002379985.1 Flavobacteriaceae bacterium UBA4166
TGGTCGTAATGACGCACGTCACATTGCACGGGCAACACCGTTCCGCCGGTTTGAGCTTCTAATTCGTCTTTTACGGTTTCAAGTTTCTCAATATTTCGTGAGGTGATCACGACATTGGCACCCAGTTCGAGGAAATAGGTGGTCATTGATTTTCCGAGTCCGCTACCGCCGCCAGTCACGACGATGGTTTTTCCTTTCAACGCATCATCGCGAAGCATTTTTTCTGAATAATTCATAGTACATGATTGATTATTCAAAAATAAAACTAAATGACGGTACAAAAATGTTTTCTACGGAATTATTCGAGGATAAAGCGGGTGACAGTGGTCGTGGGATTGTCTGTTCCGGCATCAACTACTTTTGTTCGTTTTGAGAAATACCCGTTCGGAAAAAGTTCATACTCGTCCTCAAGTGATTCATCAAGCGTCAGATACGTTGAATTATTGGACGCTATAAGTAGGTATTCGGGGATATTTCTTTGACCAAATAATTCAATACATAGAATATGGGTCATTTTCTTTCCGTAGGTCGCTTGCTCAATGAGTTGTTCAGTATCTTTAATATCTGAATACGTGAAGGTGTATGTTGTTCCGGAATCCAACGAAGCGCTTATCAGGTTGCCATCAGCGTATTCAAAGGTGTTCACGTAATCCATTTCTCCGTCAAAATCCATGTCATATCCAGCGCTAACAAGATTATCGTTAGCATCAAAAGTGCCAATAACACGTTTGTTGATCGTTGCATCAGGATCAGAAAATGGTAAAGAACTGCGTTCAAATATCACTACATTTTCAGAAGGATATAAAAACCGGTAGAATAAAGTGGTCTCCGAAGACAGCGTCCAGTCTGCGGTGGATAAGTTATCCGAAGTGTCATAGTTGTAATATCGAAACTCCTCTCCCGGTATGTAGTTGTTCACGTACGTTACCAGCCCACCTTCGTATTCGTACTCACCGTAAGCCTCAATGCCTTGAGATACTCCATCAATAAAGATTTCTTGGCTTGTGTCCTGTCGTTGATTGTTGATAATAGCAGTGGTAAGTAAGTTCGCTTGAATTCCGCCTGAAGAAAAGATAGAATCTGTTCTTTTAGTGATAACGAATGGAAGTTCTTCGGAAGGGTCTTCATTTATTGGACGCGAATTATCATCGTCTTTGGTACAGGAAAAAAAAGTGATGGCAAGTAGTGAAAGCAGAACGTATTTCATCGTTGTTTTCGTTTGATTAGTGACATCAAGAACGCTACTCTATGTGGATTTAGTATTCCAAACAGTTATATAAATTCATAGGCACGAAGCAATCAATTAATACTAGGACGCCTTAGTTGTCACAATCTTTTTGTAAACGCTACACGGATTTAAAGACGAATTTTCTGAAAGCGATGGATGTATAAAGCTATGGTCATAAGTCATTCCAATTCGCTTCATAACCGCAATAGAAGCTTGGTTTATTTCCGGGGCGAGCGAAAAGACTTCAGTTAAATGAAATTTTTCATGTGCTGCATTGAGGCACGCCGTAGCAGCTTCGGTAGCATAGCCTTTTCCCCATGCGGTGGTCTTGAAGCGCCATCCGATATCCACGCAAGGCGTAAAGCGGCTTTCGAAATTTTGATGCATAAATCCGGTAAAACCGATGAACTCTGAAGTGTCCAACCGTTCTACCGCAAAATACGTAAAACCATGAAGTAAGAAATGTTGTAAGAATCGTTGAATGAGGTCTTCTGATGCTTTTGCCGATAATGGCTTCGGAAAAAATCGCATTACTTCGCTATCTTTTCCCATGGCAACAAAGGGTGCTACATCAGCAGCCTTCCAATTTCGAAGTCCTAGTCGATCTGTTTTCAGAATAAATTCCACACTTAGTCAGCC
>DFVG01000037.1:2197-2396 GCA_002379985.1 Flavobacteriaceae bacterium UBA4166
CCGAATCCATCAACACCTGAAGCATTTCAATAGCAGCTTCACTGATCTTGGTTCCGGGACCGTAAACCGCCACGGCACCGGCATCAAATAAAAATTGATAATCTTGTGACGGGATGACACCCCCCACGATCACCATGATATCGTCTCTTCCATAGGATTTCAAGGCCTCAATAACTTGCGGAACCAATGTTTTGTGACC
>DFVG01000037.1:2709-2884 GCA_002379985.1 Flavobacteriaceae bacterium UBA4166
AACCAATGTTTTGTGACCGGCTGCCAAGGATGAAACACCTAAAATATGAACGTCGTTCTCTACGGCTTGTTTGGCGGCTTCTTTTGGGGTTTGAAACAACGGACCAATATCAACGTCGAAGCCCACATCAGCATAGCCTGTGGCGACTA
Source organism: Flavobacteriaceae bacterium UBA4166 (assembly GCA_002379985.1). Taxonomy (GTDB): domain Bacteria; phylum Bacteroidota; class Bacteroidia; order Flavobacteriales; family Flavobacteriaceae; genus DFVG01. The sequence goes on from DFVG01000037.1 coordinate 2,859, forward strand.
CCTTCGCGCCGCGATCGTGCCCGTCC
>DFVG01000037.1:3211-3805 GCA_002379985.1 Flavobacteriaceae bacterium UBA4166
GTCCTGTCCCATTTTTGCGATCATGATACGCGGACGACGCCCTTCTAAGGTCGCAAACTCATTGGCCATGTTTTTGGCTTTTTCAAAGGATGGGTCTTTTCTCATTTCATTGCTATACACTCCCGAAACAGATTTGATTTGTGCTTGATAGCGCCCGAATTCTTTTTCCAACGCTGATGATATCTCCCCTAACGTAGCGCGTTCTCGAGCCGCAGCTACGGCTAAAGCTAATAAATTTCCCTCACCTGAAGCAGCACATTGCGTTAAGGCTTCTAACGCTTGTTGTACTTTCTGAGTGTTGCGTTCTGATTTGATACGTTCTAAACGCTCAATTTGTCCGTTTCGAACCTTTTCATTGTCAACATCTAAAATTTGAAGCGGGTCTTCTTTCTCCAATCGAAATTTATTGACCCCCACGATCACGTCTTGTCCGTTGTCAATGCGCGCTTGTTTTCTGGCGGCTGCTTCTTCAATGCGTAACTTCGGAATTCCGGCCTCAATCGCTTTGGTCATACCTCCTAAAGATTCTACCTCTTCAATAAGCTCCCATGCCTTTTCCGCGATCTCATGGGTTAATTTTTCCACATAATAACT
>DFVG01000037.1:4110-4255 GCA_002379985.1 Flavobacteriaceae bacterium UBA4166
GGTTAATTTTTCCACATAATAACTGCCGGCCCAAGGGTCGACGGTGCGAATTACATCGGTTTCTTCTTGAAGGTACAACTGTGTATTCCTTGCGATCCGTGCTGAGAAGTCGGTTGGAAGCGCAATAGCTTCATCTAAAGCATTG
>DFVG01000037.1:4570-85764 GCA_002379985.1 Flavobacteriaceae bacterium UBA4166
AGCTTCATCTAAAGCATTGGTATGCAAGCTTTGTGTTCCTCCAAACACGGCAGCAGAAGCTTCAATGCAGGTTCGGGCCACATTATTGAAAGGGTCTTGCTCCGTCAGGCTCCAGCCACTGGTTTGACAATGCGTGCGGAGCGATAATGATTTTTTGTTCTTCGGGTTGAATTGTTTCACGAGCTTCGCCCAGAGCATACGAGCGGCTCGCATTTTGGCAATTTCCATAAAATGATTCATACCAATGGCCCAAAAGAAGGATAGGCGAGGGGCAAAACGGTCAATATCCATTCCTGCTTCCATTCCGGTGCGTAGATATTCCAACCCGTCTGCTAATGTATACGCCAACTCGATATCGCAAGTAGCCCCGGCTTCCTGCATGTGATAGCCTGAAATAGAGATACTGTTGAACTTAGGCATGTGTTCGCTGGTATATTCAAAAATATCACTGATAATACGCATGGAAGGTTGCGGTGGATAGATGTAAGTGTTTCGTACCATGAATTCCTTCAGAATATCATTCTGTATGGTACCTGCCAACGCTTCGGGGGAAACTCCTTGTTCTTCCGCAGCAACAATATAAAAGGCCATGATAGGCAAAACAGCGCCATTCATGGTCATAGAAACACTCATCTTTTCAAGCGGAATTTGATCAAAAAGAATCTTCATGTCTTCCACAGAATCAATAGCAACTCCGGCTTTACCTACATCGCCCACTACACGTTCGTGATCACTATCATATCCTCGATGCGTTGCCAGATCGAATGCCACGGAAAGTCCCTTTTGCCCGGCTGCTAAGTTCCTACGATAAAATGCATTGCTGTCTTCTGCTGTGGAGAACCCTGCGTATTGGCGAATGGTCCAAGGGCGACGAACATACATGGTGCTGTATGGACCGCGTAAATAAGGTGCGATTCCCGCAGCGAAGTTCAGGTGCTGGCACGAGGCGAGGTCCCGTGAAGTATACGTTCGTTGCAAGAGAATACCTTCGGCAGTGGAGGTACTTCCTTCTTTTACAGAAGATTTTTCTGCAGACGAGGGCAGGGAAAGATGTGCTACGTTCTTTCTAGTCATTCGTTTGGTTTAGTTGCTGAATCAAAATGAGGTTACGGTAATAAGTGTCTAAGGCTAGATACATGGCAAAATGAGGATCCATGGCAACGTCTGAAATATTTTTGCGAAAAACCTCTGCCATATAATCAAGGCGATATGAATTGGCTTCCCGTAAATTCGTCATGGTTTTTTTGACATCTTGATTTGTAAAGTTCTCCAACAAGCAAGCTACAAAAGGAGCGTCATAATTCAGCTGCACCGAGTTTGGTTTAATGATCCAAATCTCTGGAGCTTCTTTCAGTAACGCTTCTAGAATACGTTCGGTATGCGATCTTTTAATTTCATCATAGGAAGCCGTGCCGCTAGTACCTCGGGATATGTATTTACCATATCCGTTCATGATATATATTGCGGCGGTGGAATCTTTAGATGTAATCAAGTTGTATCGCTTCGCAATGTCATGCTGAAACGTATACAAAGCCTCATGTAGCAGTGCCTTATCAATGCCCTCGCAAGCAATGGGTTGCGCATAATCCTGATACTTGTACGCAATCTTTTCTTTTGTTTCGCAAGAAGCGTAAATAATTGATATGCAAATACATATCACTAGGTATTTAAAGTTCATTTTCAAGTCGGTTTTTTTCAATTCCTTCGGCTAGTCGCTTTGGGATTATGGGTTCTATAAGTGTTTTTCTTGGTTTCGTTTTTACAAAAGGATATAATTCCAAATCACTCTTCATTCGCTCCTGCTCATGTTGGTATTTATTGGTACCTACCAATATTTCTTCTTGCGCATCAAAGCGGACTTGTTCTGCAGCCGCGGCTTCTTTCACTTTTTTCTGAAGTTGTCCAGCCATTAATTGTTTTAAGAATCCACCACCTTGTTCAATTTGTTTAAATAATTCTAGTGCTTTCTCCGCCAGTTGATGTGTCAAGGATTCTATATAATAAGTTCCGTCTGCAGGATTTCCAACCGCTTCAAAATAGCTTTCTTCTTTTAGGATCAACAATTGATTGCGCGCGATGCGTTCCCCAAACTCATTGCTTTTGTGATATAGGGCGTCATACCGAAGTGCCACCACACTATTCGCGCCTCCTAAAACAGCACTCATTGCTTCGGTGGTCGTGCGAAGCATGTTTACATTGTAGTCGTATACAGTTTTGTTCCGAAGCGAAGACTGTGCAATGATGTGGCATTCTGCTGTTGCTCCATACTCTGATGCTAAGGTGCCATGCAGTTTCCGTAAGGCTCGGATCTTAGCAATTTCAAAAAAGTAATTTCCACCGGTCGCCACCTTGTAACTAAACGAAACTTTCTCTTCATTTGAAAGAATTTTGTTTTGGTATAGATGGTTGAGGTATTCGTTGCACTGTGCCATGGCGTAGGCAAGCTGCTGTACCATCGTCGCCCCAGCATTTTGAAACAACGACATATCTATATGTAGCAGGCGTTCTTCCTTTTGTTTTTTTATTAGGGAATTAAGTATGGAGTGGTCTTTTTCTTCGAAATGAAACCAATTTCCTGTACGCGCCAAATTTCCTAGAATATCGATTTGATACCATACCGAAACATCCTTCTTAGAAAAATAGACTAGTAAGCTTTCGATGAACGCTTCAGAAAGAAAACCCAACTGAAAATAGACGTTCTGCCCGTTCCAAGAAACGCCATCAAACACGGTATCCTTGTCAAAGCTATCTTCAGCAGTGATATGAAGGGCTTCGGCACCGCGATCTAATGCGTCTTTTAGTAGGTGGTTGGCAATACGTTCGTCATCAATAAAAACAGCAGTGGTTATATTCCAAGAGTTGGGATGCCCGGGAATTGGGGTAGGAGGGTTCTTCTGGTCATCGGCATGATAAAAGGGCTTTACGTCAATGCCTTCCGGACTATTCCAAACCAAGGCTTCGTTATAATCGGCTCCTTTAAGATCCATTTGAATCTGCTGCTTCCATTGCTTAGCAGAAACTGCTTCAAATTCAGAAAATAAATCACTCATCATCGGTCTTATTATCGAGGCTATCCTCGTGTTCTATGATAAAAATATCTTCGTTCTCCTTTTTAAGATAATACTTTTCTCGCGCAAATTTCTCTAGTTCATCGCTGTCTTTCATCTTTTCCAGAAATTTTTTGTCTTCATCGATTTCAGATTGATAAAACTCTTTGCTCTCTTCCAGCGCTTCAATGTCATCATCCAATTCTTTTTGTATTATGTATGAATTTGTATCAAAAAAGAGCATCCAAATGACAAACACGATCAAGATGAGAACGTACGTATTGCTTACGATCTTAAACCATTTTTTTTGTTTGAATTTTTTAAAGCTCACGATTCAGTTTCAAGTTTTTGATGGATGATGCTCCGTATGAGATTAACCGCTACAGTATTGTATCTATTGGTAGGAACGATAATATCTGCAAATTCTTTTGTGGGCTCAATGAATTGTTGGTGCATAGGTTTGAGAGTGGTCTGATAGCGATGAAGTACTTCTTTAAGATCACGCCCGCGCTCTGCAATATCTCTTTTGAGTCGGCGTATCAATCGTTCGTCACTATCAGCATGTACGTAAACTTTTATATCGAACATGTCTCGAATTTCAGGATGTGTGAGAATAAGAATTCCTTCTACAATGATCACTTTTTTGGGGTGGGTAAGAAGCGTTTCTTGCGTTCTATTATGCTCTTTGAACGAGTACATCGGCTGTTCAAATGATTTTCCCTCCCGAAGCTGTTGTAGGTGAGTCACCAACAAATCAAAATCAATGGCTTGAGGATGATCAAAATTGATGGCCACTCGCTCTTCAAAAGACAGGTGAGTCAAGTCCTTATAATAGGAATCTTGGGAAATAACAACCACTTCATCTTTCGGAAGTTCAGCGACAATTTGTTCTACGACGGTCGTTTTTCCACTTCCGGTTCCTCCGGCAATCCCAATGATGAGCATAGTAATAACTTTGTCGCAAAGTTAGGAATTTCTATGAAGCGTCATAGGCGCTAAGGGAGTAAATCTATTTGCTAATATTCGCCACTTCTTCTTCGGTGACCATAGTGTTTTGGGTATTGCCCCAGCGGTTCATGATATAATTCATCACATCGGCAATTTCTTGGTCGGTCAAGCCCATTGGCACCATGACTCCGTTATACGTTTCGCCATTCACGGTGATTTCTCCTTTTTGTCCGAATTTAACAGCATGAATACTTTCGGTTCTTTTATTCTGAAGCCAATTGGAATTCATTAGCGGTGGAAAAGTTCCCGGAACCCCTTGTCCGTTTGCCATATGGCATTGCATGCAGAAATCGGTATAGACCAATCCCCCGCGCTCCATACTTTCTTTGAGTTTGTCTTGCGGATCATTTGTGATGGTCACATGTTCTGCGGAATATGAACTTCTTTTCTTTGCTTTCGAGTTACAACTGAAGCAGAGGAGGAGAATGCTTATGAAGTATATTGATTTGATCATTGTCTATAAATTTATTTCGGAATCACTTTATAGAGTCCGTCGCCCTCCACAGCAATGTAAATATAGCCATCAGGACCTTGCTTCACATTTCGTACGCGCCCAATACCTTCAGCGATCTTTTCACGTCCAACGACCTCGTTGCCTTTCAGCTTTACCAATTCAACATAATTGAACTTAAGCGACCCTACTAGCAAGTGCCCTTTCCAAGAAGGATATACGTCACCCGTGACGAAAACCATTCCGCAGGGCGCAATCGAAGGCACCCAATAGTAGATAGGCGATTCCATATCCGGACGAGACGTTTCATCCGTAAAAGAGGTTCCGCTGTAATTAACACCATAACTCACAACAGGCCAACCGTAATTAGCACCCTTTTTAAGGATATTAATTTCATCACCTCCCTTGGGACCGTGTTCATGGATCCACATCTCACCGGTTTCAGGATGTAGCGCCATCCCTTGTGGATTTCTGTTGCCATAGGTGTAGATTGCTTTTTTAGCTTCGGAATTGGATACAAATGGATTGTCATCGGGAATGCGGCCATCGTCATGCAGTCTGTATACTTTTCCGCCATCGCGCGTAATATCTTGAGGGTTCACATCCCGTTCCCCGCGTTCTCCGATGGTAAAATACAGGTGTCCTTGATTGTCAAATTCAATACGAGAGCCAAAATGCTGCCCTCTTGACGTATTGGGCATTGCTTTGTATAGATCTTCAATCTGAACGAGCGCATTATTTTCAAGTTTCGCCCGGATTAATTTGGTATTTCCACCATTGCCACCGCCTTCGGTGGAAGCGAACGAAAGGTACAACCAGCCGTTTTGCTCGTAGTTAGGATGTAATGCTATGTCTAGTAGGCCTCCTTGGCCTCGATCATACACCTCCGGAAGATTGGCGATCTCCGTTTTATTTCCATTGGTTACCCGAAGTAGTGTCCCCCTTTTTTCAGTAATTAAGATACTGCCATCCGGAAGCCAAGTCATGCCCCAAGGATTGTCGAGATTATCTACAATTCGTTCTGTGGTGTAAGCCCGTTCTGGTGGGGTGGTAAGTGTGACATCATCTTTTTTGGTGCGTTGCGCACAACTCACAAAAAATGAACAGCAAAGGAGCCACAATAAGGTGTTTTTCATAGCAAATTTTGTTTGTGAAAAGGTACTAAAACCACAGGAATAAAAAAAGAACAGATATTTGTGAGGAAGCTTATTTTCCCTATTTTTGCCAACGAAATTTTCGGGATGTGGCCCCGCAGAGCGGGATAGACTCCGTCGGTTAGCGCATCCCGCTTTAAGCGGGAGGGTCGCATTTCAAAATGAATTATGTAGTATACATATTGTATAGTGAAAAGTTGAATAAATATTATGTGGGTCAGACTCAAAATTTAGAAGAAAGAGTCCGAAAACATAATCAAGGCGGTGCAAAGTTCACTTCTACGGGAAAACCTTGGTTATTGATAAAATCAATAACTGTTGAATCTCGAAGAGAAGCGATACAGTTGGAGCGTAAAATAAAGAAGAGAGGTATTCAAAGATATCTTAATGAAAATTAAATTTTCGGGATGTGGCGCAGTCCGGTTAGCGCACACGCCTGGGGGGCGTGGGGTCGCAGGTTCAAATCCTGTCATCCCGACTAAATAAAAGCTTTAGTTTTTGTAGAAAGTTTACTTTCTTAAGAAAACTGAGGCTTTTGTTCTAAATAAAGCACAGCTTTATTTGCAAAGAGGGTTTATTAGGATTCTCCAAATTACTACGACCGATTAGGATACCAATCTAACAAACGGACCTCTGTAGTTACTTCGGCACCTTCTACTAAGTTCTTGAATTTATTAACATCACTCAATCCATCTTTTCCACGATAGTGATATGGATATACTTGGTTGGGTGCAAAATCGATCACCGCATCAGCAGCCGATTCTACATCCATAGTGTAGGGTAGATTCATACAAACAAACGCCACATCGATATCTTTGAGATTTCGCATTTCAGGAATGTCTTCGGTATCACCCGAAACATAGACGCGCATGCCTTCTTTACTGATCACGTATCCGTTCCCACGTCCTTTTGTATGTCTACTGTCTTCAGATTCAGGAAGGTTGTACATCGGTATCGCTTCAATCGAAAATCCTAGCACGTTTGTAGTTTCCCCATTGCTAAGAACCATTACATCCTGCTTCATCGCTTCCGGAAGCTCGTCAACTACAGCTTGCGGTGCCACGATCGTAGCATTCCTCTTGACAGCGAGTAAGGTTGCTGCATTGAGGTGATCACCATGAATGTCGGTGATAAGTATCAATTGTGCTTCCGGCTGTCCTGTAAAGGCTTCCGCACCGCCCACCGGGTCAGTATACATCACGGTGCCGTCCCATTTTATGACCATAGTGGCGTGGGAGATAGGCGTAATATTCAACGGATTCTCCATAGCTGCTTCTGTATCAATAACTTCTGCAGTGTCATTATTCACCTCCTTGGCGGTTTCTTTTTTGTTTTGTTTGTCATTACAAGCAAATACCAAGCTAATGGTAACAAGTAGTAGTAGCTTTTTCATGTTTCTTAGTTTTTTCTGAAAGTACTAAGAAAATACCGACTTCCCCCTTTGTTTTACAATACTTTAAGATAGTGGCAGTTCCATTTTGATGTTGCTGCGCTCATAGGGCACGTCTGTTTCTTGCGGAATTTCTACAAACCCATATTTTCGGTAGAGATAAATTGAATTCTCCAAACGCGTATTGGAATACAGAACGATCTTTTCGTAATGTTGCTCCTTGGCAAAGTCGATCGCATACTGAAGTAATTGCTGCCCTAGCTTTTTGCCCCGGTGGTGGGGTGCTACTGCCATTTTAGTGAGCTCAAGTACGCCTGCTGCATAGGGCATCAAGGCTACGGTACCGATAGCCGTATCATTTTCAACAATAAAAAAAATGTGACCGCCGGGTTCCAGTATGTACTGTTCTGGTTTTGAAAGAACTTCTTCATCATAGGCTTCCACGTAGAAATAGGTGGTCAGCCATTCGATGTTTAGGTCGTAGAAGACTTTCTTGTAGCGCGTATCAAAAGGAACGATCTTCATGTGCTAGTCGGAGATCACATCGTTTACCAAATAGGCCAACGCTTTTCCCGTGCGATGTGATGTGTCGTCCGTTGGGGCAGCCTCACAAATATGCACGTAGGTAAGCTGCGAGCGTCTTGAGAAATACCGTAGAAATTTTCGTGTTTCATTCATTGTAAAACCTGATGGGGTCATAGCACTGCTTGGGAAGTTCTCAATGGCATCCACATCAATTTCGAGTCCGAAGGGCGTATTGCCTAGAAAGTTCTTCGCGCTAATAGTAGCGTCTTTTATCGATAGTTTTTCAATGAGCTCCAGATCTTCAAAGAAGTAAAACGCCGATCGACCTTTAAATTGATTCATCCGATCGTAGATCTCCTGCGACGTATAACTTTTATGGAGTCCGAATACCGCATACTTCTGAAGTAATCCGCGCTCCATAGCATATGTAAAGCCATTGCCGCTGTGGCGATGTTCCAACGGTCTAAAATCGGTGTGGGCATCAAAGTTGATCGCGTTTATGGGGGTTCCTAAGGCTTCGGAAGCCCCTTTTAAGTTTCCGAAAGCATTATTATGGCCACCGCCCACGATGACAGGTATCTTTTTAGCATGTACAATCGCGCGCACGACTTCCGACACTTTTTGATCTATTTTTTCTACGAGTTTTCCCAAGGTATCGAAATACGACTCCCCCGAGGGGTCCATCATGTCGGCGGTCTTCATTTCCTTGACGCAATCGATAGCGCCTAGTACGATCAGATCTTCTGCATTGGTGTGGGTATTCGATTGCATGTTCAGCAAGCTGGAAAGGCAGGCATTCCAAGCCTTGGCGGTTCCCGGCTTCCCGTGATTTGCCCGAACGCCGATGTCTTCCGGTATACCGAATAAAACATATTTAGCCGGATGGTCTTTCAATGCTGAAAGGGAGGTAACGGAGTGAACCGATTCTCCAAACTTTTTTTCTCCTTTCCGAAGATGTATAAAAGATCGTAGGTGTTCTTTCGAATATAGTTGAAGGGAGCTCATAGCTGTTTTCCGTTTAAAATAATATGGTCAATAAGGTTGCTTCCGAAGGCATAGGGCAGAAAACCGTACGATGGAATTTCTTTTGTGATAATAAGATTGGCCTTTTTCCCAGCGGTGATGCTACCATGCGTGTCACTCAATCCCATAGCATAGGCGCCGTTAATGGTCGCTGCATTGATAGCCTCTTCCGGGGTGAGATTCATTTTGATACAAGCACTTGCCACCACAAAATTCATATTTCCGGTAGGGGAAGACCCCGGATTGTAATCGGTGGCGAGAGCGAGCGGGAGTCCGGCGTCGATAAGTTGTCGTCCCGGGGTGTAGGGAATCCCCAAAAAGAAAGAGCAGGAGGGAAGTGCCACCGGCATGGTGTTGCTGTTTTTTAAGGCTTCAATGTCTTGGGAAGTGACTACTTCTAAATGATCTACGCTCAACGCGTTTTGTGCAACTCCTAAGGCAACGCCTCCTATACTGTTAAATTGGTTCACATGAATTTTTGGAATAAGCCCGTAGGGTTGCGCTGCTTCCAAGATTTGTTCGGTATCTTCCACACTAAAATAACCCGATTCACAGAAGGCATCAACGTAGTGCGCTAGTTGTTCTTCAGCAACGTTGGGAAGCATTTCGTTTATGATAAGATCGATATATCCTTGTTTGTTTTCTTTGAATTCCTTCGGAACCGCATGCGCGCCTAAAAACGTACGCCGAACGGTAATTCCGTAGGCATTTTCCAATCGTTTTGCCACCCGAAGCATTTTAAGTTCTGCTTCGGTGGTGAGGCCGTAACCGCTTTTGATCTCAATCGCCCCGGTGCCTAAATCAATCACCTCTTCGAGGCGTATAGCCGATTGGGCATACAGTTCTTCTTCGGAAGTTTTTTGAAGCATGGCTGCGCTATTCACAATACCACCTCCTTTGGCCGCAATCTCTTGGTAGGTGAGTCCGTTGATACGATCTACAAATTCCTGTTCCCGGTTTCCGGCGTAGACCAAGTGTGTATGCGAGTCGCACCAAGACGGAAGTACCATCTTTCCGAAGCAATCGATAACAATAGCCTCCGGAACTTCAGGCAACTGTTCCATCGTCCCGAAGCTTTTGATGTGATCGTCTTCACAAAGCAACCAAGCATTTTTAAGGGTGGGCAGCTCGCCCATCGCTGCACCACTTAGCTTCTCAGGTGCTTCCGGACGAACTTGAAGAAGTTCTTTAATATTTGTAAGCAATAAGGTCATGCGGTAATGTTCTATTCAGCATTAATTCGTGTAAAGATAAAAAAGAGAAGCTTGTCAATAGGAAACGCTGGTAATTTAATACCTTAGTAACATCAAAAGACAAGCGAATGAAGCCAAAAAAGAAAGGGATCAATACTATTTGTACACATGTTGGTGAGGTACATGACGAGCAATTTAAAGGAGCTGTTTCTCCGCTGTATATGTCGAGCAGTTATGCCTATAAAGACGTTGCCGTAAAACGGTATCCGCGCTATTTCAATACACCCAATCAAGAAGCCTTGGGAAAGAAGATTGCCGCCTTAGAGCACAAAGAAGCGGGAATGCTGTTTGGGAGCGGAATGGCAGCCGTGAGCGCTTGCCTTTTGGCATTTCTTCATCAAGGCGATCATGTGGTCGTACAACATGATATTTATGGGGGCACCTATAATTTCATTGTGGAAGAGTTTGAGAAATATGGGATTTCCTATGATTTTACAAACGGACTCACAAAAGCTGATTTTGAATCGAAGATCCAGAAAAACACCAAAGTGATCTACGTAGAAACGCCTTCCAATCCGTTAATGCGAATTATTGATCTCGAAATGATCCACGGGCTTGCTAAAAAACATAATTTGGTAAGTATGATCGACAATACGTTCGCTTCGCCGGTGAACCAAACACCACATGATTTTGGAATGGATATCATTATTCACAGTGCCACCAAATATATGGGCGGTCACAGTGACATTTGTGCCGGAGCCGTAGCGGCCTCTGAAGCACATATGGAAGTGCTTTGGAACTTTGCGAAGAATACGGGTGGAAGTCTTAGCGATTATACTGTCTGGTTGTTAGAGCGAAGCATGAAAACCATGGCGATTCGGGTTAAAGCACAAAATAAGAATGCCAAGAAAATGGCCAAGTGGTTAGCAGCGCATACGCTCATTAAAAAAGTCTATTATCCCGGCTTGAAAAATCATCCTAATCATGCTTTGGCGAAGAAGCAGATGAAAGGATTTACCGGCATGCTATCGTTTGAATTACTTCCTAAAATGGATAGCAGTGCCTTTTTAAAACATTTGAAGCTCATTAAACCCTCTATGAGTTTGGCCGGAGTGGAATCTACAATGTTGTCTCCGGCGGAAACTTCGCACGCGCTGTTAACCCCCGAAGCGAGAGCGGCTCAGGGAATTTCAGATGGGTTGATCCGATTTTCAGTAGGAATTGAAGAAACCAAAGACCTTCAACAAGACATTACCCAGGCGCTGGAAGCCGTTGCAAAACAACAACAAAAAATACTTGCATGAAGTTAGATATATTGGCCATTGGAGCACATCCCGACGATGTTGAAATGAGTTGTGGAGCTACCCTGGCAAAAGAAATTGATTTAGGTAAAAAAGTAGGGATCTTAGATCTTACGCGCGGTGAGCTAGGAACGCGAGGCACGCCTGAAATTCGTAAGAAAGAAGCGGCTGCAGCCGCAGAGATTCTTGGAGTTGAAGTACGTGAAAATTTACAGTTGGACGACGGATTTTTCAAGGATGATAAGACTTCCCAATTAGCGGTGATCGAAATTCTTCGGAAATATCAGCCGGAGGTTGTCTTTGCGAATGCTGTAGACGATCGGCATATTGATCATGGTAGGGCTGCGTCCTTGGTTCGCAATGCTTGTTTTTTAAGTGGTCTTCGGAAGATATCAACCACCCTAGATGGCAAAGAACAAAAGGCGTGGCGTCCGAAGCATTTGTATTATTATATTCAGTGGAAAGAATTGGAGCCCGATTTTGTGATAGATGTCACCGGCTATTTGGACCTCAAAATGAAGTCTGTACTAGCCTATAAGAGTCAGTTTTACGATAAAGACTCGAAAGAACCCGAAACACCGATCTCCTCGAAGAATGCGACAGACAGTCTGCGATATCGAAATCAAAATTTAGGGAGACTCATTGGTACGGAAGCGGGAGAAGGCTTTACCAAAAGCAGAATGCTGGCGGTATCATCGGTATCCGATCTTATTTAATTTTTTATTTTAGTATTGCGCAAACATCCGAAATGCGCTATATTTGCATCCGCTTTTTAAACGAAAGTGATATGGTGGTTGTAGCTCAGTTGGTTAGAGCGCTGGATTGTGGTTCCAGAGGTCGCCGGTTCGAACCCGGTCTTCCACCCAAAAGTAAAGCTTCTCTATAACGAGAAGCTTTTTTTGTGGTACCCAATAAAAAAGCCCTCGATGGAGGGCTTCTCTATTTTAGTGCTAAAAACACCTTACAATTTATCGGCTGTAATGCGTCCTTCCCGATTGGCTACTTCCCAAGCAGTAAGAAAGATCAAGCGCGCTCTTTTTGCCATTAATTCGTATTCAATTTTATCAGGGGTGTCTGTAGGCTTGTGATAGTCCTCATGAACACCATTGAAGTAAAAGATGATGGGAATGTTGTTCTTTGCAAAATTATAATGGTCGCTTCGGTAGTAAAAACGATTGGGGTCGTTTTCATCGTTGTAAGTATAATCTAATTCTAGGTTGACGTATTGTTCATTTACTTGTTCTGAAACATCGTGTAGTTCTTGGCTTAATTTATCACTTCCGATAAGGTAAATATAATTGGGATTGTCTTTCTTATCAGGGTCGATTCTGCCAATCATATCGGTATTTAGATTACAGACGGTATTCTCTAAGGGGTAGAGTGGGTTTTCAGTGTAGTATTTCGAACCATAGAGTCCGATTTCCTCTCCGGTAACATGCAAAAACAAGATGGAACGTTTGGGACCATTTCCTTCTTTCACGGCTTGTTGAAACGCTTCCGCCATTTCGAGCATGCTCACGGTTCCACTTCCGTCATCATCAGCACCATTATATACCGCTCCGTTTTCATCTACACCAACATGGTCATAATGAGCCGAAAGCACAATCACTTCTTCGGGTTTTTCAGAACCTTTTATAAAAGCCACCACGTTTTCTGACGGATTATTGTTCCGCGAACGCGAAAAATAAGAAGCGGGAATCTCTTGAAAATAATCAGCTTCCTTTTCTGGGGCATTAATGCCTTGAGAAGTATAGAAATCTTTAAGATACTCGGCTGCCATTTTCTGGCCCTCGGTTCCGGTCATGCGCCCTTGCATTTCATCACTAGCGAAGGTGTAGAGGTGGGTTTTTAATTCTTCGGCAGTGATCGAATTGGCGTAATCAGTGTTTGATTTCTTCGTTTTTGCTGTGGTTTGGGCCGTGTTGCAGGATACAGTAGCAAGCGCAATAGCGATCAAAAATGTAATTTTCATGAAAGAATTTTTAACGATAATGGGTAAATATACATTAAGTGACCGTGGTAGCCCGCAATTTTGAGGAACTTTTAAGAAATGAAGAACCCCGGTAAAAATACTGGGGTTCTTTTACATTGAAAGGGTGCTGATTATTCATTCCAGTTTTCCGCAAGATCTTCTAAGGATTTTACGGTATTCAGCGTATTTTGAATCGTATTCTTTTGTGATTGAAGCACATTTTCTAGTTTAGGCTCAAATCGATTCTTATTCAGAATCTCTTCATATTCCTCAACGCTGGCTTTCTCTCCACGGATACATTCTTCTAGAATTGCTTCGTCATTATTAAAGCTAAGTGCCGCTTTCACGTCCATCCAAGTTCTGTGCAGTTTTCCTGTCGCACTTCCACTGTCTTTAGGAGTTTCGTTGATGTTTCTGATCTCTTGGTCAAGTTCGGTAGCAAATTTTTGACGTTGCGCCGACTGATGTTTCAGGAAATTTTTTAGTTGTTCATTCTTGGCATTGGTCATGGCTTTTTTGTAGCCTTCCTCAGCATCATAATTCTTTTCAAGCAAGGCTTGAAGATTGTTATTCAAGTTTTCGTGAATATTTTCTTTTGCTTCTTCTCTTGTGGTTTTCATAACGTTTGGTTTTTTAAATTTTCTGAATTAAAACTACAACCTCATCATGAGAGTTTCTCTTATAGAAGTATTAATTGAGACAGAATTAACGTAGGCTGTTAAAATGTATTAATAGCGTAAGGAGGATGGCAACAGCACTGCTATTTAAAAATTCCTATCAAGTATTTTTTTGAATAAGAAAAGGGTGTTATATTTGCCCCCGCATTGGAGGAATGGCAGAGTGGTCGAATGCGGCAGTCTTGAAAACTGTTGACCTTCACGGGTCCGGGGGTTCGAATCCCTCTTCCTCCGCAAACAAGCGCTAGGCTTAAAAATAAAAAACCACAGAGTTTACTCTAGTGGTTTTTTTACTTTTAAGACATTGGCATTTGCAAAATGCCAAAAGAGGGAGGTTGGAACAAAATCCCGCTGACTCCGCAAAAGAAACCCGCAACTCAGGTTGCGAGTTTTATTTTTCTTGTCTTGAAATTTTCAGAAAACTCTACTGAAACCCATCAAACCCAAACTTTTTTAACCCCTGTCTGCTGATTTTTATCGCTTCCAAAGGTGCTAGCGCCCAGGTCATGTCCTGTTCCACAATATAGTATTCGAGTCCGGATTCTTCGTGCTTTTCTAAAATACGGCCAAAATCAATGGTGCCTTTCCCGACCGGAGCAAATTTGCCTTCCGTATCCATATCCTTCACATGCCACATTTTAAAGCGCCCCGGATACGCTTCAAAATAGGAGAGCGGATCTTCCCCAGCTTTAGTGATCCAATACAAGTCCAACTGAAAATTCACATATTCAGGGTCTGTGTTCTCTAAAAAATAATCCATAGGCCGCACCCCCTTCATTTCTTTAAATTCAAAATCATGATTGTGATACAACAACTGGAGCCCGGCTGCTTTACATTTCTTGCCAATCTCGTTCAGGAAATTATTGACAAACTCCAAATCTTCTTTCATCCCCATCGTGTGGGTAGCGGCATCATACGTAAAGTGTCCCATAGGGGGTGCCGGAATCACAAAATATTGTAGTCCGGCTGCTTTAGCATCGGCAATGATCGTTTCAGCGTTATCGAAAGTTGCACTTCCAAAATGGCCACTCACCGGGTTAAGTCCTAGAGAAGTGACATACGCTTTAAATTCCGAAGGGGCCATCCCGTAAAACATACCATCGGCATAACCGGTGACTTCAATATTGACATATCCCATATCAGCAATCGCTTTTAGTGTTTCCTTCGGGTTATTTTCCATTTCATTGCGAACGGTATAAAGGGTGGCTCCGCCAAACTTTTCTTGTCCCAAACTTATTTGAGACAGCGCAATAACAAGGCAAAAGAAGTATATAGGTTTCATAGAAAAATGATTGATACCTTAAAGATAATAAATCATCACCTTGCAGAAATCGATCTTCGGTAACTTTTGTTACGGTATGGTACTATTTTTCGAAATACTTTTGTGTCAAAATATGTTTCAAATGTCGCTACAGCAAACCTATTTGTATAGTTTATTATTTCTGAAATGTCCGCGATGTCGTCAAGGCGATTTACTCGAATCGAATCCATATCGCATTGCAAAAATGAACAAAGTTCAAAAGCAGTGTTCCTCTTGCGCGTTAAAATATGCAATAGAACCTAGCTTCTTTACGGGTTCTATGTATGTTTCGTATGCGGTTGGTGTGGCAGTGGCTATTGCTACTTACGTGCTCACGCTTGTCATAGGTTGGACCTTGGGTCCCGCAGAAATATTGTTAAGTATTATCTCAGTATTAGTGGTGTTGATGCCGTATATTGGAGCTGTTTCCAAATCAATTTGGGCACATTTCTTTTTTAAATATGAACCCAAGTTTGCTAATAAGAACAAATCCTTATGATTCAAGAATTGAAACAGTATTTTGAAGCTGATTTTGAACCTGCGCTCATAGACGAAATTAGCAGGGTAGGAACTTTTATGGAAGTCTCGGAAGGAAAAGACCTTATCAAACCAGGACAATACATTCGCTCCATTCCGTTGTTGCTGGAAGGTAGTATTAAAATATTGCGTCCCGATGCCGAAGGAGATGAACTCCTTTTGTATCATTTAGAACGAGGTGAAACGTGTGCGATGTCTATGACCTGTTGCTTGAGCGATGTGCGTAGTGAAATTCATGCCGTGGCTGAAACCAATGTTCGATTGCTTATGATCCCAGTCTCTAAAATGGAATATTGGTCAAGCAAATACAAAACATGGCGTCATTTTGTGATGGATAGTTATCATATTCGAATGATGGAATTGTTAGAGAGTCTCGATAACATCGCCTTTAATAATATGGATACACGCCTCAAACACTATCTGGAAGAAAAAGTAAAAATTCTAAACAACATGCATATCGAAACGACACATAAAGACATTGCAGCCGATTTACACACCAGTCGCGTTGTCGTTTCAAGACTCTTGAAAAAGATGGAGAATAACGGCACGATCAAATTACATCGCAATTCTATTGAGATGCTGTCATGAGGTGTTTCAAAGATATATCGTTCCTCTTTGGTTATTTTGAATAGTAGAACACATGGAAGTAGTTGAAATTTTTGGGTATGTTGGAGCGCTCCTTATTGGACTTGTCTTAGGCCTGATTGGCGGCGGCGGCTCTATTCTTACCGTTCCTATCTTTGTGTATGCCCTTGGGCTGAATCCTGTACTGGCAACCGCCTATTCACTATTCGTGGTAGGAATTACGTCGCTAGTAGGAGCCATTAAGAACATGGTGAAAGGTAAGGTCGATTTAAAAACAGCCTTCATTTTCGCAATACCCGCCTTTATTGCTGTTTATGTAACCAGAGCCTTTTTGATTCCTGTACTCCCTACAAATTTGTTCGAATTCCAAGGGTGGGTCATTACAAAGAATGTAGCCATCATGTTGTTTTTTGCGATCATTATGATACTAGCGGCAATTTCTATGATTCGGGACAAAAACGTAGAAAGAGAATCAAACAAGCCACCTTCTTACAAGTACCCTTTTATTGTTTTGGAAGGATTTTTGGTGGGGGTTATCACCGGAATCGTAGGTGCTGGCGGCGGCTTTTTGATCATCCCAGCTTTAGTGCTGTTTGCGAAGCTTCCCATGAAAAAAGCGGTAGCGACCTCGCTGCTGATCATCGCCATTAAGTCACTCATTGGTTTTATTGGAGATCTTCAAAATTTCATTATTGATTGGCCGTTTTTAATCACTTTTAGCGGACTCTCCATTGTTGGTATTTTTGCTGGAATTTGGTTAACCAATTTTATCGATGGCAAAAAACTAAAGAAAGCCTTTGGTTGGTTCGTTCTGATAATGGCAGGGTATATTATCTATAAAGAATTACTGTAAATGGAACGATTACAGAAATATGTCACTATTGCTGAAGAATCCTTCTCAGGGTATTTCTATTATCTGCTGAATGAGATTACCCATCCTTCCTGGACCAATTACTTTTATTGGCTGTTAGGACTATCATTATTTGTATTACTACTTGAAATATTAATTCCTTGGAGAACCAATCAGCCGATTATCCGGAAAGGATTTTACCTCGACATTTTCTATATCTTCTTTAACTTCTTTCTATTCTCCTTGATAGGATATAACGCACTATCAAATATAGGGGTGGCCTTATTTAATGATTTTTTGAACCTGTTCGGTATTGAAAATATTATTGCTATTGAGGTTCAATCATTACCGGTCTGGGCACAATTGTTAATCATGTTCTTGATTGCCGATTTCATTCAGTGGAACGTTCACAGAATGCTTCATCGTGTCCCGTGGTTATGGCAGTTTCACAAGATCCATCACAGTGTTAAAGAAATGGGCTTTGCAGCACAATTTCGGTTTCATTTTATGGAAACGATTGTGTACAAATCGATACAATACATTCCGCTTGCCATGATCGGCTTTGGGATCGAACAATTTTTTGTAGTACACATGTTTGCTGTATTTGTTGGTCATTTAAATCATGCCAATTTAAATTGGAGTTACGGAGCTCTTGGGTATGTCTTTAATAACCCGAAAATGCACATTTGGCACCATTCCAAGGAATTACCGAAACAGCACCCATATGGAATGAATTTTGGACTATCCCTCAGTGTTTGGGATTACCTCTTTAGAACTGCCTATGTTCCCAAAAGTGGTAAGGATATAGAAATTGGTTTTGACGGAGATCATGAATTTCCGCATACCTTTTTTAAACAAATGGTATATCCCTTTCAGAAAAAAGAGAATAAATAACGAAGGGTATCAAATATCAAAAAGATACCCCTTAATTTTGCAAGAATAAAGCTCCCTAGTTTTATTCGATCTAGAAAAAATAATACGTATGAAAATTGAACAAATATATACCGGATGTTTAGCGCAAGGCGCCTATTATATTGAAAGCCAAGGAGAGGTTGCAATTATTGATCCGCTGCGGGAAGTGCAGCCGTATATTGAGAAGGCCAAAGCTGCTGGAGCGAATATCAAATATATTTTCGAAACTCACTTTCATGCCGACTTCGTTTCGGGCCACGTGACGCTTTCCGAAAAAACCGGAGCACCGATTATCTATGGCCCCAATGCAAATCCTAATTTTGAAGCGATCATTGCGGAAGACGGACAAGAATTTCCGCTGGGCGAACTCACATTTGTGGTTCTCCATACGCCCGGACATACCATGGAAAGTACGACCTATCTTCTGAAGGATAAAGACGGAAAAGATCATGCTTTATTTACCGGCGACACCCTATTCTTGGGAGATGTGGGCCGCCCTGATTTAGCTCAAAAAGCGGAAGATATGACACAGGAGGATTTGGCAGCAACACTTTACGATAGTTTACGAACTAAGATCATGCCTTTAGGCGATGAGGTGATTGTCTATCCGGCTCACGGAGCAGGGAGTGCCTGCGGAAAGAATATGATGAAGGAAACGGTAGACACCCTAGGTCACCAAAAAGAGATGAACTATGCACTTCGGGCAGATATGACCAAAGAAGAATTTGTAAAAGAAGTGACAGACGGACTCCTTCCGCCACCGGCCTATTTTCCGATGAACGTAAAGATGAACAAAGAAGGGTATAAAGATGTTGCCGAGGTGATCAAAAAAGGGCAAAGTGCCTTGTCTCCTGAAGCGTTCGAAGCCGCGGCTAATGAGACCGGTGCGGTCATGTTGGATGTACGCCATCAACAAGAATTCGCCAAAGGACATATCCCCGGTTCTATCTTTATAGGAATTGATGGAAGCTTCGCCCCATGGGTTGGCGATCTCATAAAAGATGTACAGCAGCCTATCCTGCTCATTGCAGAAGAAGATCGCATTGAAGAAGCTATTACACGTCTCTCACGCGTAGGCTTCGATAATACTTTGGGATACTTGCAAGGCGGATTTGAAGCTTGGAAAGAGGCCGCCAAAGAATACGATACGGTTACTTCGGTGCCGGCAACAGAACTACAACGAGCCTTGGAGGATTCTCAATACGAAATTTCAGTATTTGACGTGAGAAAACCCGGAGAATTTCAAGCAGAACATGTGGTCGACGCTAAACATACGTCACTCTCTACTCTCAATGAACATTTAGCGGAATATCCCGAAGAGGAAACGTTTTACGTCCATTGTGCTGGTGGCTATCGAAGTATGATCGCTGCGTCTATCTTAAAAAGTCGCGGTATTCACAATTTGATCGATGTGCAAGGGGGATTTAAAGCCATGAAGGAGGCAAAGATCAAAACGACAGACTATGTGTGTCCGTCGACTAAATAATATTGATATTAGCAGCTGCCGATGTTGTAATTATTAAAGACACTGTACTGTCCTTATTCATAGTGTAGTGTTCCCTAAAATGCATATTAATTCCACCCGAAAATGAAAAAAAACTATGGGCTCTTTTTTGTAGTTCTGCTTGTCTTCCTTGGCATGATCGCCTGTAATCAAAGGAAGAACAGTTCTACTATGGCGGTAAGACAACATGAAGTCACCATAGTAGGGGCGATGAAAGACGCCATGTGGAAAGGAGAACTCTTCGGAAAAGTACAACTTGATACACTTCCAAAAAAAGCACCATTGTTTGGGATAGGGCCGGTTGCCTACATGCGGGGTGAAATTATGCTGTTGGACGGAAAGACGTATGTTTCGGAGGTCACATCAGATTCTACCATGAGCGTTTCCATAATTCCCGAGGTGGCAGCGCCATTTTTTGTGTATGCCGAAGTTTCCGAGTGGGAAGAAATTGTTATTCCTTTTGAAGTAAAAACACTACAAGATATTGAAAACTTTCTTGTAAAAAATACAGCCACACGAAATCAACCCGTTCCTTTTATGGTGAAAGGAAGTGTTTCCCAAGCTACTATTCATGTTCAAAATCTTCCCGAAGGGACAAAGGTAACTTCTCCACAAGAAGCACATCAAGGACAGGTTTCTTATAAAATCACTGATGCGCCTGTAACAATGGTTGGTTTTTTTTCCGAAGAACACCAAGGCGTTTTTACGCATCACGATACTTTTCTACACATACACTTACTAAATGATGAGCAGGACATGATGGGGCACTTGGACGCTGTTTCCTTGAAAAAAGCCCGATTATTCTTGCCAAAAGGGCTAAGTGACAATATCACACCCAAATAGCTTGCAGTGTGACTAATGTTACGGCAATCTATGAAAATGTAGTGCATCTTTGCCTAAAAAATAGAATGGATTGGATCTACGCTCCTTGGCCTTGGTATGTCGCCGGGCCCATGATTGCATTAACCATGTTTTTTCTGCTCCTGATAGGAAAACAATTTGGAATGTCTTCCAACTTGCGAACTTGCTGTGCTGCTATCGGAGGAGATAAAGTGGCAGATTTTTTCAACTTTAATTGGAAGAAAGATCGATGGAACCTCATGGTTGCATTTGGGGCTCTATTGGGAGGATATCTTGCCGCTACGTATCTATCTGAAAATAGCGTAGACGTTTCACCAAAAATAGCAAACGAACTCTCAGAAAAATACCATATCAAGGGAGCAGGTGACGAATACCTCCCGAGCGAATTGTTTTCGAACGAATTGTTGTTTGAGCCGCATAATTTGATTTTGTTAGTATTGGGCGGATTCCTGATAGGATTTGGCGCACGGTATGCCGGAGGCTGTACTTCGGGCCATGCAATTTCAGGATTAAGCAATCTACAATTACCATCCCTGATTGCTGTGATGGGATTTTTTATAGGCGGAACCGTAATGGTGTATTTCTTATTTCCAATCTTATTTTGATATGAAGTATTTGATTTATTTACTGATTGGTACGTTCTTCGGAATTGTAATGTATAAATCGGAAGCCGCTTCTTGGTTTCGCATTTATGAAATGTTTCGCTTCGGAAGTTTTCACATGTTTGGTGTCATAGGCTCGGCTTTACTCTTAGGAATTATTGGTGTTCAAATTATTAAACGGAAAAATATTAAAACAATCAACCGTAGAGAAATGCAGTTGAAACCAAAGAATAAAAGCATTCCTAGATATCTCTTTGGGGGCATTATCTTCGGATTAGGATGGGCCTTGGCAGGGGCGTGTCCCGGACCAATGTTTGTAGTAGCCGGAGCGGGATACCTTCCTATTATTTGGGTAATATTAGGTGCATTGCTGGGAACCTTGTTATACGGTATCTTGAGAGATAAACTTCCGCATTGAGAAAATTTATTGGGTTAGGGCGTTTTTCGCACACTCTCTAAAAGTCGCGATTCTAACGCAATGTCGTCATCACTCCCAGTATGAAGTACAGAAATATCACCTGTAGATTCTAGGACTACCGCTTTAACTTGCTCAAATTGCAACACATTTGCCTCCCTTAATTTCGCGATGAGTTGTGATCTTTCAATACGGGCATACCGAAGATTCTCTTCTAAGATATTACTTCCGTCCATCAGTAAAAGCGGCGCATTAGAAATAGTTTTATTGAGTGTGGAAGATTTTCGCTGTAAAAAAGAGAAAATAAAAGTAAGTGCCAGTAACCCTGCGATGGCTACAGCACCGTGTGTGATGGAGGTGCTGGAAGTTAGGGTAGAAGAAATAATACTCCCGATCGCAACGGTAAAGGCAAAATCATAAGCTGTAAATTTTGCGAAAGAACGCAAGCCAATGATCCGTGTTAAAACAATAATGACAATAAAAATAAGAAAACAACCAACGAGTGTTTCCCAAAGGGGGTCTGAGGTGGCATAGATCCATTTCATGCGGAATAGTGTTATCAGATTAAGAATTATAATGATACAAAAAAGCACTCGCTGCGGAGTGCTTTTTTCATGAGTATGTGTGTGTTATTAATAAAAAGTGACACGTCCGTCTGAAATATCGTACATCGCGCCCACAATTTTAATTTCTCCGTTGTCCTCCATTTCTTTAAGCACCTCACTTTGATTGCGGATGTTCTCAAGGGTCATTTCCACGTTTTTCTTTGCCACCGCATCTACAAACTCGATGTTGCCAGAATTTCGCTTGCTCTCATCGGTAGGCTCACTTACAGCTTCTACTGCCGGTTCAATATTTTTAATAAGGTGTGTTAGATTTCCAAGACGAGCGTGGTCACAGGCACCTTTTACAGCTCCACAGCTGGTGTGGCCTAAGACAACGATTACTTTCGTTCCGGCCAGTTTGCACGCAAATTCCATACTTCCCAAAATATCCTTATTCACAAAATTTCCGGCAACCCGAACACTAAAAACATCACCTATTCCTTGATCAAATAAGAGCTCAGCACTCACACGGCTATCGATACAGTGTAGCACGGTGGCAAATGGATATTGTCCGCTACTGGTTTGCTTTACTTGGTTGGGAAGATCTCGTACCGCCATATCATTGGCAACAAAACGCTGATTTCCGTTTTTAAGTGTTGCAATCGCTGCATCTGGCGTCATTTTTGATTGTGTTTCTTTCGTCTGTGTTATCATGGTGATATTTTTCAATTTAGTTTCTACGGAAAAATAAATAATTCTACTCAAATGAACCACATTTCCAAGGGGTTCAGCAAGGAAATTAACGAAAGATTAGGAATTTGATACGTACCAATCAAAATAACACTCATTGAGAATTTTGTATATTTGCACTGTGAAACAAAGTATTGCTGTCATACTATCTTTTTTACTGCTATTAAGTAGCAGTGGCTTAGCCTATACACAACACTTTTGTGGGGAGTACGAGATGCTAGCTAAAATTACTATGGGAGAACAACACCTCTCCTGCGGTATGGCAATGGAAACTTCTTCTTGTGATGACGCAACAATAGACCATGATTGTTGTGATAATCACTTCACATCAGTTGATCTAGACGATCATTTTTCAAAAGTATCCTTTGACATAGCCTTTGATACACAATTTGTGTTCGCCTATGCTTCAGTGTTTCTTTTGGATAAACCTCTTGTCGTTCAACAAAAAACTGCAGCATACACTACCTATCGTCCACCACCTTTGGAACGCGACATACAGGTATGGTACGAAGTCTTCTTAATTTGATAGTGAAAACCCGTTTTCTGGGTATTGATTAGATACATTACATCTATAAATCAATCTATCAACTTACTTTTATGTACAAACATATTATCATTCTGCTACTGGCAGGAATACTGTTCTCCCAAGTGGGGAGAGCACAAGGACCACCCATCACCTCAGACAAACCGATTATGTTGGGAGGAAATACAGTGGTTCTCAAAACACTTACTGAAATTCGAAATACAGAACAAGGAACCTTTGTAAACGCACCCTTGATGGGGCATTACATTATTTCTGCCAATTCTTTGGTAGCTTTACACCTTCCTTATGTTCATTATGATTTTAATGACGCCTCCGGACGCGGTTCCGGTAGTACCTTGGGAGACATCAACCTCCTAGGGAAATATCAATTTTACCGAAAAGATGGTACCGGGAAGACCTTTCGTATGGTGGCAAAGACCTTGCAAACCATGCCTACAGGGAAATCTTTGGATATCGAGGAAATGAGTACCGGAGATTATTCTGGCTATTATGCTTTGGTGGGAGGATATGAATCATTGAAATTCGGAATTTCTTCGGAAGTAGGATACCGATGGGTTCCCGATGGAACACTTGATAAATTTCAAGCGAAATTGGGCTTCGGACTCCCACTGTTAAAACCTACCTATCCGGTAAATCAATTGAATTTGTACTTTGAATACTCTAGTGAATGGTTGCACGAACGCGATGCGTATCAACTGCTCTATGCGCAGGGAATTCAGTATGCAAGAAAAAAATGGACCTGGGAGATGGCCATTCAGTTGCCACTGATACAAGACGCTCCTGTTTCCGAACAATTAAACTATGCAGTATTTTTAGGTACTCGCTACATTCTATAAACATTAAAAAATTAATATTATGAAATATACAATCATCACCTTACTAGCATTCTTCTGTATGACTACCACAATGGTAGCTCAAGAAGGCACAGACCAGTATGAAATTCAGGTAGACGGACTCGGTTGTCCGTTTTGCGCCTATGGATTAGAGAAGAAATTTAAAGAATTCGACGGCATCAAAAATGTCGCTATTGAAATTGAAACCGGTGATTTTACTTTTACGCTTCCTTCCGAAGCAAACCTTAGCATGGAAGCTGTGGAAGCACAAGTGGTAAAGGCGGGATATACGCCTATTACCACAAAGATCACAAGAGCCGACGGTACCATTGAAAGTTCTGAAACCACCACAATGATCGCTGATAATGCAACCCTGACGGACAAAAACATTAGCGTAGCTGGAAAGTGTGAAATGTGCAAGGCGCGCATTGAAAAAGCAGCGAAGGGTATTCCCGGAGTGGCTGAAGCGGTGTGGAGCGTCGAGGAAAAAACGCTCATGGTGTCCTATGATGCAAATAATGTGACGCCTCAAACCATTGAAAAAGCAGTGGCCGGCGTTGGACACGATACTCAAAACGTGAAGGCATTAGCATCTACTTATGAGAATTTGCCGGCATGTTGTAAATACGAACGCTTAGAACAATAAATTTTAAGAAACCATTCAGAGCGTAGTACGGTTCGAGCCTGTAACTTTACTACGCTTTGATATTCAATGTATAGGTATGAAAAAAAGTATATTTGCAGCACTTACAGTCCTAATGTTCTTTTCCTGTAAAGAACATCCCAAAAGCTGGCAATTGAGTCAGATGTTAGAAATAGAAGGCGTGAACCCAATTGGTATTACGCATCGTGCCGATGGAATATGGCTAAGCGACGGCGATCATCACCGTATTGTTCGTATTGACGAAAATGGAGAGATCACCGAAACCATCGATTCGCTCGATCGCCCGATGCACATTGCCACCAATGGAGACGAATTATTGATTCCGCAGTACGGAAACGATGAAGTGCTTCGGTGGAAAGAGAATGTCGTGAAGATTATTGCGATCAGCGATAGTCTGGACGCCCCGGCCGGAGTGTGGCGCGATGGAAAAGAAACGGTGATCGCCGACTTCTACCACCATCGTATTTTGTATTCTGAAGACGGAGTGGATTGGAAATCGTTCGGTTCCGAAGGGACAGAAAACGGACAATTTAATTACCCGACAGATGTGCAATTGCTAGGTGACGAAATTTGGGTGGCAGACGCTTATAACAACCGCGTTCAAGTTTTCGATAAAAGCGGAACCTTCCTTAAGAAATTTGGCGAAGCCGAAAAAATGAATGCTTCCACGGGTATCTACGTTTCAAAGGAACAATTATTTGTAACCGACTTCGAGAATAATCGAGTGTTGATCTATGATCACGAGGGAGTGTTACAGCAAGAACTTTCAGAAAATATAGAGAAGCCTACCGATATGATTTTGGTAGATGGAAAGTTGTACGTGGCCAACTATAAAAATAACCGCGTAAATATTTACGATTGGAAAGAAGATCTAAATCCTAAAAAAAGCAAGAACAAAGAAGTAAATAACTAAGGGTGGAAGATTTTCTAAAACAATGGGGAGAAGCAGCTCATACAAGCCTAGGCTTTTTTTGGATGGCTTTATGGGCCTTTGTTTTAGGATATATCATCAGTAGCATGATCCAAGTTTTTGTGACAGAAGAACGCATGCAAAAAACGATGGGGTCTGGGCATTCTAAAGGCGTGCTCCTAGGAACATTCTTTGGCTTTATAAGCAGCTCTTGCAGTTTTGCGGCCTTGGCTTCTACAAAATCTTTGTTTAAAAAAGGGGCTTCTTTCGTGGCCTCGATGGCGTTTTTATTGGCTTCCACCAACCTAGTGATAGAACTTGGAGTGATCATTGCCATCTTTTTAGGATGGCAGTTCGTGGTTGGAGAATATGTAGGAGGTATGTTGCTGATCGGAATTGTTTGGCTCTTGGTACGTCTTATTCAGCCTAAAAAGTTAATCAAAAAGGCGCGAGAGCGTTTAGAAGAAGAACAAGACACTTCCGAAACCTCCAAAAAATCCTGGAAAGAAAAATTACGTTCTTCCGAAGGTTGGGCGCACGTCGCAAGACAATACAAAATGGAGTGGCAAATGGTCTGGAAAGATGTAACCATTGGGTTTACTATCGCCGGAATTGTCGCGGCTTTTGTTCCCGATTCATTTTTTCAAACCTTGTTCATCAATAGTGGAACCGATACTACCTACTATTCGTTCTTAGAACTGCTCCAACATGCGGTTATTGGTCCGGTGGCGGCTTTTTTAACCTTTATCGGATCAATGGGGAACATTCCGTTGGCTGCCTTGTTATTTGGTAAAGGTGTGAGCTTTGCGGGCGTGATGGCGTTTATTTTTAGTGATCTGGTGGTGTTTCCGGTGGTTCGAATCAATGCCAAGTATTATGGGTGGCGCATGTCGCTGTTCATTGTATTTTTATTATTTACCGCATTGATAGGCGCTTCGTTATTGTTGCATTATGGTTTTGATCTCTTCGGAATGTTACCCGAGGTGGGTCAAGTTTCCCTCCAAGAGTCTGAATTCTTTGCAGTTGACTATACTTTTTTTCTGAATATTCTATTTCTGTTGTTAACCGGACTATTACTCTATCTCGGATTCTATAAACATCGCTCTTTAGAGCATGGGATGGGTGCCATGGCACACAAAGGAAAATGGTTGGAAACCGTATTGAAATACGGGGCTTGGTTGTCGTATTTATGGTTAGCAGCAGGAATCATGATCTATTATATACGTTAAAAAATGAGACATCAATATCATATAAAAGGAATGACCTGTTCCGGTTGTAAAGCTTCTGTAGAGAAAGCCTTGCATTTGGTCTCTGGCGTTTCAGCGGTGCGTGTTGATCTCGCGTCAGAAACGGCTGAGGTGGATATGGATCAAATGATTCCTTTGGCGCAATTCCGAAAGGCATTACCTGAAAAATATACGATTCAAACGAAAGAGAAACAACCCGCAATGATGGGTGGTTCCGAAGCTTTTGAAAGTAAGTGGAAGCAATTACGCCCCTTATTCCTGATCTTTCTTTACATCACAGGAGCCGCTATATTCCTTCACCTTGAAACGCTGGCAATAGGGGAGATGATGTTAGACTTTATGGGCTTGTTCTATATTGTATTCAGTTTTTTCAAAATGCTCGATCTAAAAGGATTTCCGGCATCCTTTGCCATGTATGATCCACTGGCAAAACGACTCCCTGTTTATGGTTGGATCTATCCTTTTCTTGAAACAGCGCTAGGTTTGATGTTCTTGTTTCGGTTTGAAATTACTGTGGCACTGATTGCAACATTAGTTATTTTAGGAATTACGACGGTTGGGGTGACCCGAACCTTGTTGGATAAAAAGAAAATTCAATGTGCTTGTTTGGGGACTGCTCTTAAATTGCCCATGACCGAAGCCACTTTTATCGAAAATACCATCATGATCGTGATGGCTGTGAGCATGTTAGTTACGAGCGCCGGGTAACATGGGGATGGGCTTCTTCTGATCATCCACCGCCACAAAAGTAAAATATCCGGTAACCGCTTTTTGGCGCTCATCACTATACATGTTCTCCATATAGATCTCCACCTTGACCACACAACTGGTGCGACCAACTTCATCAACTCGGCCGATAAGTTCGATAATGGTTCCCTGCGGAATGGCGGTGTCGAAATCGATCTTGTCTGTAGAAACGGTCACCACTTTTTGTCGGCTAAACCGTGTAGCGCATATAAAGGACACTTCGTCCATTAGTTGAAGTGCTGTGCCGCCAAACAGCGTGTCATAATGATTCGTAGTATTCGGAAAGACTGCCTTAAATAAATGTGTTTCGCTTTGTTCGATGCGTTGTTGAATAACGTCCATAGGTTTTTGTTTTGACAGCATCATGAGAACCCATGGCGGAATAGCTTCAATGGGCCCGCATTCTGTATCTTTGTATCAAAGATACAACGAATGAACACGGAAGTCATTGAAAAATTAAAATGGCGTTACGCCACTAAGAAGTTTGATGCAAGCCGAAAGCTTTCCGAAGAAAAACTCGCCATCTTAACCGAAGCCTTTAATCTAACGGCCACTTCGTACGGATTACAGCCGTTGCGCATGTTGGTTATTGCTGATGATCATCTCAAAGAACAGTTGGTACCCCTCAGTATGAACCAACTTCAGGTGAAAGAGGCTTCTCATGTGCTCGTACTTTGTATTGAAGGTGCGCTTGATAGCACGTTTATCAAGAGATACTTTTCAAAAGTAGAACAGCACCGCGGTACCCCACGTCATATTTTAACTCCTTTTGAAGAATTCTTAGTAAAAGATTTTAAAAGCAAATCGATGGAAGAGATCGAGCAATGGATGGCCAAGCAGGCCTATTTAGCTCTGGGAAATCTGTTAACCGTTTGTGCGTTAGAAGGAATTGATGCTTGCCCCATGGAAGGATTTGATCCCGAAGGCTACGATACCTTGCTGGGATTGAAAGAAAAGAATTTAAAATCGGTTTTGGTACTTCCTGTAGGATATCGCTCTGAACAAGACGGCTTCGCGCAAATGAAGAAAGTACGGCGTGGGGTAGATGAAGTGATAATTACCTATTAAGTGCCTTTTCAATAGCTTCCGTAAGCAGGGGCTCCATCACTTGATAGCCCGCTTTGTTAGGATGCACACCATCATGTCCTAAGTCACTCTTTAATCCATTTTGTTTATTCACCATGGCTGAGAAATAATCGACATACTCCATGTTGTTTTCCTGGGCGTATTGCCTGATCATACTATTCAAGCGAACAATTTTTTCGGCAGGTTTCAATCCCGGCTTCCAAGGATAATCATAGACCGGCAACACAGAGCACAGAATTACGTTAATATCATTCGCACGTGCAATTTCTGCCATGGAGGTAATGTTATCAAAGATCATTTCTATTGTTGAAGGACCTGTATTTCCGGCAATATCATTGGTGCCGGCAAGGATCACAACCACAGTTGGTTGTAACGAGACCACATCCTGTTTGAACCGAACGAGCATTTGTGGCGTTGTTTGTCCGCCAATCCCTCTATTGACATAGGGTTTGCCCTCGAAAAATTCGGGTCGAGCGTTCGACCAGCCTTCGGTAATGGAGTTCCCCATAAAAACAACCCGATGGTTTGAAACCATGTTCATCATCAGTTCTTGATTTTCGGAAGCAAAATACTGTAGTTGCGCCCAATCCTGTGAAAAACAGACTGTTGTAATTGCTAAACATAGTAGCAACCATAAAGCAAATGGAGAAAGAGGTTTCATTTGATCAGCTGTTATGTACGAAAGATACGTTTTTCAGTTTTAAATCTTGTAAAAATGATGCTGCAACACGTACCTTTGAAAGACACTAACCTCAATTTAATCATATGCCCGGATTTGAAGTATTTGGAAACGAAGAACGCGCAGAAGTCAACGATGTATTAGAAAGTGGCGTGTTAATGCGCTATGGGTTTGACGCGATGCGAAACGGACATTGGAAGGCCAAAGAATTTGAAGAAGCTTTTGCGAAACGGATGCAAGTAGAACACTGTCAGTTGGTTTCCAGCGGAACGGCAGCATTAACAGTAGCCCTTGCTGCT
Organism: Flavobacteriaceae bacterium UBA4166; assembly: GCA_002379985.1. Taxonomy (GTDB): domain Bacteria; phylum Bacteroidota; class Bacteroidia; order Flavobacteriales; family Flavobacteriaceae; genus DFVG01. The sequence continues at coordinate 34,182 of DFVG01000037.1, forward strand.
GCGGGAGTAGGGGCGGGAGATGAGGTAATCATGCCCACCTTTACTTTTGTCGCGAGCTTCGAATCCATAATGGCTATTGGTGCTATTCCGGTATTAGTTGACATCGACGATACGTTAACGCTAGACCCTGTTGCCGTAGAGAAAGCCATCACTTCCAAGACAAAATGCGTGATGCCTGTGCATATGTGCGGTTCTATGGCAGATTTAAAGGCGTTAAAACGTATTTGTGATACTCACGATCTACTGCTTTTGGAAGACGCTTGTCAAGCCATTGGAGGCACTTTTGATGGAAAACCCTTAGGTAGCTACGGAGATCTAGGGTGTTTTAGTTTCGATTTTGTAAAGACCATTACGTGTGGAGAAGGGGGAGCCGTGATCACAAACAATAGTCAGTTTAAAACGCATGCCGATCAATATCAGGATCACGGTCATGATCATATTGGGAAGGATCGCGGTGCCGAAACACATCCACATTTGGGATATAATTTTAGAATTTCTGAGCTGAATGCTGCGGTAGGTGTGGCACAGCTTCGGAAGTTGGATGATATTCTTAACTTTCAGAAAAAACATTATACCACCTTTAAAGACGCGCTACAAGAAGTGGAAGGTGTAAGTTTCCGAAGGATTCCGGAGGGCGGTGAAGCAAATTATTCATTTCTGAATATTTTCCTTCCTTCCGAAGAAAAAGCAAAAAAAGCCCATAAGGCACTTTCTGAAGCGGGTATCGATGGTTGTTTTTACTGGTATACGAACAACTGGCATTATATCAACGGTTGGGAACATCTACAGGATGGAAAAAGTTTAGGAACGCTGCCTACTGCTGTTTCAACAGCATTAGAAAAATTGAAGAACACCGATTTTTCTGCGAGCGATCATTGGATGGGAAGAACACTTTCTTTCTTAGTAAAAATTGGCTGGAGTGAAGAAGAAGTAAGATCACGCGCCCATACAATGAAGCAAATTCTTCAAAAGATTTAATCAGCAGAAAAATCTCTATGAAATCATAGAGGTTTCCTTCTTTCATATTGCATAGTTTTGGACTTCCCAAATTACTATGCAATCTATTTGTGTTTTAAAACCAAATGTTTTGAGACGATTACTATTTTTATTTACTGTTTTTTTAGTTACCTCTTTCGGAAGTATTGCCCAAACTTGTGTACCGGGTGATGTGTACTTTTTTAATCAAGCTGCCATTGACAATTTTGTGGCTACCTATAGCGGGACTTGTGACACTGTTGATGGGCTAATCAGAATAACCGGTGGGACCGATCTAAGCGGACTCAATTTTCTAACAACGATAACCGGCAATCTTGATATCAGCGGATATGACGGAGTGTCTCTGAATGGATTGCAAAATATCAGCACACTTGGAGGCGCTCTTTCTTTGAGCAATAACTATCAATTAACGGATATCAGTGCGCTTTCTTCCATTACCACAGCGACCAGTTTGATCATAAATCGTTGTACCGTCCTACCCAATTTAACAGGGTTACAAAATCTTACCACTACAGATGGCATCACTCTTACCTTCAATAATTCTCTGTCAAATATTGATGCATTACAAAACATTTCCTCTCCGCTTACGAGCTTACGAGTATATTCAAATGCATCGCTTACAAGTTTGAACCCCGGATTGAGCGGGTTATCTGGTACTATTGATGATGTGGGTATCTACAGCAATGGGCTAACGAGTCTTACCGGACTTGAAGGTCTTACCGCGGTAACAAATACAATTACTATAGGAGAGCAAAACATACCAAGCTTAAGTGGTTTAGACAATCTTAGCACTGTCAGTACCATAGATCTTTACAACGGGACTGCACTTACCGACATCTCGGCACTTCAGAGTTTGACAAATGCTAGTGTTGTACGAATTCGGTCGACTGCCATCACAAATCTTGACGGTCTCCAAGGTCTCCCAAGTGTAACCGAACTAAACCTACAGAATAATACCGATCTTACGGATGTGAGTCAACTTTCCGGATTAACATCATCCCAAACCTTGCGGATTTCTAATTCATTGAACCTTACGGATGCAAGTAGTTTGGGGATAGCTAATATTGAAAATTTATGGATAGAGGATACCGGGTTAGCCTCTTTAAATGGCTTCGGATTTGCAGCTTCGGGAACGCTAATTCGCCTTAGGGATAATGCTTCGTTAACAGATATCACTGCACTGGCCGGAATCAACTCCATTTTGGGAGATGTGATCATACTATACAACGTAAGCTTAACGAGTCTAAATGGATTAGAATCCCTTACCTCTGTTAACGGAGACATGAACATCCAAGGTAATGATGCGCTTGTAGATATAGAGGCGTTACGAAACATTACCTTCTACGGGGCAGACCTCTATCTATTAAACAATAACCTGCTAGATGAATGCTGTGTGGTGCGAGATATAACGAGTGGGGAAGCGTATTTGGTTGGGAATATTCAAGTTTCAGGAAATAATACCAATTGTGATTCAATTGCAACGATCTATTCGTATTGCGCTGTCGCGGAAGCAGATGTTGATGGCGATGGTGTATTTGATACGGAAGATAATTGTCCTGATGTGGAAAACCCGGGTCAGGAAGATTCCGATAGTGATGGGATCGGGAACGCTTGCGATAACTGTCCTAGTATTGCGAATCCGTCCCAGGCAGATGCTGACAGCGATGGTGTAGGAGACGATTGTGAAGGAATTGCGGGCGATACCGGAGGCGGCGTTGGCGGCGTTGGGATCAATACCACGACACCTCATAGCATGTTAGAGATCTCAGAAGGCGATATCTTTATCAATAACATTCACCGAGGCGTCATCATGAAAACCCCGGGCGGAAAATGCTACCGCTATCAACCCGATGAAAGTGGTAAATTATTGGCAAAGGAAGTTGATTGTCCCGACAGTTAATAGTGTAGGTAATCGGTAATTTCTAACCCGTACCCAATCATTCCTACGCGTTTCGTTTGCTGACTGTTAGAAATGAGTCGGATTTTATGAATTCCGACATCGTGTAAGATCTGCGCACCAATCCCAAAATCTTTGTTGTCCATAGAAATTCTTGGAGCTTTAACCACGGTATCTCCTTGCTGTGATTTCCGAAGATAGGCCAACCGATTGAGAAGATTGAGAGACTGACTCTGTTGATTGATAAAGACAATGGCCCCTTTTCCTTCCTGTTCAATCACTTGAAACATCTTGTCCAACTGTTTTTCACTGTTATTGGTAAGAATTCCTAAAATGTCACTGTTTACTAAAGTGGCATTCACACGAACAGGAACGGGCTCATTGGTCTTCCAAGTTCCTTTGGTAAGCGCGATATGAATTTGATCATTGGTGGTTTGCTGATAAGCACGTAATCGGAAAGAACCAAATTTAGTCGCCATCGTAAAATCTTCCTTTTTTTGGATCAATGAATCGTGTTCCATACGGTAGGCAACGAGGTCTTCGATTGAAACCAACTTTAGATCGAACTTCTTCGCCACTTCGATCAACTGAGGCAATCGGGCCATGGTTCCGTCTTCGTTCATGATCTCAACGATGACTCCTGCCGGTTGTAATCCAGCTAACCGTGCAAAATCGATGGCAGCTTCCGTGTGTCCTGTACGTCGCAAGACACCTCCTTCTTTCGCTTTCAGCGGAAAAATATGGCCGGGCCGACTTAAATCATAGGGTTGTGTGTCTTCGGAAATCAAGGCGGCTACAGTTTTAGCGCGATCGGAAGCTGAAATTCCCGTGGTTACGCCTTGTCCCTTCAGATCTACAGAAATAGTAAAAGCCGTTTCCATAGGGTCGGTGTTATTTCCCACCATCATTTCCAGCGAAAGTTCTTCACAGCGGGATTCGGTAAGCGGCGCGCATATGAGTCCGCGACCATGCGTAGCCATAAAGTTGATCATTTCCGGAGTAACCATTTCGGCGGCAGCCAAAAAATCGCCTTCATTCTCACGATCCTTATCGTCTACAACAATGATGACTTTTCCCTTCTTGATATCGGCAATAGCATCTTCAATGGTATCTAACTCAATTGCATTTTCGGTATTGGTGGTGATCATCCTTTCAGTTTTACGTTGCAAAGATAAGGAAACTACACCTGATGAAACCTCAGATCATGGAGCGTCGTATCCCTTCTTTTTTAATTCTCTTAGGGCAGCGCGATGCATGTCTTCTGAATATCCGAGTTCCTTGTAGTTCTTTGCGATGTCCTGTAGTTGTGTCGCGTCTCTTGACATGATCAAAGCCTTTTCCTGTTGGGTTAGAATGATGGGTGGACCTTCCGGTTCTTCCTCCTCTTTCTTCTTCAGGAAATTAAGACGTTGCATAAAGCTGTCAAAATCAAATACACCTTGATCGGTCGTGGCGCGATAGGTTAGCCATATTCCCAGCGGAAGCATGATCACTGTACTAAGCCAAGAAGCAATGAACGGATGCATGGTTCCATCTTCGGCACTGTTTTTCGCAAATATTCCGATAAAGTGATACGTAAGAAATAAGAGCACGGCGACCACCATGGGGAGTCCCATTCCCCCTTTACGAATAATAGCCCCCAAAGGAGCTCCTACAAAGAAGAGGATGATACAGGCTACGGCAAGGGCATACTTTTCATGTAAGGCGATCTCATGCTTGTTGATGCGCTTCGTAGTTTCTTTAAACTCTTGTTTTTTATTTTTTACCGATTGTAAGGTGCCCCGCACACTATTTAGTGCTGTGTTGATCACCTCGGTTTGACGCCTCTTATTGAGAACATCTGTTACCATCGTGACCGGTTCTTCGCTTTTCATAGGGACAGTGTTCTCGTTATCCGGAAGTTTGAGTGCACCGCTGCGTGTATACATATTATCAGCAAATTGTTGGATATCCCTAGTATACGAGCGTGATAGCGTATCGATCTCTACAAACAGTTCACTGATCTTATACATATTATGACTGCTTATATTGTTCTGTTTATCGACGTCCTTATTATTAATCTCTGTCAGGTCAATATTGATGGTGTTCTGTTTGAAAGCGCTTTTGGCAAACGGACGCCGACGTTGTTTTTGGCTATTTTCTACTTGAACATCTTCGTAATAGTTTCCGTCATTCAGAATCAGTGATAAAGTATTGCTGCCCTCTTCACTGGCTAGCTCTCCATTATCCGCTACAATCACCGTAAAATTACCGCTAGGTTTCTTAGGGTTTTTCTTATGAATGATCACATCGTGTAAAAACTGATCATTATCCCCGCTCTTTTCGCTTACTTTGATATTAATGTTGTCGCCTACTTGGCTAAATTGTCCTTCGGCGATGACCATGGAAGGTTTGAACTGAGAAATATTTCGTCGTAAATTCTGCCACTTATATTCAGAATAGGGAATCACATTGTTGGCAAAAAAGAAGGCAGTGATGGCTAATAGCAAGATAAATACCATGAGGCTTCGCATCGCACGTTGTAGGGAAATTCCTGTCGACTTCATCGCAGCGAACTCATACTTTTCAGAAAAATTTCCGAAGACCATGAGCGAAGTCACCAAGATGGTGAGCGGAAGTACTAAGGGTATTAATCGTGGCGAAACGTACCAAAGGAATTTCAGAATGATCCAAACATCCAAATCCTTGCCCGCCAGTTCGCTAATGTATAGCCAGATGGTTTGCAGCACAAAAATGAACATTAAAATAATGAAGACGCTGATAAACGTCTTCAAATAACTCACTAATATGTAGCGATCCAGTATTTTCACCTAAGCGAACTTAATCCAACTCGTTGATGTAGTAGCCTTCGTTTTTATATTTGGCCGTGTCAAAGGTAAACAAGGTATTTGACAATGGCTGATTGGTTTTAAACGAATTTACTGTAAGTGTATATTTGGTACCTTTCGCATCTGTTTGGATCAATTTATAGATGTGCTTTGTCTGTACATCGATGCCCAATAAAATATTTTTGATCTCAGCATTGCTGTCGATAGGCGTTAATCTGATGAATTGTATTTTTCGCCCCTTGACGTTTTCTACAATATCTTTCTTGTAGGTATATCCTTTCTCGTAAAAGGTCAACATTTTAGAAGGCGTAATAGCCTTATCATCATTGGGATCGTAAGAGGAGATGGTCACCTCTTCATCTTCAGGAACGATGGTGTACATTTTTTTTCCGTCGAAAAGGGTTGTGCTCCCCATCATGTTCAAAAGGTATTTGTTTCCGCTAAGGATCACATCACCACGCGCATCTTGATTGACGCCTTCTTTGGAATTGTGAAGATTGTATTTAAAATCGATCGTAATATTGTTGTACGACTTTACCTTGCTGCTAACCTCATTGAGCATCGTTTTAGCGTCTTGTGCGAACGCCGAAAATGATCCTACGATCATCAAAATGCTCACGGCAAAAAGTTTCCATTTAGTTGTCATTGCTTTCATTTTGTAGTAGTTGATTTAGTGCTTCAATCGTTGGAACTAAAACTTGTCTCGCTTTGCTGCCTTCAAACGGACCCACAATGCCTGCTGCTTCGAGTTGGTCTATGATGCGACCGGCACGATTATATCCTAATTTGAGTTTACGCTGAAGTAAAGAGGCCGATCCTTGTTGAGCGATCACCAGTACTTCTGCAGCTTCACGGAACAATTTATCACGTTCCTCGATAATATCATCAAGAGTTGTGCCACCTTCTTCACCCACGTACTCCGGAAGCATATGCGCATCAGGGTAGGCTTTCTGAGAGCCAATGTAATCGGTGATATCTGAAACTTCAGGAGTATCTACAAATGCACATTGTAAGCGTGTCAGGTCATTTCCTTGGGTATACAACATGTCACCCCGGCCAATCAACTGATCGGCCCCAGCACTGTCTAAAATGGTGCGTGAATCGATCTTACTTGTTACCCGAAAAGCGACACGCGCCGGGAAGTTGGCTTTGATGATCCCCGTAATCACGTTTACCGAAGGACGCTGTGTTGCAATGATCAAGTGAATCCCAATGGCTCGCGCTAATTGTGCCAATCGGGCTATAGGGGTTTCTACCTCTTTTCCTGCGGTCATGATCAAATCAGCAAATTCGTCGATCACGAGTACGATATAGGGCAGAAAACGATGGCCATCGTTGGGGTTGAGTTTGCGTTTCTTGAATTTGGTATTGTATTCTTTGATGTTTCTACACATCGCATCTTTCAACAGATCGTAGCGTTCGTCCATCTCGATACAAAGCGAGTTCAGTGTATTGATCACTTTATTGGTATCGGTAATGATGGCCTCTTCCGTGTCCGGCAATTTTGCCAAATAATGCCGTTCGATCTTATTGAAAAGTGTCAGCTCTACTTTTTTAGGGTCTACCAACACAAATTTCACTTCCGCCGGGTGTTTTTTGTAGAGTAGGGAAGTGAGGATGGCATTTAATCCCACTGATTTCCCTTGTCCGGTGGCTCCTGCCATCAGCAAGTGCGGCATTTTAGCCAAATCTACCACAAAGGTCTCGTTGCTAATGGTTTTTCCTAAGGCAAGCGGAAGTTGCATTTCAGCGTTTTGGAACTTCTGTGATGCAATGACAGAACGCATGGAAACAATCTTAGGTTTTTTATTCGGAACCTCAATACCAATGGTGCCGCGTCCCGGAATAGGTGCGATAATTCGAATTCCTAAGGCGGAAAGAGATAAGGCAATATCATCTTCTAGATTTTTGATCTTCGAAATACGAATTCCCGCTTCCGGAATAATTTCATACAAGGTAACCGTAGGCCCTACGGTAGCTTTAATATTTTGAATGCCAATCTTATAATTATTCAGGGTTTGAACGATTCGGTTCTTATTTTCTTCCAGTTCTTCCTGATTGATCGTAATTCCTTTTCCTGCCGTATAATCTTTGAGCAAATCAATGGTAGGGAATTTAAAATTACTCAACTCTAGAGTGGGGTCGAACTCCCCAAAATCTTCTACCAACTTTTTGCTCATGTTCTCTTCCACCGCCTCTTCTTCCGGAGCTTCTTCTACTTCCATGGTGATGTCTTCTTCGGAAGTGTCGCTTGTTTTCAAATGGGGTTCCGGGATGTCATCATGTTCTTCGGAAGTTACTTCCATGGGTGTGGTTACCGGCGCTGTTTCTTCCACAGAAGCTACCACCGTTTTTTCGTAATCGGTTTGATCTGGGGTTTCTTCGGAAGCAGTTGCTGTTTCCGAAGCAAAATCCTCAGAAATTTCTTTACGTGTTCTTTGCAGGGCTGCACCTACTTTCTCAGGTGTCAGTTTCAGACGAACCACTAAATATACGATCGCTAGGAAGGTGAGTACAAGTATGGCACCTGTGAGTCCTAGATAATCTTGAAGCCAATCGTTCGCTTCAAAACCAACCACGCCGCTTAATAGTGAATTGTTTTCCGAAAAGAAACCAAAAAAAGTAGCGATCCAAAGCATTACTAGTAATCCCCAAAACCAAAATTTGATCAATGCTTTCTTACGATAGTCGAAAAAATAGTACACCCCGGTGAGTGTCACGAGCGCTGCCAAGATAAATGCAGCCACGCCAAACCCTCTGTACACAAAGAAGTGGCCTACCGTATTTCCAAATTTGTTCATCCAATTTTCGGCTTGGACCTCACGTGCCGTAGCCATGCCTACTTCACTTTGGTCGGCTTGCCAGGAAAAAAAATAGGAGAAAAATGAAAGTAGGAGCGCAAGGCCTAAAAAGAATAAAAATCCACCCAAAACAATCTTTTGTTGTTTTGAAAGTGACAGCGAAATCTTTTTCCGTGGGGTAGTGGATTTTTTAGAGGTTTTCTTCTTTTTTCGCGCCATGCGGAATCGGTAGGTTTTTCAACAAAAATACAATAATGTAACGGTACAAGCTACATAAATATTTTGAAAAGGCAATCGATTTGCGGTCGCATGACGCCGCTTTTTTAGTCGGAAAAATGATATGCTATGAGTAATTTTTCGTGATCCCGCCACCGCACCCAACCCTGCGTACTAGTTTGCTGCTTGTCGTTACGGACTGCCACTTGTAGCCAATCCCCTTGCACCGCTAGCGGTATTAGGCGTTCATAAGCTTCAGAAAGCAACCCGCTATGAGCAAGTGGTTTTAACCGAAGTGATTGCGGGTGTTCCGCCAAAAGTGTTATAGCATTTAGCTGTAGGAGAAATTCAGGCCAATGAAGTAGCTTTCCTTTGTTTTTATCGAGATAGGTGATTTGCCCGGTCTTCTGATTCACTACTACTTTTACGAAGTCATGCCCTTCTGCAATGACTTTAAAATAAAATTCTCCGTGAGGCGTATGGTGATATTCAGGCCATAGATAGGGTGGGGCACTTTTCAGCACAAAGCCACCAGATGGGTCCTGTTGCAGCGCAATACTATCTTGCGGGAGGTGTTCTGCTACGCCTTTTTCCCAATTGATATTTCCGTAGAAATAACAATGAGGATACTCATAAAAGTTGGGCTTAAAAAATCCGAGTCCGATTTCAACGCCATCTAAACCTTTCAACGATTTTTTCTTGGGAAGTAAGTTCTTTCTGGTATTGATCTTGGCCGGAGCCAACATCGAAATAGGTTCTGTAGACGATCTCTCGATACGCTCTTTTTCGGAAGGCATTTGCTCTTGATTGCGCTGCAGATAGCGATAATGCGTAACGCCATAACCAATTCCTAAGAATAGCAACAATATCCAATTCAACCGAACGATCCATTTGTGAACCACATGATAGGCAATGATAAAAGAGCTGAGAAAGGCCAATCCACCAAACAATACTCCATAGCCCAAAACGATTGCGCCACCAGCCAAGCCTTGGTTCTTTCCTGCGCCGATCGCCCCGGCAAAAAACAACCCTAGGAGAAAGAACACCAGAGCGGTTAGGATATAGAATACAATGCTCGCCGGCTTCAAGAGTTTTTTCATGTTAAGAAAGTAAGTTATGCCGAATAAGTAATCGCCCGTCTTTGCGCCAACGAATCCAGCCTGTGTCTCCGGTAGGGTTGAAATCGTTGTCTAGAATGGCTACTTCCATCCAATCGCCTGCCACAAATTTGGGTCGAAAGAAGGTGTTTCGGTCGTAAATTCTCCCGGCCGATTTAATTTTAGGATCGTCATAGACCTTTTGGCCCTCTTGATCAAATTCTACCGAATGCATGTTCAATAAAAATTCAGCCCAAGAAACAAACTCCCCGATATGGCGTGATATATAGACGGTCTTTCCGGTGGTTTCATTGGCGATGATTTCAACATAATCGGTGCCTAGTCTCTTCACTCCAATGTAAAAGATACCATAATCTAGTTTGTCATAGATGGGCTCAAACCATTGTGGGGCATAGTCGATCACCATATTGTATCCCAATTTCTTCAATGTAATGCTGTCAATAGGTTTTTCTTGTCCGGGTAATTTCACCGACAAAGAAGCTTCGTCGTACAAATAAAGAGTATGACCTTCTGAGAATTGAGGAGCGAAAAACCCGATGGGCAAGGGTCTGTTTTGAGCGTACCCAATGCCAATAATCAAGAATGCTGTTATGGAAATAATGTATTTTTTTCGTAGTAACTTCATTAGTTGTAGGTTATTTTTTCAGAATGGTTTTCACCTTTTTTTAGTACGTATTTGAAGGTGCGTTTTGGCTTGCTCTTGTTGACACCTAAGGGTGTCACTACAAATTCGTAGGTACCCGGGTTCAGAAGAAATTTAATTCCCCGATTATAGGTGCGTCCCCCTGCAACATGTTTAGCAGCATCAAGGTCGGTTACCGTCACCATCGAATCAATATCTTCTCCGTTCCATAAGACGTTCAGGGAAACCGTCCCGGTAGTAAAGTCGTATTTCACAGGAGTTGTCTTTGCGCCGGTAACAACGACATTCTTAATTTCGGTCACCGTGTGCATTCCTTCCATTTGAAGGGCTTGAATTTTAAGATCGTAGGTCCCCGGGTTGACTTCCAGTTCTTTTGTACGGCCGTAGGTGCGCCCCCCGCTAATGCGTTCTCCCTGTTTATTAAGCACAGAGACCGTAGCGTCCCATCCTTCGTCGTTGTTAGTAATCAGAACGGCCATTTTCCCACCGTCAAAGCTAATGGTGCGCTCTGTTTTTTGATCTTCTAGACTTTTTTCACCGGTGATGGTAATTGCTTCTACGCTACTACCCAGCGGATAGGCCACAAGATCGTAAGTACCCTCCGGAAGATACATATAGCGGGTTTCCCCATACGTTCGTAGGGAACCCATTTCTTCGTCTGTTCCGGCTTTATAAGCTTTTACATAAGCATCGATCGCTTCTCCATTCTTCGTGGCAAAAACTCCAAAATTACCTTCACGTTTATCGATGGTTTCTGCCACGGCTTCATTCATTACTTCGGTTAGTCCTGTAGCGTCTGCCGCGTCATAATAGTTTCCTTCCCCTGCCTCGGCTGCACATTTTAGTTGTTCGGTTTCACTTTCCTTCAAACCAAAACCAACAATATGTAACTTAAAATCGATTCCTTCTTTTTTTGCTGCGGAAACAACATCACAGATATTTCCGTCACAGGATTCAATACCATCTGTAATGAGAATGATGGTAGCTTTTTCTTTGGACTTACGCAATTGGTCGATCACTAGTGCTGCGGAATAGGCGAGTGGTGTTTTGCCTAGCGGTTTAATACTTTTTATCGCCGAAGTAACACTAGTTTTAGAAGCGTTGTTTAGTGGAACAAGCGTTTCCACGTCCTTACAATCTCCCTTTTGACGATGCCCATATGCCACTAATCCAATTTGCTGTGCTTCGGCTAATGTAGAAATTGAAGAAGATAAAACTTCCGAAGCGATTTCCATTTTGGTCTTTCCGCTCATCTGTCCCCACATGGAACCGCTGGCATCATAAATAAACATGATTGGAGCCGTTTCTCCGCCATTTTGGGCCCAAAGGGTGGGCATGGCAATCGAAAGCAATAGGAGTAGTATCGCTTTTTTCATAATTGACAAGTTTGGTTGTTCTAATGTAATAAATTATCAGAACAAACTTACTTTCAGGCAGTTGGCTTGTCAATTACCCAATTGGGTGATTTCCGAAAAAAAGAGAAATTAAAACTTAGGAATATAGATGATTGCTGCAATAACAATGGCTGCTATGGCTGCAAAGAACACGGCACCTGCAGCGACGTCTTTGATATAGCCAATTTTATTGTGGAAGTCGGGATGAATAAAATCAGCAATTTCTTCAGCAGCGGTATTCAGCCCTTCAATCCCCATGACTAAACCAATAGCCAACACTTGCAGCATCCACTCGGTTGTAGAAATTTCAAAATAAAACCCGGCGATGGTTACTAGAACGGCAATAATGCTCTGAACCTGAATACTAGGTTCATTCTTGAGAAGTTTAATAGCGCCAATGAAAGCGTACCGAAATCCTTTAAGGCGCTTGCCGAGGTAGGAATCCCACATTAGAGCAGCACTTTTAATGCTTCTAGATAGTCGGGTTCATCAGCTATTTCCGGAACTTGTTGCGAGTGGATCACCGTACCTTCTTCGTCTAGCACTACGACTGCTCTGGAGTGAAAGCCTTTCATCGCTCCGCTCGTCATGGTAACCCCGTAGGTGTCCCCAAAACTTCCATCGATGACGTCAGAAAGGTTGATCACCTTCTCGGTTCCTTCATCGTCGGCAAAGCGTTTTTGAGCAAACGGCGTATCTCTTGATATGCATAATATTTTTGTGTTATCGAGCTCTCCCGCTTTTTCGTTGAATTTCCGAACGGACGTAGCACAAACATTGGTGTCAATACTCGGAAAGATATTTAATATCACTCGAGAACCTTTAAAGTCGTTTAAAGATTTCGTGGACAAATCTTGTGATTTTAGAGAGAAATCAGGTGCCTTTTCTCCTTCCTTTGGAAGTTGTCCTACGGTATTGATCTGTTCTCCTCCTAATGTGATTGTTGCCATGATGGTACGTTTTTTAGTCTTACAAAAGTAACGATTCGAAGTCAGTTAAGCAGTCGGTTTTTGTGAATCCTAGCTGTTAAGAAAATGATAAAATTACCCAGTTGGGTGATTGACAGTAGTTTATGATGGGCATAGCTTTGTCCTCACAATTAACTCCCGCTAAAATTTTACATTATGAAACCAAACAAATTGTTCTCTACTCTTTTGCTTTCTGTCGGAATTTTCTTGGTAGCAACTGTAGCTGCTAACGCGCAGCTTTGGAAAAAGATCACCAAGAAAGCAGAGGATGTTGTTGAAAAGAAACTTGAAAAGAAAACCGAAGAGGAAACGGGCAAAGCTATGGACACCATTCTTGGAAATGATGATGGTGGAACACGCCCCAATGTTACTACTGGTGGTGGGGCTTCTTCCGGATCCAATGGAGGTAATGACGGCACTGAAGTAGTAACGGTCACCAATGAAACGTCGGTTGAAATGTATAAAAAAAGCGACTGGACACCGGGAGAAACGCTGATCATATTTGATGACTTTTCCGATGATCCGGTTGGGGATTTTCCACAACTTTGGAATACAAAAGGCTCTGGAGAACTGGTGACTCTAAGTGATAACCCGAAAGTAAAGTGGTTAAAGCTTTATAACGATACTTGGTATGAGCCGGACCTACCCAAAGATCTTCCGAAAGACTTTACCGTCGAATTTGATGTACGAACATTTAATATTAACAATGATAATACATCGCAAACAGCTGGTTTCTGGGTATACTTTGGGGATGGTAAAAAACCGCTGCAAATAGGAAGACGTTATGTTTCAAGCTATTTTTCGCCCTATCAAAGCTGGGTCAAAGAACAATATTTAAAATCAATCGATTACGAAGGTGCCGGGGAATTAGCTGCAGGTAAAACCAATAAAGATATTAGAGAGGCATTTAAAGAAGGAATGCACATAGCCATTTCAGTAAAAGGAAAACGATATAGAATGTATGTCAACGGTGAAAAATTCTTTGATGCTCCTCGCGCCGTAAATGATAGCGAAAATTTTGGAAGCATTCTTTTTGATACTTATGGATTAGGAGATGACCAATCTGTTTTGATTACAAATCTTCGGGTAGCAGAAGGGTTACCCGAACCTCGTAAAAAATTGTTCAAGACCGGAAGTTATAGTACCACCGCGATTACGTTCGATTACAACAGTGATCAATTGAAACCTGAAGCCTATGGTGTTCTGAAACAAATTGCAGAAGCCATTACTTCAGAGTCAGAGAAGAATATTCTGATCGTGGGACACACCGATAGTGATGGTTCAGATTCATATAATCAAGACTTATCAGAACGTCGCGCTGCTTCGGTGAAGAAAGCCTTAGTAGATGACTTTGGAGTATCGGCTGCACGACTTACCACCAAAGGTAAAGGCGAAACCGAACCGGTTACCTCTAACGATACAGCTATGAACAAAGCAAAGAATAGACGCACCGAATTTATCATTCAATAATTACAAATCGATCATGAGAACAATTACATTATTCTTTAGCATGCTATGTTTTCTTACAATGTATGCACAAGATTGTCAAATCCCGAATGGTAATTTCGAACACTGGAAAAACAATGACAAGGCCGTTAACTGGGCGGGTTCAAATATTGCTGCCAAGGAAGGAGGTGCCAGTGCGATGGCCGGATACGACTTTCGGAATACTTTTCGAGTACCGGGAAAAGTGGGCTACGGACTCCAAATCAAGAATGTGAGTATTGCTGATTTCCTTGCGGAAAAAAAGCCAGCTGATTGGGCACGAATGCCAGAGCAATACAAACAAATGATCAGAGAAAGTGCCTTTAGCGGATATGTGTTTACTTGTGAAGGAAATTGCGAAAGCGCTATTATGGCCCAAAACCAAGCGGCACTTATGAAAGACTTGTTCTTTCCAATAAAACCTACCTTTGGCGCACTGTGTGGTTATTACAAAGCCAATTTTAAGAACGGTGATAAAGCCTGGATCAATACCTTCGTAACCACTAAAAACCCTGAACAAGTGGCAGGCGGAGTGCGTCCCGGAGAGGCTTCCGCAGTGATACTTAAAAGTACGAGTACTTGGACCCCTTTCAAGATCCCAATCTATTTCTTTGAAGGATTAGAACCCTCTCAGATGTTCATTCAATTGTATTTGGTGGGAAAAGGATTTCCGAATGGACAACCTGCAGGTATGAATCCGGTGCAATTAGCAATGGAATTTAAGAGCAGTGATGGTAGTGAAGTGTTTTTTGATGAATTGTGTTTGTGTGATACCCCAGCTTTTGTGGATACCAGCGACCCTGCTTTTGCCGATTTCGAAATTCCCGATAGTACGCCGGTCGACGATGATGACGATACTTCAGATAGTGACGAAACCATCTACATGGCTACCACCGGAAGCGATGGTAATTCAGGAACCGAAAACAATCCGTTTGCAACCTTAAAAAAGGCACTCTCTGTGGCACAAGCAAAACGTCTTAAAGGTAGTTCTGTAACCATTATTGTGAAAAATGGAACCTACCGACAGGAAACTATCATGGATCTGAACGTTACTACCAATTTACCTACGCTTCGTGTTCAAGCTGAAAATACTCATGAAGCTATTTTTGAAGGGAGCGAACCCATCGCTTCCGGTGTTTCCTTCACAGAGTTGGGAGCAGGAATCTTCCGTGCTAGCGGTCCGTTGCACCCTGAGCAAAAACCAGTTGTTGACTATAGTGATCCAACCACTTTTAGTGATCCTACGAAGGCCAGAGTGCCTGCCTTCATTGTAAACGGCAATCCATTTCAGCCTACGCAAATGATCCAACAAACACCCAATTCTTACGTCTTCTCACCACAAATGGTGATGGTCAACCCTTCGGGAGTATCCCTGAATGGAGCTACGGTTAAGGTTTCGGTACGAGATTATGCGCTGAATGTTGGAAATGGCGGAAACGTCATCGTCTCAGGGCTCCGTGTCAAAGGATATCCGGTGTTTCAATATCCAGATGCTGTTCCGGATGCTTCCCCCGGACTCGAAGGTGTCATCGTTCGAAATTGTAAATTTCAATAGTTCTTAAAAAGAAAGGTATTGGGTTTTGGGGCTTTCCGCAGGAAAGCCCCAACGTATTTATAGTTTTCGCATATCACTAAGTTGATGTTCGTGGGTGTCGAAAATAGTATCAGAAACAGTATCTGTCATGTTTGCAACGCGCACCAAGACATCTGCCTTGTCCGTTTTGCTTTTAAGCTCCATCTCCATCACAAAACCCTGTACACCGCAAGCATCCAACATTTCAATATGGCTGATATCTTCACCCGCGCCTACTCCTTGGTAGGCAAGAACTTGTACTAAACTAAGTTCAATTTCACCTGCTACCCATAATAAAACATCATACATGTCATTCTCACAGCGCATTTCGGTGCAGCGGATTCCGTTCACCTCTTTTTTCTCATTAGTCATGTTGAGTTTGGTTCTGGGGCCGGTTCCGTAGTCGCGTAAGGCATATCGCATGGCAGGCCAATACTTGTCATTCATAGGGAGGATATATCCTCCCTTTCTTCCGTTCTGTTCGTAGAGTCCGATGATCGTACTATCAGCTTCATGAAACACCAGTCGTAAGTCGGGTTGATTGCCTTTTGCATGAATGATCAAGGCGGTTTTTTCGGTTCCGAAGTAATAAGAAAGCGTATCCATCCTTTCATTGCCATTTTGATAGCGTTGTGAGACAATGAGGTCAAAACTTCCTGTAAAATCTTGAGCTTGGACGATAGATGCCAAACAAACCGAGAGTAATAAAAAAGAGAATTTCATAAGATACTTTTTGATGGCTACTGATGCTGGTAAGAAAGGAATGATCTAGATCCAACCTTTTTTCATCGCTTTGCTAACCGCTTCGGCGCGAGAATGAACGTGTAATTTTTTATAGATATTCTTAATATGAGCTTTTACCGTATTGGTCGATACAAAAAGATCTTCGGCGATCTGTTTGTTATTGGTGCCATTGCTTAATTTCTGAAGAACTTCCAACTCACGATCACTCAAACTACTTTCTTTCGAAACAGTGAACGAAGCAATGACCTGCCGCGCGATAGACGGACTCATAGGTGCGCCGCCTTCAAAGACTTCAGAAATTCCTTGCAATAAGAATTTGGAGTTGCTTCCTTTTACCAAATACCCAACCGCTCCCATCCGTAAAGCCGAGAATACAATTTCAGACTCTTCATGAACCGTGAGCATCACGATATTTAATTCTGGTTGTAGTTTGTGTAGCTTCGGAATGGCTTCAATACCATTCATTCCGGGAAGGTCGATGTCTAGCAACAAAACATCCGGATGGTGTTCTTTCAGATTTTCCAGTGCTGCTTCCGCTGAAAAAAAAGTGCCTGTAACGCTATATCCTTCCGCATTATTCAACACCTGTTGAAGCGATTTTAGGATAAGTGCATCGTCTTCAATGATACAAATTTTTATAGAAGGCTCATGTGTCATTTGTGATTAAAGGTACTTAAAATCAGTTAGTTGCTAATTACCCAGTCGGGTAGTTTCTAAAGTGAGTACAAGTTTGGTACCTCCGTTCACCACCGAATCGATCGTCAAGGCACCCCCCAATGCTTGGGCGCGTTCGTTCATGTTGTTGAGTCCGTTTCCATTGTTGGAAGCCAACGGATCAAATCCGTTACCGTTGTCTTTCAATGTTACTTTCAACGTTCCGGGTTTTGCATCAATAATGCAATCGATGATGGTAGGTTTTCCATATTTTACGCTGTTGTTCAAAGCCTCTTTTAGAATAAGCAGCAAATGTCTGCGCTCTGCCATGTTCAATTCTTTCTCTTTTAAATCATCCGAAATGTGTTCCGACCGAAACTGTATTCCTGCATATTCACAGAAGTTTCCGGCAAATTCCGTAAAGCGAGTTAGGGTATCGTAGGCGTTGTCTTTGGTAGGGTCTAAGGTCCAAATGAAGTCGCGCATGCCACTATTGAGGTCATGCAGGTTATTTTCTATTTGCAGCAGATGCTCCTGAAGTTCAGGATTGTCTTTATTATTCAATTTGGCGAGCTCTGTGATCAACGAGATGCGCGTAATTTTTGTCCCGGCCTCATCGTGGAAATCGCGAGAACTTCGCTTTCGAAAGATCTCTCGTTCTTGAGCTCGAGCCAGTTCTAATCTTCGTTCTTGTTGCAAGCGTAATTTCAGCAATAAATACACACTTGCTGCCGCTAGTAGTACAAAGAGCACATAGGCCCACCAAGTGCGCCACCACGGCGGAAGGATCTCTATGGATAGTGCAATAGGTTCGCTCCATACATTATTGTTATTTGCCGCTTTAGCCATCAGGGTATAAGTGCCGGGGTCGAGATTCGACCGGGTGATTACCGGGTCTTTGGTATAGATCCATTCGGGATCAAAGCCTTGTAATTGATACGCATATTGAGTTTCTTCAGGCAAGGTGTGATTGACGCTCGAGATGGTTATTGAAAAAATCTTGTCTTGGGGTTTCAGCGAGAACCCGTCAAGATATTGCAGGGTAGTAGGAAGGGTAAAGGTATTGCTGTGTTCTTCGGAAATAGGGATGGGTTGGTTTAAGACACGTAGGTCTGAAAAATAAACGATGGGTGCCACTTCATTTTCAAAAAGGGTAGAAGGCGTAAACGATAACATGCCTGTGGTCCCAAAATAAAGCGTTCCATCTTTCGTGAATTCGGAAGCTCCTTGGTTGAAATCACGGAGTTTGTGCCCAAAGATCTTAGTGTACGGCGTAAATTCATTGGTTTTGGTGTTCCATTTGGTCAGTCCGTTGCCGGTGCTTATCCAATATTGGTCTGCATCGGTTGGAACCATCGTATAGACAATATTATCGCTAAGTCCGTCATCTTTAGTAAGCTGTTTAAAGTTTGGCTTGGCTGTTGAAAACAAATCATCTTTTTTCAGAAAATGAAATATTCCGGCACCGGTAGTCATTACTACTTCCTCTTCATCTTTAAAAAAAATCCCATGAACACCGTGTTGCGCCATGATTTTGTTTCCGGGAATTCTTCGGAAGACCTTTTGCATTTTTTGATCTTCAATGACACCAAACCCCAAGGCTGAAGTGCCCACCCAAACTCTGTTTTCAGCATCAATTTCCATAGAAAGGATGGTATTTTCAGCGATTCCATTAGGGCGTTGATCGTAACTATATTGTTGCAAGCTTCCGTCTGTTTCAACTTTGATAAGCCCTGCACCGTGTGTGCCAATCCACATGCCGCCAACGTTGTCTTTTTTTACGAAATAACCATATTGCGATAGATGCGGATTGTTGGGTACCGCGCTTAGGTCTAGTTGAAAAATGCGATAAGACTCGGATGTTCTATCCGGCCAATCCACAATGTTGATCCCGTTAAAGGTTGCCAGCCAAATTCTACCTTGATCGTCTTCTTCTATTCCTAATACTTGGTTGCCGGATAACTTTTTAGGACCCTTCCCCTGCGAAATATAGCGATAGTTTTGTTCGCTTTGTTTTGGCGGAATAATGGTCAGTCCGTTTTCATAATTTCCCACCCAAATATAACCTTTGGAATCTTCAAAGATCGAAAAGGTTTTATTTCCGGAAAGACTGTTAGGTTCCCCGGGTATCGCTGATTGATACTGAAATTGATTTAAATATGGATCGTAGATATCCAAGCCCGAAATAGTGGCTAGCCACATTCGGTTATGTGCATCACGTTGAATGTTAAACACCTGATTGGAACTAATGGAGGCTTCATTGTTTGGATTGTGATAGAGATACTCGAACTTTTCAGCGGTCGGATCAAACAAGGTCACTCCATTAAAGGTGGCGAGCCACAGGGTGCCGTGTTGATCTTCCGTGATTTCATAAATAAAACCGTGCGAAGGACCATGTTCAGGATGTGGCGGATAATGAACGAAGCTAGGCGCATCCCAGGTTCCGGCAAGTTTCAGGAGTCCTTGCGTTTCACACCCAATCCAATAGGTGTTGTTGGTATCTTTGTAAATAGATTGCAATTTATCTTCCGGAAGGCCGTCTGCCGTGGTAATATGATGAAAGGTTTCTGATTTGGGATTGAAAAGCGAAATTCCCACTTGAGAAATGATTAGCAGTCTTCCGTCGTCTAAAAATTCAAGTTCACGAATGGCGGTACGTTTTGGTCCGTTTGCTATTCCTTCCCGGTAACGCCAAGAACTGATTTTATGCGTCTTTTTATGAATACGTGAAAGTCCGCCAACCGTACCGATGTAGATAAATTCACCTCTTTCTTTCAAGAAGGTAACCGCAGGGTGGATTAAACACGTATCACAATCTTTTTGGTATTTAAAATTTTTAAACTTCTTCGTTCGAGGATCGTATTTCGAAAGTCCTTGCCGCGTACCGAACCACATATACCCTTCTTGATCTTCGATGATGTGACTTACCTCATTGAATACCAAACTATTTTGAGTAGTATCGATGGCCTGTTGAAAGTTGACGAAACGCTGCCCATCAAATCGGTTGACGCCATTGTTGGTAGCAATCCAAAGGTGACCGGTTTTGTCAAATTCAAGATCGTGTAAACTTATTTGCGACAAGCCTTCATTGATTCCGAAGTGCTGGAATTGATAGGAAGGTGCCTGACTGAGAACCGAAAGGCAATAAAATAAAAAATAGGGTAGTAATCGCAATGTTCGTTAGTTAGTGTTCTAAAATTAGGAAATTCTAAAAACTATGTATTTGACAAGGGCGATAAAATATGAAAATACACTATTGCCCAACAGTACCCATTTGGGTGATTTTCAAAAAAAAGCCCCGCTTCAGGGCGGGGCTTCAATTATTAATACTATGAAGTGTTTAGTTGATGTGCTCACTTAAGTAGGCAGCGACACTCTCGCGATCGGCATGCATAGCGGTTGCTCCTTCTTGCCAATTGGCAGGACATACCTCACCGTTTTGCTGTACATGCGTATAGGCGTCGATTAGTCGGATGAATTCAGACACATTTCTTCCTAGCGGCATGTGATTTACACTTTCGTGGACAACGGTTCCTTCTTCATCGATAATAAAAGTAGCGCGATAGGTAACATTATCTCCTTCTACCGTATATATGCCTGTTTCTTCATCGAAACGTTCGTTGGTAATATCCAGAATCCCTAATTGTGAGGATAGATTTCGATTGCTATCGGCGATCAATGGGTAGGTGATCCCTTCAATACCCCCGTGATTCTTCGGAGTATTTAACCATGCAAAGTGTACTTCCGGAGTATCGCAAGAAGCTCCAATAACGATGGTGTTTCTTTTTTCGAATTCTGAAAGCATCGACTGAAACGCATGTAATTCTGTTGGGCATACAAAGGTGAAATCCTTCGGATACCAAAAAAGGATCACTTTTTTATTTTCTTTTTGAGTGAGTTCGAAAAGATTGATCTTTTGAACTTGCCCGGTTTTATCTGTAGCCGTGACAGGTAAATTTGGAAATTTTTTTCCGACTAAAGCCATGTTTTTTCTTTTATAAATGGTACTTGTTTTTTCAGTCGGCAAAAATAAAAAAACACCTGAGCACCGTAAAGGAAATCAAGACTGAATTTTTAGAAATATAATCGAAATTAAGCGGTTGCTTTTCTGCCTGAAAGTTCTCTGATCTTAATGCGGAACGCCGCAAAAAGTAAGGTCATAAACGGACTCAGCCAATTGAAGATGGCAAAAGCGAAATAATCGATTACCGGAACGTTCAGAACACCACTTTGATAGGCGCCACAGGTATTCCATGGAACTAAAACCGAAGTGACCGTCCCACTATCTTCTAAGGTTCGGGAGAGATTTTCGGGAGCGAGGCCTTTATCCTTGTACGCTTTCGCATACATTTTTCCGGGAACCACGATTGCCAAATACTGATCGGATGCGGTGACATTCAATGCCAAACAACTGGCTACCGTACTGGCAAATAAACCAAATGTGGTGTGGAATAACGATAACAATGCTTTACTGATTCGGGATAATGCACCAATGGCATCCATCACGCCCCCAAAAACCATGGCGCAAATTATGAGCCAAATGGTTTCAAGCATACCGGCCATTCCTTTCCCCGCGCCGCCGTACAATTCACTTAAAAACGTGTTGTCTGAAGTTAATTTGGTTTCAAGGGTAATTGAATTCATCGCGCCTTTATAATAATTGGTAAACGATGGGATCTTATTTTCAGCTTCAGAAACCAAAAGCAATAAATCGGGTTGAAAAATTAACGCGGCAACCACACCAAGTAATGTACCTGCCAATAATGCAATTAACGGAGGCGTTTTTATAATGATCAAACCAATAACAATTACGGGGACTAACAATAACCACGGAGTAACTTTGAAATTATCGCTTATTAATGTGGAATAATTCGCAATGTCTGCGTCACCACTAGTGGTAGCGGTAAATCCTAAGATGATAAAAACGATAAGCGTAATGATGATGGTTGGTACCGTTGTGTACGTCATGTATTTGATGTGCGTAAAAAGGTCGGTTCCTGCCATGGCCGGAGCTAGGTTGGTTGTGTCGCTAAGGGGTGAAAGTTTGTCTCCGAAATAAGCGCCGGAAAGAACTGCTCCCGCGGTCATTCCCACAGAAATCCCTAAGGCTTGTGCAATCAGTACCAGCGCTATACCTACGGTAGCAGAAGTGGTCCAACTACTTCCTGTTGCCACAGAAATAATCGCACAAATGATCACACAAGAGGCCAAGAAAATTGTTGGATTCAATATTTGGAGTCCGTAATAGATCATGGTTGGAATAATACCGCTGATCAACCAAGTCCCAGCCAAAGCGCCTACCATCAATAATATTAAAATGGCCCCGGTAGTGCTTTGAACATTTTCGGCGACTTCAGAAAGCATTTGTTTGTAACTTACTTTGTTGAACGCCCCTACAATGGCAGCAACAGCGGCGCCTAGGAGTAAGATAAATTGATTACTTCCGCTAAGAGCATTGTCGCCAAAAGCGTAAAATACATTATAGAAAAGCATGGCAACAAGCGCAAATACGGGAATCAATGCTTCCCAAATACTCAATTCTCTATTCTCTACAATATGCTCGTCTTGAGGCTCTCTAGGGTCGATGTCTTTACTTTCCATGATGAATTGTCTGCTAAGGTTGTTTAGATTCTCTGTAATGTTACGATTTTGTTAAGGGTATTGCAAATCGAAGAAAGTAATTAGTGAATCTAATCTAGAGGCATCATCCACTTGATACCTTATCTAAGCAGTGTTTTGTCATAAAGACTGAAGGGGTGAATTAGTTGAAAAAATGAAATCCGTTCATTCGGTTTTACGGGTATCTCAGAATACTATTTCAGAATTTTAAAACGTTAACCCTATAAAACACCTACTTTTTTCATGCATTCTTTCATGAGCGTGTAAGTTCTTTCAATATCATTATCCAAACCAATACTAAAACGAATCAAGCCGTCGCTAAGTCCCATTTCCTTTTGTTCTTCCTCCGGAATTTCTGAAGAAGTAGAAGATCCCGGCGCACTGAATAGGGTCTTGTAAAACCCTAGGCTAACGGCAAGATATCCAAGATTGCGTTCTTGCATTAGCTCCATCAATTCATTGGCTTTTTCTAAGGTGCCCACATCGATGGTGAGCATGCCTCCGAAACCATACTCCTTATTCATCATTCTTTTGAACAATTTGTGACTAGGATGTGAAGGCAACCCCGGATAGACCGTTTTGAGTCCGTCTTGTTCAAACTTTTCCGCTAAGAACAACGCATTCTTACTGTGTTGTTTGATTCGAATATGTAGCGTACGCAGGTTTTTCAGAATAGAGGCCGCCCGTAAGCTATCCATGGAGGCTCCTAACAGCATGCTTGCTCCATCATTCACATTCCGAAGCTCATTGATAAAGTCTTGGGTGCCACACATCACGCCGCCCATGGTGTCGCTGCTTCCGTTGATGAATTTAGTTAAGCTGTGCAATACGACATCGGCTCCTAATTCCGCAGGAGAAATAGAGAGTGGTGAAAAAGTATTATCTACGAGTAATTGTAATCCGTGTTTTTTTGCAAGTTTTGAAAGTGCATTAATATCAGCTACTTCCAACAACGGATTGCTTACCGACTCACAATAGAGGACCTTTGTTTTTGGCGTAATAGCCGCTGCGACCTTCTCTAAGTCGGTAATATCTACAAAGGATGTTGTGATGTTGAATCGCGGTGCAAAGTTCTTTAGAAAGGCATAAGTGCCCCCATAGATCGTTCTACTAGAAACGATATGTTCGCCGGATTGGCAGAGTTGCAATAAAGCCGGAACGATGGCTCCCATCCCCGTAGCAGTAACATTGGCGGTTTCGGTACCTTCCATTGCAGCAAGCGCTTCGCCTAAATATAAATTGGAAGGAGAGGAGTGACGTGAATATAGATAACACCCATCTGCATTTCCTTCAAACGTATCGAACATCGTCTTTGCCGAAAGGAATGTATAGGTGGAGGAGTCGGATATAGATGGATTTACACCTCCAAATTCTCCGAAGTATTGAAGATCTTGAATGTTATTAGCGGGTTTGAAATTAGCCTTGCTCATATTGGTATAAATTTTATCAAAACTAGTCATAATCAGATTTTATGTCAATCTAATTGCATTATTTCAGTTTTTTAAACTAAAATTAATTGGTATGATAGATAATAGTCCTACTATATGCTCTAAATGCATTATCTTGCTGAAAAATTTTCAAAAGATGAAGTTGGATACTACCGATGCGCTTCTACTAAAGTACCTTCAAGAAGATGCAAAACAGACCAATAAACAGCTATCTGTAAAACTCAACCTTTCCGTAACTGCTGTCTACGAACGCATTAAGAAGCTAGAGCGTTTGGGGATCATTAAAGGATATGTAGCCTTATTGGATGGAAAGCAACTCGACCTAGGCTTTATGGTTTTCTGCCATATCAAACTAATAAAACACAGTGAAGAAAATATAAAAAGCTTTGAGGCTAGCATTTTAACTATTCCTGAGGTTATGGAGTGTTTTCACGTTAGTGGTGATTATGATTATTTGTTGAAGGTTCTCGTGAGGGATATGGAGCATTTCCGTAATTTTATGGTAAGCAAATTAACAAGTATGGAACACGTGGGAAGTACAACAAGTTCATTTAGGATCAATGAAGTTAAAAATACCACCGCAATCATCGTATGAAGAACAAGTCCATTCCACTTTTAATCGAATTTTTTGCATTCTTCATACTCTTACCCATAAGTTTGGTCCTACCTTTTAGCATCAGGTTAAAAATACTTCTGGTGCTCCTCGGCTTTGGCTACGTGCTTTTTATCCTTAAAAAAGCAGCGCATATTAATTTTCGAATAAAAAAAGATCTGGCTTGGAGGTCATTTTTTCGACGTATTTTGATCATGTTTCCATTGGTGGTACTGATTACTACCGTCTATGTTTGGTTACTCGATAAAGACGCTTTATTCTTTGTTCCGAAGACCAATTTCAAAGGATACTTGGTCATACTTTTTGTCTATACCTTTTTTTCGGTATGGCCACAGGAGATCATATATCGTACCTTCTTTTTTGAACGGTATGAAAAACTCTTCAAGAGCTCCTCGCTCTTCATTTTTGTAAATGCAATCGTGTTTTCCTTGGCACATCTGTTCTTTAGAAATACTTTGGTATTAGTACTTACCTTTATTGGCGGCTTGCTTTTCGGTTATACCTACTTACGGTATAGAAGCACTACTGCGGTAAGCTTGGAACATGCCTTATATGGCAGTTGGCTCTACACGGTAGGCATGGGGCAGATGTTGGGGTTCCCCGGAATGGAGGATTGAGAAGTTTTAAACGTGATAATTGGCAATTGCAAGTGGTAGTTGTACCTTTGTTATTCTGAAAAAAACATACGATATGAGTACATATGATGTTGCAGTAATTGGTTCCGGTCCCGGTGGGTATGTGGCCGCCATTCGCTGTGCACAATTAGGAATGAAAACCGCAATCATTGAAAAATATAGCACCTTAGGCGGTACTTGTTTAAATGTTGGCTGTATCCCAAGCAAGGCGTTGTTAGATTCTTCTCATCATTACGAAGATGCGTTGAAACACTTTGAAGAGCACGGTATCGACATCCCAGGCGATGTAAAACTGAACTTTAAAAAGATGATCGAACGCAAAGCGGGCGTTGTGGATCAGAACGTTAAAGGGATTTCCTTTTTGATGGATAAAAATAAAATTGACGTTTACGAAGGACTTGGTTCCTTTAAAGATGCAACGCATATTAATATCGCTTCGGAAAAAGAAACCAAGACCATTGAAGCTAAAAATATCATCATTGCTACCGGAAGCAAACCGGGCAGCCTTCCTTTTATTGACATCGATAAAGAGCGCGTGATTACATCAACGGAAGCCTTGTCGCTTTCCGAAGTACCCAAACATATGATCGTGATTGGTGGTGGGGTCATCGGACTCGAATTGGGGCAGGTGTACCGACGTTTGGGAGCTGAGGTGTCTGTGGTGGAGTACATGGATCGCATCCTTCCTACTATGGACAAAGCACAAAGCAAGGAACTCACGAAAGTGATGAAGAAGCAAGGTGTTAAATTCTATACGTCTCATAAAGTTTCCGAAGTAACTCGAAAAGGAAAAGAAGTAACGATTAAAGCGACGGATAAAAAAGATAAAGAAGTTACATTCACTGGAGACTATTGTTTGGTTTCTGTGGGTAGAAAACCCTTTACAGAGGGGTTAAAAGCTGAAAATGCAGGCGTAAAGATCAACGAACGTGGCCAGGTTGAAGTAGACGAACACCTACAAACTAATGTTGATAATATTTATGCGATTGGAGATGTAGTGAAAGGTGCGATGTTAGCGCATAAGGCGGAAGAAGAAGGCGTTTTTGTTGCGGAAACCTTAGCTGGACAAAAGCCACACATCAATTACAATTTAATTCCCGGAGTGGTCTATACATGGCCGGAAGTAGCTTCTGTAGGAAAAACGGAAGAGCAGCTTACTGAAGAAGGCGTTGCATTTAAGTCGGGACAATTCCCGATGCGTGCCTTGGGCCGTTCTAGAGCGAGTGGCGATACTGACGGATTTGTAAAAATTCTCTGTGACAAAGAAACCGATGAGATCCTTGGCGTACATATGGTAGGGGCTCGCGTAGCCGATTTGATCACGGAAGCGGTCACAGCCATGGAGTTTAGAGCAAGTGCTGAAGATATTTCCCGCATGAGTCATGCCCATCCTACCTACGGTGAAGCCATGAAAGAAGCAGCTTTAGCTGCTACAGACAATCGCCCGATCCATATGTAACTAGAAGATTACCGAATAAAAAAAGCCTGCTTCTGCAGGCTTTTTTTGTATCATACGGTTTTATCTAAAAGTCGATAACAGAAAAGGTAAATTCCAGGTCAATATCTTCTTTAGCGGTCCCACCATTGTCACTATCACCAATATTAATAGCGAATCCACTGGTAGTCCGATTGTAATAGGTAATACCCGGATCGTCATAATCACAGGCACCAGCGTCCATACAGTCTATCGTTGCTAAGTTGATAATATAATTGGCAGATGGTCGAGCCGTTGCAAATGTAACCTGATAATCACCTAGATTCGTGCGCGACACGGTTGCTCCAAAAATCTTTAACGCAGTTCCATTCGCTTGTACGAGTCCGGCTGCTATAACTTGAGGCCCACTATTGGTAAGGTTTCCGTTAGCATCGCTATAAATAGGGCCGGAGCCTAAGGTTCTTACGCGCATGTTGCCGTTCACGTCAAGAACGGTTGAAGGATCGGGGGAAGTGGTATTGATACCCACTTGGGTGAATGCTGTGTTGCTGATCAGAAAAAAAGCAAGTAATAGTAAATATAATTTATACATAAGGGGAGGTTTTCCTGCAAAATTATAGATACGTAAAAATCGCTCCAACGGTTTTAAAACGAGTTTAACAGAAAATGATGGAAGATGTTAAAATGAAAAAGCGACTTGTCATACAAGCCGCTTTTAATTAATCGGGGGGCAACTAAAACAAAGTTATTCAACTACGGTAACCTTCCATGATTTGCTCGCTGGGTTAACTGCAGCAGCGCGATTATTAGCAACGCGAATCGTGACTGTATTTGCGGCACTTATGTAACAGTTCCAAAATAAACCAGCCTCAACCGAGGCGTTGGGGGCGCAGTTGCAGGAACTTCCGGTAGTAGCGCCCGGTACGGTAACCGTTAATTCAGCACTGCCATTTACAGCAATGTTTGGAAAATCCAAGGTGGCCGTTGCGGTAAGACCTTTTAGTAAAATCTTTCTAGAGGTAGCCGCTGTAAAATACAAGTGGGTTCCGTCATATTCAACGGCGCCGGCCTCTGGGGTGGTAAGGTTAGTACCACTGGTAAATTTTAACGGGGCTGATTGCGCTGCGGCAGCACCACTACGAATGTGCAGTGTTGCCGTAGGATTACTTTCGCTTAGCCCCGTATTTCCATTTTGTCTAATGATGAGTCGTTCTACTTGACTTTTTTGTCCCGAAGGGGTGTTGCTTATGGTGAAGCGTGTAGGAAGACTGGTGCCAGTAGGCGTGCCATCCATATAAAATCGAAATCCACCTACTTCCTGCACACTAGAACCGTCATGAGTTTTCACCACAAGTGATCCAACTTCCTGATCGGTTGCCAAGAGATCAGGCATGTCTAAAGTTCCTCCTGTGTTATACAAAATATAGTTTGGCGGATTGGTATTGGCGCTGGTAATCTGAAAATCATTATCGCCCGGTCCTCTAAACTCAAATCGTTCCACGGGATCATCGGTTCCAAATCCAATACGACCATCATCGGTAATAACGACGTCGGTACCGCTTAATCGTGCTTGCGTGGCGTAGATATAATCACTACCGCTCGGGTTGATTCCGTCTTTCCACTCTTCCGCACCTAGATTGATCCAGCGCAGTTGGGTGTTGTCCCAGTAGTAAAAACCTTTATCATAGGTTCCTACAGCTGTGGTTAAAAACACCATCATCCCGTCTTGATCCTTTCCTGGATCTGTGGCTGGGAAATCATCCACACGAGGAATGAGAATTCCATCTGTTGAACTAGGCGATTCCTTACTGGAGGCGTTGATATCTAAAATGCTTTTGGGACTTGTAGTTCCGATACCTACTTGCGCTGTAGCGGGGACTATAGCACTTAGTAAAAAGGCAATACATACATAAGTAGTAATTCTCATAATTCAATTAATTTGGGTTGGTACAATAGTACAATCTTCTTACAATTAATAAGTTAGAATTATATATTTTTCGATGTAAAGAAAAAATACTCGATGAAATACACTTATTTACTGCTTTTTATCGAAATTTTCCTACAAATAACTACAGCGACTTGACTTTCATGGGGTTAGCTTCATTCAGATGATGACTGTGAATACGCTTTGTAATGCGATATATAGAAAGCGATTCTTTTAGTTTTATGTACATACCTATACCCCCTAATTCGTATTTTTGAAGTTGGTTTGCCTATGCGATATAAAATTTCTAAACCCTTCCCACTTACCAATGCACTTAGAGCAAGACTATTGCTGTGGGCACAGCAGTTTGAGCATGTTGCTTGGTACGACTCTAATGATCATCAGGATGATCTTTCAGCGTATGATGCACTCTTAGCAGTAGACGCTTCAGAAGTTATTAAGGCATACATACCCAACGCTTTTGCGTCTTTAGAAGAGTTTCAAAGCACACACAATGATTGGCTTTTTGGATATTTTTCATACGATCTGAAAAATGAAATCGAACTACTTCAGTCAAAGCACCACGATCTTATGAAATTTCCCGATCTGTACTTTTTTAGACCGAAACGAGTACTGTATTGGAAAGAAGATCAAGTTTTTTTTGAATATTTAGAGGGCGATGAAGGAATGATCCATTCCGATTGGCACGCCATTCAAAATACCACTGTTCCTAAAGACTTTTTTGCTTCAGAAAACTCACATCCGGTTTCCTTACGACTTCGCACCGAAAAGGAACAATATTTCGAAAAATTTAATACCCTGCACGATCACATTCAGCGAGGCGATATCTATGAAGTTAATTTTTGTCAAGAGTTCTATGCGGAAGGCCAACCCATCGACGCGGTCAAAACATATTGGCATCTCAATGAAATTTCAAAACCACCCTTCGCAAGCTTTGTTCGCTTACAGGAAAAGTTCGTTTTGTCTGCTTCCCCGGAACGATTTCTAAAAAAGAAAGCACAGCATCTTTGGTCACAACCTATTAAAGGGACTGCCCCGCGGAGCTCTGATGAAAAAGAAGATCAGGTTTTCAAAAAACAATTAGAGAATAATCCTAAAGAACGCAGCGAGAATATTATGATCGTTGATCTGGTTCGAAATGATCTGTCACGCATTGCCACACAAAATTCTGTTAGGGTTCTTGAGCTCTGTGACATTCGATCGTACTCGCAGGTCCATCAAATGTTGTCTACCATTGCGTGCGAGCTAAACCCTGAGGTTTCTTCAGTAGCGGCCATTCGCGCTACCTTTCCTATGGGAAGCATGACCGGGGCTCCTAAAATTGCGGCCATGCGATGCATTGAAGCTGTGGAAGATGCGAAGCGTGGTGTCTACAGTGGAGCCGTTGGATATTTTACTCCCGAAAGTGATTTTGATTTTAACGTGGTTATCAGAACCATTCTATACGATGCTTCTAAACGTTGCATAAGCTTTTCGGTAGGGGGAGCTATTACCATACAAGCAAACGCTACTGATGAATATCTCGAATGCCTGTTGAAGGCTAAAGCAATGCGTCAGGTATTGGAAGCTTAAAAGACCAACCGCTATATTTGCATACTATGAAAACGGAATTTCAACAACATCTAACCACTAGATTCCCTTTTATCGAGAACAAAAAGGTAGCGGTTGCTTGTAGTGGCGGACTCGACAGCGTGGTACTTGCCTTTTTGTTGTATTCCGCAGGATATAAAATTACCTTACTGCATTGTAATTTTACGCTCCGCGGTGACGAAAGCGATGAAGATGCCCGGTTTGTGTCGAAACTTGCAAAGAAATGGTCCATGGGGATGGCTGTAGAATCATTTGATACCCGGCAATACGCAACCGACCATAAACTTTCTGTACAGATGGCAGCTCGCGACTTACGGTATGCATGGTTTCATGGGTTGCTTCGGAATCATACATTCGACTATATTCTCACGGCCCACCATGCCGATGATGCCCTGGAAACCTTTTTAATAAATACGGCACGCGGAACCGGTTTGCGGGGCCTTTCCGGAATTCCCGAACAGAATGATCAAATTCTTCGTCCGTTACTCCCTTTTTCAAGAGCCGACATCCTACAATTCGCTAAAGAACAGGTATTGTACTGGCGTGAAGATAGTAGCAATGCAGAAACTAAATACCTTCGCAATGCCTTACGGCACAACGTGATTCCTGCCTGGAAAGACCAACAGCCACAACTTTTAGATACGTTCTCCACAACACAACAACGTTTGAGGGATGCCGAAGCGTTGATCGAAGACTATATGTCACTGGTCTATAATTTAGTCATCACAGAAATCGAATCGGGCTACGCTTTAAACATTCAAAAATTACAAGAGCTACCCAATACCAAAGTATTATTGTATGAATTGTTGCACCCCTTCGGATTTACGGCTTGGGATGATATTGCAGGCTTACTAGAGGCGCAAAGTGGAAAACAAGTATTTTCAGCAACACACCGACTCCTAAAAGACAGAACGCAATTATTACTTACGGAGATCCCTTCCGAAGCCAACGAAGAAAAATTGATTCCCGCCTCCGTCGAGAATATTACCACGCCTATCTCGTTGCGCTTTGAAACGGTGGCGTCCTTTGAAGTGACCAATGCACATACGGTGTTTGTAGACAAAACGTCACTTCAATTTCCCTTGGTGTTGCGCAAATGGAAGGATGGAGATGTTTTTTATCCCTTCGGAATGCAAGGAAAGAAGAAGTTGAGTAAATTTTTTAAAGACGAAAAGTTATCTTTGGCGGAGAAAGAAAAAACGTGGGTGCTCTGTAGCGATGAAAAAATCGTCTGGGTGGTAAGTCAGCGACTCGATGAGCGTTTCAAAGTAACCCGAGAAACCAAAGAAATATTGAAAATTACGCGCGTATTATGAGATGGAGACAATGGATATTTGGGGGTTTGATGCTTCTGTTTGCAACCGGATGGTTGGGAGCACAAGAATTTTCAGACCCGGTGAAATGGAAGGTTTCGTTAGAGCAGGAATCAGATACGCGGTATAACGTATTGATCAAAGCCATGATCGACGAAGGCTGGCATTTGTACAGTCAGAAACAATTTGGCGAAGAGTTTGTTGGCCCCATCCCAACAGAATTCAGTTTTAATGCTTCAGAAACTACCTTTAAGCTACTTGGCGAAACGCAAGAACCGGATGTGGCTCCAATTTTTGACCCCGTTTTTGAGATCGATGTGGTCTTTTTTGAGGATGAAGCAATGTTCATTCAACCTATTGAGATCATCGATAAAAGCAAGGAAATATCAGTCGATGTTTTCTATTCGGTTTGTGATGATGAAAAATGCTTGCCTCCCGAAACCAAAACCTTTACGGTAGATGTCACTTCGGGAACGGCTACCAAAGATGTCGCCGAGATTACGGAAGACGATCTGGAAAAATCTGCAGCACTTACCATTGATATTCAAGGCCGCGAAAAATTTGAATCTGCCGAAGAGAAAGAACAGAGTTATTTGTCGATTTTCCTCTTAGGCTTTGTGGGAGGACTTATCGCGTTGCTCACGCCTTGTGTCTTCCCAATGATCCCGCTTACCGTTTCTTTCTTCACGAAAAGTGCACAAAACAAACGTACCGGATTGGTGAATGCGGTGATGTACGGACTTTTTATATTCTTGATCTATGTGATCTTAAGCATTCCGTTTCACTTATTAGATTCCCTCAATCCAGAAATACTCAATAATATCTCAACAAATGTTACGCTGAATATCATTTTCTTCTTGATCTTTTTGGTCTTCGCGTTTTCGTTTTTTGGTTATTTCGAATTAACACTTCCTCAGTCTTGGGGCGCCAAAATGGACGATAAGGCAACAAGTATTGGCGGTATCGTTGGAATTTTCTTTATGGCGCTTACCCTCGCTATCGTTTCTTTCTCCTGTACGGGACCCATTTTGGGAACTTTATTAGGAGGTTCTTTAACCAGCGACGGCGGCGCTTGGCAGTTGACGATGGGGATGGGAGGCTTCGGACTCGCATTGGCGCTTCCTTTCGCACTCTTCGCCCTGTTTCCTAATTGGTTGAACTCACTCCCCAAAAGTGGTGGATGGCTCAATACGGTGAAAGTGGTGCTAGGGTTTATTGAGCTAGGCTTGGCGTTTAAGTTTCTTTCCAATGCCGATCTTGTTGAGCATTGGGGATTGCTGAAACGCGAAGTATTTATCGCTATTTGGATTCTCTGCGCGTTAGGGATGGCGTTATATCTCTTCGGAATCATTCGATTTCCACATGACGGTCCGCGGAAACGACCTCCCTTAGGAAACATTGTCATTGGGGTCGCTAGTTTTGCGTTCATGCTCTATTTGGTTCCGGGCTTAACCAACTCGAGTTATGCTAACCTGAAGCTGTTAAGCGGGTTTCCACCGCCTTTATTCTACAGCTTGTATGATAAAGATACCGAAGCACCCTTAGGGCTAACTGCCTATAAAGATTTTGACAAAGGTATTGCTGCCGCTAAAGCGGAAGGGAAACCGGTGATGATCGATTTTACGGGATGGGCCTGTGTGAATTGTCGAAAAATGGAAGAACAAGTTTGGAGTCGCGAAGATATTTTTCAGACCCTTAACGAAGACTATATTTTGATCTCATTGTATGTGGATGATCGAAAATCGCTAGCCGAAAACGAACAGTTCAATTTTCTAAAACCTACGGGTGGAACCAAGCGTATCAAGACTGTCGGAGATAAGTGGGCAACCTTTCAAACGGTGAACTTTAAGAACAACTCACAACCTTATTATATATTGATGGATGCAGACCTCACGCTTTTGAATAAACCTGTGGGATATACTCCGGATGCCGATGAGTATTTATTTTGGTTGGAAAAGGGCTTAGAAAACTTTAAAGGAGAAGAAACCGAAACACGATAGTTGGGGAGCCATTAGCCGTTTGTAAAAAATAAGCGTCCCGTGGAAACGGGACGCTTTTAACAAACCTAACTTAGTAAATTTTAAAGTTGTATCGATAAAATTTTTTATCCCCACAAAAAATCACTAACGATACCATTCACTAATTCATACCTCAAATATAAGAGAACCTTACCAAATTATATATACGTATTTACACGTATTTTGAAAAATTCTTAAAAATTTGTAGAAACATTGGGCATTTCGTTAGCTTTGATACGCATTCACTTATAGTAAAATGAAGAAAAAAGGATTTATATTCGATTTGGACGGCGTGATCGTCGATACGGCTAAATATCACTATTTGGCGTGGCAACGTCTCGCACAATCGTTGGGGTTTTCGTTTTCAGAAGTGCAAAATGAAGAACTCAAAGGGGTGAGTAGGGTTCGTTCCTTAGAGAAAATATTAGCCTGGGGAGGGGTTACCCTTTCAGAAACCGACTTTAAAGAGCAACTTCACAAAAAGAATGAAGACTACCTGTCGTATATTGACTCCATGTCGCGAGACGAACTGTTACCTGATGTAGAACGTGTATTGTTATATCTGAAAAACCAAGGGCAACCAATTGCTTTAGGCTCAGCCAGTAAGAACGCCCGACTCATCCTTAAAAAGACCAATCTTTTCGATCTTTTCGATATCATTGTAGATGGTACCAACGTCACCAAGGCCAAACCCAGTCCGGAAGTATTCTTAGTGGCCGCCAAACAATTAGAGATTGCTCCTGAAGCATGCATCGTTTTCGAAGATTCCGTTGCCGGAATTCAAGCGGCCAATACTGCCGGAATGCTGAGTATTGGAGTGGGAGAGGCTTCCGTACTAGGAAAGGCAGATCGTGTGATTAAGAACTTCACTGAACTCCCCAATGACCAACTAGATCAATTCATTCAATCTTAAGCTAAAACCAACGCCTTGAATCAGGAATACATACAATCCCAACCATGGAGTATTATCGAAGAAGGGTTTGATCCCGATCTGGTAAAATCTTCCGAAAGTCTATTCAGCATCGGGAATGGTGCGATGGGTCAGCGTGCCAATTTCGAAGAGTCTTATAGCGGTCCTACCTTTCAAGGAAGTTATATTGGCGGCGTGTATTATCCCGATAAGACGCGCGTAGGCTGGTGGAAGAACGGCTATCCCGAATATTTCGCCAAGGTGCTCAATGCGCCCAATTGGATCGGGATTGATGTAGAAATCAATGGCGAACCTCTCGATCTATATACGTGTAAAAAGGTAACCAATTTCCGAAGAGAATTGAATATGAAGGAAGGTTGGTACCGTCGTAGCTTTCAGGCCGTCCTTCAAAATGGTGTTGAAGTGGCCGTGCAAAGCACTCGTTTTCTTCATTTGGAACAAGATGAAATTGGGGTCATTGCTTATCAGGTAACTCCACTAAATACTTCAGTAACGATAACATTTACCCCGTATCTAGACGCCGGGATCACGAATGAAGATTCTAATTGGGACGATCCTTTTTGGAACATTGAAAACGTTCATACTGAAAATGCCTTTGGTTGTATTGTTTCAGAAACACTTAAAACGCACTACGGCGTAGGTACTTTTATGGAGCATCAATTGTTTTTAGATGAAAACCCAATGACAGTTCCGTGGAAAGTGCATCAAACAGCAACAACCATTCGACATTCTCACTCTCTTTCCGTAGCAAAAAACCAATCGGTTACACTTCATAAATTCGGAGGGTACGTAACCACCTTGCATCATGCCAAGGAAGACTTAGTAAAAGCTGCGAGGAAATCGGTTGCTGAAGCACTAAAATTAGGATACCAGTCGCTTTTGAAATCGCAGGCTGAAGCATGGGAAACGATTTGGACTAAGGCTGATATCGTCATCGATGGAGATGTGAAAGCGCAACAGGGAATTCGTTTTAATATTTTTCAATTGAACCAAACCTACTTGGGGAAAGACGCTAGGCTAAATATTGGGCCTAAAGGATTTACGGGAGAAAAATACGGCGGTAGTACATATTGGGATACCGAAGCCTATTGTTTGCCTTTTTACATGGCAACCAAAGGCCCCAATGTAGCACGTACTTTGTTAGAGTATCGTTACCGACATCTTCCGAAAGCCATAGAAAACGCAGAGAAATTAGGCTATACCCATGGCGCCGCCTTGTATCCTATGGTGACCATGAATGGGGAAGAAAGTCACAATGAGTGGGAAATTACTTTTGAAGAAATTCATCGCAACGGCGCTATTGCCTTTGCCATTTATAATTATGAGCGCTTTACCGGAGATACCACATATATTCCGGAAATGGGACTGGAAGTACTGATCGCTATCGCACGATTTTGGAAACAACGCTTTCAATTTAGTGAACCAAAGCAGCAATATGTAATGCTAGGCGTTACGGGTCCGAATGAATATGAGAATAACGTCAACAACAATTGGTATACAAATTACATCGCGAAATGGTGTTTGGAGTATGCTTCGGAAATGATCCAGCGCACGCAGGAGGAAGATCCTGAGGCCTTTAAGAAGGTGGTGTCGCGCAGTAATATTTCTTCGGAAGAAGTAACCGAGTGGACATCCGTTGCCTCACAGGTGTATCTTCCATATTCCGAAGCGAACCAAGTATTCCTACAGCAAGATGGTTTTTTAGATAAAGAACTGAAGCCGGTTAGTGCCTTAGCTGCAAAAGAGCGACCCATCAATCAACATTGGTCGTGGGATCGTATTTTGAGATCCCCTTACATCAAACAGGCAGATGTGCTTCAAGGCTTTTATTTTTTCGAAGATCACTTTACCGAAGAAGTATTGGCCCGGCACTTCGATTTCTACGAGCCGTTAACGGTTCATGAATCATCGTTGTCGCCTTGTGTGCATAGTATTCAAGCAGCACGGTTAGGGCGGATGGAGCAAGCCTATCAATTTTACCTGCGCACCTCGCGATTAGACCTAGACGACTACAACCGTGAAGTAGAGGAGGGATGCCACATTACCAGTATGGCGGGTACCTGGATGAGCATTGTGGAAGGTTTTGGTGGCATGCGGGTCAAAGAGGGAACCCTTCACTTTGAGCCTCGCATTCCGGAGCAGTGGTCATCGTATTCTTTTAAAATCAATTTTAGAGAACATATCCTAAAGATGACGGTTTCCCATGAAAGCACCACATTATATCAAGAGGGACCCGCCTCTTTGTCCGTTTTCGTGAACGAAAAAAAATGTACCTTACTTCCTCATACAACTTTTGAATGTTAACCTATGAAATCAATCTCCTCTCTTTGGCTGCTTTTAGTGCTGTTCTTCGGAATGGTTGCCTGCAAAAATGAAACAAAAGACCCTGTTGTAACTGAAACCGAATCGGAGTCATCCATCGTTGCGATCAATGATTCGGTGTTGTCAAATGCCGTCATTTACGAAGCGAATATCAGGCAGTATTCCCCCGAAGGGACGTTTGATGCCTTTACGGCAGACATTCCAAAATTGAAGGACCTTGGTGTACAAATCATTTGGTTAATGCCTATTCACCCGATCTCTATGGAAAAGAGAAAGGCGCAGGGCGATGTGATGGTCGCCGATATTGAAGATCCCGAAGAGCGCAAGAAATATCTGGGTAGTTACTACGCCGTTGCAGATTACCAGGCCGTAAATCCGGAATACGGCACCAAAGAAGATTTCGATGAGTTGATCGCCACAGCGCATGATAATGATATGTATGTGATCTTAGATTGGGTGCCCAATCATACCGGTTGGGACCATCCTTGGATCTCTGAACATCCTGATTATTATACACAGAACGAACAAGGCGAGATCATTGATCCGTTGAACAATGAAGGCGAATCCTGGGGTTGGACCGATGTGGCCGATCTCAATTATGACAATACCGAAATGCAGGACGCCATGATCGGCGAAATGCGTTACTGGATCAAAGAACACAATATTGACGGCTTCCGCTGTGATGTAGCGCATGGCGTGCCACAGGCGTTCTGGGAAAAAGCCATTCCGCAATTACGAGAAGAGAAAGCGATTTTTATGCTGGCGGAAGCGGAAATTCCCGAAATCATGACGGGCGACCTGTTTGAAATGTCCTACGCTTGGGAAGGGCATCACTTGTTAAATGAGATCGCGAAAGGTACTGCTACAGTTGAAGCATTCGATGACTACATGGAAGCACGTACCAAAAAATGGGAAGACAATGATATTTTGATGAACTTTGTGACCAATCATGATGAAAATTCATGGAATGGTACCGTGAATGAACGTATGGGTGATGCTCAGGATGCGTTACTGGCGCTTACCTATACGATGCCGGGAATGCCGTTGATCTATAGCGGACAAGAATACGATATGGACAAACGCCTACGGTTTTTTGAAAAAGATACCATTCCGAAGACCAAAGGACGGGTATGGCCGCTACTTGAAATGCTCGGGCATTTAAAAGCCAATCACCCGGCCCTGTCAGGAGGAAAAACGCCGGCTTCCTACGAACGCTTGACAACTTCAGAGGATCAAAAGATATTGGCGTTCCGAAGAAAAGAAGGAAACAGAGAAGTGATTTACATCGCCAATCTACATACAACTCCAAGTTCCTTCACTGTGAATGCCACCGGAAACTACACCCAAGTTACCACCGAAGAACCTATGGCATTGTCCCCCGAAACAACGCATGATTTTGCACCTTGGCAATACGTGATTTTATCAAATTAACAGTAAGGGAGCCACTATTTTACGGCTTCCTTATTTTTTTTTCAAATCGAAAACGTTATCGTTGATTTTCTGGTTTGTAATATGAAAATATTGCTATAGTTTTACACTACATGAGCAATAAAATACATCGTATTGCAGTACTAACCAGCGGAGGTGATGCTCCCGGAATGAACGCTGCTATTCGCGCCGTTGTACGGTCTTGTGCCTATCATAATTTAGAGTGTGTTGGCGTGTATCGAGGGTTACAAGGACTCATTGAAGGTGACTTTAAGGAATTGGGTCCGCGGTCGGTTAAAAACATCATCAATCAAGGTGGAACTTTTTTGAAATCAGCGCGCTCCGAAGAATTTAGAACGAAGGCTGGGAGACAAGAGGCTTACGACCAATTGAAAGAGGCAAAAATTGATGCCATGGTGGTCATTGGAGGAGATGGAACCTTTACCGGTGCCAAGGTCTTTAATGATGAATTCGACTTCCCCATTGTTGGCATGCCCGGAACTATCGATAACGATATCTACGGCACCGATTATACCATTGGCTACGACACGGCTTTGAATACCGTAGTAGAAGCGATCGATAAGATTCGCGATACGGCGAATAGTCACAACCGACTTTTCTTGGTGGAAGTGATGGGCCGTGACGCCGGTGATATTGCATTGAATGCAGGTATTGGCGCAGGGGCGGAAGAGATTCTCATTCCTGAACAAGATATGGGGAAAGACCGACTTTTAGCGTCGTTAAAGCGTAGCCGAAAATCAGGAAAGACCTCAAGCATTGTGGTGATCGCCGAAGGAGATCAGATAGGAAAGAATATCATGGGGCTTGCCGATTATATTCGGGAGAACCTTGATCAATATGAGGTCAAGGTTACGGTACTTGGCCATATTCAGCGTGGTGGAAGACCAAGTTGTTATGACAGAGTCTTGGCCAGCCGCTTAGGAGTGGGTGCCATTGATGCGTTGCTTCGTGGAGAACGCGATGTGATGATCGGCATTTCACATAATAAAATTGTATCAGTACCCTTTTCCGAAGCGATAAAGGGAGATAACGAAATAGATTTAGACTTAATTCGAGTAGCAGATATTACATCTGTTTAAATATAATTATATGACAAAAATTGGAATCAACGGTTTTGGCCGTATTGGAAGAATAGCATTTAGAATTGCCGCGCAGAATGACAATGTTGAAATCGTGGGTATCAACGACCTCCTGGATGTAGAACACCTGGCGTATTTGTTGGAATACGATTCGGTGCATGGAAAGTATAACGGTACGGTAGCCGTGGAGAATGGGAACCTTGTGGTAGACGGAAAGACCATTCGAGTCACTGCGGAAAGAAACCCTGCCGATCTGAAGTGGGATGCAGTAGGTGCCGAAATCATTATCGACTGTACCGGCATTTTCACGACCAAGGATACTGCTTCAGCCCATCTAGAAGCGGGCGCTAAAAAAGTGGTGATCTCCGCGCCGTCCAAAGACGCTCCTATGTTCGTGATGGGTGTAAATCATAACGAAGTGAACCCTGAAGATACTATTGTTTCCAATGCTTCTTGTACCACCAATTGCTTGGCACCGATGGCGAAAGTGATTCACGACAATCTTGGAATTGTAGAAGGGCTGATGACCACCGTACATGCGGCAACCTC
Source organism: Flavobacteriaceae bacterium UBA4166 (assembly GCA_002379985.1). GTDB lineage: Bacteria > Bacteroidota > Bacteroidia > Flavobacteriales > Flavobacteriaceae > DFVG01. Next base: position 74,445 of record DFVG01000037.1, read on the forward strand.
TACACAATACACTGTTGATAGTCCGTCTAAAAAGAATTACCGCTTAGGCCGTAGTGCGATGGCGAATATTATTCCAACGTCCACAGGAGCTGCAGTCGCTGTAACCAAGGTAATTCCAGAATTAAAAGGAAAACTCACCGGGATGGCGTTTCGCGTTCCTACAACAGATGTTTCAGTAGTAGATCTTACGGTTCGTACCGAAAAGGCAGCCAGCTATGAAGATATTAAGAAGTTGTTCAAAGACGCAGCCGGAGGATCTTTTAAGGGAATTATTGACTATGTAGAAGACCCGGTGGTATCTCAAGACTTTGTGAGCGATCCTCATACTTGTAATTTTGATGCAGAAGCCGGAATCGCCCTTAACGACAATTTCTTTAAATTAGTAGCCTGGTACGATAACGAGTATGGCTATTCTTCAAAATTAATTGACCTCGCGTTACACGTAGCAAGTATTTAAGCCTATGACTTTAATAGCAGACGGTGGTTCTACCAAATGTGATTGGATCTTGCTCCGGCCGGATGGTGAAATAGCACTCAAAACGCGAACGCGCGGGTTGAATCCTGCTGTGGTACCTCCTGAAGACCTTTTAGACCGACTAAAAGAAAATGACGAATTGATGGGCATCGTTTCAGAGGTGCACCACGTGGATTTCTACGGGGCCGGTTGTGGCACTAAAACTCCGAATCAGATCATGACCGATATCCTGAAAACGGTCTTTACGGATGCTGATGTGACGGTAAGTGAAGACTTGGCCGCTGCGGTGCATGCTGCGACTACGGAAGCCGGAATCGTTTGTATTCTAGGAACGGGTTCCAATAGCTGTTACTTCGACGGAACCGATATTCACTTAAGCGTTCCTTCGTTAGGGTACACGTTAATGGATGAAGCCAGTGGTAATTACTTCGGCAAACGCCTTATTCGCGATTATTATTACAAGAAAATGCCGGATGTGTTGGCACGTCAATTCGAAAAACGCTTCGATCTGGATCCGGATGTCATCAAAACAAATGTGTATAAAAAGCCGAATCCGAATACGTATTTGGCGTCTTTCGCAGAATTCATTTTTACTTCGGAAGAGGTGAACGGCTACTTTTATAAATTGATTTCAGAAGGAATGAACATATTTATCGAAAACCGAGTGCTCTGCTATAAGGAAGCACAGAAAGTACCCATTCACTTTGTGGGATCGATTGCGCATTTTTCCGAAGAAATCATTAGTGATGCTTTGAAACCCTATAATTTGGAACTAGGGAATATCATTCGAAGACCTATTGACGGACTTATCGAATATTACCGAAAACATCGCTTAACAGGAGAAACCTCTTCATAACTCGCCTTCAAAGGTTACCTTTGTGGGTGTGAAAATCTCGCTATGGCATTCCCAAAAATAAACCCTACGCAAACCCAGGCTTGGGCTGCGCTTCTTTCTCATTACCAGCAGATCAACGATCGGCATATGGTCGACTTGTTTCAACAAGATCAAGATCGTGTTGACCATATGAGCCTCGAATGGAGGGATTTTTATTTAGATTTTTCCAAGAATCGAATTGATACGACTACGTTGAAAGGCTTGCTAGAACTAGCGGAAGAATGTAAGCTTTCGGATGCTATTGAAGCGCAATTCGCACTTGAAAAAATCAATGAGACCGAAGATCGCGCCGTTGGGCATACCGCACTTCGGAATTTTGAGACCATGCCCAAAGAAGTTTCTGAAACGCTTGAGAAAATGCAAGTTTTTTCTGAAAGTGTCATTTCCGGAGACTGGAAAGGATTCACCGGAAAACCTATCAAAACGGTGGTAAATATTGGGATTGGCGGAAGCGATTTGGGCCCGGATATGGTGTGTGAGGCATTGTCGTATTATCGCAATCATTTAGAAGTTCGGTTTGTAAGCAATGTAGACGGGGATCATGTGATGGAAGTTTTAAAAGATCTCGATCCGGAAACGACCTTATTTCTTGTAGTTTCTAAGAGCTTTACCACCCAAGAAACCTTAACCAATGCATCTACAATTAGGTCTTGGTTTTTAGAGCATGCTTCAGAAGCAGATATTGCCAAGCATTTTGTGGCGGTTTCTACCAATTTAGACGCCGTGACCGAATTCGGAATTTCTTCGGAACAGATCTTCCCCATGTGGGATTGGGTGGGTGGTCGGTTTTCGTTGTGGAGTGCCGTCGGACTCTCCATTGCCTGTGCCGTAGGCTACGATCATTTTGAAGCCCTACTTCGTGGAGCACATGAGATGGACCAACATTTTCAAGAAACTCCGTTTGACAGAAATATGCCTGTAATATTGGGCTTGTTGTCCGTTTGGTATAACAACTTCTTTGAAGCCGAAACCGAATGCCTCGTACCGTATTCACAGTATCTGAGTAAGATGGTACCGTATCTGCAGCAGGCTGTGATGGAAAGCAACGGGAAGCATATCGACAGAAATGGCCAACCCATCGACTACTATCAAACCGGAACGGTGGTTTGGGGTAGCACGGGTACGAATGCGCAGCACGCTTTCTTCCAGTTATTGCATCAAGGGACTAAATTAGTTCCCACCGACTTCATTGCGTTTGCTTCTTCTCTGCACGGGCAGCAAGACCATCAAGATAAGTTGCTGGCCAACTTTTTGGCCCAAACGGAAGCCTTGATGGAAGGCACCTATCAGCAAGACCCAGCAGATGCGTTTAAGAGTTTCAAAGGAAACCAGCCTACCAATAGTCTTATCATTGAAAAACTTACTCCCGAGAACCTTGGAAGCCTTGTTGCTCTATATGAGCACAAACTATTCGTACAAGGCGTGATTTGGAATATCTACAGCTATGACCAGTGGGGTGTTCAGCTAGGTAAAGTGGTTGCCAAGGAGACCTTACGAGCCTTGCAAGACCAGGATTCTGGGGAACTTTCAAACTTCTCAACCCAAAACTTGGTGAAACGAATTGTAGACTAGCTTCCGAATAATTGAAAATTTGTTGGGGGGATGCTTCCCTTTTTTCTAATTTTAATCTCTCAACCTTTTAAATTTTCAATCATGAGCAGTACTGACAAAAAAATCACCCTATCTGAAGCACAGTCGTGGACCCAACAATGGAGAAATGATGAATCTACGTACAATGCACATAATGAGTGTAATGCGTTTTTAATTCCGGTACAAGATTTGAACGGCGTTCTGTCTGAAATGGGCAACCCCGATGACGACTCGGATGCCTGTATTAGAGCGTATTTAGGGGTAGACCCTTCTGATAACACCGAAAAATTGATCATTGTAGGCACCGAGAAAGACCGAAGCGGTGTGTATCGCGATTTGTTACCGACCAGCGATACAGATACTAGATACAGTATTTGGGACTTTACACAACCCTGTCCCCCAATTTGTGATCCAACGAGCGCGTTGAATTAATGGAGGATCCCACGATCATCGAAAAAATTTTTGCTGTGATTGGTGATTTTACCATTTACAGTCCAATTTTACTTTTCTTATTGTATGCGATAGGTTTTTTCAAATTTGGAAAGGCCTATCGTTCATTCACCTGTTACCTACTGGTAGTTGCGGTCGTACAGTTACTATCTCGTATTGGTATCCGCATCTGGGAATGGGAATCTAATTTGTTTCTATCACATTATTATTTTATTTCACAGTTCATCTTACTATCTCTCTTTTATAAGATCTTACTGAACTATCAATGGATTTGGATTGTCTTGGTGGGAACCTTAGGTTTTTTAACCTATCAATACGTGGAGGACCCGTCCATGTATTACAAGTATAATCCATTGGGTATGGTAATAACACAGGTCATTCTGGTGTTTTATTCGCTCTTATATCTATATCGTTGCTTAGCCGGAAATCAAATCTTCATGATCACCAATATTGGATTGTTCTTTTATTTGCTTTCAAGTACCTTGATTTTTGCCTCTGGAAACTTAGTATTGAATCTGGATGTGCCGCCTGATTTTATCCGATTGTTAATAAATATCAATCTCTTTCTTTACCTCGCCTTTCAAATTCTTATTTTAGTGGAATGGTGGAAGAATTATTCCAAAACGATTTTCAGGGCTTAAATGTTATCCTCATTGCCCTCATGGTATTAGCCATCATGGCCGGTGCGGTGGTGTTATTCTTTATTTTTTCTCGTAAGCGCGTGGTGAATGCGGAATTGGAACAGGCCAATCAACGTATTTTACATCAAAAGGAGCTGTTGCAAGCGACCATTGTTACACAAGAAGAAGAACGCCAACGCATCGCACAAGATTTACACGATGCGATTAGTTCGAAATTGAACATTGTTTCATTGCATGCCAATATGTTGTCGGATGCGGGGATTGCTTCGGAAGAAGCCAATTCTATTGGTGCGCAAATTGTTTCCATTACGGGAACCGTCTTGGAAAGTTCTCGTAAGATCGCTCATGATTTGCTTCCGCCTACCTTATCAAAATTCGGACTCGAAGCGGCCTTGGAAGAATTGTTTGACGAAGTTTCGGAAACCAAAAAATTTGAACTGAAATATACGTTGGAATATTCCGAAGAAACCTTACCACCGGAAGAAGAACTTCATATTTTCCGAATGGTCCAAGAGCTTTTCAATAATACGATAAAATATGCCGAAGCCCATACGGTACTCGTGAAACTTACAACAACTTCTGAAGGCCTTATTTTTAAATACCAAGACGATGGCAAAGGCTTTGCCTTGCAAGAGGGCAGTACCAAAAAGGGATTAGGATTAAGCGGCCTGCAACAACGGGCTGATCTTCTAAATGCCTCTGTTACGATGACCGCTTCGGAAGGCCAGGGATTCAGTTTAGAACTCCATAAACCTTTGTCGTAATTTTAGTATCTTTCCCAACAAACTAACAACCTTGAACATACGTGTCGTAATAGCGGATGATGAAGAGCTTTTCCGAGTGGGATTAGCGCATATTCTAGCGCGCGATGAGGAGATCGAAATAGTACATCAAGCTACGAATGGTATAGAACTTCTCGACTACATGAAAGAGGTAACTCCGCTTCCAGACGTTGTGATTACCGATATCAAAATGCCCGGACTCAATGGCGTAGAGGCTACCAAGAAGATGAGCGATCTGTATCAAGAAGTGGGTATCATTGCGTGCACCACGTATAATACTAAACCTTTTATTCGTAACATGATTGACGTGGGAGCCAGCGCCTACTTGGTAAAAAATTCTCCACCTGAGAAAGTGGTACATACGATCAAACAAGTGTTTTACAATGGCTTCTATTACGATAAGCAAGTCATGGATATTCTGAATAAGAAATACGCCGAAAAGAATGCTCAGGATAAGACAGTTTACGATCAAGACTTTTTAACCGATCGTGAGAAAGAAGTGTTAGAGTTGATTTGCAGACAATACAAAACAAGTGAAATTGCTGAAAAACTGTTTATTAGTCCGCGTACAGTCGAAGTTCACCGGAAAAACTTGTTACAAAAAACGGAAGTTCGCAACATTGCAGGCTTGGTGATCTTTGCTATTCAGAACGAATTGGTTCCGCCTATCATAATTGAGAGCTAGATTTTCGTATCTTACACATTCAACAACTCCCATCTAAAACATACAATGTATGCTTACCAAAGTATATGGGAGTGCCGTGTTTGGCGTGGAAGCGACCACCATCACGGTAGAGGTAAATACCGATATTGGAATTGGATATCACCTGGTTGGTCTTCCCGACAACGCCATCAAAGAAAGTAATTACCGAATTGCCGCAGCGCTTCAGAACAACGGCTATAAAATTCCGGGAAAGAAGATCACCTTAAACATGGCTCCGGCGGATATGCGAAAGGAAGGTGCCGCCTACGACCTTACGTTGGCGATGGGGATCTTGGTGTCTACCGGGCAGATTTCCGAAGAAAAACTGCTGTCGCAATACATCATCATGGGAGAATTGTCACTGGATGGCTCGCTGCAGCCCATTCGTGGAGCACTACCCATCGCGATCAAAGCGTTTGAAGAAGGGTTCAAAGGGATTATTCTTCCTGAACAAAATGCCAAAGAAGCGGCTATTGTAGAAACGATTAATGTGTATGGAGCGAAGAATATTAAGGATGTGATTTCTTTTTTTACTTCGGAAACTTCCGAATTAGCCGTTACCAAAGTTGATATGACCAAAGAATTCTATCAACATTTAGAACAACCCGAATTTGACTTTAGTGATGTAAAAGGGCAGGAGAGTATCAAGCGATGCATGGAGATTGCCGCTGCTGGAGGCCATAATATTATTCTAATTGGTCCGCCTGGTTCCGGTAAAACGATGCTAGCAAAGCGACTACCAAGCATCCTTCCGCCTTTAAGCCTTTCTGAAGCCTTAGAAACAACTAAAATCCACAGTGTGGCTGGGCGTACGTTATCCACTTCCGGAATCATGACCGCCCGACCGTTTCGGAGTCCGCATCACACTATTTCTGACGTTGCACTAGTGGGCGGAGGAGGGTATCCCCAACCCGGGGAAATTTCCTTGGCGCATAATGGGGTATTGTTTTTAGATGAATTGCCCGAATTCAAGCGTAGTGTCTTGGAAGTGATGCGACAACCGTTGGAAGACCGCGAGGTGACCATTTCGAGAGCTCGTTTTACCATTACCTACCCTTCCAGTTTTATGTTGGTGGCTAGTATGAATCCAAGCCCTAGTGGCTATTTCAACGACCCAAGTTCTGCCATGACCTCTTCTCCGGCAGAAATGCAGCGGTATTTAAGTAAGATATCGGGCCCGTTGTTAGATCGTATCGATATTCATATTGAAGTAACTCCGGTGCCCTTTGAAACGTTAAGTGAAGAACGAAAGGGGGAAAGCAGTGTTGCGATACGGGAACGAGTAATCAAAGCAAGAGAAATACAAGCGTTGCGCTTTAAAAAAATTTCATCACTTCATTACAATGCACAAATGGGCGTGAAGCATATCCGTGCGTATTGTGCTATTGATTCAGAATCGTTGGCCCTTTTAAAATCGGCCATGGATCGATTGCAATTATCGGCTAGAGCGTACGACCGAATTTTGAAGGTGGCACGCACCATTGCCGATCTAGACACTGAAGAACAAATTCAATCCTCTCATATTGCAGAGGCTATTCAATATAGAAGTTTAGATAGAGAAGGATGGTTGGGGTGAATTAACGCACGTAATAATCGATCGCCATTTGTAAAATGGATTTGTCGTCAATGGTAATAAATCCAAGCAACACTAACACAATGACTATGGTTGCTAAGATAAAATAGAGTCCGTATCGCACCACCATAAAGCGGTTACGATCTAGTTCTTTCTGAAGCTTTTTAGCGCTGCTCATACCCCAAGTTCTAATTGATTTTTCACTAGATTATAATAGTCCTGATGCAATGCTACTAACTCATCATGTGTTCCAAGTTCAACAATACGTCCGTGTTTTAACACCACAATCTGATCGGCATTTTTCACAGTGCTTAATCGATGTGCAATGATCATTACGGTTTTTCCTTGGAAAAAGGATTGCAGGTTATCATGAATCACTTTTTCGTTTTCTGCATCTAGCGCACTTGTGGCTTCGTCGAAGAAAATGAAATGAGGATCCTTATAGACAGCACGAGCGATAAGAATTCGTTGTTTTTGTCCGCCAGAAATACCATTTCCCGCAGCACCAATCTTTGTTTTGAGTCCGAGAGGCAAGGAGTCCACAAATTCCTCAATATTGGCAATACGAATGGCCTGCCGAAGTTTCTCATGATTAATTTCTGCGTCACCGGTCGCAATATTGCGTTCAATGGTTGCAGAGAAGATATATCCCTCTTGCATCACCACGCCGCAGTGGTGTCGCCAATAGGAGGGAGCTAAGGTATTTAGATCATGTTGGTTGATATAAATACTGCCTTGTGCCGGTTCATAGAATCGAAGCAGTAATTTCATAAGTGTTGTTTTTCCGCTTCCACTAGCACCTACGATGGCCGTCGTTTTTCCTTCTGGCATAAAGAGGTCGATGTCTTCTAACACATAGGGAGACTTGGGACCTTCATACTGGAAGTGAAGGTTATTGATACGAATTCCCTTTTCAATACCATTTTGATAAGAAAGCGCTTCTTTATCTAAGATCACCTGTCCGTCCTTTTCTTCATTCGGTTGATCTTGTACTTCACTTAGTCGTTCTAAACTTAACTTGGCATCTTGTAACGATCGAAAAAAATCGATGAGTTGATTTACCGGCGAGTTCATCTGACCGATGATGTAGGCTACGGCCAGCATGGCTCCCAAGGTGATATTACCTAGTACCACTTCCCGCGCAGCGATAAAAGTGACCAGAATATTCTTGAATTGATTGATAAAGTCGTACCCAATCAATTGAAACTGATTCAGTTTGAGGATACGTAAATTTACATTGAACAGTTTTACCTGAATGCGCTCCCATTCTTCCCGTTTGTAATCCTCGAAATTATTTAACTTAATTTCTTGTACGCCATTGATGAGTTCGTAAATGGATTCTTGGTTTTCGCTTCTACGTTGAAATCGATAATAGTCTAATATTTTTCGTTTTTTCAGAAATAATACAGACCAAATAATGGCACAGGCGGTAAGAAATGTATAGACCAATACGATTTTATAATCGTAATAGAACAGTACAAAAAAGAAGACGGAAAAATTAACCAAGGAGAAGAACGTCACCAAACTTTGTGAGGTTAAGAATTCTTCGATGCGTTCGTGGTCTTGGATCCGCTGATTGAAATCTCCAATGAGCTTCGTATCAAAAAACTTGATGGGTAGCTTTAAGATTTTCGCTAAGAATTCAGAAATGATGGTTATGTTGATACGCGTTCCCATGTACAGCATGATCCAATTCCTAACAATTTGAATGACCATACTTCCTAGGAATAGAAAGACTTGAGCCAATAAAATCAGAAAGATGATGTTCAGGCTATTATTAGCAATTCCTTTATCAATTAAGGCTTGTGTAAGAAAAGGAAATATCAGCGAAAATACACTTCCCGCCAGCAGTCCAATAAAGAGCTGTGTGACCTCCCGTTTATACGGGCGTAAGAAGCTAAGTATGAATGAGAGGTTTAGCTTTTTGGTCTTTATTTCTTTGGCATCGTAGAAAGCCTCTGTGGTGTTTAAAAACAAGGCAACCCCTTCGTTCTGATCTGTAATCCAACATTTTTCAAAGTCTTCTCGTCCCAAGGTTATGAGTCCGTGTCCCGGATCAGCGATATGAAATTTATACGTGCCGGTAAATCGATTTCGTGTGATACGATGTAATACTACGAAGTGGTTTTTATTCCAATAGAGAATTACCGGCGACACAAAATTATCGATCAATTCCTGTATCGGTATTTTTACCGTAAAGGTCGCCAGGCCTATTTGCTCTGCCGCTTCACTAATACCACGCATGCTCACCCCTTCGCGAGTGATAAAAGAACTTTCCCGAAGGTAGGTGAGTGCATACTCTTTTCCGTAATGTCTCGCGATCATGGCCAGGCAAGCAGGACCGCAATCCATTTGATCATATTGAGGAATAAAAGTAAATTTTTTGCGTAGCACGTGCGTTGTATTAATCGATGATGCGAATTCCGTTATAGAGGTAAATGGAATTGATGAGATAGACACATATATCTAAATTCCATGAGGGGTCGAGGGTATCTTTCAGTGCTGCGATAGACACCGTATTTCCCGAATTTAATAACTCCACGAAATCGTGAATGCACGGATGATTGTTGAACACCAATTTGGTTCCTCGAATGTAGAGGTGTACATTCTTTTTATCACGACTCTCAACGAGTAAAATTTGATACGGTTGCACCAATTGCACTTCAGTTTCAAGTGTAAATTCGAAATTTTCTTCTCGCGGAAAGGGACGAGTCCAAAAGGCACCATTACTATAAATGGAATACCGAAAATCTTTGTAGGTCTCTTTCAAAAACTCACGAAAACTAAGGTCTTGAAGATCTTCCGGAATACCGAAGAGATCTAAGGCCTTATCGATATGACTGATATCTTCCACAGCATTGGTGTCTAAGGGCAGAATGTCGTTGTTTTCCTCTAACCATTGGTCGATGATCACCCGCATGGTTTTTTGACAAAGTTGTCGTTTCGAATGATTGTTAAACCATAAAGTAAGCCCCATTGATAACTCGTCTGAGCGTCCAATGTGGTATTCGCCTTCGGGCATAAAATAAAGATCACCTTCTCCAAAGGGGTGTTGATTGGCAATGTCCAGATACTTTTCGACATTCTTATTATTAAATCGTTCCTCTTCCGTAGTGGCGGCTTCGTAGTCTTCAGGATTCCAAGTGTACATGGTTTTTCCTCCTTTTCCCAAATGGAAGTGAAGTACATTCTCACCACGGCCATCGGTGTGAATACCAATAGGAGTCCAACCGTAATTACCGATAAAGATGGTGAACGTTATGCCTAGGCTCGGTACGCCCATTTTATCTAACAGCGGTTGAATTTTCTTAGAAACCATTGCTGCTAGTTCCGGACTAAATTTTTCACCACGATTGATGATGAGTCCAAATTTTCGATCGTTCAAACAACGATGCGACCAGGCTTCAAGGCTTTCGTTCTCTTTCGGCGGAAGATCATAAAAACCTTCCATCTCAGCATTCCGTAGACTTTTTCCGTCTAAAAAGACACGATAGCCAAACTCGGTCGTTCGCATACTTGCCAATTGGCGAATAATGCCCATCAGTTCAGATCGCATAAAGGCGGTTTCTTTTCTGCTCAGACAATCTTTTAATACCGAAGTTTTATTCAAAGACGCTGTGGTGTTTAGGAAATAATCCCACCAGGCATCGCTGAAAGGAGTATGTTGTATATTTTTAAGGGTGGTTGTCTCGTTCATAATTCAGTGATTTTTGTTGCGATGGAAATGATGTGTAACAGATCTTCATTCGACTTCTTATGAATTTCATACTCAAGCTCTAAAGCTTCAGGTTTCAATTCAATTTTATAAGTGAACTGATCGTTATCTCGTTTCAGTACGTGAGACGATTCAATGTCTTTAAATTCAGTATATTTGTTGCTGATTATTTGCTGAATAGTCGTTTTTTGTTCGGAAGGAAAAACGCAAGAAAAAGCAAAATTTCTTTCGGTTTCCGTTACAGAGTATCGGATTCCGGAAGGGGTCATATCACCTTTCGCCAACGGTGGCGGTGGTGTAGGAGTTGAGGGTGTTGTAGCGTTTGTCATAATGAGAAGCGTTTGGATAAACATTGTGTGTTTTCTGATAATAGCATAAGGACAATAAGGTCTATGTAATTGCCCTTATGCTTAAAACAACATTCCTGTGCAGGAATGACTACAAATTACGCTCCAATAGGATCGATAACTTGTTGCTGTTGTTGCTGTTGCTGCTG
>DFVG01000037.1:86088-102322 GCA_002379985.1 Flavobacteriaceae bacterium UBA4166
TGCTGCTGCTGTTGCTGCTGCTGCTGTTGTTGGGAGGTATGGCGAATACCACCACGTAATCTGTCTTGCTCCATTGGAGTAAGAACTTTAGCGCCTAAAAAATCTGCTGGATTTACATTTTTGTTTTCCATGATTGTTAATTTAAAATGATCCTACTCTGTTAAGGTTTTTCGGAATCCACCTACAAAACGCGCATTTTGATATTGTTAATTCGTTCGATTTCGTACGTCTCTATTGCTATTATCAATTTGGAACCGTTTTGTTTTGGTGCCTGCCGATAGGGAGAGGATGGCGGTGAGGGAGATGGTTCTAGGGAAAGTATTTCGGAATTGTGTGGTCCTGATCTCACGTTGCGTGTTTTGGAACGCATAACGAAGATTATCAAAAGGATCTACCACGTTGAGGTATAAAGATAGTTGGTTGTTAATTCGTTTAGAAAGGTTTACATAAAAAGCGTAATTCTCTGCAGACTCAAATTGTCCGTATGTTTCAGGGCCATTGTATTCAAATGCTATTTCTCCGCGAATGTCCCACGGAAGCGAGGCATTAAGTGCCAAACGTCCTTGAAACGTTCCTTTGGCGACATCTATATTGTCCACATTGTCTGTGAAGGTAGAACGATATGTTTTACCATACCAAGAGGCACGTGCATTCACGCGAAGACTACCAATGAGGGTCTCATTGCCGGAAACTGAAATTCCGTACACTTGCGATCGATCAATATTGCGCCATTGATATTGCAAGGTTTCCGCATCAAGTCGTTTTAAAATTTCTCGAGGCTCTCCTTTGGTGCGGTTATAATATCCTAACACATTCCAACGTGATATGGACATCCCGGCTTCAAAAGCATGGGTGTAGGATGGCTGTAAATCAGGATTCCCAATTTGAGAAGTAAAATCGGTGAGGTAGAAGATGGTTGGGTTAAAGCTGGAATAGTTGGGTCTGTTGATTCTTCTTGAATACGAAATATTATAGGTAGCATTTTGGGTTTCCTTGCTTAAAAAAACACTTGGAAAAAGATTTAGATAGTGCCGGGCTTGCCTGTAGTTGTTGGAGGGGATACGCCCTTCGCCGTCGGTATATTCAGCACGAATACCCGCTTGTAAGGTAACGTTAGATTTGAATAGGCTGTCAAGGGCCAACGAGGCATACCCGGCAATGATCTGTTCTTGATAATTGAAGGCATTACTGAAGTTAGGATCGATAACAAAAGTGCCTTCCACCAAATTTTGAAACGTGGTACTACTTTCATTATCAACATTAGTAAATTTAGCACCCATCTCAAAAGAACCCTTTCGAATGGGACGTGTATAATCGAGCTGTGCAGAGACAATGTCGTTGGTGATCGGGGAAAAAGATTTCCGTTGGTTTTGATCAATTATGGAATCATTGGATGCATTAAAGAAGAGGTTGGTATATGCGTTGTCTGCTTCTCGTTGCGATTGATAGTAATCTAAAACCAATCGAAGTTCATGCCCTAACGAGTCGATCGCGACATCATAATTCAAGCTGTAATTTTGATACATCCGATCTTGATACAGGCGATATTGCCCTATCGAAGGTATGATTCCGTCTTCATCTGTAATGACCAATTGATTGTTCTGTGATGTACTTCCGGTAAAGTCATAAAAGGTGACTTCTGCTCCTAACGAGTGTGCATCAGAAAGCTCGTAAAGGATGTTGTTCGTGATATAATTATAGCGACCTTGGCTTGTATCTCGTTTTTTGTAATCGTAAGTGACAAACGGACTGCGTAGTTCTTCAAATCGTCGTTCATCTCGAACAGAATTATTGACGTTGTGAATTCCGTAGAGATTCAACGATAAGGCTTCTCCCAATCGGATATTGGTGTTCACCGAAGTATTGTTTGAAATAAATTGTGCAACGCTTGTTCTAGAATTTATGGTTGCTTCCCAACCTCGCTGCTGTTTTTGAGTGGTAATGATATTGATAATGCCCCCACGACCACTTGCTTCATAGCGCGCGGAAGGGTTCGAGATGATTTCAATTTCTTTAATCTTTTCACTAGGCAAAGATGCCAGATAATTCCGAACGTCAGAAGCCGACATTTGGGTAGCTTTTCCGTTGATGAGTAACGTGCTGGTATTTCCTTTCATGGAGAGTGCTCCTGTATTGGAATCAACATTGAGGTAGGGTGCATATTTTAGCACTTCTAGCGAATTTCTTCCAACAAACAATTCGTTCGTAGCAACCCCCATGACGAGTTTATCTCCGGAACGCCTTACCAACTTTTTCTGAGCTGTTATCACCACTTCGGAAAGATTGTTCTCGTCCAGCAAGAGGGTTAATTGTCCCAATTTAGTAGTACCGGAAACCGTGATCTTCCTCTCGAGTGTTTGATAGCCCAAATAACGAATTTCCATTCTATATTCTCCAGAGTCTAAGTTAACTTCAAAATTTCCTGAAAGATCAGAAATAGCACCATCTACGACCGTATTTGATGAATTGTAGATCACAACGTTCGCAAATTCTACCGGACCGTTTGAATCCACTACCGTACCTGTCACCAAGGCTTGAGAGAAACTGTAAATGGGAAGTAGTAACATAAAATAGCAGACGTGTTTGAATACCATGTAATAAATGGATTTGTTCAAAGCTATTTTTTCCGTTTTACGTGACGAAACGACAACGGCTACTATTGGTAAGGGATATCCTTACTATGAATGTTTTGAGAGGAATAAATCTTAGATAAAACCTTTCTCCTTGGCCTTTGAGATGAGTTCTTTGTCATCGCCGGAAGCCACGTCAAAGATGTCTTTTAAGTTGCGTTTCCTTTTTTCAATACCTGCGATAGAGAGTGGAAGAATGTCAGGTAAATCTTTCATTTTAGTTCCCAAACTGATTTCGTACAGGAGTTTCCGATCAATATTATCTAATAAAAAATCGTTGGAAACATTCTTTCGCAATAGCTTGATAACCGTTTTACTGTAATACGGGGGATCTTCTAGCACATTTTCAATGGCGATAATAATATCTTCCGGACTAATATCATTTTTGATCAAGAACCCGTCCGGGTCAATACTTTTAAAAATACTATGAATACGATAATTGTCGGTATGTGTCGTCGATACAATCACCTTACTTTTCGGAAGGGTTTTCTTGATAATGAGTCCTAGGTCTTCGCCGGACAGAATTTTTCCGTCAGCGGAAGGAGGAAGGCGCATATCTAAAAAAATCAGATCAATTCCATTATGTAATGTGGAAGCCTCTGTAATTTTTCTATATGCTTTATCACAATCGGTTGCGACATCAATTTTAAAGGTATAGTGTGCAATTTGCTCTTCTATTTTAGCAAGCGCATTTTTATAAGCCTCTAGGATCAGTGGATGATCATCAATGAGCAAAACAGTGCAAGGATCATTTTGTTTCATAAGTGAATGTTTTCAGCGGGATCTGCACACTAATTTTAGTTCCCTCGTTGGGTTCGCTTTTAATCTCAAAGGTACCTAAAAGTTTTTCAGTTCGAGAACGCATGTTCTTCAAGCCGATACCACGAGAACTTCTATTGCTATTAAAACCAATGCCATTGTCACAGATCATTAGTTGTAAGTGGTTTAGTTCTTTCTGAAAATCAATGGTAACATGCGTTGCTTTAGAATACTTCACAATGTTTTGTAGCGCTTCTTGAATGATTCGATAGAGATTTACCTTCATTTTTTCATCTACTTCTTCCCAATTTAGATTATCACTTCTAGTGAGGGTATATTCAAAGTCACCCAGTGTTCCGCGAGATTCTAATAGATTATTAACGAGCGTATGAAACCCCATCCCTGAGTCGGTCATTTCATATTTCAGTTCGTGAGAGATAGCGCGAATTTCTTTTTCAATGGTTTGTAATTCTTCCAAATACTTTTTGTGAAGTTGCTTTGTTTCCTGATCGCCTTTTAAATTCAGAAAACCTAGATTAAGCCGTGTCCCAAAGAGTTTTCCTAAAATGCCATCATGCAAATCTTCTGAGATCCTTCTTCGCTCCTGAATTCTTCCCTCTTCCATTTTTGATTGTTGCCGAAGCGCTAGAAGATATATTTGTTCATTGGCCTTTTGTTGTTCACTTTCAAACAGCAATTGTTTATTTCGCGCATACTGTCTCGTGAGAAAGTAGGCAAGCGATAGAATGAGTAACAGTCCGGCACTCAACCATAAGATCCACGTTTTTTGTTGTTCAAGCCGTTTTGTTTCTTGAATGTATTCATCGGTTTCAAAATCAATTCGCGCAAATTTATTTCGCCATTGGCGTTCCGCCTGAATCAAACTATCGCTTAGGGTCGTGTAGGTTTGCAAATAATCGTTTGCTTGTTGTTGATCTAATGAAGCAAGCAATTTCAGTGACATTAGATAATCTCTGTTATTTCCGATCTCTTTCGCTAATACCGAAGCGCGTTGGGCATACCTTATTGCTTGATTGGTGTCATTGATTTTTGCGTAATATTCTGAAAAATGGAGGTTGCTTATCACCATTCCCGATTCGTTTTGAAGACTATCTCGATATTGATACGAGCGCGTTAGGTCTGTCAACACCGTTTCGTCCATTTTCAAATGAAGCTGACTAAAGGCTCTATTATCTATGAGTCGAGCATATAAATTTTTATTCTTACGTTCTAAATCGAATTTTTGAAGTGCTTCATTAAACTTTTCGATTGCAAATTCATATTTTCCTTGTTTTTGATGTATAACACCAGCATTGTTCAAATATCCGGCATGCATGGAGAAGTTATCGGGTAGTTTTTCTAAATAATCAAAGGCTTCGTCATTATAGAAATGTGCTCGGTCGTATTCTTCCAATTCTTTGTAAATAATTCCAAGAAGATTGTAGGATTCGTACAGTTGCTTATCTCTATTTACTTTTTTAAAATGAGAGATGGCCCGAATGATTAAAATTTCACTTCCTGTATAATCCCGTAACCTGCTTCTAATAAACGCCATGTTGTAGAGCATTTTCCCAGTATAATACCAATTTTGTTTTTGCTCATACAATTCGCTCGCTTGCTTGTAATGATAATAGGCACTGTCGTAGACCTGCTCTTGAAGAAAATAGGCACCATAATTCCAATGTGCATCAGCCATACGCGACGTATCTCCCAAACGTTGTGCGATTCGTTCGGCGGTACTATTTGCTGTTTTAAAAAGCTCTTTCTGCTCTAAAGCAAAGGCTTTGTAGGCTAAGATACTTAGATAGTCATATCGCGTAGAATCCGTTAATGATTTGTTTGAAATACGCTGAAACTGTTGCTCCAATGCTATCTTTTGCTCATGTGCCGGTAGCGAGTCAATGGTTAATTGTGACTTAAAACTTGTGAGGCTATCTTTTGTGCCATTTTCTTCGGAAGTCATTGTAGGATGCGAGCACCCGATCAGGCATAAAACTAGACTGAAAGAAAGGAGATATGTGAACGCTGTGTATTTCATGGATCAGAAACAAACAAAGCTAACAAAAAAAGCCTTCGATAGTATCGAAGGCTGTAAGCAATTGAGGGGATGTATCTTAGTTGTCACCGTCTTTTTCGTTATCCGGTTCTGCATGACTTTCGTCTCCGGTTTGGTAGGTTTCCACGTTGTTTTCTTCTAGGATGTTTTGAGGTGTACACGAGTATACAAAAAGTGATAATAATACAATTGAAATGATGGTTTTAAAAGTTTTCATAGGGGTTAAGTATTTTAGATTCAATAAAGTTTTGATGTTATCCGAGTGTGTGCACGATCGAAAAATAATAGAAGCCTTTTTGTTGCTTTCTGAAACGAATATAGAACGAGAAAGGCTGTAAACAAGGCAACTTCAGGGGTATCTTGTGAAATAGACCATTCTGCTAGCGAACCCTATATGTTTGAAAGGGAAATTAATTCAACGATTGGCAGGCTTTGCTCGATAACTTATTATTAATGAGCTCAACATTTTCCATAAACGTCTTCGTAAAAGGTATTTTTGAGCGACTATTCCGAAGGGAACACATGGATTTCCCATATTGGATTCTAGAAATAAACTTACTATTCACAATATAGCTTTTATGGATTCTATAGAAAGAATCTGGAAGTACTTCCTCATAGGTTTTTAAGGTTTTAAAGGCACTAACCACCGATCCGTTTTTAAGATGAAAATCGGTACAATTGTTATCGGCTTTCAAAAATATGATCTCATCGATGTCTAAGTATTGGTAGTCCTTATAAGATTGAAGACAGATCTTTTTTTGAGGATTCTGGTCTAACTTTTTCTTCGCGTATCGCGACATGGTCTTTCGAATCTCAATTTCACTTAAAGGTTTTAAAAGAACATCAAAGAAATCATACTTGATGGCTTGAAAGGCAAGTTCTTTAGAATACGAGAGCCCAACAAAAACAGGTTTGTAGCTTGCGTAATGATCTATATCTTGTTTGAATTGCCATGGAAGTTCCAGTAGCGAATCCATGTTGATAAAGATCAATTGCGGCATTTTTTTGAGAATACTATTCAGCGCTGTGTCATATTCATCAGCTGTGCCAATACAATGTGCGATCCCTTCATTTTCGGTGAAATTCCGAAGACGTTGAATGGTTGGTTGATCATTTTCTACGATAAAATAGCTGTCCACAATAATTAATTTTAAGGAGAGTTTAAAAATAGTATTATAGGGACGTGTTTAAGTAAGGGCTAGACGTACAATAGATAAGGGAAGAACTTACCACGACTGCTTTGCCTTCCTTTTGAAGTCGTTGAAAATCAATCAGAAAGCCAAATTGATTTTAACATTAATTTAAGAAATCAACTTCCATGCCATTGTATCTTTGGTTCTTTCCTAAATACAATAATATGACAATCAAAAAACAGCAACTTACAGTAGGGTTTTTTCTGTTGATCCTACTCACTTTTTCCGTGTCCTGTGGTGATAAGAACGGTACGGAAACATCCAATGACAGCGAAGATTCGGCTTCCCTTTCCATTGATTTCGAAAAATACGAATTAGAGAACGGTCTTGATGTAGTGCTTCATCAAGATAAAAGTGATCCCATTGTTTCGTTGGCGATTCAATACGGAGTGGGTTCAAATCGTGAAAAAGAGGGACGCACCGGATTTGCGCACTTGTTTGAGCACATGCTTTTCCAAGAGTCTGAAAATGTACCGCAAGATGCCTTTTTCAAAACCATCCAAGACGCTGGAGGAACCCTGAATGGCGGTACTTGGAAAGATGGCACCATCTATTATGAAGTAGTGCCTAACAATGCGTTGGAAACCATTTTATGGTTAGAGAGCGACCGTATGGGGTATTTCATTAATACCGTTACCGAATCTGCTTTCTACAATCAACAAGAAGTGGTTCAGAATGAAAAAAGACAACGCGTTGACAACCGTCCTTATGGACACACTAACTGGGTGTTGGACAAAAATATCTATCCTGCAGATCACCCGTATAATTGGCAAGTGATTGGAGAGTTGAAAGACCTTCAAAATGCTACGGTAGATGATGTACGCGAGTTTTATGATCGTTTTTACGGTCCGAATAACGCTACCTTGGTGCTCGCAGGAGATTTCGAAACCACCAATGCAAAAGAACTCATTGAAAAATATTTTGGCGAGATCAAGTCGCGACAGGAAGTGACACCGCTTGAGCCACAACCGGTGGAAATTGCTGAGACCAAGCGTTTATATCATGAAGACAACTTTGCGACAGCACCACAACTCAATATGGTATGGCCTACAGTAGAGCAATATACTGATGATGCTTACGCACTTGATTTTTTAGCGGAAATTCTTTCAAGAGGAAAGAAAGCACCGCTTTATAAAGTATTGGTAAAAGAAAAAGACCTTACTTCACGTACGGTGGCTTATAGCAATTCTCAGCAATTGGCAGGAGAATTTCACATCATTATTACCGCGAATGACGGTGTTGATTTAGACAGTGTGGAAGCAGGGATCAATGAAGCTTTTACCATGTTTGAAGAAGAAGGGGTAACCGATCGTGATATTGAGCGTATTAAGGCCGGACTCGAAACTAGCTTCTACAACGGTATCAGCAGTGTGTTAGGAAAATCTTTCCAACTGGCACAGTACAATGTATTTGCCGGAGACCCCGGATTCATCGAGCAAGATATTGAGAATATCAAAGCGGTGACCAAAGAAGACGTGATGCGTGTATATAATGAATACATCAAAGGACAACCGTTCGTCTTAACGAGTTTTGTTCCGAAAGGAAAAACCGAATTGGTCGCTGAAAATTCTGAGCAAGCTCCGGTAGTGGAAGAAGCGATCAAAGAAAATGTTGAAAAGAACGTCGTTGACGCGCAGGAGGAAGTTGCGAAAACGCCTTCTAAGATTGATAGAAGTACCGCACCAGCACAAGGCGAAACACCGGCACTAAGCATTCCTAGCACTTGGACGGCCTCTTTAGAAAATGGCATTGAAGTGTACGGGATCGAGCAAAATGAGATCCCAACAGTAAACTTTAGCTTGGTCATGGAAGGCGGACATCTACTCGACAATAAAGACAAAAATGGTGTCGCTAATCTCATGACCGATATCATGATGGAAGGAACTGCCAACAAAACGCCCGAACAATTAGAAGAGGAAATTGAATTGTTAGGAGCCTCCATCAATATGTATACAACCAATAATTCCATTGTAATTCGCGGTAATACGCTTACGCGGAATTTTGATGAAACAATGGATCTGGTCGCTGAAATTCTTTTGGAGCCTCGTTGGGATGAAGAAGAATTCGCACGCATCAAAACCAAGACGATTAATGATATAAAGCGTCGTGAAGCAGATCCAAATTCCGTGGCGAACAATGTATACAACAAAATTCTATATGGCGAAGATCATATCTTCAGCATGCCTACGATAGGGACTGAAGAGGCTGTTTCAAAGATCACAATTCAAGATCTAAAGGATTTTTACAATAAGAACTTCTCACCTTCTATTAGTAACTTCCATGTGGTAGGCGCTATTGATAAGGAGGCAACTTTAGAAAACCTCAATGCCTTAGAAAAGCGTTGGGAAGCCAAAGAAGTAACAATCCCGGAATATCCTATACCTGATTCACGGGACAAGGCAAGTCTGTATTTTGTAGACATTCCAAATGCAAAACAATCTGTCATTAATATTGGGTACTTGGCGCTTCCTAGAACCAGCGACGATTATTATCCGGCAGAGGTGATGAACTATAAATTAGGAGGTTCCTTTAGCGGAAATGTTAATTTGATCTTACGTGAAGAGAAAGGATATACGTATGGTGCGCGTTCCGGATTTAGCGGATCGAAAATCCCCGGACCTTTTACAGCTTCCTCCAGTGTTCGAACAAACACCACCGGTGAATCGGTTTCAATTTTCCGTGATGAAATTTCGAAATACAAACAAGGTATTTCTGAAGAAGACTTAGAATTCACGAAAAATGCTTTGATCAAATCCAATGCACGCCGATTTGAAACACAATTCTCTTTGTTAGGTATGTTACAAGAAATGAGTAGTTATGACCTAGATCCTAACTATATCGAAAGCGAAGAGGCTATCATTCGAAACATGACCTTAGAGCGTCATAAGGAACTAGCCAACCGCTATTTGGACGAATCTAAGATGGCGTATTTGGTGGTAGGAGATGCCGCTACACAATTTCCGCAATTCAAGGAAATGGGCTTTGATGAAGTGCAACTGCTCAATAAAGAAGGAGAAGAAGTAAGCCTTGATGATGTAAAGATGTAATGATACATTGTTTGTGATAGAAAGGGAAGTCATTGGCTTCCCTTTTTTTATAGTATCTTAACGCCAATGAGCAGAAACATGCTAAAGAATATCGGGCCGGGAACATTGGTGGCAGCAGCCTTTATCGGGCCGGGCACTGTCACAGTTTGTTCGCTCGCAGGAGTCAGTTACGGTTTTACCTTGCTGTGGGCCATGTTGCTCTCCATTGTCGCCACCTTAGTGCTACAAGAAATGGCCATGCGCTTGGGTCTGGTGACCAAAAAAGGACTTGCCAAAAATGTTCAAGAGCATATACTTTCTAAGGGTTTGAGATGGATTGCACTTCTACTAATTCTCTCTGCTATTTTGGTTGGCAATGCTGCCTATGAAGCTGGGAATATTAGCGGCGGCGTATTGGGTTTAGAAACGATTTTTCCCAACGCCAGATGGCAATGGAATGCCTACAGTGGTAGTTATTTAAGTGTGATTATTGGCGTCGTTGCCTTCGTATTATTGTATCTAGGAAATTATAAAGTCATTGAACGAAGTCTAGTGGCCCTGGTATTGATCATGAGTGTGTCCTTTGTCATCACAGCCATCCTTACGAAACCAGATATTACTGAAATAGTAAAGGGTTTGTTTATACCGAAAGTTCCTCAAGAAGGATGGTTAACCATTGTCGCATTGGTAGGCACCACCGTTGTTCCCTATAATTTATTTCTACATGCCGCGCTGGTTAACGAGAAATGGGAAGGTCCGTCGCAATTAAAAGCGGCCAGAACCGATATGTATGTGTCGATTATTCTAGGAGGGCTGGTGTCTATGGCAATCATCATTGCAGCGGCATCGCTACCCGGAAACAGTATTCAATCTGCTGCCGATATGGCGCAGAGCTTAGCACCCTTATTTGGTTCAGCAGCAACCTACTTACTGAGTATTGGGTTGTTTGCTGCCGGAATCACTTCAGCCATAACCGCACCTCTTGCGGCCGCTTATGTGGCGAGTGATTGCTTCGGAAGAACACGCAACCTAAAAGCACCACTTTTTCGTGCCGTATGGATGGTTGTTCTTGGTATTGGGGTAGTAATTTCTTCCGTAGGATTAAACGCCATAGAGATCATACAATTTGCACAGGTGGCAAACGGATTGCTGCTTCCTATTATCGCAGTATTTTTACTATTGATGGTGAATCGTACTTCGGTCTTGGGAACGTATCGCAATAATCATTCGCAGAATGTCTTCGGAATTGTTATTGTTTTGTTATCGTTGTTACTCGGACTCCGAATTCTTAATACTGTCTTTCATTTGATATAATGTGCTATGGAATCTTTACAGGTAGTAGATATTAATGCAGATCTAGGCGAGGGGAGTGGTCATGATGAATTACTGATGCCTTTGCTGTCGTCTTGTAGTATTGCCTGTGGTGGACATTATGGCACAGCTGAAACCATGACCAAAGCTATCAAACTTGCAAAGAAACATAAGGTGAAGATTGGTGCCCACCCCTCTTTTCCGGATAAAGACTCGTTCGGTAGAAAGCGTATGACGCTAACTAAAAAAGAGCTCACAGAAACCATACTCCAACAGATCATGGATTTTATCACCATTGCTGAAAAGGAAAAGGCATCGCTACATCACATAAAACTTCACGGTGCTTTGTATAATTTGGCTGCCGAAGACGCTCCCACAGCCGATGCCGTTGTAGATGCTATTTTAGCGTCAGGCATTCGTCCAATTTTATATGTGCTTCCGGAGAGCATCTTACATCGAAAGGCGGAGAATTTACTTCCCATCAAACGCGAAGCCTTTATTGATCGCGGTTATTCAAACCATGGCAGGTTGCTTCCCAGAACAGAGATTGGTGCTGTGATCGACGATCCACAACGTGCTTGGATGCAATTTGAAAGTATGGTACTTTCAAAAAGCGTACTTACACCTTCAGCCAATCGAATTTCCATAAATGCTGAAACGTTCTGTATACACAGCGATCATCAACATGCGGTGGTGATCCTACAATACATTCATCAGAAGATGGAAGAGATTGGTATTCAAATAGCGCCTTCATGAAACAGCTCACTATTTCCACATGGGGACCGCGTGCTTTATTACTTTCTTGGGATCCTAACATAGATCTTAGTATCCATAGGGAAGTGATGTTCGTAGCCCATTGGGTAGAAACGCAATTTTCCGAAGAAGTATTAGAAGTGGTTCCTGCCTATCACTCGGTAGCGGTCTATCTTTCGGAAGATACAGAGATTACAAGATTTCAGGCGACACTTTCAGCAGCGCTTCAAAAGAAAACAGTAGCTTCCGAAAAGGACTTGAAATCAAATCACTATATGCTTCCTGTCTGTTATGAGAATTCGTATGCACCTGATATGGATGCCGTAGCCAACGCATTAGATCGATCGCGTTCCGAAATTATCAAACTTCACACACAGCCCATTTATACAGTCTACGGACTCGGTTTTTTGCCAGGGTTTCCGTACTTGGGCGGACTTCCAACGTCCTTGCATCTTGCTAGAAAAAATGTGCCCGCAACAAACCTTCAAGCAGGAAGTGTAGGTATTGGTGGAAAACAAACAGGGATTTATCCAACCGAATCTCCGGGAGGATGGCATGTTATTGGAAATTGCCCCATTCCTTTATTTGCTGCGGAAAAAGCAGAGCCCGCGCTATTGAAACCAGGCGATCGCATTCAATTTCGATCTATAAGCACGGTAGAATGGGAAAGCATTTCCGAAGCGGTACATTCCCGAAATTTTGAAACCGAAAAATTAATAGTGGAATGATAGAAGTGCTACATCCCGGGTTATGGACATCCATTCAGGATAAAGGACGATACGGTTACCGAAAGATTGGCGTTCCATTGAGTGGTGCTATGGATCAAGTTGCAGCAGCAGCTGCGAACAAAATTCTGGACAACGATCCCAACGCAGCGGTTCTGGAATGTACGTTTATGGGGCCAAAGCTGCGTTTTCACCACGAGACGTGTGTCGCAATGACCGGCGCTCCGTTTCCGATGACGCTCAATGGTACACCTCTTCAGAATAAAACACTACACAGAATTAACTCGGGAGACACGCTAACGTTCGGCACGACACAGCAAGGTAGATATGGATATCTGGCAGTGAAAGGAGGTATTACTACTGAAGTTATTATGGGCAGCCGCTCTCAATATCCCGGAATCACGAAGCGAGTCCGACTCCAAAAAGGCGATCAGCTTTCAATTGGAATCGATGGGACACTTCAAGAAGAACCCGTCTATCAATTCGAAATGCCATCTGAAGCCATGGTGATACCCGCTACTCCGGGACCCGAATTCGGTCTGTTGAGTGCTGAAGCGCAACGGCAACTCACAGAACAATGGTTTCCCATTCATCCACAGAGCAATCGCATGGCCTTTGTTTTAGAATCGGAAAAACCTATTCGCGTGCCTGAGATTATTACGGGGCCCGTACAACCGGGAACGGTTCAAATAACTCCGTCGGGACGATGCATGGTGTTAATGCGAGATTGTCAAACCACCGGAGGATACGGAAGGGTATTGCAGTTACCGGAATCTTCGATCAATACACTCTCACAGGTACAGCCAAAATCTAAGATTCGTTTTCAACTAGAATAAACGATTTTCCTTGCCGTACTCTTTTTTGATTCCGTGTAGCAATAATTCCGAAGATAATTCTTTTTTACCGGCACTAAGCACCTGTAAACTGCAGTATTGAATGATATTTACGATGTTAGAGCCCGAAAGTTCAAACTTTCGTGCGATAAGTTCCAGATCAATTTCCGAAGCTAAGCGCAGCGGTTTTGGCATATTCTTTTCCCACAACAATTTGCGCTCTCGAACACCCGGAGTTTGAAACGAAACCATGGATTGGAACCTGCGAGTGAAGGCATCGTCCATATTATCTTTAAAATTGGTCGCCAGAATAACGAGTCCGGAATGCGATTCGATACGCTGCAATAGATAAGACACCTCTTGATTGGCATATTTATCATGCGCATCACGAACGTTCGTACGTTTTCCGAAGATAGCATCAGCTTCGTCAAAGAAAAGGATCCAGTCCTTATGCGCGGCCCGATCAAACAAGTTAGAAAGGTGTTTTTCGGTCTCACCAATATATTTTGAAACCACCGTACTCAGGTCAATTCGATAAACGGCTTGCTTTGTATATTTTCCCAACAGCGCTGCAGTTAGGGTTTTTCCTGTTCCCGGCGGCCCGTGGAATAAGGCACGATACCCTGGCTTTAACCGAACTTTCATATTCCATTTTTCCATTAGGGTTTCTTGAAATTGAAGCCAGGTTTCTAATTCTTTGATCTGAGTGAACGTTTCAGGCTGTAATACCAGATCTTCCCAAGCCAGTTCAGTCTCTAATCGTTCAGCCGGGAATTGTGTGCTTAGTTTGGGAGGAGGTACACTTCCGGTAAGCAGCTGATAACGCATTTCTTCACGAAGCAAAACCTTCCCACTCATAGACGGATCGCCATGATCCATGGTTTCGAGATAAAGGACCTCCTTTTGATGAAATAGATGATCTTCTTGAAAATAGGTCATGCAGGCAATGCGCGCTTCAACATCGACACCACCAATTAAAAACTGAACTGTTTCACCCGTGGGTAGTATGCCACGCTGCTGTTGGCTCTTAGCGGCGCCAAAAATTGGAAGGTCGGTTCCCTTAGGAAATGCTTCTGCCACTACTTCCGTTAGGAAATGAGGGAGCACATGAGGAACGAGCGCAAGCAATACAATGGTTTTCTCTGCGGTGCTCCATATTTCTTCAGAAAACATATCGTGAAACAACCCTTTGGAGGTGGTAGGCAAGGCTGGGGCTTCTTCCAATGGAGCGGCTGCATTTTGAAATCGCCAGAGAAGGATCTCTTTCAAATAACCGAACAACGGTTCAAGTTCATGTGGCTTTTTCATAATAAATTACGCAGAGGTGGTATTCAACGGTTCCACAGAAAAGAAATCCAGCTTTGAGCGCATAAAATTTCGTGTGCGTTTCATCACAGCGATCCCATTGCGAGAGCCTGCCATATTTGTATTTCCTTCAATGGTTTCTATCACATCTTGATTGACGCTGATGACAATGCCAGTATGCGTCCAATCCCATTTTGACTTTTGTAATAAAAAGAGATCTCCCGGTTGAATGAGTGATGGGTCATTACGCACGGTTTGATATCTGCTAAGTAACCCTTTTTCAATCCCCTTCATCCCTACGACATCACAGCTATACGTCAGTGGAAAAAGCGTTTTGAAACTCTTCCCTTCTGCACTTGCAGCTTGATCGATGATGGTTTGGGCAAACCCCATACACCAGTACCACGGACTCCCTTCATGGCCGTCCATGTAAGCACGAACCCAAGGGCCGCTATTACTGGCACCTTTGATCTGAAGTTCATAGGCCGTGCTTTTTACATGATGTTCGGCAGCTGCCACTACTTTTTCTCGAAACGTATCACCTGAAAGTGGAGATTCAAAAGCAGTCTTCATTGGTTCGCAGAGCATTGAAAATAATTCCTTACTTACAATTCCTGAAGGAGAACGCCCTACCTGCTCCTGGTAATTCTTTACGGCACGCTCGGTCGCCGGACCAAAAGCGCCGTCAATTGCCGTCGCGGTTCCTGCCGTGGGATGTGCTATGGCAAACAAAGACAACCAAGATTGGATCTTCATGACCTCCTTTTTCGTATTGTCTGCCCCATTACGACGTTGGGTTTCTTTGATAGTTAGTTCTTTGAGATACGCATCTTTTTGCATGGTACACTGGGTGTTGTTAAAGGGTTAAGGTACAACGGAGTAGGGGGGCGTGCAAGAGGTTTTTTCCTATTTTCCCTCAGGGGAATCCTCGGATTTTGATGATTTTTTGAAATTCATATCCTTGATGATCCTCTCAAAGGCCGTTGCGCTTTCTTTAAAGCGATCTAAGGTACCATTGTCGCGATACCGTTCTTTTAGCTCAAACGGGATTGCCGCGAAATTGTCTTTCGGTTGATATCCTAGCGCTTCAAACTCGAGCTTGATGTCGTGCATTTCGGTTTTCAATTTTTTCAATTGTTGCTCGTCTTCTGTGGTGTGAATCTTCCAAAAACATCGCATCACCCGATTGCTCAACCCCACAAAAGCGGCTCCTTCTTTCCACTTCTTCTTAAAAGAAGCACTAGTATCGCCCTTTTCGGAAGCGGTGTTTTCTGTGAATTGTTCTGAAACCGTTTTAGCACCCTTCATCAAGTCGTCCACACGTTCTTTAATTTCCGAAGTAAGCAATCCAAATGCCTTTGCATTCGATATCTTGTAGGCCGCTACACTTTCAGAATCCACCATGATTTTCTTACCGGTCGTGCTAAACAATGCAAGTTGTCCGCTAGGAGGTGTGTATTCTTCCGGGAAAAGATAATGGGTTCGCGGCTTTTTGGTGTGGAATAGTTGCTTCATGTTAAATAGTTATAAGGGTAGGTAGTCTGTTTCCACGGTAATCTCAAAATTTTTAGAATCTTTAGCAATTAGACACGCGGCCCACAATGGGAAACTTACCCAGCCTTCCGGCGCATTTGCATTTTTAT
>DFVG01000049.1 GCA_002379985.1 Flavobacteriaceae bacterium UBA4166
CCATTCGGTATGGGATTTCCGGAAACTATTATTCGTATGACGACGGACTCTTCTATAAGCGATTTACACCTTATATGACCATCGCTTTCAGAAATGACGACATAAGAAACAACGAAAAACAATATATCAACCTGCGGAATATCAACGTAAGTCGCGATGAAGATCCTAATGACCCAAATCAGGACCCAGACTACAGCGTTTTCAATTTTCAGTACGTATATTCCAATCCAAACCTGATCAATTACTTTAGAGGGGTGGTGGACTATCAGATCTCAAGCAAGTTCAGTAAGATCTCTGCGGAATTAGAATACCGAAAACTTTTCTTGAACAATCGTCAATTGAATGTACGCTTCTTTGCAGGAACCTTTTTGTTCAACGATTCCCGAAGCAATGGCGACTTCTTCAGCTTTGCACTGGACCGCCCAACCGATTACCTTTTCGATTACAACTATTACGGAAGAAGCGAAAATAGCGGATTGTTCAGTCAGCAAATAATCATCGCAGAAGGCGGCTTTAAATCACAACTAGAACCTGCCTTCGCCAATAGTTGGATGACCACTATCAATGCGAGCACCAATCTTTGGAAATGGATCTATGCCTACGGAGATGTAGGGCTTGTACATAATAAAGATCGCGGTACTCAAGGAGTCTTCGATACCGGTATTCGCGTGAGTCTGGTAGCTGATTATTTTGAATTGTTCTTCCCGCTATACAGTAATCTGGGCTGGGAACCGGGCTTGCCGAATTACGATCAACGTATTCGTTTTATCGTAACACTTAGTCCGAAAACATTATTAGGCCTCTTCACACGCGAATGGTATTGATATGCATTTTCTCAACAACTTTCGGATCATCCTATTATTATGCCTTACCCTAGGGCTAGCTCCGTTCTTTCCGGAGCCACATCTTTGGGGAAAATTAAAGTGGCTTGCCGGCGGTGGTGTTGGCATGAAGGCCATGGATTACTTTGATTTGCTACTACACGGCCTTCCATTTCTTTTACTTATTCGTATCGTTATTGTCGAATCATCGAAATATTTCAAAAGAAATCAATAAATGTTGGTTTTTTTCTGAAAGGTTTGCAATAATTTAACATTGCAATTTTGGGCTATTTTCGCTAATTTTGCAGCATTCAAAACGTTCCTATGCAAACAGACCCAAAGACCGATAATCCTATTTCGTTTGAAGATTTCAAAGCGGAAGTACGCAACGATTACAAGATCGCTGTAACCAGTCGCGAATGCAGCTTACTGGGTCGCCGGGAAGTACTTACCGGCAAGGCGAAATTCGGAATTTTTGGTGACGGAAAAGAAGTGCCGCAACTCGCTTGGGCAAAAGCCTTTAAAAACGGTGATTGGCGAAGTGGTTATTACCGAGACCAAACGTTTATGATGGCAATCGGTGAACTTACCGTAGAACAGTTTTTCGCCGGACTCTACGCCCATACCGAACTAGAAGCCGACCCCATGAGCGCAGGAAGGCAAATGGGTGGACACTTTGGAACCCACAGCTTGCAAGCAGACGGAAGTTGGAAAAATCTAACCCAGCAAAAGAACAGTAGCGCAGACATCTCTCCTACCGCCGGGCAAATGCCTCGATTATTAGGGTTGGCGCAAGCCTCAAAATTCTTTAGAAATGTACCCGGAGTGGCACATCTTTCTCAATTTTCTAACAACGGAAATGAAGTCGCATGGGGTACCATTGGAAATGCCAGTACCAGTGAAGGTCTTTTCTGGGAAACAATAAACGCGGCGGGCGTATTGCAGGTTCCTATGGTGATTAGTGTGTGGGATGACGACTACGGAATTTCAGTTCATGCAAAACACCAAACGACCAAAGAAAATATTTCTGAGATCCTGAAAGGATTTCAACGCACCGAAGACGCCAACGGCTACCAGATCATCCGTGTGAATGGTTGGGACTACGCGCAGCTTGTAGAAGCGTATAAAAAAGCAGGTGAATTATGCCGAACTGAACATGTACCCGTACTGATCCATGTGCAAGAACTTACGCAGCCGCAAGGCCATTCTACTAGTGGTTCTCATGAACGCTATAAAAGTGAAGAGCGACTGCAGTGGGAGCGTGAACACGATTGTAATGTGAAGATGCGGGAATGGATGATCGCCAACGATCTTGCTACAGACGAAGAATTAACGGAGTTAGAAAAGCAATGTAAAAAAGCGGTTCGGGATGGTAAAAAAGCCGCATGGGAAGCATTTATCGCTCCTCAAAAGAAAGAACAAACAGAAGCCATCACCCTCTTGAACAATCTTGCGGAAGCTTCGCAAAATAAAGTGTTCATTGAAAAGATCAAAAATGAACTGGCGGGAGAAAAAGAGCCACTCCGCAGCACGATTGCCAGTGCTACGCGCAAAGCATTGCGGTATGTTGCTTCGGAAGATTCTTCAGAAAAGCGACAATTACAGGATTGGATCAATAATTACTTTGAGATCGTTCAACCGAAATACAGCACTCACTTGTATTCCGAAGGAGCTAAAAAAGTGACAGACGTTCCGGCAGTGATGCCACAATATGATGAGAATGCAGAACAGGTAGACGGTAGAATCATTCTTCGTGATAATTTCGACTATATCTTCCAACATCGTCCTGAAACGATGGTCTTTGGGGAAGACAGCGGAACCATTGGAGATGTAAACCAAGGCTTGGAAGGCTTGCAAGAAAAACATGGAGCGTTACGCGTGGCCGATGCCGGTATTCGGGAAGCTACGATTTTAGGCCAGGGTATCGGACTTGCCATGAGAGGCTTACGCCCTATTGCTGAGATTCAATATTTAGACTATATTCTCTATTGCCTGCAGATCATGAGTGATGATCTTGCTACTTTACGCTACCGTACCCACGGAATGCAGAAAGCACCACTGATCGTGAGAACTCGTGGTCACCGTTTGGAAGGGATTTGGCACAGTGGTTCCCAAATGGGAGGTTTGATCCATTTGCTTCGCGGAATTCATATTCTAGTGCCTAGAAACATGACCCAAGCGGCAGGTTTTTATAATACGCTGCTGGAAAGTGATGAACCGGCATTGATCGTTGAATGCTTGAACGGGTACCGCCTGAAAGAAAAAATGCCGAAAAACATTGGGGAGTTCAAAACCCCGGTAGGCCAGATTGAGGTGATGAAAGAAGGAACTGATATTACCTTGGTTTCCTACGGAAGTACTTTGCGCATTGTTCAGAATGTGGCACAAGACCTGCTTCAAGTGGGTATTGATGCTGAAGTGATCGATGTACAATCTTTAGTTCCTTTAGATCTTAACGAGGAATTGGTGCAAAGCGTGAAGAAAACAAATCGTTTGCTTGTGATCGATGAAGACGTTCCAGGGGGCGCTTCCGCTTACATCCTACAACGTATTGTAGATGAACAAAATGGCTATCAATATCTAGACAGCAAACCGCAGGCGCTGACAGCAAGACCTCACCGCCCGGCATATGGTACGGACGGAGATTATTTTTCGAAGCCTTCCGCAGAAGACATCTTTGAAAAAGTGTACGAGATCATGCACGAAAGCAATCCTCAGGACTATCCAAAACTTCGCTAAATCGCTGCGTATTTGCTACTTAATTTTGATTTTTTCTGAATTTAATTTGGAAAACAATAATTTTTTATTGAATATTTACAATAACAAAGACAACAAACAAGTGATGTTAGGTTTCAATTTTAATTTGAATAATAATAACAACGGAACCCCGTAGCAGAAACTTGTACCCTATACACAACCCGTCAAGTTTCTAATTTGACGGGTTTTTTTATAACCAAAAACTAACAACCAAAAATAAATATCATGTGTGGAATTGTATGTGCCTTCGACCTTAAGCAACCGGTAGACGTGTTGCGACCTCAATTATTAACCATGGCAAAATGCCTGCGACATCGCGGTCCCGACTGGAGCGGGATCTTTCACGATGACAATGCCATCATGGCGCATGAGCGCTTGGCGATCGTGGATCCCACTTCGGGAAAACAACCGTTATATTCTGAAGACAGATCGCTTATTCTCGCAGCCAATGGTGAGATCTATAACCATTTAGAGCTTCGGAAACAATTTAAAGATTCGTATACGTTTCAAACAAAATCCGACTGTGAAGTAATTTTGCCATTGTTTAAAGAAAAAGGAGCCGACTTCCTCGATGAACTCAACGGAATCTTCGGTTTTGCCGTCTATAATGCGGAAACCAATGAGTATCTTATCGCTCGAGATCATATGGGGATCATCCCGTTGTATATGGGCTGGGACGCCAACGGTACCTTCTATGTTGCTTCCGAATTGAAAGCGCTGGAAGGTGTCTGTACAAAAATTGAATTGTTCCCCCCCGGACATTATCTTCATAGCAGCGATGCAGAACCGAAACGTTGGTACACACGCGACTGGATGGAATATGACCATGTAGCGGACAACGTGACCAGCATTGATGAACTCAGAGAAGCCTTGGATGCTGCCGTGCACAGACAATTGATGAGTGATGTGCCGTATGGGGTCTTGCTATCCGGCGGACTCGATTCTTCGATTACTTCCGCTTTAGCGAAAAAATATGCTGACATGCGTGTAGAATCAGGTGATACCGAAAGTGCTTGGTATCCTAGATTGCATTCTTTTGCCATCGGACTGGAAGGTTCTCCCGATCTGGCGGCTGCGCAAAAAGTAGCCGACCATTTGGGAACGGTACATCACGAAATACACTTTACCATTCAGGAAGGAATCGACGCGTTGCGCGATGTGATTTACCACGTGGAAACATATGATATCACGACAATTAGAGCTTCTACCCCAATGTTCCTACTGGCACGCGCCATCAAAGCCATGGGAATTAAAATGGTCCTTTCCGGTGAAGGTGCCGACGAGATCTTTGGAGGGTATTTGTATTTCCACAAAGCACCTTCTGCTAAAGATTTTCATGAAGAGAACGTTCGTAAACTAGATAAACTGCATAAGTACGATTGTCTTCGTGCAAATAAATCACTGGCCTCTTGGGGTATTGAAGGTCGCGTTCCCTTTTTAGACAAAGAGTTTATGGACGTTGCCATGCGCTTAAACCCAAAAGATAAAATGATCATTGCCGGTCAAAGTGGACCTCGGGAGCGACAGGCCATGGAAAAATGGGTGCTTCGCGAAGCCTTTGGAGAGATGCTTCCGGAAGCCGTTGCGTGGCGACAAAAAGAACAGTTTAGCGATGGCGTAGGCTATAGCTGGATCGATACATTAAAGGAAATGGTCGCGGCAGAGGTCTCTGACGAGCAACTGGCGAATGCTAAATACCGTTTTCCGTATCAAACGCCCACAAGCAAAGAAGAGTTCTACTATCGAAGCATTTTCGAAGAACATTTCCCCAGCGATGCCGCGGCAACAACAGTGCCTTCTGTTCCTAGTGTCGCATGCAGTAGCCAAGTAGCCCTCGATTGGGATGAAAGCTTCAAAAATCAAAATGACCCAAGTGGAAGAGCGGTGGCTAAAGTTCATGCCGATGCCTATGAGAAATAGCTCTTAAAGTTTGCCAAAACTGTTACGATGGCTGTTAAATAAAAACTAAACGCTTCCGATCTCGGAGGCGTTTTTTTATATTAAAAAACAACCTAATGATAGACCAAAGACTATTTTGCACATTTCAGCAGAAAAAGAAACATACGAAAAACAACTGGATAAGATCATCGATCAAATCACTCCGGAAAGTAGAACCGTGTGTCCGCTGCCTCACGACGGACATTTGTTTTTAGAACATGATGTTCCCTTCTTATTGATCTACAGAAAGCAAGCGAATGATAATGCAACGCTTCGTCTCGCAAGAACGGGTGCCTCATACTTAATTATAGGTACAGAGCAATTCGACTTCTTTAAACAATTATTACACCGAATCACAGAGCGCATGGCCGATCGGTTTGGCTCCTTTCTTCTGCTTGAATTATTTACAGGCGCTCCTTCCAGTACTGAATTTGTGATTAAAGGTCCCGCTCATAAACTTCCGGCCTCGCTGGAAATTTTGGAAAAATCACTAAACAATATCGAGAGCAGGCGTTACAACGTGTCCCTTTCCGCGAGAATTGAAAAGACCAAAGAGCGACAACACGATGCAGACCCGGCCTTGTTTACAATCGACCGACTTAAAGAGTTGGGAGGAACTTATGTGGGTATTGAAGTACCTCCGGCATATCGGAATGCTTCAGGAATGATCTATCCGGTTTATTTTAGGAAATTCAGAGACCAATGGTCAGACGCTATTCGAAAAGCCGTCTTCGAATTTGTACGTGTTCAAACCTCTTCCCCACTTACCCATTACCATAGTTTAGGAAAGCGAGAAATTCATAAAGAGATCTTTAAAATCGATCGCCAAATGGCGGAAATTCAATCCAGCTATCAATTTCTATTGTTGGTGGCTCCGGTGAATATTCAGGCATTGCGAGATCGCTTTTTTGAAAGCAATTTCAAGGAAATCAATGAATATCACTATCGGTTGCTTCCGGTAGACCCGGATTTGTTGAAACGTAAATTGTATAATCTACGAATTGATGAAATCGATGATCCGGCCCTCTCCTACTTGTTCGATGAAAAAAGAGAAGAGATCGATCATGAATTGACCATGCTGAAGGAACGAGGTTCTAAGAATTTCTTTTATAGTAGCATCCGACTTTACAAAGGATTGAATAAAGAGTTACTTTCCGAAGCACGTAATATTTTGAAGGAGCTTCCGGAAGACGATCCCAACGAAACCAAAGAGCTGCTAAATGCCGATCAATTTCGAGCATTAGCCCTTCAAGAATTCAACTATTTTCGAGGGCAATCTGAAGATTTCAGCTCGAAAGTCCACATACGCGATGACGTAAATATTATTATGGTTTCCAATGGAGAATTGTATTTGCCGTCGGATTATACCCTGTCCCATAAAGAAGCAAAAGCCCTCATTCAGCATGAAATAGGAACACATGCCCTTACCTATTACAACGGAAAACAGCAACCACTACAGCAACTTGCCGTAGGACTGGCAGATTATGATGCCTTACAAGAAGGAATGGCCGTTATGGCAGAGTATCTAATTGGAGGATTAAATGCCAATCGGTTACGGATTTTAGCCGGTCGTGTGGTGGCGGGGCATTCCCTCTTAGAAGGAGCCAACTTTATTGAGGTGTTTCAAGAACTCTATGAAGGTCATGGCTTTACGAAAGAAAATGCTTTCAATATTACCTCCAGAATGTTTCAGGGAGGAGGGTTTATCAAAGACATAATTTACTTAAAAGGATTGGTGCAACTACGAGACCACCTTATGGAAGGTGGAGATCTACAACCCTTACTGGCAGGAAAATTTGCGCTAAAACATTTGGAAGTGATTGAAGACCTTACAGATCGCGGACTGCTATTTCCGCCAAAATTGAAGCCTCGCTACCTAGAAACGGATGATTTCGATGAAAAGCTAGCGGCGGTCAAACAGGGGCTTGCCCTATCTAAAATGATATAATATGAAGATTTGTTTTGTAATAAGTGATATTGCCACCGAAGCTATTGGCACCTCTGTGGTACTTATGAAAAAAGTACAGGAGCGCGATCATGATCTCTATGTCATGAGTGTTGGAGATTTCATCTTTCACCATGATAAACCGATAAGCCTACGCTGTAAAAAAATACCTAAAACACCCAAATCGCGCACTGTAGAGAAGTTTTGGGAGCGTGTGCAGGATGACGATCTGAAACATGAGGTTATTAGTAGTGATTCGTTAGATGTTTTGTTTCTTCGGAATAACCCTACGGAAGAAAGTGACGATCGGCATTGGGCAGAACACAGCGGAATCGCCTTTGCCAGAATGATCCAACAGAGTGGTGTGCTCGTGCTAAATGACGCTTTTGCCATGTCGCATGCCTTTATCGATAAATTGTATTTTGAAGAACTTCCCAGTACCATCAAACCCAATAGTCTCATCACCCGAAACAAAGAAGACCTGCTCAATTTTTGGGAAGAAGCAGGGAAGAAAATGGTACTAAAACCACTGGAAGGGTCCGGCGGACAAAATGTGTACCTCATCGATAAAGATAAAAAGAATTTGAATCAGATTATTGAGACCATCAGCGCGCACGGGTATGTGATCGCACAAGAATTTCTTCCAGAAGTCTCTAAAGGCGATGTTCGTGTTATCTTGATGAATGGAAAGGTATTGGAAGAAGACGGGGAATTAGCCGTCATTCGTCGTGTGAACAACGATTCCTCAGAATTCCGTAGTAATCTCGCACTTGGCGCCAAAGCTAAAAAGGCCAAACTAACAAAACAGATGCAGCGAATTGTTGACATTACAGCGCCTAAATTGAAGCGCGATGGTCTGTTCTTCGTAGGCTTAGACATTGTGGATGATAAACTTATTGAGATCAATGTGTTGAGCCCCGGTGGCTTGGATTATTGCAACGACATTGGCTTGCCCGATTTTACCGAGACGGTTGTAAAGGCCATTGAACGTAAAATGGAATACAAATCCTATTACCCCGGTGAGCTTTCCAATCGGGAATTGGCTACAATGGAGTAATAATTTATAACGGTAAATAGATTTATGTCAAAAAGAGCACGCATAATAGGAAGTTATTCAAGCGGAAATGAAGGTCCGTTGTTATTCGTTACTGCCGCCGTTCACGGAAATGAACCCAGTGGCGTGCAAGCGCTTCAGCGTGTGTTTGAAAAATTATCTGCTTCTGAACCCACTGTAAAGGGTAAAATCATTGGGGTTGTTGGAAATACGACTGCGTTGCATAAAAATGTGCGCTATATCGATGAAGACCTAAACAGAACTTGGTCTGAAGCACAGCGAAAGGAAAAAGAGAAAGAAACGCTAACTTCCGAAGAGCAAGAAATGTTTGAGATCATTGCCTTACTCGAACAACATCCGGAAAACGCGTACACCAAACGTTATTTTATGGACTGTCACACCACCTCATCAGACAGTTTACCTTACATTTCTGTGCAAGAGGTACATGATAATGATTGGTGGGCGCATCATTTCCCCATTCACATTATACGCGGATTTTCTGATATTGTTTCCGGAACCATAGATCACTATTTAAGCGATCAACAACTCACCGGATTTGTTGTAGAAGCCGGACAACACGAGCGCAAAGAAGCTATAGATTATCACGAAGGAATGATTTGGTTGGCCCTTGAAAAAGCACTCCAATTAGAACTCAATTCCCTAAATAGTATTCCTCCCGCCATTGAAAAAACCAAGGCATTCAAAAACGATCAAAAAACTTTTGAAATTATTTACAGACACGGATTGTCAGAAGGAGACTCTTTTGAAATGCAACCCGGTTTTGAAAATTTTCAAGTCATCGAAGAAGGCATGCTGCTGGCCCACCATAATGGCGAAGCGGTATACAGTACTTGGAACGCGTTTATCTTTATGCCGCTCTACCAAAAACAAGGAAATGATGGCTTTTTTGTCGTAGAGGAAGTGGGTTAATGTACTACCCAATCCCTTATGAAAGCTTAAACAATTTAGGTTAAAGAGCGTTAATCA
This sequence comes from Flavobacteriaceae bacterium UBA4166, assembly GCA_002379985.1. Taxonomy (GTDB): domain Bacteria; phylum Bacteroidota; class Bacteroidia; order Flavobacteriales; family Flavobacteriaceae; genus DFVG01. The sequence goes on from DFVG01000049.1 coordinate 9,503, forward strand.
TACGCTGTAGCATTCCCGTTTACCTTAATTTCCAAATATGGAAAAAGTATTAGTAGCCGGTGCCACAGGCACCACTGGAAATAAAGTTATCAACCTATTGAAAGAAGCAGAACACTACATCCCTGTAGCGATGGTTCGAAAAGCATCGCAACAAACAGAATTTGAGAGTAAGGGAGTTGCTGCAGTTCTAGCCGACTTAACTGAAGATCTTTCCGGAGCGACAAAGGGCATCGATAAGGTCATTTTTGCGGCAGGATCCAAAGGAAAGAATCTAAAAGAAGTAGATCAAGACGGTGCAAAGGAGTTGGTAGATTCTGCGAAAGCGAATTCAGTTAAGAAATTCGTTATGCTAAGCGCTATTGGTGCTGACCGACCAGAGGAGTCCGAAGAACTTCAAGATTATTTAAAAGCGAAACAAAACGCCGATAAATACCTGCAAGACAGTCGGATTAACTATACCATCGTTCGCCCGGGCACCTTAAACAATGACAATGGTACAAGTCGAGTAAATGTTTCAAAAAGACTGAAACCTGAAGGAGAGATTCCCCGAGAAGATGTGGCACGCGTTCTAGTTGCCAGTTTAGATACGAAAGTCGCTCAAAATAAAACGTTTGAATTGCTTTCCGGTGAAACTGAAATTAACAGTGCCTTACAGCAGCTAAACTAACTGTCGATAATCTAAATGGAAGTCCTACTTTACCGTGGGACTTTTTTTATGGCAGCCACTTTTTATCAAAATTAGGTTTCCGTTTTTCTAGAAAGGCATCCCTTCCCTCTTTAGCTTCATCCGTCATATAGGCTAATCGCGTGGCTTCTCCGGCAAAAACCTGTTGGCCCACCATGCCGTCATCGGTAAGATTCATGGCAAATTTCAACATTTTAATGGAAATTGGAGATTTCGCCAAGACCTCCTGCGCCCACTCGTAGGCTGTTTGTTCTAGTTTCTCATGCGGAACGACCGCATTTACCATGCCCATCTCAAACGCTTCTTGAGCGCTATAATTTCTACCTAAGAAAAAGATCTCCCGAGCTTTCTTCTGCCCTACCATCTTAGCGAGATACGCACTTCCGTAGCCGCCATCAAACGACGTTACATCAGCATCGGTTTGTTTGAAGATAGCGTGTTCTTCGCTGGCCAAGGTCATATCACAAACCACATGCAGGCTATGTCCGCCTCCTACCGCCCAACCGGGCACTACAGCAATAACCGCTTTTGGCATAAACCGAATGAGACGCTGTACCTCCAAAATATTCAAGCGATGGTACCCGTCTTCTCCTACATACCCCTGGCGTCCGCGTGCGGCTTGATCGCCACCACTACAAAAGCTATAGACACCATCTTTGGGAGAGGGGCCTTCCGCAGATAATAATACCACCCCAATACTTGTATCTTCTTGGGCATCATGAAAAGCGTCCAGCAGTTCGCTTGTTGTCTGAGGTCGGAACGCATTGCGAACCTCCGGTCTGTTAAAAGCAATTCGGGCTACGCCGTTACTTTTTTTGTAGGTGATATCGTTGTATTCTTTCGCGGTTTCCCAATTCGGTGTGCTCATAATTCGTACATTTAGCCTCAAAGATACCAATTGCCGGTAACTTTTCAGCAACTGTCAGATTCATAATTACACGCATCATGAAGCACATTTTTCTTCTCTTTTTTTACGTTGGAATGTCCACAACGCTCTTTGCACAGGAGCCTTATAAATTCACCACGGTAATCGACTTAGAAGCCACTCCGGTGATTAGCCAAGGTCGCACCGGAACCTGTTGGAGTTTCTCCAGCACTTCGTTTTTGGAATCAGAGATTATGCGACTGACCGGAAAACAGATCGATCTTTCAGAAATGTATACGGTACGACAAACGTATCCCAAAAAAGCTGAAAATTTTGTGATGCGACAAGGAAAAGCACAGTTCTCAGAAGGTGGCTTGGCGCACGATGTCCTTCGTGCAGTGGCGGAATTCGGACTCGTACCGCAATCGGTGTACAGCGGTTTAGAAACATCAGACGATTCTCATAACCACGCCGAGCTGGTCGCTGTTTTAGAGGCGATGTTGCGTACCTACATCGAAAATCCCGCACGATCGCTGAGTCCGAAATGGAGACAAGCGGTATCCGGAGTTTTGGATGCCTATTTAGGAGCTCCTGTCGATACATTTATGTTTGAAGGAAAGCAGTATACCCCACAATCCTTCCTAAAAATGACAACGATTGAACCTTCCGAATACGTTTCTATCACTTCATTTAGTCATGCCCCCTTTTATGAAGAATTTATATTGAATATTCCTGATAACTGGAGCAATGGCAATTTTTATAATGTTCCGCTGAACGAAATGATCGCTAGTATTGATCATGCGTTAGAGAACGGTTTTACGGTAGAATTGGATTGTGATGTGAGTGAACGTACGTTTTCTTCTAAAGACGGTGTCGCCGTTGTTCCGAAGAATGAAGCAAATAACATCAAAGCCCTTCAAGGCGCATTTCCGCAGAAAAATATAACGCAAGCGTACCGACAACAAGAATTTGAAAATTATGCCACTACCGATGATCATTTGATGCATATCACTGGCGTATTGCGGGATCAAAATGGCACAAAATATTATAAAGTGAAGAATAGCTGGGGAACCGACGCGACGAGAAACGCCCATGGCGGATATGTCTATTTTAGTGAGGCATATATGAAGTTAAAAGCGATCAGTATTACGTTGCATCAAGACGCACTCCCTAAACCCACGGCTAAAAAACTGAACTTGTAACGCCTTGAATTGTGGCTTGAAATTTGATACTTTTGCACCCATGAGATGGTTGGTATTTTTAGTAATATTATTTCCCTCCCTTGCAGGAGCACAATCTGATTTTGAATCAAATTTTATTCGGATTGAAGCTACGGCGTTACCTGAAATTGAAGATTTATCCAGCTGGAAACTACGCACAAAAACTACTATGAGCTTTTCAACAAAACTGAAAACGCTACGAATGAACACTCAGAACTATCGTTTGCCCGTGGATATGGCTGCTGCTATGGAACAACAGCATGGCTATGTGTCCCCTGATTTTGACATGAGTAAGCTAGATGCTGCGTATCGGAATGTTGGCGCAGATGCTACGTATGTAAGTGATGGAAAAACGAAGGTAAAAAATACCGTTTACACCGATATGCGGAACCTAAGCTACCGTCCGGCATTTACACCCTTCGGGTATTATAGTCGGAATTCTGTCTTTAGTATCGATCAAGGTTATTAAACGTCTTCCACAAGGCTAATCCCGTCATTTTGAATGACGATCTTCTTGTCTTTATACAACGCCCCTATTGCTTTCTTAAAACTCTTTTTGCTGAGTCCGAGTTGATTTTTGATGGTTTCGGGATCACTTTTATCATGCAATGGAAGAAATCCGCCTGCGGCTTGTAATTCTTCATAGATATAATTGGCGTTCGGTTCAATACTTCGATAGCCCGGCGCTTGCAGCACAATATCTACCTTGTTGTCATGTCTAATCTTCTTTACGAAGGCCTTTAAGCGGTCGCCGGTACGAAGATCTTCAAAGATATCTTCCATATAAATCAACCCTTCATGAGCTCCGTTGATGATCACGTTTGCTCCTTTTTCGGTGATATGGGTGACCATAATATCAACCTTTTCAAACTTTTCAATCGTAAGTTTAGAATTATCCAAGAATCGATGGGTTTTACTGGAACCTACCAATCGATTGGTAATAGGGTCTTGATACAGGTAAACTACGTACCAATGACCTACGGTCATGGGTCTTGCTTGCTCTTTAAAAGGAACGAATAACTGCTTTTCAGGGCCCCATTCCATAAACGCGCCATATTTATTAACATCGCTACAACGCAGGGTTGCGAACTCATGTAGGGTAAGTTCGGGGGGTTCGGTTGTGGCAATAGGGCGTTCTTCATTATCCAAATACACAAAAGCACGAACTGTGTCGCCTATCTCAAACCGTTCCGGTGCGTACCGATGTGGTAGCAATACTTCATTTCCTTCGGAATCCCCTAAAAACAAACCGGGATCTGTATTCCGAAGAATTTCTAAATCGTGAAAAACTCCTAATTGCATCATGTCGCAAAGTTACGGACTTCCGAATATTTTAACGTTAAAATATATGCGAACTGTGATAAGTTGACGTTAGCATGGTAGATAGTATCATACAAATTGATCAATAAATAGTGAACAGCTTGTCATTCAATGTCTTAAAGTTTTCTTATAGGTGTTGATTTATCGCAATAAAAAAAGTAACTTTAAGTGTATTCTTTGGAATATAACTAACAACAAACCTAAATTTATCCCTTATGTCAGTTACCATTACTTCTCATTTTTCGGATGTTCGTGATACAACCTATATCATGGAAAACGAAATTTTGACGGCCTACTTCTATGATAATATCGTGGTCGTTGAAGTGAATGAAGGCAAAACGCTTTCGTACAAAACAGCCTTTACCCTCTTGGTAAAAGGTCTTACTCATCTTCGAAACAAGCCTTGGGTTTACATTTCTCATCGTGTTAATTCCTATTCGGTACAGCCCACCGATTATAAATATCTCAATAAGGTACCCACTTTAAAAGGAATTGCTGTGGTAAGCCCGCAATCTCAAGAAGACCCTACGTTTTCCTTAGAATCTACCTTTTGTAAGAAACCATTTGTCAAAAAAGCGACGCTTGAAGATGCGTATCGCTGGGCGGTAGAACTTCTAGACAACACCGATTAATATAGCGCGTTAAAATACGCTTGCAAGACCTTATCATTCTCTGTAGTAGGAGTATGGATCTCCAGTATTACAGGTCGTTCTGTTGGCGTAAACAAGGTTGAAAGCTCTTCTTTGACTGCGGAAGCATCTGCTGCTGTTCGATACTCCCATTGGTAGAGGGTTGCTAATGGAGCTGCAGAAAGTTGATGCTGGGTTTCAAAATAGATTTCAAATTGTTCGGCATCTTTTGCATTAGGCAGAATTCTAAAAATACCGCCTCCGCTATTATTGATAATGATCAATCGGAATGACGGCGGAACGTAGTTATTCCACAGCGCATTGCTATCATAAAAAAAACTGAGATCTCCGGTGATAAATACGGTAGGGCGTGCAGAAGCCACGGAACCCCCAATGGCCGTGCTCGTACTACCATCAATTCCGCTAGTGCCGCGATTACAATATACAAACCAAGATGGAGCTGTTTCAAACAATTGCGCATAGCGAACTGTAGCGCTGTTGGCAAGATGAAGATCTATTCCTTCAGGCAACGAATTAAAGATGGTTTTAAACGCCAATAAGTCTGAATAGGGAGCGGTCTTTAAAAAATCATGATGGCGCTCTTGGCGACTCGTTCTAACCGACAGCCATTGTTCCTGATATCCACTGGAAATCGTTTCAGTTTTAGGTAAGAATTCAGTCCAAAATGAAGACACATCAATCTTAAAGTGTTGCTTTAAATGAAAGAATGTATCATTCGCTTTATCAGTACCTATTTGGCAATGATAAATTTCATTAAAATTACGGAGAAGGGCTTTGATTCTTTTCGATACGATCATTCCACCCATGGTCACTAAGACCTCCGGCTGAAAGTCCTTTTTTTCTGCTTCGGAAAGCGATGTAATGAGCTGATCTATATTTGCTACAAACTTTTGATGATGCACATTTGATGTGGTTTCAGTAAGAACCAATAGGCTTGGGTCTGCAGCCCATTGTTCTAGAATAGCATCTGAAAGCGTGTTTGGAGGCATCACACCTAGAAGCAGTAGTTTCTTTTTACTACGATTCCAACGTTCCATAAACGAAGCGAGATCGTCTGTCACTGTCATAGAGAGTTGTCGCGCCGGTACATGTTGTGGACGCACCGAGGGTGCTGCTACTTTCCCGTAAAGTGGTTCCGAAAACGGAAGATTTAGATGCACCGGACCTTGTAACTCAATAGCGGTGTTTAACGCAACATTGATCTCGGTTTCATTAAAGATCTGATGTTCCTTACCTTCTTTACATTGACCACTGTATAAAATGTGGTTTTTGTACACTTCAAATTGACGAATGGTTTGTCCGTCGCCAATATCGATCAATTCCTCCGGGCGATCTGCGGAAAGTACTACCAAGGGAATACGACTGTAATAAGCCTCTGCAATGGCCGGATAGTAGTTCAGCAACGCCGATCCTGAAGTACAGACCAATGCCACGGGGCGTTTCAATTGCTGTGCGAGTCCGAGCCCAAAGAACGCCGCGCAACGCTCATCGACGATACTGTAAGTTTTAAAATCACCATATTCGGTAAACCCAATCGTTAAAGGAGCATTTCGGGATCCTGGGGAAATAACAATATGATCGATTCCTTTAGAAAAACACAGTTGAACAACCGTTTGAGAGAGGGGCTTGTTAGAATAATTCATTACTTCAAAAATACAACTCTTCTCGTAAATTTTAAAGCATGGGTGTAAGAACCTGTAGCATGGTTTGCAACTTATTTCGGGTTTCTTCCCACTCGGCTTCCGGCTGAGAAGCTTCCGTAATACCACCACCCACAAATAAGGTCGCATTGGCTTCTGTAAGTTGCATACAGCGCAAGTTTACGAAAAGCTGTGCTTCGTTTTGTGACGGGCACACGAGCCCTAAATACCCTGTGTAGAACTTTCGATCGTATTTTTCTACCGCATTGATAAAGCTTTTGGCGCTTTCGGTTGGGAGGCCACAGACCGCCGGCGTGGGATGTAGTGCCGCTGCAACATGCTGTAAGGAAGACGCTTTCTTCTTTAAACGTCCTGTTATATCAGTTCGTAAATGGGTAAGGTTTCCTGCGCGGTGATTGTACGTATTTGATGTCTCCAACGTTTCCGTATGAGGCGCCAGTGCTTTTACGATCGTATCGGTCACAATTTGTTGCTCATCCCGTTCTTTTTGGGTCCATTGCAACACTTTTCCTGTCTTGGCGACCATCGTACCTGCCAGCGCCATGGTAGTGAATCCTTGGTCATTAACAGTGAGTAGAGTTTCAGGGGTAGCGCCGCACCATAGTCCTGTTTCCGGATGAAACCATACATAACAGAAAGCAGCCGGGTACAGAGAAAACAATCGCATCATCACTTTTTTTATGTCGAAATCTTTGAGTTGGAGCAGTTTCTTTCGACTTACCACGATTTTTTCGGCTTCTCCTTCCTTAATGTTTGCCAGGGCTAAGGAAACCATGGCAGTGTGACGATCATATTCTTCCTTTGTTTCGGGAAATACGGTAACGCGTGTTTTTATTTTTTTCTTCGGAACCGCTGTTTCCAACACCTCACTTTCTGCTTCGTGTATCGCGTAGGTAGTTTGTGTTTCCGAAAACGGGGCAAAAACAAATCCTTTCTTGGAAAAGGGCTTCCATTGGGAAACGTCTTCTTTCTGAAGGTATGCCTGTAGCACGTTATTCTTTGGCGTGCTAAACACCACGAAAGGTTTATTGCTTTTGTATTGACGTTCTATTTGCGTTAGAAAATCTTTCAAGGTTGTATTAATTCTTCGGGAGGGTTATGGTAGTCAGTTTTATCATGGATACCAACGCACCGGCTTCAT
>DFVG01000005.1 GCA_002379985.1 Flavobacteriaceae bacterium UBA4166
ATCGGCTTCAGTACCTCCGGAAGTGAATATTATTTCTGAAGCCTGCACATTTAATAGCTTGGCAATTACTTTTCTTGAATTTTCAAGTAATGATTTAGATGATCTTCCATAAGAATGTGTAGATGAAGGGTTTCCATATTCAGTTTTCAATACTTCGCTCATGGCGTAAATCACTTCATTGCGAAGTTGTGTGGTGGCAGCACTATCGAAATACACTTTTTTCATAGGGTACAAAATTACTATAAAATAAATGGTACCTATCGGTAGTTAACAAAGAATCTGTTTCTTTGTAACACGTATTGATCAATTTTAATTTATGAGTAAGAAAATTCTTGTTTGGGTGTTGTTGTGCATTGGGGTTGTTTCGTGTGATGACGGCGATATCATTGTTACAAATTTTAATTTTGATGACGTTGACTTACAGCAGTGTATTGGAGTTGGTTCGTATGTTTTTTTTAAGATCAATTCGGAAAACCAAGAAAGTATTTCATTGCGCATTGCGAGCACAGCAGACCTCTACCGAACATCAGGAACTAATGCTTTCACCTTAGATGGGTCCAGCACCTTCGCGAATTATCGCACGTATGATGGAGAGATCACTTCCGACTATTTTTGTAGCAGCATTCCTCCTACCTCTCCGGCGGTTGCGACAAATTTTCTTGCATCAGAAGGTACGGCAGTACTTGAGACGGTTGTCGTGCTAGATGACTTAGACGGCGTGCCTTTGGAAGATGAAGTAGATTTGGATACGGATGAAGACGGAATCCCAGACAGTTACGATTTTGATGATGATGGCGACAACGTGCCCACCATTGATGAGTTAGGGCCAGACCCTGAAAATCCTAGAGATTCTGATGATGATGATATTCCCGATTATTTAGATCCGGATGATGATAATGATGGCGTTCTAACCCGATATGAAGACACTAATGAAGATCTTGACCCCACTAACGATGTTACCAATCCCGAAGTGGGACCGGATTATTTAAATGCTGCGGTCACCACAGAAACAGTCGTGGACCTGTTTCGGGTTCATAATTACAATTTGAGCAGTTCCATAAATTTGGTCTTGCATAATGCCGTATTTGTTTCAGGAGAAAATCAATTGGTACGAGAAACCATAAATTTTGGAATGATAGAGAATGTTGTCAATGAACCCAAGAGCGAAACGCCCGAAGTTCCAGAAGATTAATCATCTCATGGCTTTCTGCGGAATATAAACTTCGGTCGCGCCATGCCCATATTTTCTAGCATCTGCGATGCCATACTTTAGATCGTCATATCTTCTGAACAACGATTCTAGTTCGGCTTTTAGCACCCCTTCACCCACTCCGTGGATAAAAACAACCCGCTGTATTTTTTTGGACAATGCAAAATCAAGTTGCCGTTTGGCTGTGTCAAGTTGAAGCTCAAGCATGTCGTAGTTACTTAAGCGTTTATAATTTTTAGTAATTTTTTGAATATGCAAATCCACCTCCATGGGCGGTACAGTTTTTTCTTTTCTTTTATTTCTGAAGTTCTTTTTTCGAGGTTTTTGCTCTTTTTCTTTGGTTTGAATGAGAATCTCGTCAGGATTTACCTCTTTTAAAAGCGTATTTTTTTCAATAACAACTAGTTCTGAAATATCGAATTGTAGGGGAAAGCCTTCTTCCGAAGTTAGATGTACGGTATTTCCCACAATATTAGTAACGACGCCACTTAAGACGTCATCGACTAAAGAAACTGTGTCTCCAATATTCATTGTTTTACGATTTTTTTACCGAAAAAGCCACTGAAACCCATGAGGGGCAAGCGGTTACAAAATATTTAAATTGTATGTTTTTAAGGTATTTAATGTGTAAAATAGAAAATTATTTTTATTTTTATCGCGGAATAATAGTGGTTAGACCCCCCAAAAAATGATCTACCGCTTAAAAATCAACTTATGAAAAACCTACTACTTATTTCAATTTTATCGGTAACTTCTATGGCTTTCGGCCAACTGCATGTGAGTCCGAATGGCGCTACCGATTCTTACATCTATGTAGACGATGAAGTTATTTTCGTAGAGCAAGATGTTAATTTGGTGGCCAATAATCCCGGTACTACTGAAGCCAGTATCTATTTAAGGAATCAAGCACAATTGCTTCAAGGAAGCACTGCCTCTTCTAATTCAGGTACGGGAACATTATCGGTGTATCAGGATAGTAATGCAGATGCTTATGATTATAATTACTGGTGCTCCCCTGTAGGGATTACCACGGGATCCGGAAACAGTAATTTTGGTCTCTCTCGATTAAATGAGGTTGTTTCCCTGACAGATTCTGATCAAGCGTTGACTACTGCTGGATATAACGGATCTTCTGGTCCGCTGACCATTTCAAGACGTTGGATCTATCGATGGAATGCCACCAACCAACGTTGGGTATATGTTGGAGGCGCGCCTACCAATCCTGCTGGTTCCGGTTTCACCATGAAAGGTACGGATGTTACAAGTCACGCAGACCCCTACAACGAACCACAAAATCAAAATTACGACTTTAGAGGTCGTCCTAATAATGGAGATTTCACTTATGTGACCCAGGTGGGTGTTCCATTTACCGATGGCGTCATCTACAACTTTACCTTCGCAGGAAACCCATACCCTTCTGCCTTAAACCTATATCGAGTTTATGATGATCCTGATAACACAGAAATAGATTCTTTTGCATATTGGGACGAGGATCGATCTATTAACTCTCACAATTATCGTGATAATAAAGGAGGTTATGGAGTCTGGATGCCGGGAACAAGTGAAACAGATCCGGGAACGTATACCGTTCCAACCTTTATGAATTATGATGATTCAGGAAACCCTATCCCGGGTCCAACTATTGACGGTATCGCTTTTGAGCGTTTGAATGCGCCTATCGGACAAGGATTTATGATTGTTGCCAATGCAGCAGGATCTGTAACGATTAAAAATAGTCACCGAACTTATACTAGAGAAGGTGTTGCCAACAACTCTCAATTTAGAGATATGGTGGGTTCAAACAGCGACGCTACTTTTGGGAATACTATCGCTAGCAATGACAATAATATAACCGACATCAGCGCCGGCGCAAATACAGGCACAGGTACTGATACGGGCGGAACTACAGTCATTAATCCAGGAGATTATCAAGATGAGCGAACGGAACTACAGAAATTAAGAATTCATACTGTATTCAATTCGGGGACACACTTCCGTGATATGGTGTTAATGTTCCATAATAATGCAACGGACGCTTATGATCGTGGTTTCGATGCGAAACACCCTACCGATGCAGCGATTTCAGATGCATTTTTCCCGATAGCGGATGCTACTTCCGGAGAAGTCAAAAAAGCGATCATACAAACGGTTCCTTTTGAAATAACGAAAGAAATACCGTTAGCGATCAAAGTAGGTCGAGAAGGAAAAGTAAGAATTAGAGTAGCGGAAGAGATTAATATTCCCGGAGATTTGAGAACTTTTATTCTGGATACTTCCAATGGATCTCGTCAAGAGATTTCTTATGGAGAGGATGCCGGATTTATTTTGTCCCCAGGTGTATATGAAGATCGCTTCTATATTGTATTCCGAAACGGACGTGAAGCTGTAGCAGATAATCAGCAAACCGTAATGACCAAAGAAGTACAACAGAATGTTGACTTCTTCCAAAACAATACGCTCTCGCAACTTGAAGTAAGTAATCCGGAAGGATATGATATCAAGTCTGCGAATCTCTATGACATGAGTGGTAAGCTGATATTTTCACAATACGGTATTGGTAAAGAAAAGAACTTTAACGTTCCAACTGGTCGATTGAGCGATGGTATCTATTTGGTAAAACTTCAAACCGTAGATAATATCTTCATCGATTATAAATTGAGCGTTTATAATAGATAAATAACATGACCCTTCAGGGAATCGAAGAGTACATGCTTCAATGTACTAACAAAAAAATCTTCGGTATAGAATGTTTAGGCTGTGGCATCCAACGTGCCACAGTCCTTGTTTTTAGGGGTGAATTTTTGGCGGCCTTTAAAATGTATCCGGCCATCTATACCTTAATAATTCTCCTAGCTTTCGTTGCCTTCAATTTATTTGTCAAATTCAAGTATGATTTTCAGATTAAGATCGGCTTGCTCTTTTTAAATGTGATCATCATCGTAGTGAGTTATTTTTACAAAATGAGTCAGTTCATGTAAGATTATTACAAGGCATTGTGAATTTCCCACAATTTGGAGTACATTTAAATACTCTAATAACCAACTTAAAACAATATGGAACAACAAAAATTACCTAATGCCACCCTTATTTTAGTATTTGGAATAATATCTATAGTGACTTGTTGTTGTTATGGACTCGGTCTTGTATTTGGGATCATTGCAATTGTGCTAGCGAAAAAGGCGACAACGCTTTATGTTGCTGCCCCTGAGCAATATTCTGGTTATAACAATGTAAAGACCGGGAGAATTCTAGCGATCGTAGGAGTCATCTTAAGTGCTATTTACCTAGTGTATGTTATTTATATGTTCTCCACAGTAGGGTATGCCGGAATTCAAGAGATGCAAGAAGAAATGATGCGAGAATACGGATTATAATTAAAAACCGATGAAGATTAAAAAAGGCAGCTTTTAGCTGCCTTTTCTTTTTTTTATACTTCAAACTCTTTGAGCGTTTTAGTAATAATAGAAATGCAATCTCGGAGTTGCTCTTCAGTCATAACTAGAGGTGGCGCGAATCGAATGATATTTCCGTGAGTTGGTTTGGCCAATAAACCGTTATCTCGCAAACGCAGGCAAATGTTCCATGCCGTGTCACTGTCTTCATCATCATTGATCACAATGGCGTTTAACAATCCTTTTCCTCGTACTAGAGAACAAATAGAACTAGTCTCAATATAAGCCTGTAATTCGCTTCTAAAAATGGCTCCTAAACGATCGGCATTCTCTGCCAAACGCTCCTCTTCCACTACGGTTAGTGCAGCCATGGCCACCGCTGCGGCGATAGGATTTCCACCAAACGTAGAACCATGGGTTCCGGGTTCAATAACCTCCATAATATCATTATTCGCCAAGACCGCCGAAACAGGATAAGCACCACCGCTGAGGGCTTTTCCTAAAATTAAAATATCTGGAGTAACAGCCTCATGGTCTACGGCTAATAATTTACCTGTTCGAGCAATACCTGTTTGCACTTCATCCGCAATAAATAATACGTTATATTGCTCACACAGTGCCTTTGCCTTTTTTAAATATCCTTCGGAAGGAACATAGACCCCGGCCTCTCCTTGAATAGGTTCCACTAAAAATCCTGCAATATTATTGTTTGTGCTTAATACCGCTTCCAACGCTTCTAGATTGTCGTATTCAATCTTAATAAATCCTTGAGTATACGGACCAAAATTCTTTCGTGCAACCGGATCATTAGAGAATGAAATAATCGTCGTAGTTCTTCCGTGGAAATTATTTTCACATACTACAATCTCTGCATCATTCTCATCAAGTCCTTTTTTTTCATAAGCCCATTTGCGGCATATTTTCAATGCGGTCTCTACGGCTTCGGCCCCCGTATTCATTGGTAGTAATTTGTGAAAGCCGAAATATTCACTGGCAAATTTCTCATACTTCCCTAGCAGATCATTGTAGAATGCACGTGAAGTAAGTGTTAACGTTTTCGCTTGTTCTGTAAGCGCGTTAACAATGGTGGGGTGACAATGTCCTTGATTTACCGCAGAATAAGCAGATAGAAAATCATAATATTTTTTTCCATCTACATCCCACACATATACACCTTCTCCTCTATTTAAGACCACCGGTAATGGGTGGTAATTATGAGCCCCATATTGGTTCTCAAGCGCGATAGCCTGTTCAGATTTTGTTGTTTCTAACACTGACATAAGTACCTTTTTAATGTTTTATTATAGCAATTCCTACTTACGGGAGAGAAATCATCCTGCCTGCTGCAAATTACAAAATTAAACGCGGCTTTTTTAACCTTTGCAAGGGCATTTAATCCTTTCTTTTTTGAGTATTTTTGCGACCATGGCAAGGAGAAGTAAACGAAAGGTTTTCGAAAATTTGGAAGTGATTGATGCGGGGGCTAAGGGCAAAGCGATTGCAAAAGCACCGGATGGCAGAGTAGTATTTATTAACAATGCTGTGCCCGGTGATATTGTGACCGTGCAAACCTATAAAAAACGTAAATCGTATTACGAAGCGAAGGCTACGCATATCTCAAAACCTTCGCCGAAGCGTGTCGTTCCTGAATGTCGGCATTTTGGCGTTTGCGGAGGGTGTAAATGGCAAGATATGGGCTATGAACATCAACTTTATTTTAAACATAAAGAGGTTGTCAATAATTTAGAGCGCCTTGGAAATATTTCACTTCCGGAAGTAACTCCTATTTTAGGTTCGAAAGAAATTTATTTCTACCGAAATAAAATGGAATTCTCTTTCAGTAATAACAAATGGATCACTCAAGAACAAATTGATAGTCAAGTACCAATTGACGATCGCAATGCCTTAGGATTTCATATTCCTGGCATGTGGGACAAAATATTAGATATTGAGAAGTGCCACTTACAACGCGATCCGAGCAATGCCATTAGGAATTTTATCAAAACGTTTGCAACAAATAATGATCTCGATTTCTTCGATCCAAGAAAGCAGGAAGGGTTGTTACGAACCCTTATGATTCGAACTGCTACTACAGGTGAATTGATGGTGCTTCTTCAGTTTTTCCGTGAAGAAGAATCACAAAGAATACTCCTTTTAGAAGCCATTCGAGAACAGTTTCCGCAGATTACGTCGCTTTTGTATGTAATTAATACTAAAGGAAACGATACGATTTATGATCAAGAAATTCATTGTTATGCGGGGAATGATCATATTATGGAGCAAATGGAAGGGCTACAATTCAAGATTACTGCAAAATCTTTTTATCAAACGAATAGCGAGCAGGCTTATGAGCTCTATAAAATTGTAAGAGAATACGCCGCACTAGAGGGAACCGAACGTGTATACGATCTTTATACCGGAACTGGAACAATCGCTCAATTTATAGCTTCCGAAGCCAAAGAAGTCATAGGCGTGGAAGCAGTCCCTGACGCAATCACCGCCGCCAATGAAAATGCAAATAGAAATAATATTGAAAACACGAAGTTCGTTGTTGGGGATATGAAACAAGTATTCAATGATGATTTTGTGAAACAGTATGGGTCGCCGGACGTCGTGATTACAGATCCACCTCGTGACGGAATGCATGCCGATGTGGTGCGGCAACTGTTACATTTGGCTCCAAAACGAATTGTTTACGTAAGCTGTAATAGCGCCACTCAAGCCCGAGATCTAGCGCTTATGGACGCTCAATATAAAGTGACCCGTGTACAACCGGTAGACATGTTCCCGCAGACGCATCACGTGGAAAATGTTGTACTTTTGGAAAAACGCTAAACGCGCTATGAAAAAGATCTTTTGGATTTTAGTCCTATTCCTTGTTGCGGCACAAGCTTGTACCCGTGACGATATTTGTGATCAGAATACCCCTACCACTCCCCTTCTGATTATTACCTTTCAGGATTTCGCGAACCCTGAAAACAGAAAGAACGTAACAGATTTACGGGTGCGCCCTGTACTTGATACTACCCAAACATTAGTTGCTGCAACAACTGATTCTATAGCAATCCCGTTAAATGTAAATGAAGACATTTCAGAATTTTTGTTTACTCGAAACGCGACAGATACCC
Source organism: Flavobacteriaceae bacterium UBA4166 (assembly GCA_002379985.1). GTDB lineage: Bacteria > Bacteroidota > Bacteroidia > Flavobacteriales > Flavobacteriaceae > DFVG01. The sequence goes on from DFVG01000005.1 coordinate 7,731, forward strand.
TAGAAACCAATACAGATAGGGTTCAATTTACCTACAACAGGGATAATGTATATGTGAACCGCGCGTGTGCGTTCAGAACTACATTTGATAGTATTAATGGAAGTCGGACAGCCGACCTCTCTAATTGGATTATTTCATTTCAAACGGTTACCGAAAATGTTGATGACATCACCCAGACTCATATTACTATTTTGCATTAGCCTCTTCGCTGTACAAATTCTGTATTCTCAAGACCAGAATACCGTTGTAGCTGATTCGGTAGCGACAGATTCTATTGTATATAAGAAGAAATACGGGCTTCGTGCGGGGGTTGACCTTGCCACGTTAGCGCGTACCGCTTTTGAAGATGGGTTTACTGGGTTTCAGGTTACAGCCGACTTTAGGGTTTATAAAAGTTATTTTTTGGCACTTGAGCTTGGAAATGAGGAGCGAGAATGGGACGAGGAAAATTTAAATGCTATCACTTCAGGCAGCTATTTTAAAATTGGAGGCGACTATAATGCCTACAACAACTGGTTAGGGATGGACAATGCCATTTATGCAGGCTTACGCTATGGCTTTGCTACTTTTAATAACGAATTAATTTCCTATTCGATTTATAATACCAATCAAACATTTCCTTCGGAAACAGTGGTGGCTTCGCAAGAATTTAATAATCTAACAGCTTCTTGGGTGGAACTGATTTTAGGAATAAAAACCGAGATTTTAAACAATCTTTTTTTAGGAATCAACCTTCAACTAAAACGAATGGTTTCAGAAAACACCCCTGAAAATTTTGATAATCTTATTGTTCCAGGTTTCAATAGAACTTACGATTTTAGTGAATACGGGGTGGGATACGGCTATTCGCTCTCTTATCTAATTCCTATTTTTAAGAAGTAAATTAGCTTTTATTTTTCTTACTTCCTTCATACATGTCGTAGCAAACAAGTTTGCTTTCTAGCTTTCCGTTATATAATTTGTATTTTTTTGAAGGTTTGAGCCCGATATGCTTTAAAGCATCCATATTCGCACTGATTAACCACGCCTGAGAACCTGCGTATCCATGCTTTAGAGTGTTCCCTATTTTTTCATAGAATGCATCAATGTCGGCGATTGCTAAACGTTCGTCATACGGTGGATTACAAATTATACGTAATGGGCCGTCGGTTTGTTTTTGGCTTTGGAAAAAATCGTGTTGCTCCACTTCGATAAACTCCTGAAGGTTTGCATTTATTACATTTGCTTTAGCAGTCTTCACAGCACTAGGGTGTATGTCATAGCCACGAATCTTATAATGAAAATCGCTAACCTTCTTTAGTGAAGACGCTTCAATAAGATCGTAAAGATCTGCATCGAAATCGGGCCAGCTCATAAATCCGAATTCATTACGGTTGATATTCGGTGGAATATTTGCTGCGATCATTGCCGCTTCAATTAAAAAAGTGCCACTCCCACACATGGGGTCTAAGAAGTTGGATTGGCAATTCCAATTACTCAACATAATAATTCCGGCGGCAAGTACTTCATTGATTGGGGCCGGAGTACTAGCAACCTTATATCCTCGCTTGTGTAACGAATCTCCAGAACTATCTAATGATACCGTACAAATATTACGATCAATATGCACATTGATTCGCAAGCTAGGATGGTCTAAATCAACATTAGGCCTACTTCCCTGCTGATCTCGGAAGCGATCGACAATAGCATCCTTTGTTTTCAACGCAACATATTTGGAATGGGTAAACTTTTTAGAGAATACGGTGGCATCTACTGCTAAAGAACCGGTATGACTCATATATTGTTCCCATGGAATATCGTAGACTCTTTGATACAGGTCGTCTTCAGAAAAAACATTGAACGCATGTATTGGCTTTAAGATCTTTATGGCCGTTCTACACATGAGGTTAGCTTTATACATGAATCCTGTATCGCCCTCAAAAGAAACATTACGCACGCCTTTTTCTACTGCGGAAGCTCCTAACTTTCTAAGTTCTTCAGCTAATAGTTCTTCAAAACCATATAAAGTTTTGGCTAGCAGACTAAAATTTTTTCCCATAGTTGTTCTTATACTTTACAGCAAAAATACAGTATTTTTAACCCCTTGTTTTATGGCTTCGGAAATTGATTTCTAAAAATGACCTATTTATTACTTATACTTTCTGTACTTATCGGCTATCTCTTAGCAAAATGGATAGGTAAAAAAAACAATGCCATATCATTTTTACTTGCGTTCAGCGGTTCTTTTTTGCTTTCCGTGACACTTTTTGAATTACTACCGCAAGTATTCCGAAGCGATAGTGAGCATATTGGGCTTTACATTATGGGCGGAATGCTGTTGCAAATCATCTTGGATTTTTTCTCAAAAGGAGCCGAGCACGGCCACGTACATCTACCGAAAAACCACTTTTTCCCGTGGATGCTATTTATTAGCCTATTTCTGCATGCTTTTTTAGAAGGATTTCCGGTACATGACAATCATCATGTACTGTTAGGTGTTGCTATCCATAAGATTCCAATTGCAGCGATTCTGAGCATCTATTTTATTCAAGGGCAATACAGCACTTCAAGGATTCTGTTATTCCTTGGTTTGTTTGCTTTAGCCACACCACTTGGTAGTTTTGTAGAAGACCAATATTTTACTGATTTATCAGCATGGGTGTCACCTATCAATGCCATAGTGGTTGGTGTTTTTCTCCATGTTTCTACAACGATCTTATTTGAAAGTAGTAAGGATCACAAATTTAATTTTACCAAACTTTTTTTAATTATTCTGGGGATCGTACTTGCCTTATTTATTTGATCGTCTTGATAAATTAGATAACGTCAAGTAGGATAAAAAAGAAATGAAAAACACTTCCTGCCAATACAAAAAAATGCCATATAGCGTGGTTGTATGGAATACGGTTGACAGCATAAAACAAAATTCCGAACGTGTAAAAAGCTCCCCCAAGCGCTAACAGCCAGATACCTGTGGAGGAATGGGCTTCCATAACGGAATTCCAATCAATAACAATTAACCATCCCATAGCTAAATATAACAGCAGTGAAACAAATTCAAATTTTCCTGTAAAAAATATTTTAAGAATTAATCCGATAGCTGCAAAGATCCAAACAATCCAAAAGATAATCCACCCTAACCCGGTTTCTAAAGAAATTAGAGCCACCGGCGTATAGGTACCCGCAATCAATAAATAAATGCAGATATGATCAATTTTTTGCAGTACAGGTTTCCAACGCTCTTCTAAAATAGCGTGATAGATAGTAGAAGCTGAATACAGGATGATGAGTGAACCTGCATATACCAGTATGCTAAAGGTGCTGTAGGGCGTTTTATGAGTATCAAAAAGTAAAAGCAGAATGAGTGCCATAACACCCAGTAAAATGCCGGCGCCATGGGAATATGCATTCCATTTTTCTTCTTTTGCTGAATAGCTCATAGCTAGATGGATTTCTTCGGAATAAAAAAACCCAACCGATTATGGTTGGGTTTTTATTATAAAAGAA
>DFVG01000030.1:0-545 GCA_002379985.1 Flavobacteriaceae bacterium UBA4166
AAGCATTTAGATGAAAAAGTAGCAAAACTTCATTTAGAGAAAATTGGTGCTGAACTTACCGAGTTACGTGAAGAACAAGCCGAATATATTGGTGTTGAGGTAAGTGGACCCTTTAAACCGGAATACTACCGCTACTAAGCACTTATTTGTATAAAATTAGGAACCCTGCATAGTCGTGCAGGGTTTTTTATGTTGGCATTTTAACTATCTACCACTCAATAGCAGCCGGTTTTCCACGTTAGATGAACAAGCTGCTATGAAACAAATCGTTTTTTTGTGTACTCTGTTGATGACTTGCCAAAGCTTCGGAAAGACTTCGGAAGCCAATAAACTCGACCATCATCTCCATCAACTGACGCAACGTGTTACACGCCACACAACCTCTTCCGAAGAAAAAGTGAAGGCGATATTCTTGTGGATCAGTCATAACATTTCGTACGACCAAGAGCTCTACAACAGCAAAACATTACAACGTGAATTCTATGTTTCCGAAGAGAAGGTAGTTCAAAAAGTATTAGAACGCAAAAAGGCGCTCTGTGGCGGGG
>DFVG01000030.1:866-1814 GCA_002379985.1 Flavobacteriaceae bacterium UBA4166
CTCTGTGGCGGGTATGCCTTTCTTTTTCAGCGTATGTGTCGTAGCGCGGGCATCGAAGCGACCGTGATTCACGGCTACACAAAAAACGGGGCAACGCGACGCGTCAAAAGGCGGGTACATCACACATGGAATGCTGTAAAATTGAAAGGAAAATGGCAACTGTTAGACATCACTTGGGCGATTAGCCACGGCCAACGGAATCGACCCAATATGTATTGGTACCGAACTCCGCCGAGATCTTTTATCCTATCTCATTATCCTGAGGAACCGCGATGGACGTTATTGCGACATCCGTTAAGCTTTGAGGCCTTTAAGAACAGTCGTTAGTGCTGTTTCACAAACAACAGCTCGTTGTATTGGGATGTTCTTAGGTATTCTTTCCGAAGGGTCTGCAAATAGGCAACCGAACGTTCCTGCAAGGAATGAGAAGGTCGAAGGCAATCAGTTCCTGACTCGTCGGTAAGTGTCATCACAATATACCAATTACCACTTCTGCTGTTATATTGTGATTCTAAAACAGGATCGACGCCTCTTTCAGAGAGCACGCCGTCCACCATCATAGGGAACAAATTATAGGTTTCGGTCGTTTTTTCTAATTCATAAAACGTGAGATACGCCAATTCATCTTCAATGCGGATCGGGACATTGCCGAGATCATCGTCGTATGAGGTTTGAAATTTATAGTTGATATAGGTGTAAAACGCATTGGCTTCCTTAGGGTCATTGAAGGCAAACACATATCGATTTTTAAAGGTTTTAATGAATTTTTTTCCTTTCACCACTTTTCCTTCGGAATAGTTTGGTGCGATTTTATAGGGAATACAAGCACTTACATTCAGTAGTAACAGCAAGAAGAGAAGATATCTAAGTAGCATCATAATAGAAAGGTTAGTCATTATAAAAACCACAAAAATCTAGCCATAAAAAAACCTCGGTACGTACCGAGGT
>DFVG01000030.1:2128-341300 GCA_002379985.1 Flavobacteriaceae bacterium UBA4166
AAACCTCGGTACGTACCGAGGTTTTTAGTGATCTGTATGTTCTGAAAAGTTACGCTTCTGCGCTAGGAACGATCGATACGTACGATTTTCCACCTTTTTTCTTTTCAAACTTTACCACACCGTCAATTTTGGCGTGCAATGTATGGTCTTTTCCTCCATATACATTTTCACCAGGGTGGTGCGTATACCCGCGTTGTCTTACGATGATATTTCCTGCGATGGCAGATTGACCTCCAAAGATCTTTACGCCTAATCGTTTCGATTCAGACTCTCTACCGTTCTTAGAACTACCAACTCCTTTTTTATGTGCCATAATTCAGGGGGTTTTTGACTGTTATTATTTTCTTCCTCCGTCAAGTTTATCTTGAAGGGCTTCTAGTTCTTCCCACTTACCATCAGCCGCCAATTGCGCCTGCTCTGGCCAAGTTTCAGTTACTAGATGAGCCAATCGAGAGCTTGCTTCGGTTAAGATTTCACTTAATTTTTCAGGACTGGTCTTCGCTACTTTCGCAAAAGTATCGATACCGGCGTTTACCATCGCTTCCATAGCTTTTGGCCCTACACCTTCGATCTTCTTAAGATCGTCTGCCTTTCCTGATTTCTTTGGTGCTGCTTTTTTAGCTTCCGTTTTCTTAGGAGCTTCTTTCTTTTCAGTAGCAGGCTTCACCTTTGCCGCCTCCTCTTTTTTAGGAGCCGCTTTCTTAGGTGCTTCTTTCTTCGATTTTTTCGAACCGGAAGCAGCAATGCTTTCAATCACGATTTCAGAAAGATACTGACGGTGTCCTTTTTTAACACGGTAGCCTTTTCTACGTTTCTTTTTGAAAACAATCACCTTATCTCCTTTAAGGTGTCTTACGACTTTCGCTCCAACGAGCGCTCGGTCTATAGCCGGGGCGCCAAGGGTAATATTGTCTCCGTCGCCTACGAGAAGAACCTGGTCGAACTCAACCTTTTCTCCCTCATCTGTAGCCAAACGATTCACAAAAACCTTTTGGTCTTTTGCAACTTTAAATTGCTGCCCTGCTATCTCTACAATTGCATACATAGCGTATCGTTTAAATAAATAATTTTTCTAAAAATATAAACCCGCTTCTTTTCAAAGCGGGTGCAAATATAATTGTAAAAAATGATTCTACAAAGGGTTTATTTTCATAATTATAGCTGATGTCGTTTCCCTTCTGGCGTGTTCCAAGATTCCTTTAGCAATTGCATAAAAGACAAGGTAAGCACCAAAGACGTAGAAAAGCCCATAATGACTAGCGAAATGATCAAGATCAAGGACCCTTTATTGAAATTAATAGGCCAAGAATCTACCACAGCCTGCGCAAACTCACTATCCAATTGAAAAATGTAAAACGCCATAAAGGCTGAAATGATGATGGTTGCAAGTCCTCCGGTAAACAAACCGATTTGAAAACCATCTTGATATTCAAATTTCTCTGCTGATTTCTTATAGGTTTTCAACGCCAGAAAAATAGCGCCTCCAATAATTACCCCGTTCAATGCACTAAATACAGGATACTCATGCAAGCCCAGCAGCTTGGAAAGTAAAAAATAGAGGATCATTACAACACCTGCACCGATTCCGTATTTGAAATAATATTTAGACATAGTTGGTTTTTTGGAATGTTAAATTTCGGAAAAAAAATCGGAAAAGCCAGTGTTCTTAACGATTCCCTAACTATTTGTTGGCCAAATACACCCCTAAAAGAATGACCCCAGCCGCCGCAATTTGCCCTACTCCAAATTGTTCGCCATCTACAATTCCCCACAACACAGCCACAATTGGGATCATATACGTCACCGATGTGGCAAAGACCGGAGAACTGATCTGCACCAGTTTATTGAATAATACTTTGGCCACTCCTGTACCTACCAATGCCAGTAAGGCCAAATACCCCAAAGCTGGCAACAGGGTTTCTTGTTGTAGACGTTCGTCGGAAAAAAAATCTGTAAACCACAATACGAGAAAAGCAGGAACCATCAACACCAAGAAATTTCCTGCAGCAATGGCCAAAGCCGGGACTTCTTGGAGGTATCTTTTGATAATATTCACATTGAAGGCATAGCAAACGGAAGCAATGAGCACCAAGCCGGCGTACCAATAATTCTTTCCGGGATTCAATTCGGCTCCTAAGTAGATCAACAAACAAGTTCCTACTAAGCCAATGATCACCCCTAAGAATTGATTCCGTGAAAACGGAATCCCAAAGACCAAACCGCCAAAGATCAACGCCATGATGGGCGTCGTAGAGTTGAGCATAGAGGCTACTGCGCTATTGATCTCTGTTTCCGCGAAAGCGAACAAAAATGCCGGGATAAACGTTCCGAGAAATCCAGAAATGGCAATCCATTTCCAAAGGCCCTTTGAAATTTTCTTCAGTGTAGAAAACCCGGCCAATAGCAAAAAGGTTCCGGCCATCAAGGTTCGCAACGCCCCTAATTGCAGCGGACTCAATCCAAGGAGTGCTTTTTTGATAAGAATGAATGAACTTCCCCAAACTATGGAAAGAACCACCAAATAAAGCCATTTTTTTGAGGAAGCCTGCATACGGTTTTGCAAAATGCAAAGGTCCAAAATTAATTGTCAGTTTGTCTCATTATTTAGATAGAATATGACTATTTCTCTATAGAAGAAGTGTTCCAGGTAAGCGACTCCATAATCCTGCGAATATCACCTCGAAGATAGGCCACGGCAGGTAAAATTGAATCAAAATTTGGCTTCGCTTCGAAATAAACGGAACCCGTTACAAAATGTTTGAGGCTATCGGTGACATAAAATTGCGATTGCGTCGCCGCGTTTCCGTTGATCATGTAAAACATTCCGTAGACCCTATTGATAGAATCAACGCGCGGTTGCTCTAGAATTTCATTGGCTTTAATAGTATGATCGTAGGTCAACTTTTGTGCATCTCGAAGTAGCGAATCCAAATTCCCTTCAATTGGCATGTAGGTAAGATAGATGGTGGCGTTCATTCTGGGATATTCCAAATTGACCCAACAGTCGGATCTGGATTGAAGTTTCGCTTGATCGTTCTTGGCGAAGTTATAAGGGCACTCAAGTTGCGTCATACGATAGGCAGGTTCCGGATATTCTAAACGAAGTTTTGCTTCAGGTTTAATAAAAACTTCCTCGCCGCAAGAGGCGACTAACAGGAGTAGCAGGAACACGCCCAGCGATTTAATTATTGTGAATCGTTGATCGATAATTTTATTTGTTTAATTCGTTTGTTATCAAAAGCTTCAATGGTAAACGCATATTGGTGGAAGCTTATTATTTCTCCCTTTCGGGGAAAGCCTTTAGAGATCTCTAACAGAAAGCCTGCTAAGGTTTCGGCTTCGCCTTTTTCTTCCTCAAAGAGCTGTGGATCCTCTAAGGCAATCACCTTATAAAAATCTTTCAGCGATGTTTTTCCTTCGAATACAAAATTGCGTTCGTCTAATTTTGAGAAGATCAGATCATCATCATCAAATTCGTCACTTATTTCGCCCACGATCTCTTCAATAATATCTTCCAAAGAGATAAGTCCGCTTGTTCCTCCATATTCATCGACCACGATGGCCAGATGCATCTTCATGTTCTTGAACTCATTGAGCAGATCATCCAGTTTTTTATTTTCCGGAACGAAATAGGCCTCGCGCTGCAAGCTCGTCCAGTCCAACTGTTTTCGTTCGATGTAAGGCATTAGGTCTTTTACGTACAGAATTCCGGTGATGTTATCAATGCTTTCGTGATACACGGGAATTCGCGAATACCCTCTATCAATAATTTCGGGCATGATTTCTTTAAAGGAAGCCGTATCGCTCAAGGCGAAGATGTCCATACGCGGCTTCATGACATTCTTGGTGTCGGTATTTCCGAAGGTAACGATGCCTTGCAACAGTTTTTGCTCTTCTTGGGTGGTATCGCGATCATCGGTAAGCTCTAAGGCCTGTGAAAGCTGGTCTACACTTAAACTAGCGCGTTGTTTTCCAAATTTATTTTCCAAATATAGGGTTGCCGCACGCATGGGAAGGCTCACCGGAGAGAACAGTTTATCCAAAACATTCAACGGATACGCCATGAAGATAGAGAATGATATTTTATTCCGACTCGCATATACCTTCGGAAGAATTTCGCCGAACAATAAAATTAGGAAGGTAACCACCACCACTTCCAGCAGGAATCGCAGTTCCGGCTGCGTAACCCTTCCGAAGAACGCATCACTTAGGGATGCAAATAATAGCACAATGGCAATATTGATCAGGTTATTGGCAACAAGAATCGTGGCCAGTAATTTTTTAGGTCGATCCAGTAGCTTTGCTACAATTGGAAGTTTTGTAGATTGCTGGTCGTCCTCTTCCGTGTCTAAGTCGGTTGGAGTCAACGAAAAGAACGCCACTTCTGCTCCTGAGATTAAAGCGGAGCATCCTAGCAGCACGATCATAATGACCAAGCTGATGAGCTGTGGATAGGCAAAGGTACTTAAGAATAAACTCGGAGGCTCCGGATCCAAGGCGTGTGGTTTAATTAAACTTAAAAGGGCAGATCGTCATCTTCCATGGGTTCCTGTACGTGCGATTCTTGTGCCGGTTTGGCCACAGGCGTCGCAGGTTGTGCTTTCATATCTCCTGAGGAAGGCGCATTGCTACCACTTTCCTGCTTTGGCGTTAAGAAGGTAAAGTCGGTACACTGAATTTCTGTGCTGTAGCGATCGTTCCCTTGATCGTCCTGCCAATTTCGGGTTTTAATACGTCCTTCAATATATACCTTATCTCCCTTTTTTAGATATTTCTCACAGATCTCTGCACCCTTGTTGCGAACAACAATATTGTGCCATTCGGTATTAGAAACCCGTTCCCCGGTGGTTCTATTGGTATAGGTTTCGTTCGTAGCCAATGGAAACCGCCCGATACAACCTCCTCCATCAAAATAATGCATTTTCACTTCATCTCCCGTATGCCCGATTAGCATTACTTTATTCAATGTTCCACTCATAGATTCTAAATTTGATACAAAGGTACTTTTTGTCGTTTAAATATACATAAAAATTAAGGTTGAAAAGCCTTGTGTTCAGAAATAAACCGCGCGACCAACACCGGGACGGGATAGGGTTCTAGATCGCTCAGGGCTATTCCCTTTTCGCCTAGAGAAGCTACTGCTACGCTCCAAAATCGAGTATACAGATGTTGGTGTGATAATTTATGAATAACGGGAGTTTCATTATAGCAAGTCACTCCTTTAACCTTAAAATTCTCATCTAATTCTTGAAATACTTCTGAATTTTTCAGCGACGCTAACGATTGTTTTTTCGAATTTCTTACCGAAGGAAACTCGTAGAGCTGCTGCCAGATTCCTTTTTTGGTTCGTTGTTTCAGTAAGGTCATGTTGTCTTCGGAAAGCACTACGAAATAGTCTAAGTAAATCTTCTTAACACGATTCTTTTTAAGCTTCACCGGTAATTCTGAAACACGACGGGTTCTAAAAGCTTCACAGCGATCTGAAAAAATACACGTCACACAGTCGGGTTGTTGTGGTACACAATACCGGGCTCCAAACTCCATGATCGCTTGATTGTAGGTGCCGGGCTGCTGGGTGTCGATCAAGGTTTGCGCCAATGCTTTAAAGGTCTTTATCCCTTCCGTACTATTGATGGGTGTTGTGATTCCGAAGACACGTGATAACACACGATAGACATTGCCATCTACTACGGCAGTAGGCTCATTATAACAAATGGAAGCGATCGCACTGGCGGTGTAATCGCCCACTCCTTTAAGTTGTAGCAACCCCTTATAATTATCCGGAAAAACGCCCCCTAGTTCTTTCGAAACATAGCGTGCGGTTGTGTGTAGGTTACGTGCTCTTGAATAATAGCCTAGGCCCTGCCAAAGCTTCAGCACGGCTTCTTCGGAAGCGCCTGCTAAATCATGAACGGTAGGATAGGTAGCTACAAATTTTTCGTAGTAAGGGAGGCCCTGTGCGACTCGGGTTTGTTGTAAGATGATTTCTGAAAGCCAGATGCGGTAGGGGTCGGTGGTATTCCGCCAAGGTAATTTCCGAAAATTATTTAAATACCACGTAATCAGCTTTTTATAGAAAAAAGTTGTATCTTCTTGCACAGGGCGAAGGTACGTCATATCTCATTATTTTTTAATGAATTACGATTTGATTATTTGAATTTAAAATTAGTATATTTGCCCACCTGAAAATTAACTAACCCTGAATTTAAATTACTTATTAATTAATTTTTAAAAAACCGTTAAATGACTAAAGCAGATCTTGTAGCGAAAATCTCTGAGAAATTGGGAATGGAAAAGGGTGATGTACAAGCCACTATTGAAACCTTCATGACCGAAGTAAAAGACTCGTTAGAGAGTGGTGACAACGTATACCTTAGAGGTTTCGGAAGTTTTATTATCAAGAAGAGAGCAGAAAAGACCGGGAGAAACATTTCAAAGAATACAACTATTAAAATCCCCGCACACAACATCCCTGCCTTTAAGCCGGCAAAAGTTTTTGTAGAAGGTGTAAAGGCGAATGTTGAAGTAAAAAATTAATCACAATCCCCGTCCTACGGACGGGGACTTCAAAAAACAATTAGTTTATGCCAAGTGGTAAAAAAAGAAAAAGACATAAGGTAGCGACGCACAAGCGTAAAAAGCGCAGACGTGCGAATCGTCACAAAAAGAAAAAGTAGTTTTCAAACTACTTTTTTTGTTTACAGACCAATGAATTCACTTTCTGAACGTTTCAGAAGTACTGTTCTTTGACAACGAAATTATACCATGGTATAATTTCCTCGGGTTTTAACTACCTGCCGCCAACAGGTAATCAAAAACCTGTGATATAAAATATTGTTTAATCCATTCCGCTCCCCAAGGGGTCGGGATAAAAATTAATGAACGTGAACTACGAATTATTTATTAGATCCGGTTCACAAGAAGTTGATTTTGCCCTGTTAAAAGATGGAAAACTAGTTGAATTACACAAAGAGGAAGACGGCAATAAATTTACTGTAGGAGATATTTTTCTTGCGAAAATTAGAAAAACCGTTCCCGGCCTTAACGCAGCCTTCGTCAATGTAGGTTACGAAAAAGATGCGTTTTTGCATTATCACGACTTAGGACCGAACATTCCTTCTTTGCTGAAATTCGTAAAACGTGTAAGCACAGGTAAACTTAAAGACTATTCTTTAAAGAATTTCCCATTCGACAAAGAGATTGATAAGAACGGCGCTATTAATAACGCTGTAAAGAACAATCAATCGGTACTGGTACAGATCGTAAAAGAACCCATTTCCACAAAAGGACCACGTATTAGCTCTGAGCTTTCCATAGCCGGACGCTATATCGTCTTGGTTCCCTTTTCAAACCGAGTTTCTATTTCACAAAAAATAGAGAGCCGCGAAGAAAAAGAGCGACTCAAACGCTTGATTCAAAGCATTCGGCCAAAAGGATTTGGCGTTATTATACGAACCGTAGCAGAGGGCAAAAAAGTAGCAGAACTGGATCAAGATTTACAAAATCTTATGGATCGCTGGACAGCGATGTGTAAGAAGCTACGGGGAGCGCACCATCCCAGCAAGGTGCTTGGCGAGTTAAACAGAGGCGCTTCGATCATCAGAGATTTATTTAACGATTCCTTTTCGGCAATCCATATTGATGACGAAACACTCTACTTGCAAATAAAAGATTATGTGCAGCTAATTGCACCTAAGAAAGAGAATATTGTGAAGTTATACGATAGCAAAGTTCCGATCTTCGAAAAATTCGGGATCGAACGGCAAATCAAAACTTCATTTGGCAAAACCGTATCAGGAAGCAAAGGTACTTACTTGGTAGTCGAACATACCGAAGCCATGCACGTTATCGACGTGAACAGTGGCAACCGAAGTAACAAATCGAAAAGCCAAGAAGAGACCGCACTTGAAGTAAACATGATCGCCGCTACCGAGGTAGCCCGGCAATTGCGTTTACGAGATATGGGAGGAATTATTGTCATCGACTTCATCGATATGGGAGTTGCTGGCAACCGCAAAAAGCTCTTCAACCACCTTCGTGATGAAATGAAGGATGATAGAGCCAAACACAAGATCCTTCCACCGAGTAAATTCGGACTCATTCAAATCACACGCCAACGCGTGCGACCAGAAATGAACATCAAGACACGCGAAGAAGACCCTAATCAAGGGGAAGGCGAAATTGAAGCGCCCATCGTATTGGTTCAGAAAATGACCGAAGACCTGAAACGCTTGTTCAAAAAAGACTATAAGAAGATGACCTTACATACGCATCCGTTTATAGCAGCCTTTTTAACCAAAGGCTTTCCATCGGTGCGAACCAAATGGTTCATGAAGCACAAAAAGTGGGTGAATATTCAACCCCGCGATGCTTACACGTATTTAGAATACCATTTCTTAGATAAGGATGGTAATATTATCAAATAATGAGAAACCCTTTCCAACCCTGTTGCGAAAGGGTTTTTTTATGTACTTTTTTGAGATGAAAAAGAAGTTCTCTTCGGAACAAAAAAAATCGTATACCGTAGATGAAGCCACCCTTCGGCTGGAGCGCTACTGCGCCTACCAAGAACGTTCACATAAAGAAGTTCGGCAAAAACTGAAGGAACTTAAGATGATCCCGGAAGCTGTCGATCATATCATTTTACACCTCCTTCAACACAATTACCTCAATGAAACTCGTTTCGCCACAGCCTTTGCGCGTGGAAAGTTTCGCCAGAAAAAATGGGGGAAACAACGCATCGTCCTCGAATTGAAACGACGCGATATTTCGGCCTACAACATCAAAAAAGCGCTAGAAGAAATTTCGGCAACCGATTATAACACGACCTTCCACACGCTGGCCGAAAAACGCTGGAAACAACTCGCTTCTGAAAAAAACGCACAGCACAAAAAACGAAAATTTGTGACCTACTTGCAATACCGTGGTTGGGAATTGTCATGGATCTGGGAGAAATATAACGACCTTACGAGCTAAGACCTAATTTCGCATGCGTTCTGTCAATAGCCTTCTGGTTCTTTGTATCGATCCATTGTTGACCTTTCCAACGCCGCATCAAATTATCATAATGCCGCATGATCAACACATTGTATAAGGCCTTCCCTAAATTCTTCGGGTTTCTGGCAATAGCCCGTAAACTCATCGAAAATCCGGGGGTGATATAACGCATATAATGCCAATATCCTTCGGGCATATAAAGCACATGGCCGTGCGATAATTTCCCGGTGAAGCCTTCTGCTTGTTGCAATGCCGGCCATTTATCATAATCGGGATTCTTAAAATCGATATCCTCCCGAACGATCAACGAATGCGGTATTTTATAAAGGTAGTCATTCTGATCTTGATCGAACAAGATCACCTCTTTTTCCCCATGAAAGTGAAAATGAAAAATGTTCGCCAGATCGATATCGTAATGCATAAAGGTATGGCTGTCTTCTCCCCCGAAGAACAACATGGGTAGTTTTTTCATTAGGCGGAGTCCAAAGTCAGGCCAATCATAATCTTTTTGCAATTCAGGGACTTCTTTTAAGACGTTCCATAGAAAAATACGATACTTGGTAGGTTCCTTCTGAAGCAATTCAATGTATTCTGACATCTTCATTTTCGCATGCGGCTCATTAAAACCGTCTTCATGCGATACCGGGCGATCATCGTACAGAGGCACTTCTTTCTCCCCTGCCTTGACTTTCATATATTCTAAGTTCCACTTATCAAAAGCAGGCCAGTCTTCAATAGCACGTTCCAAGATCACCGGTTTTTGAGGTTTGAAGTAGTGCTCCAAAAACTCGGTTTTCGTCAACGATTCATGTCGGTCTATAGGATGTAAGGTCATAAATTGCTATTGAGCGTAAAAGTACAAAACTTAACCATTCCGTAACCTAGGAATCATTGCTTGTCTTTATGGAAACATTGGGTTTGAACATAAAAAAGTCCGCCGAAGCGGACTTTCCATTAATATCGTTTATCGGTGATTAAGAATCTGTAGTCACCACCAAAGCATCTGTATAATCGCTAAAGCCATCGCTGCCACAATTGGCGCGCACATAGATTTCATAAGTAGTGCCCGGAACCAAGCCTTCCAGCAAGGCTGTACTCTCTGAAGTTCCTATGGTCTCTCCTGTTCCCAACGGGAACCCTACGGGGCCGTATTCTACCTGCCATGCGGTCTCGGTGTTTTCCAACCAATTCACACGTATGGTAGTATCGCCTACCGAAACGAGCGTAAGTTCTAGTGGTACATTACAAGCGTCTGGATCGAAAGGGGTTTCAAACTGAATGCGTAGATCGCTACTAAAACCGTCGCTTCCGCAGTTTGCACGCAAATACAGTTCGTAACTGGTTTCAGGTTCTAACCCATCCACGGTGTACGGAATGCGAGACGTACGTTCTACCGTTCCATTTCCTACCGCGAAACCGGTTGGACCGTACTCCAATTCAAAAGCGGTTTCACCACGCCCATCCCAACTAAGCAGCACATTTCTGCTGTTCAATTGGTCAATGACCAAATCGGCCGGCATGGTGCAATTGTTCGTAGTATCGTCGTCTTTATTACAGGAAATAAACGTTATTCCCACGAGGAATAAAAAAGCAATTGATTTTTTCATATAAGATTGTTTTCGGTACTGATAACGCAAAGAGAGTGCCGATTATTTGGCACAAACTGTTTTTTGTTTGATTTGTTTTTTGAAATTTTCGCCTGAAGAGAGACTATAAACGCTCTTTGGCATTGGCTTTCGCCGTTTCGTTCCGTACAATTTTATGCCCCGGACGCGTCCATTTTGGTTTTTCTCCCAGGGGTGCAAATTGAGATGCTTCGGCTTCAACCGTTTCCGGCTGAGCTTTTTTAACAAAGGGAGCTTGCGGTTGTAAACCAAGCAGCTTGAACATTTCCATGTCTTCGTTCACATCTGGGTTTGGCGTAGTTAACAACTTGTCTCCAGCAAAGATTGAATTCGCCCCTGCAAAGAAACACATGGCTTGTCCTTCTCTGCTCATTTCAGTTCGCCCTGCAGAAAGTCGTACTTGGGTTTTTGGCATTACAATACGCGTGGTCGCTACCATACGCACCATATCCCAAATACTTACAGGCTCCATTTCTTCCATCGGGGTACCTTCCACCGCCACTAAGGCGTTGATAGGCACCGATTCGGGCTGCGGATTCAAGGTTGCTAAAGCTACTAACATCCCGGCGCGATCTTCCAAATTTTCACCCATCCCAATAATACCGCCGCTACACACGGTTACATTGGTCTTACGTACATTCGAGATGGTATCCAAACGGTCTTTATAGGCGCGGGTAGAGATCACATCTTTATAATAATCTTCTGAAGTATCTAAATTATGGTTATAGGCATAAAGTCCGGCTTCTGCCAAGCGTTGCGCTTGCGTTTCTGTGATCATTCCCAATGTGCAACACACTTCCATGTCCAGTTTGTTGATAGTGCGTACCATCTCTAAGACTTGATCAAACTCTTCCCCATCTTTTACATTTCTCCAAGCCGCTCCCATACACACCCGAGAACTTCCCGAAGCCTTGGCACGCAAGGCCTGTGCTTTTACATGCGATACCGTCATCAGGTCGTTTCCTTCAATATCGGTGTGGTAGCGGGCCGCTTGCGGACAATAGCCACAATCTTCAGGACAGCCTCCGGTTTTAATAGAAAGTAAGGTAGAAACCTGTACCTGATTTGGGTCGTGATGTTCCCGATGGACGGTGGCTGCTCGATACAGCAATTCCATCATAGGCAGGTTGTAAATGGCTAAAATCTCGTCTTTGGTCCAGTTATGTTTTGGTTCGGTCATGTAGCAGTTTTAGGGGCTTTCCCCAACAAAAGTTGGGGTCGGGCGGTACGCTGTATCTTTTTGTTAAGCAAAAAGGATGTCGCTTCCCTCCCTAAGCCGAATCAAAAATAGCCAAAAATGTATTAGGGTCAAGAATTTTGAGGCAAAATGCCAGGACGTTTTTATATCCCTCGGCACCAAACTACTGTTACTATTTGGAAACGATCAAGCTTACTGCATTCCCGCCAAAGCCTACTGCATTGACCATCACTATTTGTAGCTCGTTGGGTAAATGACGCCTGTTCGAATAAAATGGATTTTCAATAAATTGATTGTGTTGTAGCATCATCACGGCGAGCTCCAAACTCAGCATTCCCGATGCTGCAAACGTATGGCCTACCAACCATTTGTTAGACGTAAGTAAAGGAAGTTGTCTTCCAAACACGGTATCAATAGCCGACTTTTCGGCTAGATCGCCCTTTACCGTACCCGGCGCATGCATTACGATGACATCAACCGTGTCGAGCTGCGCTTGCTGTAAAGCCGCTTTCATACTTTTCTGAAAACATTGCGCGTCTTCGCTAATAGCACTTCCGTGGGAGATGTTTTCCGTAGCAAAACCCCAACCGCTGATCACAGCTTGGGTTCGTTCAGAAACTTTTGCTTCTAAGAATGCCACGGCGGCCGCTTCTCCCAACACCATCGTATTGCGTTTCTTCTGAAATCGCATCGACTCGCAAGGACGCTCATGTGTTTCTTTGGAGTACAACCGCAACGCCTTCATCTGTGCCAAAGTAAAGGGCGTTAGAGCGGCTTCAGAACCGCCTGCAATAAATCCATCGGCCATGCCCGAGCATAACCAAGCGATACCATTTAATACCGCGTGCAAGGCCGTAGAACACGTTACTGAATGCTCTATTGTGATACCCCGTGCTCCTAAATCTTGTGCTACCCACGAAGAAATATTGCCCAAGGTTGTGGTAGGCGACGTAAAGGGAGATACCTTCCCTTCTTCTTGAAAGGCTTTGAAATACTGTTCCCATAATCCGGTGGCGCCACGAGAAGAACCAATGTTAATTCCTATCTGGCTATTCGCTATTCCAGAAATTGGTAGTTGTCGGGCCGCTTGTATGGCCATCAATACACTATTATCGAGGGTTTCATAGCCGTGACGTTCGAGCCGAAGCTGATCGAGCGCAGCGGTAGTTTCTGAGGAGAGTTTCGAGACCCAATCGCATCCCGCTTCGTGCTTCCATTCGGAAAAACACGGACTCGCTTTTTGATAGGCCTCCCAAATAGCGTGCGACCGACTTCCCAGGGCAGAAAGACTGGTGATTCCTGAAATGGAAATGACAGATGGACTCGTTACGTTCATGTGCTGCAAAAGTACAGTCTATTCTGTACTTCCTTCGGAAAGGTGCTAAGAAATTTTGGACGTTGCTAGAAAATCAATTACCGCCCGCAACCCATCGTACAATTGTTCCAGTTCTTCCGAAGAGATCACATACGGCGGTACCAAATACAAGGTATTTCCCAACGGACGAAGATAGCAACCGCGCTCCATTAAGAAATCGTACATATGCTGTCTCAAATTTCCGTAGCGTTCCATAGCAATATTCACTTCAAAGGCTAAGATGACGCCTAACGTTCTAGGGTTGGAAACCAATGAATGCGATTCTAATTCTTTCAAAAACGCTTCATGACTTTGGCGGACTCTCTTTATACCTTCCTGAATTTCATCAGTTTGCAACAAATCGATGGCCTTTGAAGCCACGGCACATGCTAAGGGATTGGCGCTATAGGTATGGGCATGAAAAAATCCTTTGGCGACATTGTTATCGAGAAAAGCGTCGAAAACCTGCTGTGTACAGCTTGTAATGCCCATGGGTAGCATTCCTGCTGTCAAAGCCTTGCTCAAACAGATGATGTCAGGTGATTCTGAGAGATATTCTGAAGCAAAATGCCTTCCGGTCTTTCCGAAACCGGTCATTACCTCATCGGCGATGCAAAGCACATCGTGCTTTTGGCATATTCGAAGTAATTCACTCAAGCCCTCCGCATCATGAAACTTCATGCCGGCGGCCCCTTGCACTACAGGCTCAAAGACGAAGGCCGCGATATCGCCACTTGCAACGATCTCCGAAGCCTGTTCGAAATAATCAGAAGCATCCTCCTTCTGTGGAGGTGCGATACGGATCACTTCAATAAAATGCTCTTCAAATGGCCCGTTATACACCGAAAGATTGGAGGCGCTCATCGCAGCCAAGGTATCGCCATGAAATCCGTTTGAAAAGGCGAGTAGTTTCTTTCGCTTTTGTCCTTTATTATCATGATACTGAAGCGCCATTTTAATGGCTGCTTCCACAGCTGTCGAGCCGTTATCATTGAAAAAGACCTTCGATTGATTTGATGGAAGGATCCCTATCAACTTTTCAGCCAGCTGTACGGCGGGTTCGTGTGTAAATCCGGTGAAGACTACTTGATCAAGCTGAGCAGCTTGGTTTTGCGCCGCTTGAATCAGCGTTGGGTGACAGTGCCCATAGACCGCCGTATACCAGGAAGAAATTGCATCGATGTATTTGCTCCCTTGTTCATCATAAAGCCAAACTCCTTTCGCCTTGACGATGCCTAAAGGAGATGCTGCCGTTTGGTGTTGCGTAAGCGGGTGCCAGATATGATCTCGATCACGTTGTGCTAAGGACATCTCGAAATTGTTTTGCGTATTGAGAAATTAGGGAACGGTCAAAATGTTTTTCTTCACGAATACGACCAATCATTGGTACCCTTGTTTTCTCCAAGATGATCGTTTCTGTACTGGGATGTTCATCACCACTAAAAATAATTCCGAAAACATTCAAGCCTCTTGCCTGCAAGGCTTCTACGCTTAGCAAGGTATGATTGATGCTTCCCAAATAATGGCGTGACACCAAGATCACTTTGTCAGAAGGCTGAATGAGATCTACAATCGTTTCCGTAGCATTCAAAGGAACCAATACTCCCCCTGCGCCTTCAATGACAAGTGTATTTTCAGTTTTTGGACGAATGCACTGCGACGCTGTGAGTTGACGATCTTCTCGTTCGGCTGCTGCATGCGGACTCATAGGCGTTTGTAAGGCAATGGCGGAAGTATGAAATACCGTGTATGGATTTTTGACCCAATCTTTCACTTTGTGCGTATCAGAATGATCTAAATCGCCTGCCTGAACCGGTTTCCAATAGTCGGCTTCCAGCGCTTCCGTGACAATGGCCGCCGAAATAGTTTTTCCTACTTCCGTAGAAATTCCCGTAATGAAATACGTTTCTTTCATCCTACAAAAGTAGCCAAAGCTGTAAGAACGTCAGTGATTTCTTCTTCCGTATTGAACGCATGAATGCAAAAACGCAAACGTTCTTTTCCTTCAGGAACTGTGGGTGCCAGGATGGGGCGAACGTCATAACCTTGGTTCTGGAGTTTCAAGGCAATGGATTTTGTATGCCGACTTCCTGAGAGTTGGCAGATTTGTATCGCGGAAGGATTCCATTGAAAATACGCATCTAACCGAAGGCGGTTAATTTCGTCTTTAAAAAAACCGATGCGTTGTTGTAGTTGTTGAATTTCGGAAGGGACTGTTTGTAATTGTTGGTATGCGGCAATAATTCCCGCTACGGTATGCGGCGGTAAACCCGTGGTATAAATAAAGCTTCGGGCGAAATTTACCAGATAATCTTTTAGATCGTTCCCACATAGGATGGCTGCCCCGTGTTGCCCAAGCGCCTTTCCGAAGGTAATTACGGTAGCAAAAATAGTGTCTGTTAGGGTATGTTCAAAGATCCATCCTTTTCCACTTCCAACAACACCAAGAGCATGTGCCTCATCTATGATCAAGCGAATACTGTGCGCATCACAAAATGCAACCAGTCGAGGTAGATCGGGAGCATCACCGTCCATCGAAAAAACAGATTCAGTAACGAGATAGCATATTCCATCGTTAGGCGAATGTCGCGAAACCAATATCTCAAGATCCTCGAGGTTATTATGCTGAAACTTATAACTTTTGGCGGCGCTTAAAGCGATTCCTTCACGGATAGAGGCATGACACAGCGCATCATAAAATATAATGTCACCTCTTTGTGGCACGGTAGCAAGCAGTCCTAGGTTGGCAACATATCCACTGTTAAAGATCAGAGCTTCCGGAGTATGATGTATCTTGGCAATTTTTCTTTCAGCCCATTCGTATAAAACGTGATTTCCTGTTAACAAACGAGATCCAGTTGCGCCAGAACGATTGATGGAGGTTTTCTTTAAAATACCTTCGGCTTTTTTCTTTATAGCTTGATTGTCGGCCCAGCCTAGGTAATCGTTAGAGGAAAAGTCTATTCGTTCTTCAGCTACTGATAACTGTCGAAAGTTATCTTGCGCAATTCGCTTTTCTAATTTCTGCTGAAGTTTTTGTGGCAGTTCCTTCATATTTCAAAAATACAACAGGGATCTGAGTTATCTGTTTGTCCTTTTCAGAAATAAAAAATCCCGAGTCTCTATAGAGACTCGGGATTCTATTTCGGTAATGAATTGTTCTTTAATCTGCGAGAACAATCACTTTATTATTATTGCATTCTACCGTACCGCTTGTAATTTCAAGTACCCATTTACCTTGATCATCTTTGGTAAATTTATTCTCGAAACCTTCGGCAATGGTAGGATTTCCGTCAAACTTCACTTTGCCCGCCTCCAAAATAGAAACGATAGGTGCGTGATTGTTCAACATCTGAAATTCTCCTTCAACACCCGGAACCGTGACGGAATTTACTTCACCGCTTACTAAGGAAGCTTCCGGAGATACAATTTCTAAGTACATATAATTTAGTATTGAGTAATGAGTATCGAGAAGTTAGTCATTTCTCTTCGCACTAACATCTCAAATCTCAGTACTAAGTTACGCTTCCGCTAACATTTTCTCACCGGCCTCAATCGCTTCTTCGATCGTTCCTTTCAAGTTGAAAGCTGCTTCCGGTAGGTGATCCAATTCACCATCCATGATCATATTAAATCCTTTGATGGTTTCTTTGATATCTACCAACACTCCCGGAATTCCTGTAAACTGCTCTGCTACGTGGAACGGTTGTGAAAGGAAACGTTGTACGCGACGCGCACGGCTTACGGCCAATTTATCTTCTTCAGACAACTCTTCCATCCCTAAGATGGCGATAATGTCTTGTAATTCTTTATAACGCTGTAATAGCTCTTTTACGCGCTGTGCACAGTCGTAGTGCTCAGCTCCTAAAATCTCTTTGGTCAAAATTCGAGACGTAGAATCCAATGGATCTACCGCAGGATAAATACCTAGCTCGGCAATCTTACGAGACAATACTGTGGTTGCATCCAAGTGGGCAAACGTTGTCGCCGGTGCCGGGTCGGTAAGGTCATCCGCAGGTACGTAAACCGCCTGAACCGATGTAATCGAACCTTTTTTGGTAGATGTAATACGCTCCTGCATAGCTCCCATCTCGGTAGCCAACGTAGGCTGGTATCCTACCGCAGAAGGCATACGTCCTAGCAGTGCAGACACCTCTGAACCTGCTTGTGTAAATCGGAAGATATTATCTACGAAGAAAAGAACGTCTTTTCCTTGTCCGTCACCCGCTCCATCACGGAAATATTCTGCAATCGTAAGACCTGAAAGCGCCACACGAGCACGGGCTCCTGGAGGTTCGTTCATCTGACCAAACACGAAGGTTGCCTTACTTTCTTTCATGGCTGCTTTGTCCACTTTCGTAAGGTCCCAACCGCCTTCTTCCATAGAGTGTAAGAAGTCGTCACCATACTTGATAATTCCAGATTCTAACATTTCACGAAGCAAGTCGTTTCCTTCACGGGTACGTTCTCCAACTCCTGCAAATACAGAAAGTCCACCGTGCCCTTTTGCGATGTTGTTAATCAATTCCTGGATCAAAACGGTTTTTCCTACCCCAGCACCTCCAAAGAGACCAATCTTACCTCCTTTTGCATATGGCTCAATAAGGTCGATTACTTTAATACCGGTGAAGAGTACTTCGGTAGATGTAGAAAGGTCCTCAAATTTAGGTGCCTCACGGTGAATTGGAAGTCCGTCTTCTCCCTTCTTCGGAAGATTTCCGATCCCATCAATCGCATCTCCAATTACGTTAAACAGCCGCCCGTATACATTTTCTCCAACAGGCATCTGAATAGGCGCTCCGGTGGCAATAGCATCCACTCCTCGGCTTAAACCGTCTGTAGAGTCCATTGAGATCGTTCGCACGGTGTTTTCACCGATGTGTGACTGAACCTCGAGAATCAAGGCAGTCCCGTTGTTATCAACTTCTAGTGAATCGTAAATCTTGGGAAGTTCAACATCGTTAGCAAACGTTATGTCTACTACCGGTCCAATGATCTGGGCAACTTTTCCTGTAACTTGTGACATTCTTACCTATTTAATTTATAGTAGTCTAAGGGCTTGTTATACACCCCTGTTTTTAACGGTGCAAAGATAGTTTTTTCCTTTTAAATTCAGCAACCGAAAAATTAGTTTTTTCAGGTTTTTTGATGCATTCATTTTTAGTCGTTGGACAGCGGCTCGCAATAAGAGCGTATAGTCTTTGAAAAATGGGAAAGAATGGACTTCATCAGGGAATCGTCTTTGGGGATCGACCGTCCATCAATTTCAACAACAGGCGTTAATTCCCCCATGGTTCCCGTAGCGAAGACGCCATCAGCATTTATAAATTCCGAAAGCGACAAATTCTTTTCAAACAGTGGCGTGTTCAATTTCTCACACATCTCAATAACTGTTTTTCTCGTGATTCCAGGAAGACAGGCGTGCGCATGCGGCGTATATACCACGCCACTTTTTACCATAAAAAGATTGCTGCCATTGAGTTCTGCCACAAAACCATGATCATCTAACATCAATCCTGCATCTTTTCCAGCCACATTCGCTTGAATTTTGGCCAAAATATTATTCAATAGGTTGTTATGGTGAATTTTACTGTCTAAAAACTGAGGCGTATTACGACGCTGACTCGTACTGATTACTTTGATCCCCGAATCGTTATCATACACCAACGGTTTCCATTCGGCCAGCACGATCAAACAAGAACCACTTTGGTTGAGACGCGGGTCCATACCGCTTGTGATCTTCTCCCCTCTTGTTAAGGTAAGTCGAATGTGAGAATCTGTAGTCATGCCATTGGCCTCCAATGTTGTTTTGATAGCCTTTTTGATCGTTTCTTTGGAAGGAATATCAGCAAAGGCCAGGGTTTTGGCACTTTCTTGCAAACGCGTTAGGTGTGCATCCAAACATACAATTCCTTCCGGGTATACGCGAAGTCCTTCCCAAACCGCATCGCCACCTTGCACCACACTATCAAAAACTGAAACTTTCGCAGCTTCTCTTGGATATAGCCGATCTTTGATGAATACTTGAAGGTTTCTGTTCTTCTCATTAAATGTCTGAAGCATATTGATTGTTTTTTAGAACATGGGGTTTTAATACGTTGTAAAAGGGCTGCGCCTCTTTTAATAAGGATTGAAGATACTCCGGTACGGAAAGATCTTTGGGTTGCTGTTGTTTGAATCCTGTAGTGGTGTGCACATTTTTATACCAGTGTTGCGCCCAAATACCATCTTCCGGAATTCCTCCCTGAGACCATTGCATCATAGCCTCTTCAAAGGGAACATCAAGAAAGTGACAGATTTTTTCCAGATACGGCTGGGGAGCTTTCATTAATTCGTCACTATCAAGCACCAAAGGTGTGACACCGTGTTGGCGCAAATACTCGAAGAGTGCTACCGATTTTTTGAGTCCGATATCATCTAGCACTGGGTGCGTAATAACTTTTGAAAACGACAGTATCAACTTTTGGGGATCTCTTATGAGAAGGACATTCTGCCAATTCAGCAAAAAACGCGGATTTTCTGATAGGATATGATGGGCCATTCCCTTCACGAACACATGTTGCTCTTTCGCTTTTTTTTCGATGGAATCAATAACATCTTTTTCTCGTGCTCCCAGAACGTTCACAATTTCATCCTGCATCGGATGTTCATTGGCAAGGGTAGCGCGTTGCAGATAATTTCCGTAGAAAGGTTCATCCAACACAACAAAATCAGTTCGTTGCGCAAAGGAGTACATTAGCGCCGTAGAAATATTTCTAGGACCCGAAAGTAAGTTGATCACTTTCATCTCCTAAAAATACTGTAAAAGTTTCAGAAAAAAAGAATTATTCTACCGTTACCGACTTCGCTAAATTTCGTGGTTGATCCACATTTTTACCCAGCAATACCGCGATGTGGTACGACAAAAGTTGAAGCGGAATAGTGGTAACCAAAGGCGTGAGTGTTTCCGGAGTTTTTGGAACCTCCATGATATAATCCGCCAGTTCTTTTACAGTGGTATCTCCTTCCGTAACGACAGCAATGATCTTTCCCTTTCGGGCTTTGATCTCTTCGATATTACTCACTACTTTTTCGTAATGGTTGCTATTCACCGCGATTACCACCACAGGCATCTGCTCATCGATTAGTGCGATGGGACCGTGTTTCATTTCGGCAGCAGGGTATCCTTCCGCATGGATATAAGAAATTTCTTTGAGCTTAAGAGCCCCTTCTAATGCCACCGGAAAATTATATCCTCTTCCTAAGTAAAGGAAATTGGAAGCATCCTTAAAAATAGCCGCAATCTCTTGAATCTTATCATCAGATCGCAACGCTTCTTCTACGTGGCCCGGAATTCTACTGAGCTCATTAAGATGCAACATATAGTCACGCTGTGACAAGGTTCCTTTTTCTTTAGCAAGACGCAGGGCGATCATCATCAAAACGGTAATCTGCGTCGTAAACGCTTTGGTAGAGGCAACTCCAATTTCTGGGCCCGCGTGGGTATAGGTACCGCTGTGTGTTTCTCTGGAAATTGTAGACCCAACGACGTTGCAAACACCATATACAAAGGCGCCTTTTTCTTTAGCAAGTTTAATAGCAGCAAGCGTATCGGCCGTTTCTCCACTTTGTGAGATGGCAATAACGACGTCTTTTTCGGTAATGATAGGGTTTCGATAGCGGAATTCTGAAGCATATTCTACTTCCACCGGAATGCGCGCCAAATCTTCAAACATATATTCGGCTACTAACCCGGCATGCCAAGAAGTACCGCAGGCAACAATAATAATACGATCGGCATGCGTAAATTTCTGAATATAGTCTTCGAGACCACCCAGCTTCACAATACCTTGTTCGGCTAGAAGTCGGCCTCTATAGGTGTCTTTGATCACAGACGGCTGCTCATAGATTTCTTTCAGCATAAAATGCTCATAGCCTCCTTTTTCGATCTGTTCAAGATTCAATTTTAGTTCTTGAATGTAGGGATCTACCAAACTATCGTCTTTGATCTTTCTAACCTTTACTTCTTTATTGCGACGTACAATAGCCATTTCTTCGTCTTCCAAATAAATGGCGTTGTTTGTGAATTCAATAAATGGCGTGGCATCACTCGCCACAAAGAATTCATTGTCCCCTATACCTATGGCCAACGGACTTCCCAGCTTGGCGACCACGATCTCATCGGGTTTCTTACGATCAAAAACAGCAATCGCATAGGCGCCTACTACTTGGTTCAGCGCAATTTGAACTGCCTTACCGAGTTTTACTTTGTGTTGTTTCTTAATCTCTTCTATCAAATTAACCAAGACCTCTGTATCGGTATCACTCTTGAAAGTGTACCCGCGATTGCTTAGTTCTTTTTTAATAGCAGCGTAGTTCTCAATAATACCATTATGGATAATTACAAGATCTCCACTATTTGAGTAATGTGGATGCGAATTGATATCATTAGGAACTCCATGTGTGGCCCAACGTGTGTGACCAATACCCAACGTTCCTTTCGTTGAAATTTCTTTTGAAACCTTTTTTTCAAGATCAGCGACCTTCCCCTGTGTTTTAGACAATTGAATATCACTTCCATCATACAAGGCAACGCCGGCACTATCATATCCGCGATATTCCAATCGTTTTAAACCATTGAGAATAATGGGATAGGCTTCCCGGTTACCAATATATCCTACAATTCCACACACTATCTTTTGAGTTTATTGGGGTTTGGTATAAAATATTTCGAGTCGCAAACGCTTATCAAGGTTCGGACTTAAATTTCCGTGCAGGACAGTACCTTCATGCGAGATAATAGTCCCTTGGGGAACACTATTGAGACCTGGCGCTTGTGACAGTTGAACTTCACTAAAATCGGTAAATAATACGTTTTGAGTAACCACCAGTCCTAACGCCACATTTGTAGAGTCGTTGCGAATAACATCATTGAGGTGATTGGTGATTCTAATCTTGTAAAAGTCACCAATATTATCACTTCCGCGCTCCAATTTACCTAAATGAGTGGTTAATGCTTCGAAAGCTGCTTCTCCTGCCGTAAAATCGAAGGAGTAGTCGACTAACACATCCCCATTATCAACATTAAAAATTTGAATGCGATCCGGCTCCGACGCTCCTCCTGCTATTTTTTCCTGATCCACATAAAATTTAAGATTCGCATCATTAATTAGCCAATTCTCTGTGCGTATATCTTCAACATCCCTAATTCCATTTCCGTCAGCATCTCCCTCTAGTACTTCAATATAGGTGATGATCCCATCGCCACCTCCGCGTAAATACAAGGTCTCTTCTCCTTCAGAAATATTTGGATTCGCCAACGCCGTTTGCAGGTCGTTAGGCAAAGGCTCATTTTCAAAAGTATTCACTGTAATCCCTGAAAAAGGCATCTCGTAAGAACCATTCACGCGAATGATATTTCCGTCATCATCGGTAAGTCGGTTACCGGCATCATCTCTTTCTTCCGTGTTACTCGAAAAATAAATAGTAACGTTAATATTATCGGGGTTGAACAAAAAGAGATTACCATCGGCCGCTTCTTCCACATCCATATAAATTCCGCGGAAATAATTTTTGAAGTTTTCGTTGGTCAATAATACCTCTTCCCCTTCTTGGTCAATAATATTTTCTTTGAAATAATCAGGATTGAACTCCACCAATAAGCCAGGCTCATAATTAATCGTGTCGGTTGCTGTGAAAATTTCTATCGCCTCGTTGGAGGGAACAAAATCTTCCAAACGCCCTAACTCATCGTTTAAGAATCGTTCAAACAAGGGTGTTTGATTTGAATAGTAGGGTTGAGGATCTTCAAAGTTGGATCCTGGATCCAAATCACGAAGCAGGTAATTAGAACGGTAGAAGGTGATATTCATCGGTTGGCTTCCGTATACAGAATCGAGGGTAAAACTGGTCTCACCATCACCGTCAGTAGTGGATTGATTGAAGAACGGAATGTGTAAATAGACCTTAGATATCTCAAATTCATCTCCCGGATCTCCCGTATCTGCGTTTGGTCCATCATTTGGAAAATCAGGATTTTGCAATCCCTGAGGCAATAAAACTTGCCCTAATAAATTGACGCGCATGGTCCCATAATTGGGGTCATTATAAATACCCAATTGATTTGTGGGAAGTCCATTAGTTCTTATCGGGGGGAGTTTTCGGCTATAGGAAACCACATCAAAAACCGTATCGGGAATTTCGATGTTTTGGTCAATAACCTCTGAACCTAATGTGTTGAAGTCTTCTTCGCATGAGGCCATCACAATGAGTACTCCTAAGATTGCCAGCAAAGAGGGCAATAACTTCTTAATCTTCATATGCAATTTCTTGTGATAAATTAATCCAATACTTTCGATTGGTAAAAGTCTAAATAAGCCTGTTCAAACTCTTCATTATTAAGAAACTTTAACACAGGTTTATCAGTGCTTTCGAGGTATTCTGAAAGTGCTTCAGGCATATCTTCGGAACCCACTACCACCGCATCTGAATGTTCTGCGGCGAGTTGCATCAAGTTCTCATAGGTAGGTTTCTCCAGCAATGCGATTTCAGCTTTATCGATACCATCGAAAGTGATTTTTTCAATCAATTGCTTATCTAACGTATCTTCAAAGCCTTGATTGTATATAGAAGTCACTATTTTACTTTTATCAAACAATGGTTCGTTCCCATAGTACTTGCGCAAATAGAGTGGCAGTAATGAGGCCAACCATCCGTGTACATGAATAATATCTGGAGCCCAATTCAGTTTTTTTACGGTTTCGATGACTCCTTTAGCAAAGAAAATGGCCCGCTCATCGTTATCAGGAAATAAGGTTCCATCCTCATCCGCAAAGGTCGCTTTACGTTTGAAATATTCGTCATTATCAATAAAGTAGACCTGCATACGCTCTTTGGGTATTGAGGCTACCTTAATAATAAGCGGCATATCCATATCATTGATTACCAAATTCATCCCGGAAAGACGAATTACTTCGTGAAGTTGATGGCGGCGTTCATTGATATTTCCATACCGTGGCATAAAAATTCGAATTTGACCTCCATTGTTGTTTACCATTCGGGGAGCTTCAAACGACATTGAAGAAATCTCGGTCTCCGGAAGATAAGGGATCACTTCGGAAGACACATACAAGACTCTTTTATCTTTCATAGATTTTGGACTTTTCGGATACTGCTTTTAAAACAAGCGCAAAAGTACGAAAATTTATGCATATTGCCTGTAATATCTTAATTTTGCTGCCTTTTAATTCCAATCCCAATGGTATACCACCATACTGAAGACATACAAAAAGCCCTGCTACCTTATCGCAAGAAAAATCGATCCATTGGTTTGGTTCCTACGATGGGCGCTTTACATCAAGGGCATCTCGAACTCATTGCGCAATCGCAAGTCGAAAATGCGATTACCGTCGTCACTATTTTTGTGAATCCTACACAATTTGATAATGCCGGTGATCTAAAAAAGTATCCGCGTAGTTTATCGAAAGACGTGGCTATGATTGAAACCGTACCCGGCAATTTCATTGTCTTCAACCCTTCTCCAGAACATCTCTATGAAGGCAATGTGAGTTCAAAATCCTATGACTTTGGCGGCCTCGAAACTGAAATGGAAGGCACTCACCGCACCGGACATTTTGATGGCGTAGGTACAGTACTCAACTTATTTTTTAGGGCGCTGAAACCCACCCGGGCCTATTTCGGAGAAAAAGATTTTCAACAACTCCAAATCGTTAAAAAGTTAGTAGAAATAGAAGCACTCCCTGTAGAAATTGTAGGATGTTCCATTGTTCGCGAAACAAGTGGTTTGGCGATGAGTTCTCGAAATAAACGCCTTAACGAGGCTCAATTAGAGAAAGCCACTCTTTTGCATAAAACCCTTGTAGGCGCTTCAGAACAATTTGAAACCCATTCCATCGAGGCGATTAAAAAATGGGCTGTGGCCCAATTCGAAAAGAATCCTGATGTACGTTTAGAATATTTTGAAATCGCAGAAACTAACACCCTGAAAACCGCTTCAGAAAAGAAAAAAAACACCTCCTATCGGGCATTTCTCGCTGCTTTTGTAGGACCTGTTCGACTTATCGACAATATGGCTCTAAATTAATACCTTTGCACTATGCAAATTCACGTCGTTAAATCAAAGATCCATCGCGTTAGAGTAACGGGTGCCGATCTCAACTATATTGGAAGTATCACCATCGATGAAGATCTGATGGATGCCGCAAATATCATTGATGGGGAAAAAGTACAGATCGTTAACAACAACAACGGTGAACGTCTTGAAACCTATGCCATTCCAGGACCACGCGGTAGCGGAGAAATCACATTGAACGGCGCTGCAGCTCGCAAGGTCGCTCCCGGTGATATCTTAATTCTTATTACCTATGCCATAATGGATATTGAGGAAGCAAAAGCATTTCAACCGGCATTGGTATTTCCAAACGAAGAGAATAACCTACTCACCTAAATTTGAAGCGATCAATATCCAAATTCCTAAAAATTGCCCTGCCTTTGGCTTTGGGTATTTTCCTTATTTTTTGGTCGTATTCAAGATTTACTCCCGAACAACTCACTGAGATTAAAATCCATTTTCAAGCAGCCGACTATACCTTTGTTGTCTTAGCGGTGGTGCTCAGTATTTTAAGCCATATTTTTCGGGCGGTACGTTGGAATTTAATGCTTGCACCTTTGGGGTATCAACCCAAACTTCTCAACAACTTCATGGCTATTTCCATCGCTTACCTCATGAATATCTTTATTCCGAAGAGTGGTGAAGTATCGAGAGGAATTGTTATCAATAAATACGAAGATGTTCCTTTTGACAAAGCATTCGGAACGATTATTTCCGAACGGGTTATCGACCTGGTTTTCCTTTTAGGCTTTACCTTACTTGCTTTATGGCTGCAATATGATATCCTTTATGAATATCTTACCAACTTGATCCCCGTGACTAAATTGTTATATGTGCTGGCGGCCATACTTGCCTTCGGAATTATGTTCATCGTTTTTCTGAAATATTCACGTTCGGCACTACAACAGAAGATCAAAGGATTTCTAAGCGGACTGAGAGATGGGGTTTTCAGTATCTTTAAAATGAAAAAGAAGGGCTTGTTCCTATTACAAACCTGCATCATTTGGGGGCTTTACTTACTTTCTTTCTACGTCGCATTATTTGCCTTGGAAGCTACGTCCGGAATTGCATTGGGCACTATTATCATCACATTTGTTGTGGGTAGCTTCTCGTTTGCCTTTACCAACAGCGGTTTTGGATCGTATCCCTTTTTTGTAGCAGGAATTTTAGCCGTTTTTGGCGTTGCCGAAACCGTTGGAACCGCTTTCGGATGGATCGTTTGGACCTCCAATATCGTAACGCTCATCGTCTTTGGCGGCCTCTCCTTTCTCTTCCTTCCATTGTACAACCAGAAGTCGGTATAATTCTTAGTATAACGAAAAGTCAGTCCTTCTAAAAATTAGTATCTTTCGGCAACTAACTTTGAGGCCTTATGAAGCATTTTCTTCTCTCTCTTATAGCATTTTTATGTGTTTCGGCGCTAAGCGCACAGTCGCGAATTATCTACGAGACTTTTTATTCTGCCAAAATGGATCAGGACCGAAAGCTGAAGATACAACTGCCACGCGATTACGAAGCCAATACCGAAAAAGTATATCCTATCGTGGTCGTCTTGGACGGTAATTATTTGTTTGAACCTGTAGCTGGAAACGTTGACTACTTCAGCTATTGGGAAGATATGCCCGAATCATTGGTAGTAGGCATTATGCAGGGTGATCAGCGTTATGACGATTGCGATTATGATGACACCACTTTTTTTCCTTCCGATACCGGATCGAAATTCTTTGAGTTTATCGGTATGGAACTCATTCAATATCTCGATGAGAATTACAGAACCGCACAATTTGTCATCGGAGTAGGACATGATTTTACAGCGAATTTTCTGAATTATTATCTCTTCAAAGACCCTCCGTTGCTAAATGGTTACATTAATTTGAGTCCGGATCTGGCACCATTAATGGATGAACGCCTTCCGGAACGCATTCCTGCTATTGAATCAAAAACCTTTTACTATCTCGCAACCGGCACCGACGATGTAAAAGATCTTCAAGAAATTTCCAAAGGGCTGCACGAACGATTAAACCCGTTAGAATCTGAAAATTTCAGTTACTATTTCGATAATTTTGAAGGAGCTACGCATTATTCGCTAGTCAGTCACGGAATTCCAAATGCCCTTGAGAAGATCTTTTCGGTCTATCGCCCCATCAGTAAAAGCGAATTCAACGATGTGGTAATGAAATTGGAAACACCGGTCAACGAATATCTCAAAGAGAAGTACAAAACCATTGAAGAGCTCTTCGGACTCTCGAACCCCATTCGCATCAACGATTTTATTGCGGTAGCTACCGCTGCTGAAAAAAAGAGCCAGTGGGAGGCGCTACGGGATATTGCTACCATGGCACAACGGCAATACCCCGACACTGTGTTGGGAGATTATTATTTGGCTCGCTTTTATGAGGAAACCGGAGAACCTAAAAAAGCAATGCGAACGTATCAAGGCGGTTTTGACAAAGAAGAGGTAGAATTTATCACTGTCGATCTTATGTTGGACCGCGCCGACCGTATCAAGGAAGATTTTGGCTTTTAATAACTGAACACTACTCCCCAAACAACGCTATGGCGAAAACAAAAACGGCTTTTTTCTGTCAAAACTGTGGGACGCAATTCTCTAAATGGCAAGGACAATGCAGTTCGTGTAAGGAATGGAATACCATTGCTGAAGAAGTCGTACAAAAAACATCAGGTTCTTCTTGGAAGACTTCAGATAATACTTCAAAACGAAGCCCACAACCACAACGTATCCAAGAAATTTCTGCTCATACCGAAACCCGTTTTAATACACAAAATGATGAGTTGAACCGTGTACTGGGCGGCGGTCTTGTGCCCGGCTCGCTCACGTTGCTTGGTGGAGAACCGGGAATTGGCAAAAGCACCCTAATGTTGCAAGTGGCGTTACAATGGAAACGAAAGACGCTTTATGTTTCCGGAGAAGAAAGTGCACAACAAATCAAACTTCGCGCAGAGCGCATTGAACCGGAAGCCACCCATTGTTATATTCTCACAGAAACACAAACCCAACAGATCTTTCAGCAATTAGAAAAAGTAGCACCCGATTTGGTGATCATCGACTCCATTCAGACGCTTCATACGGATGCTATCGATAGCAGCCCGGGAAGTATTTCTCAAATTCGGGAGACCACCGCAGAGCTTATCAAATTTGCCAAAGAAACCCATACGCCGGTGGTGTTAATTGGTCATATCACCAAAGACGGCCAAATTGCAGGTCCAAAGATTCTAGAACACATGGTAGACACTGTTCTTCAATTTGAAGGAGATCGCAATCATGTGTATCGTATTCTGCGTGCGCATAAGAATCGCTTCGGAAGCACTCACGAACTAGGAATCTATGAAATGCTTGGAAACGGACTACGAGAAGTATCAAACCCTTCAGAAATATTACTCTCTAAAAACGAAGAAGACCTCAGCGGAACGGCAGTCGCTGCCACGCTTGAGGGCATGCGGCCTTTGATGATCGAAATTCAAGCTTTGGTTAGTTCCGCAGTGTATGGAACTCCACAGCGAAGTGCCACCGGCTACAACAGCAAACGCCTGAATATGCTTCTTGCAGTGTTAGAAAAACGTGCCGGATTTAAATTGGGTGCCAAGGATGTATTTCTGAACATCACCGGTGGAATTACCGTAGACGACCCCGCCCTTGATTTGGCCGTGGTAGGGGCTGTTCTTTCTTCCAACATTGACATTGCCATCGATAAACAGCTCTGCTTCGCTGCCGAAATCGGACTCGCCGGAGAGGTTCGCCCCGTAACCCGCATCGAACAACGAATCTCGGAAGCAGAGAAGCTTGGGTTTCGATCGATTATCATTTCAAAATATTGCAAGCTCTCTAAAAACCACCCCGACATTCAAGTGATTAAAGTGGGAAAGGTGCATGACGTTGTGCGTCACCTTTTTGGTTAAAGATATTGGTATGATTTCTGCTATATGCTTCATGCTATGAAGAGAATAATTTTTTACCTGCTTGTCTCATCTTCGATGGTAAGCTGTAAGCAAATACAACAAGCAACCGACGTCATTACACAACCTACCCCAAGAGAAGTCTATGCTAGAGATTTCGATAAAGAGGATATCGCTTACCAACGATGGCTTAATGCATACGAAATCGCTCAAAAAGACAGCTTGCAAGCACCCCTTCCTTTTTCTCTTTCGGGACAACTACAAACCCCAAATTATCGTGCTTTTTCCTATGAAGTTCCTATAAAGCAAGGTGAGCGATTGTATGCTACGGTAGCTTCAGAACCTGATAGCCTACAATTCTTTTTGGAAGCTTTTCAAAAAAACACGAATGATCCTGTTGCCCGTTCTGAGGAAAATGGTACTATTTTGACATACCTCGCGGAACGTACCGATACTTTGCAAATTGTGGTACAACCAGAGTTGTATGCCAACGGAAACTTTCAACTACAACTCTACACTCAGCCCAGCTATGCCTTTCCCGTATCCGGAGCCGGTAATAAGAATGTACAAAGTTTTTGGGGCGCAGCACGTGATGGTGGCAGACGCTCACATCAAGGGATCGATATCTTTGCAGCCAGAGGTACTCCCGTGGTCGCAGCTATTGAGGGCCGCGTGAGTTCTACCGGAGAACGCGGACTGGGAGGTAAGCAAGTTTGGCTGCGGGATGGTTTATTTGGAGCATCCCTCTATTACGCGCATTTGGACAGCATTGCCGTACGAACCGGTACACGCGTCAAAGTGGGAGATACCTTAGGGTTTGTAGGAAATACCGGCAACGCCCGCACCACCGCACCCCATTTACATTTTGGCATCTATCAGGGCTACTCTGGAGCGGTAGATCCTTACCCATTTGTCGCGCAGCAAGAGATTCCGCAGGGCACGATTATCGAAGTTCCAAGTACCGCGCTAATACGCAGAAACAATGCCGAACTGCGCACTGGCCCTAGCACCAAATTCACTCAAATCGCAGGCGTACAACAAAAAGACACTGTGGCTGTTTATGGGCAAGCAGGGAATTGGTATCATATCCAATTACAAGATAGCCTCAAAGGGTTTATGCATCGTTCGCTCTTAGAGTTGCTTCCGTAGAATTAACTTTTCGTTAAGCGCAAGTAGGGTACAGACACGTTATCTTTAGGTTCCAACTAAAGTTTTGCAACCATGTCTGTATTTTCCAAAATCAAAAAAACCTTTCAATTAATGAAGTCGGTAGACCTTGACGCCTTAGGCAAATTATCTCAAAAGGTAGATCTTTCCGAAGTGATGAGCGCCGTAGGAGAACTTGATGATCGACAATTGAAAGGATTGATGAAAATGTTGAAAAGTCAAGGAAAGAAAGGACAGCATCAACTTCCCCCTATTGATGGTGATTTCTATGATTTGAGTAGGAAACTGACACCCAGACAACGTGATATTCAGTTAAAGGTGCGTCAATTTATGGAGAAAGAGGTAAAACCCATTGCTAATTATTACTGGAATCGTGCTGAATTTCCCCATGAGATCATTCCGAAGATGGCCGAATTGGATATCTGCGGAATTGCCTACGATGGGATTGGCCCTGACGAACAAACCTTTTTGATGGAAGGGATCATTGCGATGGAACTCGCACGCATTGACGTTTCCATTTCTACATTTTTTGGGGTACACAGTGGCTTGGCCATGGGTTCTATTTATCTCTGCGGAAGTGAAGAGCAAAAGCAAGAATGGCTTCCGAAGATGCAAAAAATGGAACAAATTGGTGCTTTTGGATTGACCGAACCCGACGTAGGATCTGGAGTCGCAGGAGGGTTAGGCACAACCTGCCGAAAAGAGGGTGAAGAATGGGTCCTCAATGGCCAGAAAAAGTGGATTGGAAACGCCACCTTCGCCGATGTGACCATTATTTGGGCACGTGACGAAGACAGTGGTCGCGTAAAAGGATTTTTAGTGCGTAAAGGTAATCCCGGTTTTGTCGCCGAAAAGATGGAGGATAAAATGGCGCTACGTACGGTTCAAAATGCATTGATCACCATGACCGATTGCCGCGTTCCGGAAAGCGATCGCCTACAAAAATGTGATTCTTTCAAAGACACTGCAAAAGTGTTGAAAATGACGCGCGCTGCTGTGGCATGGCAAGCAGTCGGGTGTGCACGAGGCGCATATGAAAGCGCCTTGAAATACACGAAAAAACGTGAACAATTTGGGCGACCTATTGCCTCCTTCCAGTTAATTCAAAATCACTTGGTGGAAATGCTTTCCAACCTTACCGCCATGCAAACCTTGTGTTTCCGACTTTCAGAATTGCAAGACGCTAACTTGTTAACCGACGAACACGCTTCCTTAGCGAAAGTCTTTTGTAGCATGAGAACCCGCGATGTAGTAAGTCAGGCGCGCGAAGTGATGGGCGGAAACGGAATTCTTTTAGACCACGACGTAGCTCGATTTGTGGCCGATGCCGAAGCCATTTACAGCTATGAGGGCACTAAAGAAATCAACACCCTTATTGTAGGGCGTGCCATTACAGGATATAGTGCGTTTGTGAGTTAGATATCGCTCAACAACTGATTGATCTCATCCAATTTTGGGGCTAAGATCACTTCAATGCGTCTGTTTTTTGCTCTTCCTTCGGAAGTTGTATTTGGAGCGATTGGTGCATATTCTCCACGTCCTGCCGCGGTTAAGTTATCTTTAGAAATACGGTTATTATTAGTGAGTATGTTTACAATAGCTGTTGCACGTTTGGTAGAAAGGTCCCAATTGTCTTGAATGTTTCCATTGCCAGAATACGGCACATTGTCGGTATGACCTTCGATCAAAACAGCGATCTCGGGATTGTCTGCCAAGACGTTACCGAGTGCGACTACAGCTTCTCGACCTCGTGTATTTACGGCCCAACTTCCACTTTCAAAAAGCAGTTTATTTTCCATAGAAACATATACTTTCCCATCGCGTTGCTCTACGGTGAGTCCTTTTCCTTCAAACTGAGTGAGCGCGGCCGAGATGGCATCTTTTAAAGCCCGCATCTTAGCATCTTTGGCCGCAATGATCCCTTCTAATTCTTCCACACGTTGGGAACGCTGTTCTAACTCTTTTTGTAATTTTTGAAGTCGCTGTTCCTCTAAGGCCAGCGCTTTTTCTTTAGCTTCAAGTTCGGTGAGCAAGTTTCGGTTGCGTGCTAAGTTTTCAGAAAGTGCAGATGAGCTGTTGGCTTCCAAGGCATCATAGGATTCTTGTAATCGCTTCAAATTACCCTTTACGGCCGCCAACTCCATGGAAAGCTGTGTGTTTTCCGCTTTTAAATTTTCAATCTTATCTTCCAACGATTGCACTCGATAGCCTTCTCCTTTCCCGGAAGTGCCATCCAATTGTGACATCAGCGATTCATTTTCAGCTTTTAATCGATCATTCTGTGCTTTCAAGTCTTCATACAGTTGGGACGAGACACAAGAAACACTCAAACTTGTTAGTACGAGGAGCAAGAGGATATGTTGTAAACGATTCATGGGTAAACGATTAAAATTCAAATTCAACCAACAACGGACAATGATCACTGTGTTTGGCTTCGGGTAGTATAACGGAGCGTTTCAGATTTTCTTGTAAGGGTTCGGCAACCATATGATAATCAATTCTCCAACCTTTGTTGTTGTTTCTTGCATTGGCACGATAACTCCACCACGTATAATGGTGTGGGTCTTTGTTGAAGTGTCTAAAACTGTCAATAAATCCACTCTCTATAAAGCTACCGATCCATTTGCGCTCCACCGGCAAAAAGCCTGACACGTTTTTATTGCGTACAGGATCGTGAATATCGATCGCTTCGTGACAAATATTATAATCACCACAGACCAAAAGATTAGGGTGGGTTTCCCGAAGCTGATCTATGTACTGCTGAAAATCATCCATATAGGTTAATTTATGTTCCAACCGCGCCATGTTAGTGCCGCTGGGCAGGTAAAGGCTCATAATGGAAAGCTCATCAAAATCCACACGAACATTGCGACCCTCGTCATCCATATAGTCAATCCCGGTACCGTATTCTACATGGTTCGGCTCTTTTTTAGAAAGAATCGCTACTCCGCTATACCCCTTTTTCTTGGCACTAAACCAATAGTGATAGGGATAGCCGGCCGCTTCGATCGCTTCAATATCTACTTGATCTTCCATAGCTTTGGTCTCCTGTATACAAACCACATCCGGATTCGTGGCCCGTAACCAATCTAAAAAACCTTTTCGCATGGCGGCGCGAATACCGTTTACGTTATATGAAACTACTTTCATGAATTGCTTTTTTGGTGCTGTGGCTAAATTAAATAACATCGTATTTTTACCGAGTGAAATGGCTGAAAGGTTTTCAAGAAAGAATCAACAAAATAAAAAGCCTTTCCGCTAGTTCTATAGATAATGAAGTACTTCCTGTTTTTTGTACTATGCTGTACCGTGTTTCTGGGTTGGTCGCAGGAGGTCTCTCCTTCCCTTCAGAAAAGTACCCTTGCGGTACAAGACACCTTGGTTTTAGATAGCGTTGGCATCAATCCAACGGCCTTCTCTATTACCGATAAGCAGGGAAACCGGATCGATTCTTTAGGGTATGCCGTTGACTTCAAAAAAGGACAGGTTTATGTTTCGGAACGCACAAAAGCCAATTACGATTCTTTGGTGGTGACGTATTTGCCGTATCCGGAATACCTCAGAAAACGATATTTTGAGCTCGACCGAAATATTATCGTAGAAAATACGGGCGCTCTCGACAAGCTCTACAGCCTTCAAACTGACAATACACAACGAAATTACACCCCTTTTGACGGACTCAATTCGGTGGGAAGCATCACACGAGGGGTCACCATTGGAAACAATCAGAACGCAGTGGTCAATTCACAATTAGATCTTCAGATCACAGGAAAACTCAATGAAAAAGTTTCGATTCGCGCCTCTATTCAAGATGCCAACATTCCTACACAAGAAGGCGGTTATTCGCAAAGCCTAGATGAATTTGATGAAATTTTTATCGAGCTCTTCAGTGAACGGTGGAACATTCGTGCCGGAGATGTAGATCTTCAGAATAGCAATAGTTACTTCGGAAGGTTTACCAAAAAAGTCCAAGGAATTTCGCTGGGCGGAACAGTATTGCACGAAAACGGAAGCCAAACCTCTGCTTTTGCTTCGGGTGCCCTGGTGCGTGGTATCTTTCAGCGGAGTCAGTTTGTGGGAGAAGAAGGGAATCAGGGTCCGTATAAATTGGTGGGACCCAACGGAGAGTTATTCATCCTCATCGTATCCGGAAGCGAGCGCGTGTATGTAAACGGCTTATTGCTGAATCGCGGTGAAAATGAAGATTATGTCATTGATTACAACGCGGGAGAAATTCGGTTTAACCCCACCTATCCTATCACGGCAAACATGCGAATTACGGTAGAATATCAATATACTGATCGTAGTTACACACGTTTCATTGGCTACGGGGGCGGAAATCATCGCAGTGAAAAACTTGACCTTGGCGTCTATGTGTACACCGAAAATGATGCTAAAAATCAACCGTTACAGCAAAATCTTTCCGAAGAACAAGTCGCCATCTTACAAAATGCCGGTGACGATCCGGATTTAATGACGGCTCCTTCTGCAATACCCGATACGTTTTCAGAAAATAAAATCCTATATCGAAAAGAGATCATCAATGGGGAAGAAGTCTTTGTATTTTCAACCAATCCCGAAGATGAGTTGTTTTCGGTTCGCTTTTCGTTAGTAGGACCTAACCAAGGTGATTATGTGCTGAGCAATGAAAGTACCATTAGCCGTGTTTTCGAATATGTGGCGCCTATCAATGGAATTCCACAAGGAAATTATGCCCCGATCATCCGACTCCAAGCTCCGGTAAAATTACAGATTGGTGGGGTGCACGGTAACTATCATCCTTCTCCAAAGACCAACATTGGTTTTGAGCTGGCTGGAAGTCAGAATGACCTCAACCTATTTTCAGACATAGACGATGGAAATAATGATGGTTTTGCAGGGCGCGTGGCCGGAAATCAGCGTCTCTTTACGACCGAAGACTCGTTACAAGTGAATGCTACCGGTTCTGTAGATTACATCGCCAGAGATTTTAGAACTATCGAGCGGCTGTACAATATTGAGTTTACCCGAGATTGGAACCTTGTGAGCCCTATGGGAGATCAGACTTTTGTAAAAGCCGGACTCGAAGCGCTACAGCTAAAAAGTGGTGCGGCGCAATACGAACTACAACATTTGCGCTTTTCTGATAACTTTCAAGGAACCCGACATGTGGTGAACGGACGTTGGAAATTTGGTAACCTCGATCTGGTCGCGAACGGGAGTCATTTGAATAGCACCGGAGATTCCTTGGATTCAAAATTCACGAGAGCGCATGCGGTGCTTCGCTATCAATTAAAGAAGGCTTGGGTAGGGGGCAAAGTGAGCGGTGAAGACAATCAAGTACGCATCATGACCAATGACAGCTTAACGCCTGTAAGTCAGCGTTTCCAAGAATTCGAAGTCTTTACAGGTATTGGTGACAGCACCCAAGTATTTGCCGAAGTAGGCTATATCTATCGTGAAAATGACAGTGTTCAGAACAATCGTTTACAAGAAGTTAATAGATCGAACAATATTTACCTAAAATCGCGACTTCTAAACACCGAAAATACGCGGCTTTCCTTGTTCGCAAATTATCGGGAATTAAATTATAGTGTCGACAGCCTTCCTGATGAAAAGACCTTGAATACCCGTCTGCTCTACAATCAGCGTTTATTACAAGGAGGTATTCGGTTGAACACCACATTAGAATCTAGTAATGGAGTGCTTCCGCAGCAAGAATTCACTTACGTAAAGACCGAGCCGGGGCAAGGGGTGTATGCCTGGCAAGATTACAATGACAATGGCGTACAGGAACTAGATGAGTTTGAAGTCGCTCAATTTCAAGATCAAGCAGAATATGTTCGTGTATTGTTACCCAATCAAGTGTTTGTAAAGATCAGGAACAACTCATTTAGTCAGACACTTACATTGAATCCACAGGCATGGTCGAATGCTTCCGGTGTGAAAAAAGTGCTTTCCCATTTTTACAATCAGACCTCTTACATTGTGGATCGACAAATTCGAAGGCGAGGCGATAACTTCAACATCAATCCCTTTGATGAAGGAGATGAAGAACCATTGGGGTTGAGTCTCAATTTTAGGAATGCGTTGTTCTTTAATCGCGGGAAGCAGCGCTATACCACGAGTTATACTTATTTAAGTTCCTCCAACAGTAATTTATTATCGCTCGGGCTTCAGACGCAACAACTCGAAAGTCATCAGCTTAACATCAATCATAAATTTTGGGAGCAGTGGTTGCTGACGCTAAAAGGCGCATTGAGTACGAACGAGAGTATCAGTGAGAATTTTTCAAACCGAAATTATGAGTTAGACACACGAGATGTCTTTCCGAAGCTCTCATTTTTAGCGAGCCAGCAGACCCGTTTTGATGTTTTTTACCAATGGGTGCAAAAGGAGAATCTTTTAGGGCTAAGGGAGGAATTGCTACAACAGAACTTAGGAGTATCTTTTGCCTACAATAATGTGGAGAAGATCTCCATCAATGGAGAGTTCAAGTATATCGACAATGCCTTTGACGGAAGTGCCTTTTCGCCGGTAGCGTATCAAATGTTAGAAGGGTTGCAACCCGGCACGAATTATACGTGGAACGTTTTGTTTCAGAAGCGGATCACAAAATACTTGGATGCGAACCTTTCGTACTTCGGAAGAAAAAGTGAAAATACCAAAACCATTCATACGGGAAGTGTTCAACTTCGAGCATTTTTCTAATAAAAAAAGGCGCTCACAAGAAGCGCCTTTTCTTCTTAAAATGATAGATGATCTATTGAACGATAATTCGTTTGATACTACCAAAATCCTTGTTTCCAAGACGTACGATATATATTCCTGATGCCACATAAGACATGTCGAGGTTGTACTCGTATCCGGTTCCGTTTTCGTTATCAACGCGACGGCTCAACAAGGTTTGTCCTAACATGTTCATTACAGTAAGTTCCAAACGCTCTGTTACTTGCGTAGTAAGTAACTGTAATTGATACTGATCATTTCCTTGATTAATGATGATCAATTCAGAACCATCAGTGAATCCTGGCGTAACAATATCAAATAACTCGTCGCTACAAATCTGTAGGGTCCAATCTTGCAATTGTCCTCCATCTTGATTCGCATCATCGGTAATACGGAGCGTCCAATCTCCTGCAGACTGCAAGCCGTTAAAGTCGGATAAACTTCCTTCCGGACGGAAAGAACCGGTAAACGGTGCAGTTCCTCCTGTGATAGGATCGGCTGCATCATCATCAAAAGTAGTATTGATCATGTTGTCACCACTACCGCCATTGTCTGTAGAAAGTTCTACAATCGTTCCATCTGGACCTTCCAAGAAAATATCAAGATCTCCAGTGAAGGTATGTGTTAGATTCAACGTTACATTAACATCATTGATTAAGAAATCATTGTCATACGTAATGACAGACTCTGTAACCGTCCCTGCATTAGGGCCAATTGGGAAATTCGTGTCGTTCTCTCCAGAAAGACAAGCAATATTTTCAACGGTTTTCGTACTGCTGTCATTTGCTGCAACGGCATCCCCTGTAAGGTCTGTTGAAGCTGTAAATTCATAGGATCCTACTCCTGAAATATCAGCATCTTGTGTGAAGGTATACGAAAGCGTACTTCCAGGATTGATAGG
This sequence comes from Flavobacteriaceae bacterium UBA4166, assembly GCA_002379985.1. Lineage (GTDB taxonomy): Bacteria > Bacteroidota > Bacteroidia > Flavobacteriales > Flavobacteriaceae > DFVG01. Next base: position 40,103 of record DFVG01000030.1, read on the forward strand.
TCCTGCTACTGTTTCGGTTACAAGCGTTCCCCCATCAATACTGTAGGAAACGTCAAAATCAGATTGTACAGCTCCACCAAAGTTTTCAATCGTCACGGTCACTGGTTCTACCCCTAGTCCTTCTCCACTTTCCGGTGCGGTAATTTCTGTTACACCTAGATCATTGGCGAAGATGTGCGTCACTTCTTTTGTTACTGAGTCGTTAGAATTATCTTCATCGGTTGGTAACCCGGTCTCTACCGAGATCTCATAGGTTTCTCCTTCCGTAGAAAGATCAACCGTAGCCGTGAAGGTATACTGTGCTGAAGTAGCAGAAGGGATAGTACCCGTAAAGGTCTCCGTTGCAATCGTAGATCCATCTACTGTTAAGGTCAATGGAATATTTGATTGTGAATCCAATCCGAAGTTAAAGATGGTTACTGTTACTTCTTCCATTGCGGTTAAAAGTCCGTCATTCGGCTCATCAATGTTTATAGCACCCGTATCGTTATTGAAGTCGGGAGCAATTTGAAACACCCCTACTACATCTTTACGACCGCTATTCATATACTCGTTGATAAACCAAAAGGTCTTATCGTTACTTGGGTCGATATCGATCTTACTATAATCTCCGTAACGAAGCCCTGGAATATTCTGGTTTCCATTGGCGATCAATTCTTCAGCAACGGTCATCGTTCCTAAAGGATCTCCGGCAAAACGACCGGTGTAATATGAGCTTACACGAACTTCATTTGGATCATTAGGATCTACGGTCATACCAGAATATCCCATTCCAATATTTCCGAAGAGGTCCATCATCATACTGGCGTGCCAAGCGTGTTTTTCACCACCTGTTGGGGTGTCTGGTGCCACGTAAGTACCTTCTTGATAGACTGTCCATGGTTGGTTGTCATCATCTTGGCGCAATTCATACCAGCGAACGGCGGCTTTTTCACCACTTGAAGCATCTACATCAATGACGAAATTGAATAACGCCGAGTTATGTGTTCCAAACTTTCGGAATTGTGCTTGGTTCATGATGGTAGCCTGTAACGCATCAATGGGAACTCCTCCGCCCGGTTGTGTTAGGTTAGAAAAGCTTCCTCCATCAAATACAGAGATAAAAGGCGTTGCTGTAAGCTCTGTAGGCGTTGATACCGTTGAATTAGCAGGCGTGTCCCAATCTACATCGATCGTCCATAATTTTACGTGATCTTCAGTAACACCACTCCAAGCGTCATCCTGAAGGTAGATAATTGTAGCACCACCGGCAGCAGGCATGGTGTCATCGGTAACGTTCAAGGCTTGCGGACTAAAGAAACCACTGGTTACGATACCGGGAAGGTTAAACCCAAGGATCTGAGCAGAGGGATTTCCTACCAACATCTCATCCCGCTCCAAAGCCCATACTTTATTGGTAGAACTGGTATTATCTGTGATGTAATAACCGTCACTCCAAACGGATAGTTTTTGATAATCATTGATCTGAGGAATCGTATATGTAAACCATCCATCATTGATAGGGTCTGGACCGTCAGAAACTGCGATCTGCGCTCCTCCTCCAAGGAAGGAAAGCACCCAGCGGTCTACGGCACTGTCATAAGATACCGTAAGGTCGCAACAGCCTCCATTTGGAAAAATGGTTGGGTTTGGTGATATCTGTCCGGTAAGCGCGTTTCCGTCTTTATCATAGATAATAAACCCGGTATTGAATACCACAAAGACGTGATCGGGTCCAACCGCTAAAGATGGGTCGGTAGGTTGCGAACTGGATTGCGCAGCATCAAACACTAAAATTGGTGCTTTCGCAGGAATTTTACTTGCCAATCTGTGGGCATTACGAGCGAAGAAATCATCTTCTACTTGGGGATCTTTTCCGGGCACTACTTCCGGGCGAGATGAACGACCATCTTGGGCTTCTTTGTCTACCGTAACGGCAGGTGTTAAATTTCCACGAGAAGCAATCGAAGGAACATATTCCATGTCTCCAACGGTGCCTACATAGATGGGGCCTTCATTTTGTTGTGCGTACACTGCTGATAGCGTAAAAAAGCAAAGCAATGCTACTAAGTAATTAAATTTCATTCGATTTTAGTTTATATTAACATTTACGAGTTTCCTAAAATACAACACCGACCATAGATTGTCAATTTTTGTATTTCTTTTAACTTTCGACACAATGATCTGTATTTCAACATTTTAAATTCATTTTTTTAATTTTAATTGGAATTCTATGATGGTTGCTTCGGAATTCATCGCAATTGGCTGGCACATTATTTGTAAATTACTTAGCGGAAAACCAAACCATCTAATATTATGACAACTTTTTTAAAAACATCCTTTCTACTCGTATCCGTTTTCTTTTTGGCACAATGTGATGCCACCAAAAATACATCCGATACCCCAAAAGAAGAAAATCAAATGACTGTGAATGCCACTGCAAAAAAAATGATGGAAGAAGGCTTCAAGGCCGGAACAATTGTTTATTCTGAAGCAGAAAACGATTGCCCGTATACCATTCAAATTGAAAATGAAGAACCTTCTTACTTTCTAGATCCTGTTAATCTAGAAGAAGCCTATAAAAAGGATGGCATGAAAATTTGGGTGCAATATGCAGGTATGCGCATGATGAACCGATGTGAGAAAGCAAATCCTGTGAATGTAGTTGCTATACAAAAAAGAGAGGAGTAAAAACTCCTCTCTTTTATTCGTTTTAGTAAAACGTTGCTATGCTTACTTCACAATGATCTTTGCGGTTTGGAAAGAGTTCAACTCTTCACTACCAATCTTTACCAAATAGACTCCAGCAGCAGCATATGACATATCTATCGTATGCTTGTAAGCAGAACCTTCTTTGCTAAGGTTATTGAAAATCACTGTTCTTCCTTGAATATCGATAACGCTCATTGCTACCGTTCCGTCGTAACTTGTGTTTAAGATAACTTCAAACTTGTTATTCGGAAGCGTCAATACTTGCATATCTGCATTTGAGATGGCAACATCTGATACGCTAAATTCAGGTTCTAAGCTAAAGTGAAATGCTTGGTCGCGACGAACCGGATTGAAAGTTTCGCCAATATACCAGAATGTAGTATCATCTGAAGGATCTACAGTTAAGTGCGTATAATCAGCCAAACGGTTACTTGGGTTCGAGTTTGTACTTAGAATTAATGGTGTTTCATCAACTGTCATTACATTTAAAGCATCTTCAGCAAAGCGTCCTGTGAAATTCATTTGAATTCTGTCTGTCGATGAAGACGTATAGTATCCAATTGCAATATCACCGTCACCGTTCATCGCCATGGTTCCAGAATAGGCATCTTTACCATCAGGAGCCTCATAGGTTCCTTCTTGGAAGATCGTCCATGGGTCACCATCAGCATCTTGACGAAGCTCATACCAACGAATCGCAGCCTTCTCACCACCTCCTGCAACAACGTCTACTACGAAATTCATCACAGCAGAGTTATAGCCAGGAAAACGGCGATATTGAACTTGATTCATCATTGTTGCTTGCAGCACATCGATATCAACACCACCTCCTTGCGGACGGTTAGAGAAAGATCCACCGTCAAAAACTCCTGTAAAGTCAGCTACGGTAATTTCTTGCGCTGTTGAGATGGAAGAATTGGCAGGGGTATCCCAATCTACAGTCGCACTCCAAATCTTTAGGTGATCATCTGCAACGCCACCCCATGCATCATCTTGCATATAGACGATAGGAACAGGTGTTCCTGGAGGCGCTTGTTCGTCGTCAGTGGTGTGGAAAGCGTGTGGGCTATAGAAACCAAAAGTGCTGATTCCAGGAAGTGGAAAAGCAATAAATTGCGCTGGATTTCCTTGGATCATTTCGTCTCTTTCAACCGCAAAAACGCGATTACCACTACTAATATTCGCAGTTACCATGTACACATCACCGAAAGAGGCAAATTTCGTATAGTCAGGGAATGCTCCAGTACCAAAACCAGTAGTATATACGTACCAACCATCGTTCACGGGGTCAGGTCCTTGACATACGGCTACGTTAAATCCGTTCGGGTTGTTATCAAATTCGGTGATAACAAATCGATCTACAACAGCATCATAGAATATAATAGGGTCTCCGATAGCATTCCCTGGAAAAATTGTTGCTAGGGAAGCTTCTGATGTTAATGGATTTCCATCCTTGTCAAAAATTCGGAACGCCGAGTTCCAGGCTGCTACATAATGGTTAGGACCGGCAGCACCTGTTGGATCAGAAGGTGTTGCTTGTGAAACGTCCGCTAAAAATTCTAAGATAATTGTTCCTGGATCACGCTGAGGAGCTCTTGCTTGAGTTCCCATTAAAGGATCATTTCCTGTTGGCTTCCCTTTTCCGGGTACCACTGTATTTCCGTGTCGGCGTTTAGGATGTCCTGCTCGTAGGGAGTTGTCTGCCTCCTGAAAAGTTCCGTTTCGCATCTGCTCTGCAATACTTGGTACCACAATCGGACCTTCAATATATCCGAAGTCAGATGGCCCTTCAGCATCCTGAGCTGAAACCATTCCAAAAGAGAATAGGAATAGCATCGCCACTGCATAATTAGTAATTTTCATTTCGATAGTTTTTTAGTTAAAGAGTTATTAATTCGTGTTAAAAATACATTAATTCTTTAACCTAGACTAGTTTTGAACCGTCTTTAACGCAGCGACACTAAATTTTTGGTAGCGTGCAATTTATGCCAACCAAGTTTTGTAGGAGACTGCTTCCGAAATTTTGCTAGCTAACGCTGATATAGGAAGTCGTTCTTGTTCCATAGTATCGCGATTTCGCAAGGTAACGGTACGGTCTTCTTTTGTTTGATGATCTACGGTAATACAGAATGGCGTTCCTGCAGCATCCTGACGTCGGTAACGTCTTCCCACCGCATCCTTTTCGTCATAGATGACATTGTGATCCCACTGAAGCTCATCAATAATCTCTTGTGCGATTTCGGGAAGCCCATCTTTCTTAACTAGTGGCAAGACTGCAGCTTTTACAGGTGCTAATATAGCAGGAAGTTTTAGTACGGTTCTGGTATTTCCGTCTTCTAGGGTTTCTTCTTCCAGCGAATGACTGAGGACAGCTAAGAACATTCGGTCCAACCCGATAGAGGTTTCTACCACATAAGGTACGTAGTTCTCTTTGAGTTCGGGGTCATAGAATTGCAGCTTTTTACCACTGTGTTCCTCATGCGCTTTCAGATCAAAATCGGTTCGGGAGTGTATCCCTTCTAATTCTTTAAATCCGAAAGGAAAATTAAACTCGATATCTGCTGCGGCATTGGCGTAGTGTGCTAATTTTTCATGGTCGTGGAAACGATAGTTCTCTTCTCCCATTCCCAGAGACAGGTGCCACTTTAGTCGGGTTTCTTTCCAGTACTCATACCACTTCAATTCTTCGCCAGGACGAACAAAGAATTGCATTTCCATTTGTTCAAATTCACGCATTCTGAAGATAAATTGACGCGCTACTATTTCGTTTCGGAAGGCTTTTCCCGTTTGGGCAATTCCGAAGGGAATCTTCATCCGACCCGTTTTTTGAACATTCAGAAAGTTTACAAAGATTCCTTGAGCAGTTTCCGGGCGCAAATAAAGATCGGTTGCGCTTTCTGCGGAAGCTCCTAATTTTGTCCCGAACATTAAATTGAATTGGCGCACTTCGGTCCAGTTCTTACTTCCCGTTTCAGGGTCTGCAATGTCTAATTCTTCAATCAACGCTTTTACATCTGCCAAATCTTCCTTTTCCAAAGATCGCGCTAAGCGCTCTACAGCTGCTTTCGCCTCTCCACGATACCGAAGCACGCGAGCATTAGTACTCACAAACTGCGGTTCATCAAAGGCATCTCCAAAACGTTTTTTGGCTTTTTCAATTTCCTTTAGCGCCTTCTGTTCTAATTTTTCGGCATAATCTTCTACTAGGACATCCGCCCGATAGCGCTTTTTAGAATCCTTATTATCAATCAGCGGATCGTTGAAGGCGTCCACATGTCCGGACGCTTTCCATGTGGTAGGATGCATCAAGATCGCTGCATCTATTCCAACAATATTCTGGTGCATGTATACCATACTTCGCCACCAGTATTCTCTGATATTTTTCTTGAGTTCTGCTCCATTCTGTGCGTAGTCATACACGGCACTAAGCCCGTCATAGATTTCGCTGGAAGCAAAGATGTACCCATACTCTTTCGCATGAGATACTACTTTCTTAAATTGGTCGTCGTTGTTTGCCATGGAACAAAAATAAAAAAACCGCTACCATCCATGGTAACGGTTTTTATACTTTTTTAAAGGGAATTCTATCGAAGCTCCATGGTGGTCGTTGCAATCTGATTAGATCCATCAAAAACATTGATTCGATAGACGCCTTCCACCAGATCGTCTTCCACAGCATCTACCAGTACACAAACATCGAGTTCTTCATTCTCATAAAAAACATTGGTACTCTTGCTGTAGTTAAGAATTCCATTCTCAAACTCTAAAATACCTTTTTGCCCCAATAGATTGTTTTTCGGGTTGATCACCTGCACATACAAGATTCTTTCTCCGGCAGTTGCCACCGGATTCGGTGCCAACGTGAAGCAAGCCCGTACTTTATCTGCTCTACTAGAGCGTCGCGTATCTACCACACGACCGCTATTTCTAATAATGACCCCCTCCCCTCGTAGATCAACGGCATTCACAACCGCTGCTTTCTTTACCGTTTCGGAAAGTTCTTCATTAGACAAACTTACGCTGTCAACCACTTTGATCGTCTCGTTGAGCATCGTATTGGCGCTATCGCGCTCTACAGCTAGCATTTGATTGGCTTTTATCAAGCTATCTGCTTTTTGAAACAACAACTTTCGTTCTTGTTTGAGTCGGCCTACTTCACTCTTATACCGTTTGATAAGGGCAACATTTGCTTCTGCATCTTTCACAGAATCTAATAGGACCTCAATTCGCTCTCTTGCTGCCAAAAGATCTTTGTCCTTCAATTCGTTATCTTGAATTACTTCATCATAATTTGCGATCAAGCCCTCCAATTCATCTTCAATCTCTGCCTTTTGGAGCTCTAAGCTGGCAATATTGGTCTCCTTATCATTGTATAAGAACACCGTGTACACAGCTAAGGCAATTAGCAATGCCGATAAGACTCCAATTAAAATCTTAAATTTGTTAGTGCTATTTTCAGCGGTCATAACATTTCGATTAGTGATAGTCATCAAAAGTACTAAGAGCAACTCTCCCAGAACGTTTAGGAAATAATAAAAAAACAAAAATTATGTTAAATCTGCTCTTTCCGGCGGAATGTAGTGGCTGTAAGGCGCTATTAACCAAGCCGAAAGAAGTGCTCTGTGTAAGTTGCCGACACGCATTACCCCTGGCTTGCCATCACCGAAATCAGGATGATGCTCTTAAAAAATTGTGGTTTGGGCGGTTGCTTGTTGAACATGCAACCGCATTATTGAAGTTCGAAAAATACGGCATCACGCAACAGGTCCTTCACAATCTGAAATATCGTGGACAAGACTCTTTAAGTGCTTTTTTTGGACATTGGTTAGGCAACGAATTAAGAGAAACGCCCGAATTTCAAACCGTTGATCTTGTAATCCCTGTTCCGCTGCACAAGAAACGATTGCGTAAACGTGGTTACAACCAAGTGACAGGCTTTGGAAATGCAATTGCGAGTGCTTTGCAAGTTCCTTTCGAAGAAAACATCCTGTTAAAAATTACCGCTGCACACTCTCAAGTATTCAAAGGTAGATTATCGCGCTTTGGCGGAACTGAGGTTTTTACCCTCAAACAGAAAGAAAAGGTTCTTGGAAAACACATATTGTTGGTGGATGATATTGTAACAACGGGGGCCACCTTAGAACGCTGTGGCAATTGTTTACTAGAAGATACAAACGCAACACTTAGCATCGCAACCATAGCAATTGCCTAAGAAAGATTGTGTAATTTTGCTACGATGAAAGGATTTTATCGTGATTTTATATGGGTTTTCGTGCTCCTTATGACCATGACCCATTGTGCCAAAAAAGGAACTCCATCCGGCGGAGCTAAAGATACTATTCCACCTATAATCGTGCGTAGTAGTCCCGAAAATTTCAGCACCCAATTTGATGAAGATGAGATTATTATCAGGTTTGATGAATACATAAAACTGCAAAAACTTCAGCAGAACCTAATCATTTCTCCTCCTTTAAAATACGATCCTGAAATCACTCCTATAAGTACTTCCAAGCAATTGCGAATAAAAATTTCAGACACTCTACGAGAGAACACTACGTACAGTATCAATTTTGGAAAAAGCATTGTTGACAATAATGAGGGCAATGAATTTGAATACTTCAAATATGTATTTTCAACGGGAGACTATATTGACAGCCTACGGCTTGCCGGTTCGGTACGGGATGCACGCAGAATAACGCCGCAAAGTGCTGCAACAGTATTATTATATGAAGTGAAAGAAGACTTTACCGATTCTATTATTTACAAGGAAAAACCAACGTACATTGCCGCAACCAAAGACAGCACGTATACCTATGAACTTACAAATTTAAAAGAAGGTACGTATCTACTGGTTGCGCTTCGGGAGGGCTCTGCCAATTATACCTTCCAACCAGAACTAGATGAAATTGCCTTTGAAAAATCATTGATAACGCTTCCTACAGACAGCTCTTACGACCTTACTTTGTTCAAAGAGAGCATCGACTACGAGCCCGCGCGCCCGTCTCATGAAAGTAAGTATCATATCGTTTTTGGCTATACAGGAGATGGGGATTCGCTTTCCATTTCTCCTATTTCAGAACTGCCCGACAATTTTACGTCTGTTGCATACCGCGATCGCGAAAAAGATACATTGCATTATTGGTTTAAACCGGCAATTGATATTGAACAACAGGACACCTTATATTTTTTGGCGAAGAACAGAGAACGGTTGGACACCCTAACCGTGCGAATGAAAGATCTTTACCGTGACTCCCTTTCCTTAGAGCGTTTGGGCACTTCGAGCATCCTTCCAAGGGACACAGTAAAACTTGCTGCCAATACGCCTTTGACAGGTTTTGATGCTGAAAAAATAAAGGTAACGAACAGAGATTCTGTGGTCATTGCCCATGATATCCGTATCAATAAAATGGACAATACCGCTCAAGTTATTTTTGATAAAGTGCACGAACAACGTTATACCATAGATCTCCTTCCCGGAGCCTTTGAAGATTTTTTCGATGCGACGAATGACACGCTAAGCTTCGGTGTGAGAACCATGGCAGAATCAGATTACGGCACCATTCTATTCAGCATAAAAAATATAGAGGAACTGCCGGTCATCGTCGAGCTACTGAACACAAATTATAAGGTCCAAACGTCACGATACCTCATCGAAAACCGTGAAATCACTTTTGATTATATTCCACCCGGCAACTATTTTATTCGACTCACTTTTGATGCGAACAACAATAAGGTTTGGGATGCCGGTTCCTTCTTGGAGCGCCGCCAGCCCGAACGGGTTGTTTTTTATCCAAAACAAATTGAAGTGCGTGCCAATTGGACCCGCAGTGAAACATTTACGTTAACTGAAACGAATCCCGGTCCCGTAAAAATTGAAGCTGATCCCGAAGAGTAGTTATCGAGTCTTTTTGAAGGGCGATGGTTTCCACAAAAGTTCCTTCAAACCCTTTTGAACACTTATTCCCTAAAACATCATAGAAAGCCGAGTGCCCCACATAAGGGTGATCGTTTCCGTCCATCCCAACACGATTTACGCCCACACAATACGCCATATTTTCAATAGCCCTTGCCCTAAGCAAAGCATCCCATGCCTGCACTCGTTTTTCAGGCCAATTCGCCACATAAAGCAACACATCGTAGTCTACCGTATTGCGAGACCATACAGGAAATCGTAGATCATAACAAATCAGCGGACAGATTTTCCAACCTAAATATTCAACAACTAATCGATCTGTCCCGGCGGTATAGGTTTGGTGTTCTTTAGCAAGGGTAAACGTATGCTTTTTGTCGTATTTGAAGAAAGTGCCGTCCGGTTTCACAAAATAAAGTCGGTTGTAAAAATGTTCATTTTCACTTACCACAATACTCCCTGTAATTGCAGCTTGATGTTTTTTAGCTTGTTGTTGCATCCATTGAAGCGTAGCACCTTTTGGAGGTTCCGCTACTGCTTTTGCATTCATAGTGAACCCTGTGGTGAACATTTCCGGTAACACGATCAAATTGGTAGCCTCTATACCTGACAGGAGGTTGCTGAAGCGTTCTCTGTTCTGTTCAGGAGCCTCCCAGTGAAGTTCTGTTTGAACGATGGTAACTTGGAGTTCTTGTTGCATTATGCAGACGCTAAAAGTTTTTGAATATCGGTACGCCCTTGCATTTTAGCATGATCCATGGCGGTATTCCCTTTATCATCAGCAATCGTGGGGTTTGCCCCGTGCTCCACCAATAAAGCAACAATATCTGCCTTGCCGAAGGTAGCAGCAAAAATAAGCGCGGTAGCGCCATTAAAATTTGTGATATTCACTTGTGCGCCTTTTTCAAGCAACATGCTTGCGATATTGTGATATCCTTTAAAGCAAACGCCCATCAACGCAGTATTGCCGGAGGCGTCTTGACGGTCTAGATTGTCATCTTTTTCAATGATCGCTGCGGTGATCCCTTCATGACCGTAGTAGGTTGCCAGAAGCAAGGGTGTTGAACCTCGCGCATCGGTTTCTTTCACGAGTTCCGGATTTTCGCTCAATAGGTGTTGTACCTGCGCCAATTCCCCGGCGCGTATGGCATTAAATAGTGCGTCCTTCATGTGATAAAGATAGCTATTTCGTTACGGATTATCTATAAACGAGTCGAAACAAATCTTAAATGGATCGTAAGATTGATCCTGCTTTTTTAAGGGTTTCTTCTGTTTTTGCAAAGCACACGCGCAACAACTTGAAGTCAGCGCCATCTGCATTGAACACTGACGTAGGGATGGTTGCGATCTGGTGTTCTTTGGTAAGTCTTTCAGCGAAATTGATATCGGATTCGTCTGTTATTTCTGAAAAATCCAATAGCTGGTAGTAGGTCCCGGCCGAAGGTATGCTCTTAAATCTTGAAGATGCAATTTCTTGCAACAGCAGATCGCGTTTTTGTTGATAGAATTTTCCTAGCGTTGCATACCGCTCTCCATGCTCCAAATAAGCTGCAAAGGCATTTTGGGTGGGATGATGCACACTGAAAACCGTAAATTGATGGATCTTTCTAAAGGCGTCCATCAATTGTTTAGGAGCCGCACAATACCCTATTTTCCAACCTGTGTTGTGAAAAGTTTTTCCGAAGGATGCTGTAATAAACGTGCGATCTGCCAAGCCTTCAAAACGGGCAGCACTCTGGTGCTCGTTTTCGTCGAAAATAATATGTTCGTACACCTCATCGCTCACTACTAATAGATCATTAGTTACTGCAAGTTCTTGTAGTAATTCCATATCTTCCTTTGAAAAAACCATCCCTGTTGGGTTATGGGGAGAGTTGATCACGATCATTTTCGTTCGAGATGTCAACGCCTCCTTTACTTCGTTCCAGTCGGGCTGAAATAAAGGCGCTTTTAATTGAACCGGTACTGGTTTGGCTCCAAACAACGAGATGCTTGGCGCATAACTATCGTATGCGGGTGTAAAAATAATTGCCTCATCTCCTTTTTCTAAGGTCGTTGCAAAAGCAACAAATAAGGCTTCTGTCGCGCCTGAAGTGATGGTAATTTCGTGCTCCCAATGGTATTCTTTTCCGTGTAATTGCTGGATACTTTTGGCAATCTGCTGTCGTAATGAAGCATCCCCCGGCATTGGGGCATACTGATTATGACCGGCATTCATCGCTTCAGAAACCAACGCGATCAGCGCTGGGTCGCTTTCAAAATTGGGGAATCCTTGCGAGAGATTCAAAGCGCCGTATTCTTGCGCCATTGAACTCATTACAGAAAATATCGAGGTGCCTACTTCGGGCAGTTTTTGTGGTAATTTCATAGAAAGTAATATAGAAAAGCTCCCTCAACTAACAAGGCAAACCGTCTATTAATTCTATTTCCGCAGAAACAAAAAAAATCCCGATGACTTTTTTAGCCAACGGGATAAAGTTTCATGGAATCAAGAATTACCCTTCTACGCTTGCTTTTAGGTACTCGCGATTGATCCGCGCGATGTTTTCTAACGAAATATCTTTTGGACATTCAATATAACAAGCGCCGGTATTACTACAGGCACCAAACCCTTCTTTGTCCATTTGATTCACCATATTCAACACGCGGCGTGAGGCTTCTACCTCTCCTTGTGGCAACAAGGCAAACTGACTCACCTTCGCGGAAGTGAACAACATGGCACTGGCATTCTTACATGCCGCCACACAGGCACCACATCCTATACAGGTGGCTGAATTGAAAGCTTCATCAGCATCGTCTTTTTCTACCGGAATAGAGTTGGCGTCAATGGTATTTCCAGAGGTATTGACAGAAATATATCCTCCCGCTTGTTGAATGCGATCAAAGGCCGTACGATCTACCACTAGATCCTTGATCACCGGAAACGCTTTTGCGCGCCAAGGTTCGATCACTACGGTATCACCATCATTAAAACTACGCATGTGCAACTGACAGGTGGTAATATGACGTTTCGGGCCGTGTGGGCGCCCATTGATCTGCAAGCTACAGCTTCCGCAGATTCCTTCACGACAATCGTGGTCGAATTCTACAGGATCCTGCCCATTCTCAATGAGGTCTGCGTTCAATACATCCAGCATTTCTAAAAAGGACATATCCCCATCGACATCATTTACCTGATAGGTTTCCAAACTTCCTTTTGCTTGTGCATTCTTTTGACGCCAAATTTTTAAAGTCAGCTTCATAACAATCCGCTTTTATTTATAACTACGAGTTTTTACCTCGATGTTTTCGTAATTTAATTCTTCTTTGTGCAATACGGCCTCACTGGGTGTTCCTTTGTATTCCCAAGCGGCGACGTACATAAAATTCTCATCATCTCGAAGCGCTTCTCCCTCTTCGGTTTGATATTCTTCTCTAAAATGCCCTCCGCATGATTCATTTCTATGCAGCGCATCTTTAGCAAACAATTCTCCTAATTCTAAGAAATCGGCCACGCGACCTGCTTTTTCAAGCTCTTGGTTCATTCCGTCCATTTCGCCCGGCACACGAACATTCTCCCAAAATTCTTCTCGTAATTCTTGAATTTCGGCAATCGCTTCTTGAAGCCCTTGTGCATTTCTAGACATGCCAACTTTATTCCACATGATCTTTCCAAGTCGTTTGTGGAAATGATCTACCGATTTGGTTCCATTGTTATTGACCAACTTCTGAAGGCGCTCTCGCACTTCACGTTCCGCTTGTTCAAATTCGGGAAGCTCCGTAGAAATGGCACCGGTACGGATATCGTCCGCCAAATAATCACCAATAGTATAGGGAAGAACGAAATAACCATCGGCCAAACCTTGCATCAAGGCCGAAGCTCCCAATCGGTTGGCACCGTGGTCACTAAAATTCGCTTCTCCAGTAGCATAACAGCCCGGTATCGTGGTTTGTAAATTGTAATCTACCCAAATCCCTCCCATGGTGTAATGGACTGCAGGATAAATTTTCATTGGCGTTTTATATGGGTTTTCATCAACGATCTGTTCGTACATCTGGAACAGGTTTCCGTATTTGTTTTCGATCGCTTTTTCGCCTAATTCGCGTATTTTGTCTTCGGAAGGGTTCTCGATTTTCTGAATTTCTGCCGCTTCTTTTCCGTAACGCATAATAGCGGAAGCAAAATCCAAGAATACTGCTTCTCCTGTCTTATTCACACCAAACCCAGCATCACATCGCTCTTTTGCGGCTCTGGAAGCCACATCACGTGGCACCAAGTTTCCGAAGGACGGATAGCGACGCTCCAAATAATAATCGCGATCCTCTTCTTTTAACTGCGTAGGTTTTAGCTTTCCTTGTTGTATAGCTTCTGCATCTTCTTTTTTCTTCGGAACCCAAATCCGACCGTCATTCCGAAGGGATTCAGACATCAACGTCAATTTTGACTGATGATCTCCCGACACTGGAATACAGGTAGGGTGGATCTGCGTATAACAAGGATTTGCGAAATAAGCACCTCGTTTGTGAATTTTCCACGATGCCGTTACATTACTCCCCATCGCATTGGTAGAGAGATAGAAAACGTTTCCGTATCCACCGGAAGCGATTACCACCGCATGCGCTGAATGCCGTTCAATTTCTCCAGTCACTAGGTTTCTGGCGATGATCCCACGGGCTTTTCCATCAACAATCACCAAGTCCAACATTTCGTGACGCGTAAAACTTTGGATCTTCCCGCGGTTGATCTGTCGGTTCATCGCAGCATATGCTCCTAACAACAATTGTTGTCCGGTTTGTCCTTTCGCATAAAACGTTCGTGATACTAATACCCCACCAAAGGAGCGGTTGTCTAGGAGTCCGCCGTATTCTCTTGCAAAAGGAACTCCCTGTGCGACACATTGATCGATAATATTGGCGGAAACTTCCGCAAGGCGATATACATTTTCTTCACGGGAACGATAGTCGCCCCCCTTGATCGTATCGTAAAAGAGGCGGTAGGTAGAATCCCCATCGCCTTGATAGTTCTTCGCAGCGTTAATTCCCCCTTGTGCAGCAATAGAATGGGCACGACGCGGAGAGTCTTGATAACAAAACGTTTTTACATTGTAGCCCAATTCTGCTAAGGTGGCAGCGGCACTTCCGCCGGCCAAACCTGTTCCTACCACGATCACATCGATGTTTCGCTTGTTGGCAGGATTAACGAGGTTAATATCGTTTTTATGTTTTGTCCACTTATCTGAAAGCGGTCCACTAGGTACATGAGATTCTATTTTCGACATAATCGCTCTTTTTAGTGTGGAAGTTGATTAAAATGATGGTAGAGGGCAATAAAAATAAAACCTACCGGAATGGCTACCGCGTAGAATTTGGTAAACCCTTTGATGGCTTTAGAATATTTGTTGTTCCATCCCATGGTTTGGAAGGAAGAAGCAAAGCCATGCCATAAGTGAAAGATCAGCAACACGAACGCCAAACAATACAAGCCTACGCGCACGGGGCTTTCAAACTTGTGTACTAATTCAGGATAGTATCGAGATTCCATAGCTTCGTTGACATCTACATATTTATAAATGATTTCCGGCACCCAAAAATCATAAAAGTGTAGCCCTAGAAAAGCGAGGATTACAAGTCCTGAAATGATCATATTTCGCGATGCCCAACTAGAATTGGCACTACCCCTGTATTTTTTATAACTGTGAACACGCGCTCGGTTGTTCTTGATCTCTAAAATGATTCCCATTACAAAGTGAAAGATGATCCCCAAGATCAATACCGGTTGTAATGCGAATTGCACCAAACCATTGGTTCCCATGAAGTGCGACCACTCGTTAAATGTATCCGGTGATACGACTGAGGAAAAATTTATGGTAAAATGTTGTGCTAAAAATACTACAAGAAATAAACCTGAAAGTGCCATGGCAACCTTTCTGGCGATGGAAGAAGATACAATTCCCATTATGGTTTTCTTTTCAAAAATTTACGACGTACAAAAATACGGCTCAAACGTGGGAATGCCAAACTTCTCCAACGCTTATCGTATTATTCAGATTGATTCTAAAAACAGTTACTGAACTTCCCAGGCGGTACTGTCCTTAACGCCGTTTACAGACACAGTAATCGTATAACTTCCCTTAGGCAAATACATGGCTCCATTAGAAGCCGGGGATAGCTTTGTTCCTGCTTTTTCTAAGTTCTTCACCCCTTTTTTCGAAGCCGTTACATCATAGGTTATCAGGTTCACTCCTTTGTCTGCGTTTACCTCCATTGTTTGCACTTCGGTGCCGTCTTCGGTCGTAATCGAAATGTTTCCCTTTCCGGAAGTCGGACTGAAAAACTGAATGGCGACTTCAGGCTCGTAAGCATCCATCCACGGACTAAAACTATTTCCCCAACGCCGACTCGAACGAACATTTTCTGGCGTTGTTATCGCAACGGAGTTCATCGGCGTGCCTCCTACTTCTTGTAGTAACGAAATATCCGCCACGTAGAAGGATCGTCCGTGCGTTCCTAATACTAAATCTTTATCACGCTCCTGAACCACCAAGTCATGTACCGCCACTGCAGGTAATCCTTCCGCAAAAGGATGCCAAGTGTTTCCGCGATCCATACTCACCCAAGCGCCATTGTCGGTTCCTACATAAAGAACCTCTGCGTTCGCGGGGTCTTCTTTGATGACGTTGACCGGAGATGCAGGTAGGTTTGATGATATATCTTTCCAAGTTTGTCCATAGTTATCACTCACATATACATAAGGCGAAAAATCGTCCCAACGATACCCGTTTAGGGTGGCATAGACTCTTGCTTTATCATGTGAAGAGGCGATCACCCGACTCACCCACAGATTGGCTGGCATGTTTTTAGAAATATCCACCCAGTTGCCTCCCGCATTTTTGCTGATATAAATTTTACCATCATCGCTTCCGGTATAGAGCAATCCAAATTGAAAGGGAGATTCGCTAATACTCGTCAATGTTCCATACGCCACATTCCCTTTCTTTCCGCCGGTGGTCAAGTCGCCTGAAATAGCTTCCCAATCATTTCCTTGATTCATGCTTCGCATCAGCTTGTTGGCCCCTAAATAAAGAATATCTTGGTTGTGCGGACTCAACAAAATAGGTGTTTGCCAATTGAAACGATACGGACTATCTCCCAACTCATGCTTCGGTTGGATGTATTGCTGTTCATCGGTTTCGCGATTGATTCGGAAATAATTTCCGAATTGAAACCCTGTATACACCACATTGCTATTTCGGCTGTCAATTTGCACCTGCATCCCATCACCGCCCATAATCGCTTGATACGGATTCTGACCCGATTGCATCCACTCATTGTTCATTTCTGATGTGTGCGGACCTACCCAAACTCCGTTGTCTTGGAGACCACCATACACATTATAAGGCTCTTCATTATCCACGTTCACCGAATAGAACTGTCCTACGGAAGGGGAATTGTTTTTAATCCATGTTTCACCATCATCATAGCTAATATTCACACCTCCGTCGTTCCCATTGATAAGATGCCCAGGACGTTTCGGATTGATCCAAAGCGCGTGGTGATCGGCATGAACATTTTCGGCACTGATACTAGTAAAAGTCTTTCCGCCGTCCTTCGATTTCAGAATGGGCACACCATAAATATAGATCGCATCGGCATTTGAGGGATCTACATGAACTTTTCCGAAGTAATACCCATATGAATAATACACACCATCTAAATAGCCATCGTGCGTTTTCTTCCAACTCTTTCCGCCATCGGTACTTTTATACACTTCGGCACCAATCACCGGCGTGTCAAACAACATACTGTTAGCATCTTCTAAATATTTGGCGAGATCTTCTGGCTTGACCGTGCCGCTTCGCACCATATTCTTCACGTTTTCCGGTCGGTATTTTTCCTGAAATCCATTCTGACGTAGATATTGCTTCAACTTATTATTATCTAGCGCTAAGAACTGAGAGGTAGACATGCTTTTGAAATCTTCCTTCTGAAGCATATCGCTATTATTTTGCGTAGCTTTTTCTTCATCTCTTCGGAATTGATTATCGTGAATTGCGTACACCACCTGGTCATTTACCACCGCAAGACCAATACGCCCCACGCCTTCACCGGTAGGAAAGCCGCTGCCATTCACCGAAACTTTTATCCACGTATTTCCCGCATCAGTACTTTTATAAACAGCACTGCCGTCACCACTTCCGCGGAAATTCCACGCTTTACGATCTTTATCCCACGAAGCGGCATACACCGTGTTGAAATTATTTGGGTTTGCTTCCATTTCTATGATCCCTGATTGGTTATTCACAAAAAGGGTTTTATTCCAAGTGACACCGCCATCCATGGTTTTGTAAACGCCACGTTCGTCATTGGCTGAATACAAATGCCCTGTAGCGCTTACCAGCACCTCATCAGCGTTGTTGGGATTGATCAAGATCGCACTTATATGATGCGCATCTTCGAGTCCAATGGTATTCCAAGTTTCCCCTTTATCAGTACTTTTTAGGAGTCCGATTCCCGCATACGAAGAACGCGAGGCATTCACCTCTCCGGTGCCCACCCAAATGGTATGTGATTTCCAATCAACTGCCACACAGCCTACATTTTGAGTGCCGCTATTATCCAACACAGGCGTAAAGGAAGTACCATTATTATTGGTATACCACAATCCTCCGCTTGCATACCCTACGTAGAATTCTACAGGGTTTTTAGGGTTCACGGCAAGTCCGGTTACTCGACCCGACATGATCGTAGGACCAATATTTTTGAAAGGAAGATTTTTTACGATGGAATTCTGACTGAGTTGCTGCATTTTTTCCACTCCGGAAGTTAGATCCTGAGCAGAGGTTGCTGCGGGTTGCGCCAGGACAGAAAATGTCGCTACGGCGAGAAATAGTGTAAAAATGTTTTTCATGAGAGGGTTCGTTTATTCGCTTTTCAAATTACTGAAATACCCTCGTATACCAAAATTTATCTGTGAAGTAGGTTTCGCCTTATGTGGTCTCTGTTATTTCCTGTATTTTTGAACAAAACAACATGCGATCATGAAATACCAACCCATAAACCGAGACCTATTTACCAAGAACCGTAAGGATTTTATGGCGATGATGGAGCCAAAAAGTATTGCGGTCTTTAACAGTAATGATATTTATCCCATTGGTGCTGATAGCACCCTGCCTTTTGAGCAAGCACGGGACATATTTTACCTCTCGGGCGTGGATCAAGAGGAAAGCATTTTAGTATTATGCCCCGATGCTGCCGATGAAAAACATCGTGAAGTATTGTTTGTACGGGAAACCAATGCACATATTGCCGTTTGGGAAGGAGAAAAGCTGACGAAAGAAAAAGCCTTGGAAACAAGCGGAATCAAAACCACCTATTGGTTGAAAGAGTTTGACAAGATCTTCTTCGAATTGATGACGCAATCGGAAACCATTTATTTCAACACCAATGAGCATTATCGCCAAGCCGTAGAAACGGAAACACGGGAAGATCGCTTTATCAAAAAGACCAAAGCACAGTATCCTGCACATCGCTGGGCGAAGAGCAATCCAATTTTGCAACGCTTACGCGCCGTGAAGAATCCGATTGAGATCGATCTCATGCAACAAGCCTGTAATATCACCGAAAGAGGCTTTCGTCGCGTACTGGACTTTGTGAAACCCGGTGTTTGGGAATTTGAAATTGAAGCAGAATACATGCATGAGTTTCTTCGGAATCGAAGTAGAGGGTTTGCGTATACCCCAATTATTGCGAGCGGCAACAACGCCAATGTGTTGCATTACATTGAGAACAACCAGCAGTGCCAAGCCGGCGACCTGATCTTAATGGACGTTGGGGCCGAATATGCCAATTACAGCAGCGACATGTCGCGTACCATTCCGGTGAGCGGGCGGTTTACCGATCGACAGAAAGAAGTCTATAAGGCCGTAAATCACGTGAAGGAAGAAGCGACCAAAATGCTCATTCCCGGAACACTATGGAAAGAGTACCATGTGGAAGTAGGTAAATTGATGACTGCCGAGTTGTTGAAATTAGGACTCCTCGACAAGGCTGATGTGACCAATGAAGATCCCGACTGGCCCGCGTACAAGAAATATTTCATGCACGGGACAAGTCACCATATCGGACTCGACACTCACGATTACGGAATTTTATGGGAGCCCATGAAAGCCAATATGGTCTTTACCGTAGAACCGGGGATCTATATTCCCGAAGAAGGCTTTGGCATTCGTTTGGAAGACGATGTTGTGATTCAGGAGACGGGAGAACCGTTTAACCTCATGCGAAATATTCCTATTGAAGCGGAAGAGATCGAGAGCATTATGAATGCGTAGCTATACCTAGCACCCGTTAAATGCGATGCCTATGAGCAAAGAGATTGGGTTAAAAGATGCCATTTCAATTGGGATCGGGGGAATGGTTGGTGGTGGTATATTTGCGGTTCTTGGACTCGCTGTTTCTTTGGCAAAAGGGGGAACGCCCCTTGCTTTTTCCTTTGCCGGAATAATCGCCTTGCTTACGGCGTATTCGTACGCCAAACTTTCAAAGAAATATCCACAGAATGGAGGTACGGTAGCATTTGTCAATAAGCAGTTCGGGAACGGCATCTTCGCTGGTGGCATCAACAACCTACTTTGGGTGAGCTATATCGTAATGCTTGCTCTGTATGCCTCGGCCTTTGGGTCCTACGGATCAGAGTTGTTTTCCCTAACCGGTACCAAAGAATGGGATGTGCATATATACCAATCGGCAATTTTGCTGCTTGCGTTACTGATCAACTACCTTAGCGTCAAGCTCGTTAGCGGCATCGAATCGGTGGCCGTGATTGTTAAGCTATTTATTCTGGTGGCATTTATTGGTGTTGGCTTTTATGGACTCACGGCCAACTCTGAAAATTTGACGCAATTAACTCCAAAGAATTGGGAAAACCCATTGCTTCTGCTTTCGGGAGGAATGGTAATTTTTGTAGCCTACGAAGGATTCGAATTGATTGCCAACTCGATTTCAGATTTAAAAGACAGAGAGAAAAACACAGAAAAAGCTTATTTCGGAGCCGTTGGATTTGTGATCATCCTCTATATATTAATTGCCATAGTAACGGTAGGCGCGTTGCCCTTTCAACAAATTGCAAGCGCTCAAGATTACGTTCTGGCCAAAGCTGCCGAGCCTACCTTAGGACAGGTTGGTTTTACCATTATTACCGTAACCGCCTTGATCTCCACGTTCTCTGCTATCAATGCGACGGTATTAGGTAGTGGTCGCGTAAACTATGATATTGCCGAAGACAACGAATTGCCGAGATACTTTACGCACAAATTTTGGGGGAAACCCATTGGGTTCTTAATCACAGCAATACTGTCTGTTACTCTGGTAAACCTCTTCAACCTACAGAGCATTTCCACCGCTGGAAGCTCCGGATTTTTGTTGATTTTTGCCATCGTGAATTACGTTGGCTACAAAAGGCATAAACAACTACACTCAAAGAAATGGATTCATCTCCTAGCATGTTTCCTTTGCGCGCTAGCGTTCGTAACGCTTTTAACACAACAGTTCGGAAGCAATAGAATGGGTGTCTTCATTGCGGTTGGAATCATCGCTTTCTGTTTTGTGGCCGAATGGCTTTACAAAAGAACGAACCAGAGAAAACAATAAGCTATCGGTATTTTGGTGTTACAGTACCAACACCCCATTCTCGGTAGCGCCAAAATCATTCCACCAGAATTCATCAGCTTGATCGTCGTTGGTATACGCACCATCAATGATGTAACGAAACTCGTAGGATTGATCTTTAGGCAGGTTAATGCTGCCTTTGAAATTTCCGTTCTTAAGTTTTTTCAAGGCAGTTTCTTCGGAATTCCAAGCATTGAAACTTCCTACTACTTTAACTTCTTGCGCTGCTTCGGCCGGAACCGTGAAGGTTACTTTACAGATCGGCTTGCTTTTTAAATATTGTTTCTGAATCGCCATAATTATTGCTTTTAGATCCGACTCAAATCTAGGGAAGTACCAACTTGCACCCAAGCTTCTTCTCATAAAATATGACCCCCCTATAAACTTCGGAAAATTCAAATCTCTTTATTGTGAATTCAGCAAAAAAAGAAGTTGAAACCAATAAAATTTTCACAACTTCTTCAAATTTACAACTCTTTATTTTTCAGTGTTTTATGTCGGAAACGTTTTCGAAAATAGAATGTTTATGGCTAAATGATCGAAAAACGTCAATTCGAAGGATCATTTTGAAGCCTCCCGCCTATTTTTCCGAAGCAATTGTGCTACTACAAAAGTGAATACTGCCGGCAGTAACCAACCTAAATTTTGAGAATACAATGGGATGTTTTGAAACCATCCCGGGATAGATTCCGCTAGAAGAATCGTACTTAGAAATTCAGGAATGCTAAAGAGAATGGTGACAAACACGACCGCACGAAATACTCCCTTAGTAGTAATCCGTTCCGGAAGCACATTAAGTAGGATCAAGATAATGGTCAATGGATAAATAATCATCAAGGCCGGCACCGCGATGTCAATAATATAGCCAACGTTGAATTGCCCAACGGCCACACCCAACACACAGGCAACGATAGCCGTTACGATAAACACGGTATGGGAATCTCCCAGCAACCCTTTGAGGAAATCGGCCGTACCGGTGACGATTCCTACCGCGGTGGTAAAACACGCCAAGGCAACCAATACGGCCAAAAAAGCAGCCCCAAAAGTGCCCAAGGTTTCAATACTTAAAAAGGTAAGCAGTTCGGTTCGTGTACTTCCATCAAACGCCGAAGCATATAAGGCTCCCAATGCGATCAACCCGGCATAGATCACAAAAAGACCAACCCCTGCCAAAAGTCCCGCTTTCCCGATCATGCGTTTTCTTTCTTCGTAAGTGTGCTTTCCTTGTAGAGCAAAAGAAACCACGATAACACCCCCTACTACTACACCACCAATGGCGTCAAAGGTTTGATACCCTTCTAATACTCCCATACTAAACGGACTGGAGGTTGCGGTTGCTATCATTTCGGTTTCAGTAGCTACCCCAATTCCAACAATTAACAAAAGCAACAAGATGATAAGCGGCGTTAGAAACTTTCCAATGAGGGTTAACAGTTTCGAGCGGTTCAGCACAAAAAGCAACACCAGGCAAAAGTATATTGTACTGAACCACAAAGAAGAGATTTCAAAGTAAGGAGCGATGGCCATTTCATAAGTTACCGAAGCCGTACGGGGCGATGGCAATGAAGCCGAGATCGCATAAATAATGATCGCATAGACTACGGCTGCTCCGGGAGATATTTTCTTCGCAAAATCAGTTAAATTTCCTTGCAGACGAGCATGACCATAAATAGCTAAAATAGGGATGACCACAGCAGAAACAGCAAACCCTAATGCTACCCATACCCAATTACTACCGGATTGAAATCCCAGAAAAGGAGGCAGGATCAAATTTCCTGCACCAAAAAAAAGGGAGAACAAAGCGAAAGCAGTAATTAAGGTTTGTTTGGTGTGATTCATTGCCGGATATTTGTGGTCAAGATAGGAAAAATGCAAACGGATTTTCACGGGACTCCCATTTTTTACGACCACGATGTTCGAGGGACGAAGACCCTCGTACTCTTGCACGGTTTTTTAGAAGATCGTAGCATTTGGAGTAATCTATACGACTCTTTTTCTCCTAACCTATCGCTCCTTGCTATTGATCTTCCCGGTCACGGCGAAAGTGGTCTCAGAGAAGAGGTGCTTGGTATGACCGATATGGCAGAAGTTGTTTTTCATGTAATGACCGTGACGCAGACGACATCGGCGTATGTTATGGGCCATTCTATGGGAGGGTACGTAGCATTGGCGTTCGCCGAAAAGTTTCCGCAAGCCTGTGAGGGTCTAATCTTATTGAATAGTAGTTGTGAGGCCGATTCCCCGGAACGTATTGTGAACAGGAAGCGAGCGCTTCAAGTGATCAAAAAGAACAAAGACAGTTTTATTTCGATGGCCATCACCAATTTATTTTCGCCAAGCGCTCGCAAAAGTTTTGAATCAGAAATAAAAAAGCTGATCAAAAAAGCACAGGCGATGGAGGTAAAATCGATTGAGGCCTCCATTCGTGGAATGATAGAACGAAAAGACCGCACTCAATTTTTACGGCAATGGAAACGGCCAAAATATCTTATATGTGGAGCGGAAGACCCTATTATTCCATTTTCAGCATCCAAGAATATGGCCCTACTCACCAAAACCCCATTGATTCGTTTGGACGGAAGCCATATGGGTTGGTTGGAAAACCCTTCAGAACTCAAAAAACATTTGCGTTTTATCGAATAAATATGCTTTTTGTCGATGTTTTTAAGAAATTTTTATATATTTCGATTGACAAAAACTCAAACCTATGAATGCTACCTCCCTCAAATCCAACAGTGTGGCTTCTTTATTTTGCGCTACACTAGGGCATCGCTACAAGGTCACCCGAAAAGTTACCAATCACATTAACGAATATCGCTGCAAACATTGTGGACGAGAAATGACCGACAATGTTTCGGGCTATTTAGAGCGATTGGATGCCAAATCCCGTTCCATCAACGCGGCTCTCTCTGAACTTTTCGAAAAAAAATCCAAACGCATCGCTGCTCAATAAAACGATCATGAAACACCTACGCTGTAAATTAAAAGGACATCAACTCAAGAAAATTGAGAAAGAATCGATCTTGATTCAAGAATACCGATGCACCTGTTGCGGTCAAAAATATACAACTGACGGCTACGGAACCTTAGTAAGACTCACAAAACATTGGGAACGCAACAACCTCCTTTTTGAAAATTATTTAGGAAAACGCATGGTATCGTAGCGAGATTAGTTCTCTTCTTGGCTCATACCATCCCACCCTCTTGCAATAAGCGGAATTTTTGTATTCGCCCGTGTGATCAGGTGACTTCCTTCGGAAGCTGCCGTCATATGCCCGATCACCGTAAGGTTTGGATTTCCTTTTATCTTCGGAAAATCATCGGCATCAATGGTGAATAAAAGTTCGTAATCTTCTCCTCCACTCAGCGCAATGGTGGTACTATCTAATTCAAATTCTTCACAAGTTGCCATTACTTGAGGGTCTAGTGGAATTTTTTCTTCGTACAGATTACAACCCGTTTGTGAATGTTTACATAAATGCAAGATCTCTGAAGACAATCCGTCGCTAATATCGATCATGGCGGTAGGCTGCACTTTAAGAGAATCTAACAATTTGGGAACGTCTTTTCGCGCTTCCGGCTTTAATTGACGTTCAATAAGGTAGCTGTAAGGTTCCAGATCGGGCTGGGCTTTTGGATTCACTTGAAACACTTGCTTTTCGCGTTCCAGCACCTGTAAGCCTAAGTAAGCTGCTCCTAAATCGCCCGTAAGCACCAACAGATCATTTTCTTTGGCACCACTTCGGTAGGTGATCTTTTCAGCGGGCGCACATCCTAAGGCGGTAATACTAATGACGAGTCCCGAAGTAGAAGACGTAGTATCCCCGCCAACGACATCAACCTTATATCCATTGGCGGCGGCCAGGATGCCCGCATAAAGTTCTTCTAATGCTTCTACAGGAAACCTGTTAGAAGCCGCTATCGAAACTGTTAGTTGCTTTGCTTCAGCATTCATAGCATACACGTCAGATAAATTGACCATCACCGCTTTGTACCCCAAATGTTTTAAAGGCATGTAACTTAGGTCAAAATGCACCCCTTCCACCAAGAGATCGGTTGTCACGACCCATTGTTGTTTATCTTTCGGTTGCAACACCGCAGCATCATCACCAATTCCCTTTACCGTGGTATCGTGATGTATTTTGAAATGTTTTGTAAGGTGATCTATCAGCTTGAATTCTCCCAATTCGGAAACTGGCGTTCTTGCACTATCTTTCTCTTCGAACATACGGCTAAGTTTTCAGCACAAAAATACACAGAATCTAAGAGAAACGCGATGCAATACAGAGATTTCAACCCATGAGAAAGTAGTCTCTTTTCTTTTACACAATAATTCTAAACACCTATTGTCTACACGCCACAGATTGAATACTTTTACCGTTAGGTTTTAGCATTTATTTCGACTGAAAACATCGAAGATCACAGTTAACACCTCTCAATGAAATTTTTTACCGAGAAACTCGTTCTCTACATTAAAACCCATACATGAAACACTTTCTACTTTTATTGCTTTGTATCGCCACCACGCAACTTACGGCACAAACCCCTTGTGAAGGCGGAACTGCAGGCGGCTTCGACTGTAATGATTACGATTTAATTTTTCAGGCAAGTCCTGGCGAAATGGATGCTAGCTTTGCCAACGACTCTTGGGGATGGACCGATCCTGATACGGGAATTGAATATGCACTGATAGGGCTGAATAATGGAACCGCTTTCTTTGATCTCTCCGACCCTGTGAATGCGATCTATCTCGGGAAGCTTCCAACACATACCGATTCAAGTACTTGGCGCGATATCAAGGTTTACAACAACTATGCTTTTATAGTGAGTGAAGCGTCCGGTCACGGCATGCAGATTTTCGATCTGACACGGTTACGAAACGTATCAAATCCTCCGGAAACATTTACCGAAGATGCTCATTATGACGACTTCGGAAACGCCCATAACTTAGTAATCAATACCAACACAGGCTATGCGTATGCGGTGGGAACCACAACGTTCGATGGAGGACCGCATTTTGTGAATATCCAAGATCCATTAAATCCGGTTGGAGAAGGAGGGTATACCCTAGACGGCTACAGTCACGACGGACAAGTAGTGACCTACAACGGTCCGGACACAGATTATACCGGTCGTGAAATTTTTATTGGCAGCAATGGTGCCTTTGGAAGTGATGATAAAGTTGCAATTGTTGATGTAACAGATAAAGCTGCTCCCATAGATATTTCGGATGCTACGTATTCGAATATGGGATACACCCACCAAGGGTGGTTTACGGAAGATCATCGCTATTTTATTTTGGGAGACGAATTCGACGAAAGCGACATCGGCTTTAATTCAAGAACGATCATTATTGACATGACCGATCTTGATAATCCCGTACAACACTTTGAATATTTTGGCCCGAATCCATCAATCGACCACAATGGCTATGTGAAAGGGGATCTTTACTACCTAGCAAATTATTCTTCAGGCCTTCGAGTGATCGATATTAGTGATATTGGAAGCCAAACCATGAATGAAGTTGGCTTTTTCGACACCTACCCACCGGATAATGAAGCTAGTTTTGCCGGTGCCTGGAACGTCTATCCGTTTTTTGAAAGTGATCATATCGTCATTAGTGGAGATGCTGGGTTTACCTTGGTACGGCAATCGGGTACTTTTGGAAATGGAGTTCAAGACAACCCCTCGAACATTGTTATTTTCCCGAATCCTGCACAAGAGCAATTCACTATTAGCGGAAACAAACAACCCCTTCAAAGTATTGTCATATATAATGTATTAGGACAACAGGTTTTATCTGTTACTGGAAACAAGACCGCTAGCCAAACCATTTCCGTAGCCTCATTGCCGTCGGGGTTGTACCTTGTTTCATTGAACGAAACAGACACCTACCGACTCATCAAGGAATAAATAATGATGCTCCTAAAAAAAACAGCAATATATCTTTTTACCGTAATGACAGTATCGGTCGTTAGTTTTTCTTGTAGTACTGAAGACCCTACTGCTCCTACCACTACCGACGACTCAGTGATCGACCCAGCAGATGACGACCCTGATCCCGACCCAGACCCTGAACCTGCCGATTTTGTGGTTACATTCGGTGGAAGTTTAGAAGACAGTTTTTCAGATATCCTACGAGCTACGGATGGCAACTATGTATTGGTAGGCGCTACCAAAAGTATGGACGGCGACATTGTGGATAAGGAGACAACCGACTTCGATTATTGGGTGCTAAAAGTAACGCCCGAAGGGGAAAAGATTTGGAGCAAAACCTATGGAGGCAGTGGAGACGATAAAGCGGCTTCCATTTCGCCTACGACAGACGGAGGTTACATTGTAAGCGGTTACACCTCAAGTAATGACGGCGACGTTACCGGAAATGGAGGGTTTCACGATTATTGGGTCGTTAAATTGGATGTAGAAGGAACCTTGCAATGGGAACAGAGCTTTGGCTTTTCCGGGAGCGATCAAGCCTTTCAAGTCATTCAAACAAGTGATGGAGGGTACTTCGCTACCGGCTATTTAGACGTTTCTGCCAGTGGCGGACAAGGAAATGACGATAGGAGCGGTACCCGTCATGGCGTAGGAGAATTTTGGGGAATTCGAATGGATGCCAGTGGCGCATTTCTGTGGCGTCGCTATTTTGGCGGAACAAACAACGACCGTAGTTATGATGTGGTGCAAACCTCAGATGGTGGTTTCTTGATGATGGGTGCTTCCGAAAGTGATGATTTTGATATTACCGATAGTAAAGGCAGCTACGACTACTGGGCGGTTCGCATCACCGAATCCGGAGATCTTCTTTGGACAAAATCTTTCGGCGGCAGTGGCATTGATGTAAGCTATGCCATTGTTCCTACTTCTGAAGGAAATTATATTGCCGTTGGGGATGCCCGAAGCAATGATGGAGATGTTGGAAATCCAAAAGGAAATGCAGATGTCTGGATCATCTCATTTGATGATTCAGGAACCTTACTCTGGGAAAAGAGTTTGGGGGGTAGCCAATTCGAAACGGCTCGCAGTATCGCTCCTGCCGAGAGTGGCACTTTCGTCATTGGAGGTTCTACCCGTAGTAATGATGGTGATGTTTCCTCAAAAAATGGAGAGAACGATGTTTGGATGATCACTATTGATGCCGCCGGAAATCTCCTTCGCCAAGCAAGTGCCGGGGGTTCTTCCCTGGATCTTGGCAACGGAATTCTCTATGATAACGGGATGATTTTAGTAGGAAGTACAGAAAGTTCCGACTTAGATATTTCAGAGAATAAAGGAGGAATAGATGGTTTGCTTGTAAAAAGAATAAATTAAAATATGCTATGAAAACAAATGTATTAATGCTTTTGCTTGTGTCCATCCTATTTATGGGATGTGGAAATGATGATGAAAATACAGGTCCCGAAACGACATCGGTGAATGTCTCGTTTGGAATCACGTGGGACGAGGAAACAGTTACTGTTGCCGACATGGATGACATAAAATATACCAACGCCCACGGAGAGATGATGAGTATTGACCGTTTGCGTTTCCTGATCTCAAACTTACGATTACGCAATGCTGAAGGAGAAGAAATAGCCCTTAAAGACTATCACTTGTACTCCATTACAGACCTTGAGAGTGCCATTTTTCAAACCGGTGTTGATATTCCTTTTGGCACCTACGAAGTGCTCTTTACCTTCGGTTTTAGAGCCGAAGATAATATTGATGGCGCCTATCCCGATTTGAACTTAGCCACTTGGAACGTACCTGAAATGCTGGGTGGAGGCTATCACTACATGCAACTGGAAGGAGAGTACATCAATGATGCCGATGAGGTTACGGCATATCAGTTTCACACGATCCCGGCAGCCGATACTTCTTCAGGGTCTCCGGTAGTAACCGACACCTCTTTTGAAGTGAATTTAGGTTCCTGGACCGTACAAGATAACGAGGCAGGAGGTTCATTACTAATTCTAGCTGATATTTCAGAATGGTTTGAAAATCCTATCGAATGGAACCTCAACGAACTCTACACCATGTTAATGCCCAATTACGAAGCGCAATTAATGATGGCTCAAAATGGACCCAGTGTATTTAGCAGAGGTGAAGTATTGATTCCGTAGTATGCGTTATATTCGAGCACATATATGGCTTGTAATATGTATGGTTTTTCTGAATTGCCAGTCGGACGATCGTGCGGAATACCAGGCTACTCCGTTTCAACTGGAAATTCCAAGACAATTTCAAGAAAAGCTCCCAGCACCCTTGATCCCGGAGGACAATCCCTTGACCGAAGAAGGCGTTGCGTTGGGACGTCAATTATTTTTTGACCCCATCCTCTCTGCAGACGGCACGCTGGCCTGTGCGGGTTGCCACCAACCGCAGCAAAGTTTTGACGACCCTCGACAATTTAGCATCGGGATTGATGGAGAGGCAGGCTTTCGCAATGCCATGCCCTTGATCAATCTCGCATGGAATTTTAATGAAACTTTCAATTGGGACGGAAGTGCTGCTTCCATGGAAATACAGGCCTTTGAACCCGTTACGAACCCTATTGAAATGCATAACACATGGTCTCAAGCGGTAGCATCTCTTCAAGCCCATCCTGAATATCCAAGCCTGTTTGAGCAAGCCTTTGGCAGCTCTCAAATCGACTCCACCATGGTATCCAAAGCCTTGGCGCAATTTGAGCGAACGTTGATTTCAGGAAATTCAAAATTTGATCGTTATTTGAATGGAGAAGCAACACTTTCAGAATCAGAAGCCAATGGACTCGCTGTATTTTTAGATGAAGAACGAGGAGACTGTTTCCATTGCCACGGAAATCCTAATAGTCCGCTTTGGACCGACAATATATTTCACAACAACGGACTAGACGAAACTTTTAACGACAGGGGTCGTGGAGACGTCACCGGAGATCCGCGTGATTTCGGACTGTTCAAGACGCCTACCCTTCGGAATTTGGCGTATACTGCCCCATATATGCATGATGGCCGTTTTGCCACCCTCGATGAGGTCATTGATCACTACAGCGAAGGTTTGGTCTATTCAGAAACCATCGATCCGCTGATGAAGAAAGTCGCAGAAGGAGGCGTACAACTCACTGATAAGGACAAAGCCGATCTGAAAGCCTTTCTACTTTCGCTCTCAGACCCCGAATTCATTACAAATTCAGCACATCTTCCGCCTCAATAAGTAACGACGCAAATAAAATTCGTTAATTATTGCTTAAAACTATGGCGCTATCAATCTAAAATGATGGAAGTCTATGGGAAACCGCACCATTTACCGTATATTTGCCATCGAATTTTAGAACAAATCCGATCATGATAAAAGTGAGCGACAGCGCTAAAAGTAAGCTTTCTCAGTTAATGACTGAAGAAGGGTTTAACGCACAGCAAGATTTTGTACGCGTAGGCGTGAAAAGTGGCGGTTGTTCGGGGCTTTCATATGAATTGAAATTTGATTCCGAACAAGGAGAAACAGACAAGCTTTTTGAGGATAACGCCGTAAAGATCGTGGTTGACAAGAAGAGTTTTTTATACTTGGTTGGAACCACGCTGGAATACAGTGGCGGACTCAACGGGAAAGGATTTGTTTTTAACAATCCGAATGCAAACAGAACATGCGGATGCGGCGAAAGTTTTTCGCTTTAATTAATTGCAGAAAAAGATATGGGTAAGTTTACCGAAGACGATTTAAAAAAAGAACTCGAAACAAAGGAGTACGAGTATGGGTTCTATACGGATATTGAGTCGGATACCTTCCCGGTAGGACTCAACGAAGACATTGTTCGTGCCATTTCCAAGAAAAAAGAGGAGCCGGAATGGATGACCGAATGGCGCTTGGAAGCATTTAGACAATGGCAAGAGATGGAAGAGCCTGTTTGGGCGAATGTTCACTATGAAAAACCGAACTTTCAAAATATTTCCTATTATTCTGCTCCTTCAAAAAAACCGAAATACGAAAGTCTGGATGAGGTAGATCCTGAACTATTGGAAACGTTCAATAAATTAGGCATCTCCCTGGACGAACAAAAGAAACTAGCGGGAGTCGCCGTGGATATCGTTATGGATTCGGTTTCCGTAGCAACCACATTCAAAAAGACCTTGGCAGAAAAAGGCATTATTTTTTGCTCCATTTCTGAAGCCATTAAAGAACATCCCGAACTCGTAAAAAAATATATTGGTACGGTTGTGCCGAGAACCGATAATTTCTATGCAGCGCTCAACAGTGCCGTATTTAGTGATGGTTCGTTTTGTTATATTCCGAAAGGCGTAAAGTGCCCAATGGAACTTTCTACCTATTTCCGCATCAATCAAGCGGGAACAGGACAGTTTGAACGCACCTTGGTGATTGCTGACGAAGGAAGTTACGTAAGTTATTTGGAAGGTTGTACCGCACCGATGCGCGATGAAAATCAATTGCACGCGGCTGTGGTAGAGTTGATCGCTTTAGACGATGCAGAAATTAAATATTCTACCGTTCAAAACTGGTTCCCCGGAAATAAAGAAGGAAAAGGCGGCGTATATAACTTTGTGACCAAACGCGGACTTTGCGAAACCAATTCGAAAATTTCATGGACGCAAGTTGAGACCGGAAGTGCCGTTACCTGGAAATACCCGAGTTGCATCTTGAAAGGGGATCATTCTATTGGAGAATTCTATTCCATCGCGGTTACGAACAACTATCAACAAGCCGATACCGGAACCAAGATGATTCACCTTGGTAAAAACACAAGAAGTACCATTATTTCGAAAGGTATTTCTGCAGGGAAATCGCAAAACAGTTACCGTGGACTCGTAAAGATCAATTCACGCGCTGAGAATGCTCGAAACTTCTCGCAATGTGACTCCTTACTTATGGGGAACGAATGCGGCGCGCATACCTTTCCTTACATTGAAGCGAGCAACAAGACCGCTCAAATTGAACACGAAGCAACCACGAGTAAGATCGGGGAAGACCAAATATTCTACTGTAATCAACGAGGTATTGATACTGAAAAAGCGATTGCACTTATCGTCAATGGTTTCAGTAAAGAAGTATTAAACAAGCTCCCGATGGAATTCGCAGTAGAAGCGCAAAAATTATTAGAAATCAGCCTAGAAGGCTCTGTAGGATAAGTACATCACTATGAAAAAACTTTTGTTTGTATTATTTGTAATGACTTCGGTAGTAGCTTGTAAAAACCAAACCGAAGAGAACACCGAAACAGTTTCCGAAGAAACCTCAGAAACCTTTCGGGGAGAATTTATTTACGTTGACAATGGTGCCGTCTTGAATGGCAGCGACTACATATACGGAGTAGAACTAAACGATCTTGCCAAAGATCTGGCAGCACGTGTTGATAAGGTAAAACAAGACAAGTACGATATGGTGCCGGTAATCGTAAACGGAGTCCTAAAAGACAACCCTGCCCGCCAAGAAACCGGTGAGGGATGGGAGAAAGTTGTGAGTATTACCGAAATTCTACACGTAAGTGAAAAACCTTCCGCAGCAGACATAAAGATTAAAGACACAAAAAATTAGCTATGCTACATATTAAAAACCTCCATGCCGGAGTCTCAAATAAAGATATTTTAAACGGAATCGATCTGGATGTCAATCCTGGAGAGGTTCATGCCATCATGGGCCCAAACGGTTCAGGGAAAAGCACCTTGGCCTCTGTGATTGCCGGGAAAGAAGAATTTGAAGTTACCGAAGGAGACATCTCCTTTGAGGGAGAAGACATCACAGAACTAGACCCGGAGGAACGCGCCCATAAAGGATTGTTCCTTTCGTTTCAATATCCCGTGGAAATTCCCGGGGTAACGGTGACCAACTTTATCAAAACTGCGATCAACGAAACACGAAAGGCACAAGGGTTGAAAGACATGCCCGCTGGTGAAATGTTGAAAAAAATACGCGAGAAAGCAGATCTTCTGGAAATTGACCGGAAATTCCTTTCACGTTCTTTGAATGAAGGATTTAGTGGGGGTGAGAAAAAACGTAACGAGATCTTTCAAATGGCAATGATGGAACCAAAACTCGCCATCCTTGATGAGACCGATTCCGGACTCGACATTGATGCGCTTAAGGTGGTTGCCAACGGTGTCAATAAGTTAAAAAGCAAAGACAACGCAGTCGTTGTAATTACACACTATCAACGTTTGTTGGAATACATCGTCCCAGATTACGTGCATGTATTGATGGGTGGAAAAATCGTAAAGTCGGGTGGTAAAGAGTTGGCCTATCAACTAGAAGAGAAAGGATACGACTGGATCAAAGAAGAGTTGGTATAATTACCACACTCAAAAAAGAGCAACATGAGTTTAAAAGATAAATTATTATCCTCGTACTTGGCTTTTGAAGATCATTTGGAAGCAGATTCGCCTATTCATGATCTTCGAACCGATGCGATCAAACAATTTCAGGAAGCCGGATTTCCTACGAAGAAAGAAGAGGCTTGGAAATACACTTCGTTATCGAAAGTATTAAAACAAGACTACAGCATCTTTCCTTCTCCAGAAAATAATCTGGAATTCAAGCAGGTCAAGAAATATTTCTTACATGATGTGGACACCTACAAGATCGTTTTTGTAGATGGGGTTTACAGCGCTTTCCTATCGGAAACTACCCATGATAAAGTAGATGTTTGTTTACTGTCTTCCGCGTTAAGCAAACCCAAATACAAGCCGGTCATTGAAGCTTATTTTAATAAGGCCGCAAAAAAGGATAGCCTTACTTCGTTAAATACAGCATTTGCGAAGGAAGGAGCGTACATCTATATTCCGAAGCATCGGGAAGTAGAAAAGCCTATTGAGATCATTAATTTCGCCACCGGTTCTGAGGCTGCCCTTATGGTACAGCCCCGCAATCTGGTCGTGGTTGGAGAAAATGCACATGTGCAAATTATCGAACGCCACCAAAGCTTATCTTCCAATGCGGTATTGACCAATAGTGTTACTGAAATTTTTGCTGAAAAGCGCGCCATTGTTGATTATTATAAAATTCAAAATGACGTTTCCACGGCATCTTTAATAGATTCTACCTACATCGCTCAAGAAACGCAAAGTCATTGTAAGGTTCACACCTTCTCGCTAGGCGGAAACATAACGCGCAATAATTTACAATTCATCCAAAATGGAGAACGTTGCGAATCTACGCTGAAAGGAATTACAATCTTGGAGAACAAACAGCATGTAGATCACAACACACTTGTACATCACACCCAACCGAATTGCGAAAGCCATCAGGATTACAAAGGAATCTATGCCGATACCTCAACAGGGGTGTTTAACGGAAAAGTATATGTGGATAAGATCGCACAAAAGATCGATGCCTTTCAGCAGAATAACAACATCTTGATCGATGACAAAGCAACCATCAATGCAAAACCGCAATTAGAGATTTTTGCCGATGACGTAAAATGTTCGCACGGATGTACCATTGGACAATTAGATGAAGAGGCACTATTCTATTTACGTTCCAGAGGAATTGCCAAAAAGGAGGCACGTGCCTTATTGATGTATGCTTTTGCCAATAACGTCTTAGAAAGCGTGTCGATCCCTGAATTGAAAACACGCATCAACAAGCAAATTGCCGCAAAGATTGGTGTAAGCCTAGGGTTTCAGTTATAAACCGTAAAAAACAATCCATGTCGTTTGATGTCGCTGCTATTCGAGCTGATTTTCCCATCCTCTCTCGTCAGGTTCACGGGAAGCCGTTAGTGTATTTAGATAATGCTGCCACATCGCAAAAGCCGCAGGCTGTTATTGATGCTATCGTAGATTACTACAGTAGGTATAATGCCAATATTCATCGTGGGGTGCACACCTTATCTCAAGAAGCGACCGATGCCTATGAACAGGCGCGCATCAAAATTCAGAAGCACTTCAATATCAAGAAGAAACAGGAGGTCATTTTCACTTCGGGTACTACGCATGGTATTAATCTAGTGGCGCAAGGGTTTTCAAACCTATTAACTTCGGAAGATGAAGTACTCGTCTCGGCCTTAGAACACCACAGCAATATTGTCCCTTGGCAAATGCTTTGTGAGCGCACTGGTGCTACGCTGAAGGTGCTACCGATGAATGCTGAAGGAACGCTCGCCATGGAAGAACTGGAACATGTTCTTTCGGCTAAAACAAAATTGGTGTTTGTAAATCACATTTCAAACGCTTTAGGAACTATTAATCCTATAGAAACGCTCATTGAAAAAGCGCACGCTGTGGATGCTGCGGTTCTTGTAGATGGGGCCCAAGCCTGCTCGCACATCCAACCAGACTTAGATGCCTTAGATGTTGATTTCTACGTGACCTCTGCGCACAAAATGTGTGGTCCAACCGGCGTGGGCATTTTGTATGGTAAAGAAGAATGGCTTGAAAAACTTCCTCCGTACCAGGGTGGTGGTGAGATGATCAGCGAAGTCACTTTTGAAAAAACAACCTACGCCGAGCTGCCCCATAAATTTGAAGCCGGAACTCCAAATATCGCAGGTGGTATTGCCTTTGGCGCCGCCATCGACTATTTACAGCAAATAGGTTTTGACGCTATTGCAAATTATGAAGCCGATTTACTTGCGTATGCCACCGAAGAATTGTTAAAGATCGAAGGCATGAAGATCTATGGTACCGGACCTGATAAGACATCGGTTATTTCATTCAACGTAGGAGATATACATCCTTATGACATCGGAACCATTCTCGATAAATTGGGAATTGCAGTGCGTACCGGGCATCATTGCGCACAGCCCGTAATGGCGTACTTTAATATTCCGGGAACCGTACGTGCATCTTTTGCTTTCTACAATACCAAAGAAGAGGTAGATGCCCTTGTGGTAGGCGTTCGAAAAGCGCAAATGATGCTTAGTTAACAGAGTTTTATCAGAATTGCACAAAAGTTGTAGTATCTTCGATGTATTAGTAATCATGAATTTAACGCCATGAAAAAAGTAATTTTATTCTTTGTAAGCGCCTTCCTTTTTATAGGTTGTGATGAAACTAAAAAAGTGATCGATGCTGCCGGAAATGTACAACTTTCAGGAACGTACAATATTACAAGGATTAATGGAGCGTCCCTAAGTACTCCCACCAATTCCATGAACATCACCTTTGCTCCGTTAGACACATCGGTTCGCGGAAATACGGGATGCAACAGCTTCTTTGGAGAGTACACTTTAGACTTGTACTCGTTGTCTTTCGCTGATCTGGCCGTTACGGAAAAGGCTTGCGGTGACGGGATCATGAATGATGAAAATGCTTATTTGAATGCATTGCGACAAACGGGTTCTTATGCGCTTCAGGATAAGGTATTGACACTGTATTCCAAGAATGACAGAAGTGTTCTATTACAGGCGACGAAGCAAAATGCGAACGAATAACAAACTATGAGTATTTCCGAAAGACAACAAGAAATTGTAGACGAGTTTAGCCTATTCGATGATTGGATGGATAAATACCAACACCTCATTGAAATGGGAAAAACATTGCCTTTGATTTCCCCTTCGGAAAAAACCGATGATAAACTCATCAAAGGGTGTCAAAGCAAGGTTTGGTTGCATGCTCAGCTTACGGATAATGAAGTGGTCTTCACCGCCGATAGCGATGCCGTGATCACCAAAGGGATCATTGCTATTTTAATTCGTGTATTTTCAAAACAACCTCCGGAAGCAGTCGTAAAAGCGAAAACGGATTTTATAGACGAAATCGGACTCAAAGAACATTTGTCTCCTACCCGTGCCAACGGATTGGTTTCCATGATCAAACAAATGAAGCTTTACGCCCTCGCATTTGAAACGCAACTTAATGAATAATTACTCTTATGAGCGATACAACAGTAGAAATAGATACCCAAGAACTAGGTGAAAAGATCGTAAAAGTATTGAAGACTATTTACGACCCTGAAATACCTGTGGATATTTATGAACTCGGTCTCATTTATGATGTACTGGTCAATGAAGATCAGGAAGTAAAAATCTTAATGACACTTACCACGCCAAACTGTCCCGTGGCCGAAAGTCTTCCCGCAGAAGTAGAAGATAAAGTGAAAAGTATTAAAATGGTGAAAGATGCCGAAGTAGAGATTACCTTCGATCCCCCATGGAGTCAGGATTTGATGAGTGAAGAGGCTAAACTAGAACTCGGAATGCTATAATGGAAGGAGAAATTATCAATCGCGTCGCGAATAGCAAATTGGTAACCTTTAATCTGGAAGATTTCTATCCGGAAGGCCCGAGAACCCTTCTAGACATTTCTCCATGGCTGTTGGAGGGCATTGTATTACAGGAAAAAGCCTTCCGACAGACCCTCAAAGAACACGATTGGTCACAATATGAAGGACATTACGTAGCGGTACATTGTACTACCGATGCGATCGTGCCTGCTTGGGCCTATATGCTCATCGCCACCTACCTTCAACCGTATGCTACAAAAACGGTCATTGGTACGTTGGAAACCTTAGAAACAACCTTATATGCCAGTTTGATCGAGCATATGGATGTTTCTGATTTCAAAGACAAGCCCGTTATCATCAAAGGGTGTGCGCACAAACCGGTTCCGGAGAATGCTTACTTATGGATTGCTCAGAAAATTCAGACCGTTGCCAAAAGCGTTATGTATGGGGAAGCCTGTTCGTCTGTTCCTCTTTTCAAAAAAAAGTAAAAACCTACCTCAACGTTTACTTAATTTAAAATAGTACCCTAACTTTGCGGTACAAACCAAAACACAATCTCATGAAAAAAATGCTATTCGTAGCAGTGTTGTTTACTGCTTCTTTTGCTTGGGCTCAAGAGGAAGGAACCGAAGACGATACCCCTAAAGACGGGTGGACAAAATCCGGAAACATCGGACTAATTTTTAACCAAGCTGCCTTTAATGCTGAATGGCAAGGTGGAGGTACGTCAAACTATGCGGCGAACGCTACACTTACCTACGATTTCAATTATCGCCAAGGAAAATTGACGTGGGATAACAGAATTCTAGCCGACTACGGAATTACAAAGATTAAGGATGAAGAGTTCAGCAGAAAAACAAACGACCGCTTAGAACTCAATTCCATCATTGGGCGCCAGATCAATGAAACAAATTGGTATTACTCGTTTTTTATGAATTTCAGAACGCAGTTCGCCAAAGGATATGAATTTGGTGAGGATGCTGAAGGTAATGATATTCGTACAGAAACAACTCGTTTTATGTCTCCTGGATATTTACAATTTGGTCCCGGTATGCTGTGGAAGAAAAACGATAATCTAAAGGTAAACCTGGCGCCGGCAACTGCGCGATTTATTTTTGTGAACAGCAAATTCACCGACGTTGGCACAGACCCGGCGGCGATTATGGCTTTCAATGATGCGGGGGGATATTTTGGCGTGGAAGCCAATGAAACGAGCAGATTCGAATTTGGAGCTTCGTTAAATGCCTACGCGAAATTTGCCATCATGGAAAATATTACACTAGAGAATCTTTTACTTCTGTATTCAAATTACTTAGAAGATCCGCAGAATGTTGATATTGACTACACCCTAAATCTAGTTATGAAAGTAAACGAATGGATCAACGCCACCGCTACTTTTCAAGCTATTTATGATGACAATGCCATTCAAGGATTTCAGATTAGAGAAACCTTGGGTATTGGGGTAGGATATCAATTCTAAGACAACGTATAATTTATCCATAAAAAAGCCCGCGTACATTGCGGGCTTTTTTTATGGATTCTTTTTTTCTCCGGTTTCAGAATATTCGGGATATAAGAAATTATTGTAGGGAAAACGAGTGATATGGATCTCCCGCACTTTTTCATAAACGATCTCGCGAAACGCATCCCAGTTTTCTTTATTTAAGGCGGAAATAAATATGGCATCTGCGTTCTCGCGATGCATCCAAGTTCGTTTCCAGTCGTCTAGACTGTAATGAGCAGTTGTCTTTTCGGTAACAAGATCATCTTCAGCAATAGTTTCCGCTTGGTACGCATCAATTTTATTGAATACCATTAGAGTAGGTTTATCGGCGCTTTCAATTTCATCTAAAATCTTGTTGACGGAAGCAATATGATCTTCAAAAGAAGGGTGTGAAATATCTACCACATGTAATAACAGATCAGCTTCACGAACTTCATCAAGCGTGCTCTTGAACGATTCTACTAACTGCGTTGGCAGTTTCCTGATGAATCCTACCGTATCCGAAAGTAAAAACGGTAAATTTCCAATAACCACTTTTCGGACGGTGGTGTCCAGCGTTGCAAATAATTTATTCTCTGCAAAGACGTCACTTTTGCTAAGCACATTCATCAATGTAGATTTCCCCACATTGGTATACCCTACCAACGCAACGCGTATCAATGATCCACGGTTGCCGCGCTGTACTTCCATTTGCTTATCGATCTTTTCGATCTTCTTCTTCAATAACGCAATGCGATCGCGCACGATCCGTCTATCGGTTTCGATCTCGGTTTCCCCGGGACCACGCATTCCAATACCACCACGCTGCCGCTCTAAGTGCGTCCACATTCCCGCTAAACGCGGCAATAAGTATTCGTACTGTGCTAACTCTACTTGCGTACGAGCATAGCTTGTTTGCGCCCGCTGTGCAAAAATATCTAGGATCAAATTGGTTCGGTCGATCACTTTACACCGCAGGATCTTTTCAATATTCTTTTGCTGGGCCGGCGACAATTCATCATCAAAAATAGCCGTGCCCACATCATTCTCGTTTACAAATTCTGCTACCTCTTTCATCTTTCCACTCCCTATAAAGGTTTTGGGATTGGGCATCTCTCGTTTTTGAACGAAACGCTGTAACACTTCTCCTCCGGCTGTATACGCTAAGAACTCAAGTTCATCTAAATATTCTTTCGACTTCTCTTCGTCTTGTTGTTGCGTGATCAGGCCAATAAGGACTGTTTTTTCGTATTCTATGTCGGTTTTCTCTAGCATATAATTTTTCCTATCACAAAGATACAAAAGGTTTGTCAGGGAAATTTGTATTTTACCGCTTCATACCCTGTTTATGGCATTCAAGGATCATTCTATATACACTATTGCTTTTTATAATTTGGAAAACTTGTTCGATACTGAAGATGATCCGCTTACCCTTGACGACGATTTTACCGTCAATGCTCCCCGTCAATGGAATGCAAAACGCTTTCA
The DNA here is from genome assembly GCA_002379985.1 of Flavobacteriaceae bacterium UBA4166. GTDB lineage: Bacteria > Bacteroidota > Bacteroidia > Flavobacteriales > Flavobacteriaceae > DFVG01. Next base: position 80,452 of record DFVG01000030.1, read on the forward strand.
GAAAAAAATAAAAAAATTGGGACGGGTGATCTCGCAAATTGGGTATAACGACATCCAACATCCACCGGCCATTGTTGGGATCGCAGAAGTTGAAAACGAAACCGTAGTAAAAGCGCTCGTCGATTCTAAATTTCTAAAAGATAAAGGCTATCAATACGTTCATTTTGATTCTAGCGATGAACGTGGAATTGACACAGCCTTGCTCTACAGAAGCGATTACGTTACAATACTAGAGGCAAATACGCATACGCTTTATCTAGAGAATGCACCGGGAGTTAGAGATTATACGCGCGATATTTTACATATACGAGGAACCTTACAAGGTCAAGAAGTTCATATTTTAGTAAACCATTGGCCTTCCAGAAGACAGGGTGCAGAGGAAACGGCCTACAAACGAATTGCAGCTGCACAAAAGAACCTAGAGATTGTTCACAACATCGCTGAGGATAATCCAAAGGCTAAATGTATAATCATGGGGGATTTTAATGATGACCCTCATAGTGAAAGTCTTACCACGTTATCGAAAAACGGCTTTTTCAACCCTATGGAGACATTACTTACCCAACAACAAGGCAGTTCAACTCATAGAGGCGCTTGGAATTTATTTGATCAGATCCTCATTTCCTATAATTTCTTACAAGGTCACGAAAACACGTTTCGGTTTGATCAAGCCAAGATCTTTAACCCTAAAAAACTTCAGGAGTATAAAGGAAAGTATAAAGGCTCACCGTTTCGTACCTATGCGGGCACTAAGTATCTTGGAGGAATGAGTGATCATTTTCCGGTGTATGCTTTGTTTTCCATCAAATGAATTCATAGATTGCTTGACCGATGAAAATTTCCTGTTCGCTATTGTTCTTTTTTGGTTTTGGTGTGTGGGTGACCTCTTTTGCACAGCAGGATCCTCAGTACACACAGTATATGTACAACATGGCGCAGGTAAATCCTGCCTATGCCGGAACTAATGAACGCCTTTCGGTAACGGCAATGTATCGCAGACAATGGTCTGGTTTTGACAATGCTCCTGAGACCTTAACATTAGGCATTCACAGCCCCATTTCTGAAAAAATTGGCATTGGTCTTTCTGTAATCGAAGACCAATTAGGACCGGTACAGGAAACCAATGCGCATGTTGATTTTTCGTACGTTATTAACCTTGGATACGATTACAATATAGCATTCGGACTCAAAGCCGGAGCGGCCTTTCACAATGTAGGGCTTGCTGATCTAGAGACCATTGACGCAAATGACCCTTTTTTTTCTGAAAACATAGACAATCTATATCCAAGAGCCGGATTGGGAGTCTACCTATATAGCGATTTTTACTACCTTGGCCTCTCTGTACCCAATATATTGAGCTCTGTTCATTTAGATGAAAATGGCATTCAGTACGGAAGCGAGACCAATCACTTTTTCCTTATGGGAGGGTACGTATGGGATGCCACACAGGATTGGAAGATCAAGCCATCATTTCTTGTAAAATCGGCCTTCGGTGCTCCCCTTTCCTTTGACTTGAATGTAAATACTTTGTACAACGAGAAGTTTGAGCTTGGCGTTTCCTACCGACTAAATGATTCTTTCAGTGGCTTGGTAGGCTTTTATGTAGCGCCTAACGTACGTATTGGATATGCGTATGATCATGTGATCAGTGATCTGAACGGGGTAAGCAGTTCATCGCATGAGATTGTACTTCAATTTGATCTTGTTCGCTTTAAATATCGCGACTTACGCCGAGTACGATTTTTTTAATTTCAATTGCTGCGGAAGAAAAAAAGCCTCGCTTATTATAGCGAGGCTTTTTATTTTATGGTCTTCGGAAGAAGTGATTATTCTCCTGAAACCGATACGTTATCTACGTGATAACGTGTTGTAGCTCCTGGGTCTGCTCCTTGATAGAAGAATCCGAAGTTTACCGTACCGTCAATAAATCCTACATCGATATTTCCAATGTTTCCGAAGCCTCCAAAACCGCTAGAAGGTCCGGAAGGAATATCTACTACAAGTTGTGTCCAAGTAGCCGTGGATGCATCTCCATCGTAGTCGGTAGAATACCAAACCGTCAAGATCTCTCCATTGTCGAAAGCTACTTCTAAGTCGAATGTCAATTGCTCATTAGCAGTTCCGTCCATGTTAATGTCTGGAGTAACCAACCAAACGTCGATAGGATCTTCTCCAGAGCTAAATCCGGAAACCTGTGCATATTGATTGTTGTCGAAATTCCCTAGAATCCACTCTACGCTTCCTCCGCCAACATTTTGGCTGCTCCATCCTGCTGCTTCTACGTCACTGAAATCTCCGTATGTTTCGAAATCATCAAAGAAAAATCCTTCTAACGGATCGCAACGCTCTTCATTTACAAGGTTTACATCAGCAGCAGAATTCACCACGATGTTGAACTCTTCTCCTTCAAAGTTTTTAGTCAAAATACCGGTCACATTTCCGCTTCCAGCTGGAAGGGTCAACGCACTAAAGTCAGCAAAGGTAGAAGTACTGAATACGATTGATTCTGTACTAGCACAACTCTCTAATGTACGCTCTCCGTCGAATTCATCAAACGGTTCGCTTGCATAGGTAAGGTTGTTAGTCACTGCTTCATTTTTAGCAAACTGAACATTCTCGATGTTTACGTAAAGGTTGGTGCTTCGGAATTCGTCATCGGCGTCATCTAAGGGCCCAAGATCTTCAATACTAATATTCATGGGTACAATCTCAGCAACTTCCGCAGAACGAAGAAAAACTACAGGCTCTAGAGCAGAAGGAATTTTCTCGATAAAGCGTTCTCCGGCAATACCAAGTGTTAATACTCCATTAGAAATACCTAAGGTCAATCCGTCTAATTTGATATAGATCTTACGACCGAACTCATACTTTGGGAACAATGGATTTACATCTACGAGTACACGTAACCCCACTTCAGGATTTTCAGGCTTATCTTGAATAATAATTTCTTCGAAAAAGTTTCCAGCTTGATCGTTAGAAACTACATATCCTTCCACAAAAAGATCAGCGTCAGTATAGGTAAAGTCACCTTCTTCTTGTTCGTATTTACCGGCCAAAGCTCCTAATTGGATCACTTCACCTTCAATGACAGGCTCTTCCGCAATAACGGTGCCTGGCACATCAAAATCATCGTCTGCCACACAGGAGACAACAGCTACCGCTACAAAAAGTAGGGTGAATAGTTTATAAAAATTGAACGTTTTCATTGTATAAAAGTTTATTGTATTCAGAATTGTTTAGAATCGTACGTATAAGTTAACATAATATGTGGTACCGTACCCAAAGAAGTAACGGTTGCCAAACACCGGTCTGTTGCGGTTGTTTTCCTCTTGCAACTGAGCAAAATCGGAAATTCGCGAATCTTCAAAACCACCGGTTCTGTATTCTTGATCGAGAACGTTGTTGATGGTTGCAAAGAATCCGACATAATAATCATCGATCTTCCAAGACTTCCCTCCCACAACGTTTACCAAGAAGTAATCTTCTAGTTGTTCTTGAGTTAATAGCTCACGGGCTACATCCTCATTGTAGTTCAACAATGGTAATCCATCGGCAGCAGTTGAGAAGGCCGCCGATCTTCGTAAGGTACTAACGTCAACATAGGCATTCGAGAAGTAGTTGGTTGTAAGACCTACCCACCAGAATTCAGGATCACGGTATTCAATACCCAATTGGTATGCTTGTTCTGGCCCACCACTTACGTGATAATTTTCGATGAAGGTAGTTCCGTCACCAAACTGTAAGAAATCAAAACCATCACTGGTTAAGTATTGCTGTGCATTATCGGTATACACATTTTGACCGTAAGATCCGGCTGCTTTCAATTTCAACGTAGGCGTTACTTGGGCTTCAATACCTAGTTCAGCTCCCATTCTTCGCGTATTGATTCCGGTAATGACTTCTTGAACAAATGCATTGGTATCTTGTTGCGCGTCTGCATTCACGGCGTTTTGTGCCCCTTGCGCAGACTCTGTAAAGAAGAAATTGATATCCGTTTGATCTTCAATAGTATTATAGAACCCGGTTAAACGAGCCTTTACGATAGGAGAACGATAAATATAGCTTACGTCAAGGTTTTGGATCGTTTCACTTTCTAAGTCACGCACCACATCATTGTTTTGACGTGCGTTGCTGAAACTGTTTCTGATGTTTGGCGCTTTTGTAAAGTATCCGGCATTAATATCTACCAAGTGACGTCCGGTTACTTTGTAGGTAGCACCAGCTTTCGCTCCGTAATTGGTGAAATCCAATTTTTCGCTATCTCCAAAAGAGCGTGCTCCCGGGAAGTTTCCGTTTTCATACAAACCGGTACGTTGGTAGGTGGTTTGCGAAACCGTTCCGCCTACATAGAAATCAACCACATTGTATTTGAACTGCGCTTGTGCAAATCCGGTTACAACATCAGCGTTGATCTCATAATTGTATTTATAGCGATCTCCTTCTCCTACAATACGGTTAGGATTGTTTAAATCCGACTGTGCCGCATCAATCGACTCACCGGCTTGTGCATCCCCTGAAGCCGCCTGTGCAAAGGTATCAATGTCTAAAAACCCTGAACCTCCTAGCAAGTCTTCAATTTCTGCATAGTTCTCGCTGGTAAGTCCGCGATAGTTAACACTAGCATTTAAGCTGATGCGATCACTTAATTTTGCTCCTAAGATAGTATTGGCCGTGATCTGTGTATCTTCTACGACATCATTCTGAATGGCATAGGTAGACAACATCGGGTTTCCGTTCGCATCAAAATTTCCGAAGTACAACGACTCCCAATCTAACTGCCCGTCATTAATAAACGCTTGTTCCGCTAAGTACGCATTTTGATAATCAATGGCAGTAGGGGTTGGGTCTTGCAAGAAGAAACTTGGTAAGTTCTGATAATAGTTTGGAAGCGGGTTGCGAGCTCCCCCGGCAAAAAAGATCTGTCCGGTTGGTGTTTCAATCAACTGTGCTCCGTTGTTATCGATACGGCTGTTTTTAATGGTTCCGAATTGATATCCAATATTGGTGTTCAAACGCAAGTTGTCTGAAATATTCCAGTAGTGATTCAACATTACTACAGGCTCTTCGATCTCACGCATTCTACTGTTTCGGATCTCGCCGTCTTGGTATCCCCAGTTCGGGTTGTACGTTCTTCCTTTTAAATCACGTACCTCTTGGGTGATGGCCGTAGAACGACCTCTGCGGTTAGGAGTATAAAAAGCTGAAAGGTTAATGCTGTGTGCATCGCTTAATTTTTTCTCTACGGAAGCAAAGAATGAGTTAGCATCGTATAGCGTTCCATCAATATATCCTTCGTCTCCAAAGCGACGTGATGCTAGAATTGAATACGCCCATCCGCTTGCTGTTAATCCGCTGTTATATGAGGCCATCACACGACCTTCGTAACTACGGTTTGCCATTGCATACGAAACACGCCCTCCTTGACGGTACTGTGATGCACGCATGATGATGTTGGTCGTTCCGGCAAGATCCCCAAACGTATATTCATTGGCTTTGATTCCCATGGTAAAGTCACGGTTACGCTGGGCATCGTTCAAGCCTCCCCAGTTCCCCCATTGTGGGCGACCGTTGAATTGCTTGTTCATTTCAATCCCGTTGATCAATACTTTTCCATTGGCGTTGTCCAACCCACGAGGATTAAAAAAGGTAGCACTAAAATCGAATGCAGCAGCATTTAAAAACACATCCCGAGAGGCTTGTAGTAAGCCCGAAATGTTAAATGCGGTACCTTCGTCTTGGTTTAGTTCGTTGTCTGAAAGGCTAATAATTCCGATCTGGGCTTCTACTTCAGATAAATCGATCTCAAACAAGATCGGATCTAGATTTACAGTACTCCCTGATTGAATGGTAATGGGGATGCGTTGGGTAACATATCCACTTTTACTCAATTCAAGAATTTGCTCTCCTTGTGGAAGTTCAGCATCGCTAAAAGAAAATAGTCCTTCTGCATCCGTTTCCGTAGAAAAAATACTTTCTTGGATTATTACTTCAACGTCGGGGATGACTTCACTTGAATTGGAATCAACTACCCTTCCCTTTACGATAGCATCCTGAGCCATCGCCGAAAACGATGTCAAGATGACCATACATAAAGCAAACATGAAATTTCTCATTCCTTAGTTATTAGTTTGATAAATTAATTAATTGTTATTAATGGCGTGCAAAACTACATTTTTTATGCGAATTAATTACTTTTGGCGCGACAATTGTAACCGACTTTACACAAACTTAATACACCTATTGAAATGGAATTAAAAAAATACCTTTTTGCTTTCTTATCGGTTGCCATTATTGGCTTCGGAACCGCACAAGAAGAAAAAAGTTATAAAGTAAACACCATTGCTTTCTACAATCTTGAGAACCTTTTTGACTACGAGGATGACCCCTTAACCTTCGATGATGACAGAACCCCAACCGGAAAGGATCACTGGACGAAAGAAATTTATGAAGCCAAGCTTACTAATATGGCTAGAGTGATTTCTGAGATAGGAAGTGACCTTACTGGAACACCCCCTGCGGTGATTGGCGTATGTGAATCTGAAAATCGTCGGGTTTTAGAAGATCTTTTAAATGAAGAGGCGTTAGTGGATCACGATTACGGCATCGTTCAATTTGATTCTCCTGACAGACGTGGTATTGACGTAGCACTGCTCTATCAGAAAAAACTCTTCACGCCTACCGGAACAAAAGCACACCCCTTATATATATATGATGACAATGATCGCAGCAAACGTGTCTACACACGCGATCAATTATTGGTAAGCGGAATGTTAGATGGCGAAAAGATCCACTTTATTGTTAACCATTGGCCGTCTCGTTCGGGAGGAGAAGCGAGAAGTCGCCCGAAACGTATTAAAGCGGCACAGCTCAATCGACAGATCATTGATTCTTTGTATAGTGAAGATCCGTATGCAAAGATTATCACCATGGGCGATTTCAACGATGACCCCACCAACCCTAGTATTAAAGATTACTTGAAGACTAAAGAAGATCGTGAGGATATAGAAATTAAAGAACTGTACAATCCAATGGAAGAAATGTACAATCGCGGTTTGGGCACCTTAGCGTGGCGCGATGGTTGGAATTTGTTTGACCAAATGATCGTTTCTTCAGAATTGACCGAAAAAGATTATTCTAGTTACCGTTTCTATAAAGCGGGAATCTATAACAAAACCTATTTAGCGAATCCACGCGGACAATACAAAGGGTATCCCTACCGAAGTTTTGTAAATGGAGGTTACACCGGTGGCTACAGTGATCACTTTCCGGTTTATCTGTACCTAATTAAAGAAGTAACGTACTAAACTTCGTTGTTCTAACATAAGAAAGCCCGCAAGTTCATTGCGGGCTTTTTAATTGTGATCAACCGAGCCATTGTTGCCAAGGAATTCTGCTTAGCATCAATACCAAAGCAATGGTATAGAAAATGGCTAACGTTTTAAATTTCGGTTTTGAGGTAAGTTTCTTTTTATGTTTGGAATAGCCAATCGTTATAAAAATAATGGTCAAGATCATTACCGTGGGATGTTCTATGGCATACAACCGAAGCGTACTGTCCTTCATCACGGCGCTCATTCCGCTGTTCATAATCGATTTCATTCCCAAAGGAGAGATAAAATACAATACCAAGGCAATGAGAAATTGTATATGGGTAACAATTAACGCGAATAAAGAAATACGGAAATCTTTGGGTTGGTATTCTTTGTTTCCGAAGAAGCCTGCCAAGGCATTTAGCGTAGCGATCAAAACGACAAAAAGAACGAGATAGGCCCACCACGAATGGATAAACTGAACGGTTGTATACATAATCTGATTGTTTAGTCTTCCAAAGATACGTTATCCCATAAAAAAACCGCCCCGATGAGGGCGGTTTTACGTTACATGCTCAATGTAGGTTATTCAAAAATATAACGCAGGCCAACTTGCATTTGCCAGCGCGACGATTGAATACCACTATCGTCTAGTTGATCGATACCGTCTTCAAAACGACGTGCATCAAACGTAAAGGTGGGTTCCGGACCACCGCTTACGGTGGTTAACGGCGCTACCTCCCGCTCGAAGCTGGTAAAGCGACGTTTCCCCCAATCTTTGTTCAACAGATTAGTAAAGTTGAAGATGTCTAAAGAGGCCTGAAGAGTGTGTTTCTTTCCGCCTACATTTAGAGAAAAATCCTGTAAAAACTTCAGGTCGATAACATGCGACCATTGGAGGCGGTCTGCATTGCGCTCCACATATTGTCCACGACGGCTTCTTAAATACTCATCTCCTTCAATGAACGCATTAAATTGCTCCCACTGTTGTTCGGGCGTTGCGATGACATTTCCATCACTATCGGTAAGTGCTACAAAAGTAATCTCTTCGGCACTCGCCGGCACATAGATCAACGCATTGTCACGAGAATCGTCGTTTAACAAGTCGCGTCCTTCATTGTAAATATAGCTGAACGGCTCTCCTTCGGCACCTTCATAGAAAAGACCAATGGTTGTTTTGATGTTTTCATTCCAGGTTAATTCATACGAAAGATTTGAAGTGATTCTGTGTCCTACTGAAAAATCAGATCTGCTTGCCGGAATATCACTGTTCTTACCATTCACGGTTTGGATATTTCTCCATTGCGAACTGTTTTGAGAGGACGTTCCCTCAAATACCTTTTCAGAATCTCCGTAGGTGTATGAGATTTGACCTTGGAATCCATTTTGGAAAGGCTTGCGAAGTGAGATAGTTGCGTTGTATGCATATCCCAATCCTGTATTAGAAGCCAAGTAAATGCCTTCGTACGTCCCATCAATTACATCGCCGCGATCGTAAAAAGGCCGTTCATCGGCGCCTACTAAATTTCCAACCGGGCCCTTTAAATTTAGATTCTCATAATAGATGTCTTGGATTACGTCTGTATACAAGAAATCGGCACTGGCAATCAATCCCCAGATAGGAAGCTTTTGGTCGATCCCAATATTGTACTTCATCACCTGAGGTAATTTGAAGTCTCTTGCGAACAAATCTACGTTTCCACCCGTGGCACCACTTCCCGGCTCAGGGTCTTCTAATTGATTGTTGATATCCGGAGAGAAAGGAACATCTGTTCTAAAGATAAATCCACCGGTAACTCCGTTATTATTGTACGTTCCTCCCGGCCATACCAACGGCAAGCGGGAAGTAAAGATTCCAAGTCCTCCACGCACCTGAGTACTATTATTATTGAATACATCCCAGTTGATGCCGAGACGCGGACTAATATGTGCTTTAGGGTCAATCCCTTGCCCTACACGTGCTCCTTGTAGGTCCTTTCCGAAGGACTCCAATAACGGAACCGTACGATTGTTGAAATCATCATTCGCACGACCATCTTCCCAATAAGGGATATCTACTCGCAATCCGTAAGTGGCTTTAAAATTATCTGACAATTGAATTTCATCTTGCGCATAGAAGGCCATCTGGAATAATTCAAATTCGGAAGCTCCTGCAGATTCGTCACCGGTCACACCATCTCCCACCAAGGAATATCCGTGCTGATACACGTCTGCGTTTTGCATCGTTAAGAACTGATTCAATCCGGAAGAAACCAAGTTTCCTTCTTCATCAAACTGATCTTCGAAGGTGTAGTCTCCGTAGTTAAAAGCAAAGAATAAGTTCTTAACTTTTGAATATTCTAAGTTGGTTCCAAAGGTAAACGTATGATTTCCGGAGTATACTTCTAAGTTATCGTTGAAGGTAAAGATATCTTGATTCAATAGATTGGCAGTAGAAAACGGTTCTGATCCGAAAGAAATAAAACCATTTCCATCCTGAATATCTACGGTTGGAAACGGATCTCCGGAGGGATCACGATCATCACGAACGGAAGTATATCCAATCACCATTTTATTAGAAACCTTTGGGCTCACCGTGGAGTTCCATTCTAACGCGGTAGAATTGGTAGTAGATTCAAACGCTTCCGAACCATTGATAAATCCAAGAGAAGTTCTTCCTGAGCTTCTTGCTTCTAGATTATCCGCTTTTACCAGTCCGTGACGAAGGGAGATCTTATTGTTATCATTGATATTCCAATCGATCTTAGCAGTGACCTTATCACTTTCAAGAGTTCGCGTGTTATTGGTAAAACCACCCGGGTTGTATCCGTAATTACTGATCAAAAAGTTCGTCAAGTTATTGATGTCATCCAACGAAGAACGACCAATATAGTTGCTGAAATTGAACGGCTGTGGCGTTTCATCTTCCTGACGCTCGTAGTTCACAAAGAAGAAGAGTTTATCCTTAATGATAGGACCTCCCACGCGAACACCGTAGGTAAGCGCGGTAAATTCGGCTAGTTTTTCACGACTTTCACCCTCACCCACTAGGTCGGGTGGCGTTTTGCCGGCCAGGTCTTCATTCCGAAGAAAACTATACGCAGATGCCTCAAATTGGTTGGTACCAGAACGCGTAATCGCACTGATAGAACCTCCTGAGAATCCCGACTGGCGTACATCGAACGGTGCAATATTCACCTGAAAGCTCTCAATGGCATCAACCGAAAAAGGATTGACTCCCGTTTGCCCACCATTGGTTCCAGAGCCTGCCAAACCAAAAACATCGTTATTAACGGCACCATCAATATAGATCGCGTTGTAGCGGTTGTTTTGCCCACCAATAGAAATTGAGAATCCATCATTCCCTTCAGTAAGCTGTGCTTGTGGTGTGATTCGAACAAAGTCGGCCACCGATCGCGATGCTGCCGGTAGCGTTAAGATATCACGTTCTGTAACGGTCGTTTCGGTTCCCGTCCTGTTGCTGTCGAAAATATTATTTCGCTGTGCGGTAATGATCACTTCATCAAGTGCACTAGCGGCTTCTGCCATGTTTGCACTGATACGTTGTGAATCTCCTAACTGAAGAAATACATTCTGTCTTTCAAAATTTTCGAAACCAACATAACTTATGGTGATCGTGTAAGGTCCTCCCGGACGCATGTTCGGAACACGATAATAGCCATCAAAATCTGAGATGGCTCCATATTTTGTTCCTGATTCTACATGTAATGCGACAATGTTTGCTCCTGCGAGCGGAGCGCCTTCTGCATCGGTAATTCGACCATTAATGGACGAGGTAGTTACCCCTTGTGCCCAGGTCGTCAACGTTCCCAACGCCAAAAAGGTCATTAGAAGTAGTAGTTTTTTCATAGTCCTGTGTTTAGATTATAATGTTTGCCAAAATTAATCCCACAGGAAGCCTCGCCCTATTACTACAATGTTAAGAAAACAATAAACTAAAGATACTACTTATTTCAAAGAATAGCCGCTCATAACAATTTGACTATGAACAACTTATTAACTAGCAGGTTCTTCGATGTCTTTGAACGGAATACAGTCAATTCGTTCCTTGAGAGAGGTCATAAATTGGAAGTATTCTTGCTGATATTCAGGAGCCAAAGGTTCTGAAGCGGGTAAGTCTTGTTTAAACGGATCTACTTGTTTGCCGTGTTTCCAAAATCGATAGCACACGTGAGGTCCGCCGGTATTTCCAGTCATTCCTACCCAACCAATCACATCTCCTTGACGTACGTAATCACCTTTCCGAACATTGCGCTTGCGCATGTGTAAATATTGTGTTTCGTAGGTATCGTTGTGCTTGATTTTTACATAATTTCCGTTTCCACCGCGACGCTCGCTTTTGGTCACAACACCATCAGCCGTAGCAAGAATAGGGGTACCAATAGCAGCAGCAAAATCGGTTCCTTTGTGCGGGCGAATCTTATACCCATAATATTTGATACGTCGTTTGAGGTTATATCGTGAAGAGATGCGGTAGTTAAACTCTATGGGCGACTTTAAAAACGCCCGACGCAAGTTATTGGCTTCCAAATCAAAGAAATCAGCATTGAAAGAGTCATCACTATTTTCTGGCTTAAATTTGAACGCATAAATGGGGCGATCTCGATGCTCGAAATACGCTGCTTTTATTTCATGCAAACCAGCCGGAATGGTATCATTGATAAATTTTTCAGTGTAAATGATCTTAAAGTTATCTCCTTTCTGAAGGTGGAAGAAGTTCACGGTCCACGCATAGATATTCGCTAAGCGATCGGTCATATACGGACTCAGATCATTGTCGGCCATCGTTTGTGAAAGCGAGCTGCTAATGATTCCGGAAGCAACTTTCTCTACCACAGAGACTGGTTTGGTATCATTGTAAACGGCCACGGTATCACGAAGATCAACCACAGCGTAATCTACCTTGTTCTTTTCATAGATAAACACCTGTGTTTGTTGGGTGGTATCTTTCGCATTGAGCAACACATAAGGCTTTCCAACGACCATGCGACGCACATCAAAACTATCTCTGAAGGTAGTTGCCGCTTCAAGGATTTTTAGTTGCGACACCCCATTTTGGTCTAGAATACCACCAAAGGTGTCTCCGGGGCGGATGGTGTCTCGAATGACCTCAAAATCATTGAGAATATATCCGTACTCCTCAATAATGGCAGGCGTTACCTCTTCGTAAACCTCTTCATCTAAAATATCATCTTTCGCTGCATCGCAGGCGGTTAGCAGTACCAACGACACCATTATAAATCCTAAAATATGCTTCAATCTATTCGTTCTTTTTTTGTGTATTATCTGAATTAAATGTGTGGGTAACCCACTCTTTTCCCCAGTCGTCCTTTTCTTTCTGTGACCAAAGGGTAGGAAAAAAATGTATCTTTTGAAAGCTTGGCGGTAAAAAATCTTTCCAATTGGTGCCGCCGGTTGCTGAAATTTCTTTGCCTCGTTCTGTATTTAAGTACCGATAGGCCGCCCCCATATGCATCAACGGCCAGTCTACGTTAATTTTAACGTCTAATTTTCGCAATTCTTGTATGAGTCGCTCGTCGTTACGTTCTTTTTCGGGCAATTGTAAGTATTTATGGTGCAAGGTTTGTCCCGATACTTCTTTAATAATTCGAATAAATCGCGGCGTATAGCGATATTCAAATTGCTTTAGTGTAAGGGTTTTTTCTTTGGTTTCAGTATCGGTTGCCCCTCGTTTCCAGTAGACATTTTCAAACAAGGTTTCCATGGGATCTTCTTCGGAAAACTGTTCTCGAACCGATTCGTGTACGAGATTAATCAAAGGAGTACAGTAGAATTCGATCATCCGAAATTGCGCCGATTGAAATCCGCTTGCCGGTAATAAAGACATTCTAAATTTCAGAAACTGTTCGCGATCCATCCCTAAGATCATCACATCAAAGGAGTCAATAAGAATTCTGAAATAACGGTTGATGCGCACGGCTTTTCTTCGGAAGAAATCAGCTTGCTGCAACTTGTCATCCAATAATTGCTTGATCTCGTGAAGGATCAATTTGAAATAAATCTCGGTGATTTGATGATAGCCAATAAAGATCTCCTCGTCAGGAAAATGTGTTCTCGGGATCTGAAGGCTAAGTAGGGTATCTAAATGAATGTAGTCCCAATAGGTTAGGTAGCGATCGTACAGCAAACCGTCGAGATAAGAGCCGAGATCCTGACCCGAATTTTTAAATTTCGTTTCTAACTGCTGAATCTTCTCTGGAATGCGATCTGATTTCTTCATGCGTTGCTAGTCTGCTAATATCCGAAATGAATGCCGCAGCCCCTTGAATTCTGAGAGGCTAGCTTTTAACGAACCGACGGCTAATTCGGCTTTAATCAACATTGGCATTTTATTTTCGTCGTCAGTGACCCAAACGGTCAAACTTTCTTTCTCTTTAAACACACGTCCTGCTTGCACATAAGGCCTGAACTTTAAGCAGGGTACCTTCCCAAATTTTGTACGAAGGGTTTCTCTTCCCAAAAATTTTAGTCGGAATACGAAATTCTCCTTATCGAAGAACATGTTCATATCCATGGTATCCCCTTCTTTGAGCGAACTGACGTCCAAATTGTTGCGAAGATAATAAAAAGCAGACACCATATCTTGGGCATCCTTCGGAAATGACACTCGATCTACTGTTTCGTGTTTCTTATTGTGTACTACGGCAATGCGATTTTCCTGATCGAAATCTATTTGAATGTCTTTGGTATGCCCGCCTTCGTCGATCTTGCGAATAAAGCGATAGGGAATATCTTTGTTAATATCTACAAAAGATTGATAGTCATCTTCTACTTTAAAAAACCAACGAGAAGCTCCCACGGTTTCTCCAAACCCTTTAATATGGTAGACTTGCTTGCCACGTAATGTCGTTTGATTGACTTCTAAGGTAGCATAACCGGCGGTTACAAAACCGTAATGGACACGAAACTTGAACCACTCTCCATCGCCATAGGCTTTTTGTTGTGCCGTAGACATAGAAAAGGTCAACAATAAAAATAGTAGGCAAAAGGCTGTTCTCATTAGGGCTTCATTAAGAGTTGTCAACTATCCGTTTGCAAGTTCTGTTCCAAAAATAAAGAAACTCCACCGAAATAGACGGCGGAGTCTCAGATTCGTTACAATTTGTTTACAGTGTACCTCTCGCTTCTTGTTCTCTTTCAATCGCTTCAAACAAAGCTTTGAAGTTTCCTTTTCCGAAAGACTGGGCTCCTTTCCGCTGGATAATCTCAAAAAACATGGTAGGACGATCTAGCACGGGCTTGGTGAAAATTTGAAGCAAATACCCTTCATCATCCCGATCTATAAGCACTCCCAATTCCTTTAAAGGCTCCAAGTCTTCGTCAATTTCACCAACTCGATCTAAGACGGTGTCATAATAAGTATCGGGAACGTATAAAAATTCAACACCGCGATCTCGCAATTGCGTTACGGTCTCAATGATATTATCGGTGGCAACGGCAATGTGCTGCACGCCCGCGCCATTGTAGAACTCAATATATTCTTCGATCTGGGATTTCTTTCTTCCTTCGGCCGGTTCGTTAATGGGGAATTTGATGCGACCGTTTCCGTTGCTCATCACCTTACTCATCAAGGCCGTGTATTCCGTAGAGATATCTTTATCGTCAAAAGATACTAACTGCGCGAATCCCATTACTTTGGCATAGAACTCTACCCACTTGTTCATCTCATTCCAACCCACATTTCCTACCATATGGTCAATGTATTTGAGTCCGACGGTGTCAGTTTTGTAGGCTTTTTCAATGGCTTTATATCCGGGAAGAAAAGGCCCATCGTACTGAGATCTTTCCACGAATACATGAACGGTTTCTCCGTAGGTATGAATTCCGGAAAGTGTCACCGTACCGTTATCATCCTTGCGTTGCGTGGGCTCCATATAGGGTTTTGCACCTCGCCTGGTAGTTTCTTCAAAACTTTTGGTTGCGTCATCTACCCAAAGCGCAACGACTTTTACACCGTCGCCGTGTTGTTCGATATGGCGATTGATCTCTCCTTCGGGTTTTAAAGCAGAAGTAAGTACGAGTCGGATTTTCCCTTGTTGCATCACATACGAGACACTGTCTTTGCTTCCGGTTTCTAATCCGCGATAGGCAATTGGTTGAAAGCCCCAAGCCGTTTGATAATAATAGGCCGCTTGCTTGGCATTCCCTACATAAAGTTCTACAAAATCGGTTCCTAATAAAGGGAGAAAGTCTTCCGCTTGAGGAACCACTTTTTTAAGTTTTTGAGAAGTGGTATCGGTTGTCATGTGTTCACTATTTTTTTCTGAAAATATTCTTGTTATTTATTTTCTTCCAGCCACGATTGGAAGTAGGTTTCATCAGCGATCTTTAAGGCTTCTTCCGTCACTTGAAGCGGTGCAAAGGTATCGACCATTACGGCCAGTTCATCAGTTTGTACTTTTCCGATGCTTCGTTCGGTCGCACCGGGATGCGGGCCGTGGGGAATCCCCGCTGGATGAAGTGAAATATGTCCCGCTGCAATGTCGTTTCTGCTCATAAAGTCGCCATCTACATAATACAACACCTCATCGCTATCGATATTGCTATGATTGTAGGGAGCCGGAATGCTGTCAGGGTGATAGTCGTACAATCTCGGCACGAAGCTACAAACCACAAAAGCACTTGTTTCAAAGGTTTGATGTACCGGTGGCGGTTGGTGAATGCGCCCGGTAATAGGTTCAAAATCGTGTATCGAGAAGGCGTAGGGATAATTATAGCCGTCATAGCCTACTACATCGAAAGGATGCGAAGCATATACCATATCAAACATGACGTCTTTCTTTTTGACCTTCATCAAAAATTCGCCGCTTTCGTTGTGTGTTTCCAACTCGCTTGGCTTTCTGATGTCGCGTTCGCAAAAAGGAGCATGTTCTAATAATTGCCCAAACCAGTTTCGGTAGCGCTTTGGCGTATAAATAGGAGTTCTTGATTCTACGATAAACAATCGATTGTCAGCATCGTCAAAACGCATTTTATAGATCATTCCTCTAGGGATCACCAAATAATCTCCATATTTAAAGTCGATGTTCCCCATGTGGGTGCGCAAGGTTCCGCTTCCTTTATGGATAAAAATCAATTCGTCTGCATCGGTATTCTTATAAAAATACTCCTCTTGCGAATCTTGCGGCGCCGCTAGTATGATGCTGCAATCTTTATTGGAAAGAATGGTTTTTCGACTTTCCAGATAATCGGCCGTAGGCGGCACTTCAAATCCACGAAAGCGATACGACTGAATGTTTACTTCTTTTGCCAGTTTCGGCGTCACGTCTTGTTGGCTCTTAATTTCTTTCACCTGTGTAGGACGCTGTTCGTGGTACAAATTACTGTACATCCCGTCGAAACCTATGGTTCCGAAGAGTTGCTCGGCATATAAAGTTCCGTCCGGTTTTCTAAATTGTGTATGTCGTTTAGGGGGAATTTTTCCTAAGTGATGATAAAATGGCATAAAACAATTGTTTTCCTTACAAATATCGTAATTTTTAAGGGCAATATGACTAAGAAAACCTTAAAACCGGAAGCCTACGTTGACATAAAACTCATCGGTATTCTCCTCAGGCACATAGGCATATTGTATCGCGATAGGTCCTAAAAATGTTTCCAAGGCGTAACCAACGGCCACACCGCTATAGTTGATCCTATCGATCCATTGGCCGCGTTCGAATAATGCATCTCCCACGTTCGCAATGTTCCCTGAAAGCAACAGATGATTCTTTCTGAAAATTTCATAATCAAATACCAAACGCGACAGCAGATAGGTATCTCCGCGAAGGCTGAGTGCTTCATACCCAGAAAACGGAATAATATTGTTCAACGGCTTGAAACCATAACCTCCTACGAAAAAATCAAGCGACTGCGTTCTGCGATCGCCCCATTTAAATCCTCCTTCAGTAGAAAGCACAAACGACAATTTAGACGCGATAGGTTGTGCCCACGCTGCTTTTGCCTTTGCAATGGAGAACGGCTCAAAAGCAGTGTTCATTCCATCCGCCCACAAATACCAATGAAAATCACCGTGAAAATAGAAGCCTTCGCGCGGATAGAATTTATTATCGAACGTATCGTAGGTAAGCTTTCCGAAGGTGCTAAGGTAATTGGTGTTCTCAAAAATGGTTCTAGGAAGATCATCTTCATCGGTTCCAATAGTTTCTGAAAGATATCGTAACCATTTATGCTCCACGCCTAGCGAGAGTAAGAAGCTTCTGCGGAATAAGGTTTGCACAAAAGCGGTATTGGTAAAATCATCATAACGAAGATTCAGTTCGTTTACTTCAATGGGGGTGGTCAAAGAACTTTCATTCAAAATAAAATCATTGGCAACTTCTTTTTCAAACGAATTGAACGCAGAGGTAAGCCCAATACTCCAATAAAAGCCCTTGTCGATATAATATTCAAAATTATAGCGCAAATTATCGCCGATGATAAGGTCTAAAGAAGTTACGTCATTGTTGGTGAAAAGCCGCTTTCTAGTAATATTGACCAGTCCTGCGGAGCGAAAAAGATCATCGTAATGGACCCCTAGTCTTAATAACGTTTTCGATTCATTTTCCACCAGATCAAACTGTACGGAATAATGATTTGGTTCCTTCGGGTCCGGCACCAAACGATAATTGATTTGGTCAAAATTTCCGGTTGCAGATAAATTATTGACCCCTTCATTGAATTTTCTGTAGGAAACATTGGCCGGAGTCTGTAATTTCAGCTTTCCGAGCACATAAGAGCGCGTGTAACTTTGGAGCCCCTCGATACCCACATCGGTAATGTAAATCGAAGTATTTGTATTAAAGATTACTGTGTCTCGTTCTTTTTTTAATTGTCGAGCAGCAATGGCTTCCAAGGCTGCTTTCTTTTGCTGAGCAGCTTCTGTTCCTGACGAAATGATCTTTCTTCCTTCATCGAAGGATACCACGGTAAAATCATCAATTTTAGGGTTGATGTACACGTCGGTTTTATTTCGCTTCTCTTTCATGTCGTTGATGGTGCGATAATTATTGATCTGCACCAACACATCAATTGCAGACCGCAATGATTTTCGGTCTCTTAAACTATCCTGAACATCTACCCCAATAATAATATCGGCGCCACGAGCACGAACTTCTTCTACCGGATAATTATTTACCACGCCTCCATCGACAAAAATGGTGTCATTAATGCGCACCGGACTAAACAGTGTAGGCAGTGCCCCGCTCGCGGTAACCGCTCGCGGCAAGTACCCTTTATCGAGAATCACCTCCTGCCCCGTTTCCACATTCGTAGCCACACAAAAGAAAGGAATCTGTAATTCGCTAAAATCATCCACATCATAGACGTGCACTAACAGACGCGATAATAAATTATAGACATTTTGCCCTTTGGAAATACCGGAAGGAAACCCTAGTTTGAAGTTATCAAACGGTAGGGTAACGGCATAGGTTTCGGAATCATCTTTTTCATAGAAGGTTTTTGCGCTTCGCGGAATATCATCCTGAATGAGGGTGTCGAAATCGAGGCTTGTAAAAATAGAATCCAATTGTTGTGCATTGTACCCTGCGGCATAAAGAGAACCCACAATGGCGCCCATACTTGTTCCGCCGATGTAATCTACCCGTACTCCGGCCGCTTCCAACTCTTTCAACACCCCAATATGCGCAAGCCCTTTGGCACCGCCGCCACTCAATACAAGCCCCACTTTGGGATCGTCTGCCTCAGGAATTTCCTGAGCAAACATCCCACTGATGCTCCAAAAAAGTAAGCACGTTATCAGGATTCTCATACTATTGTAAATGGGTCATTATTTTTTTAGCCTTACTAGCTCCTACAACGGTTTCTAGTTCGTCGAAACTTGCTTTTTTAATTCGTTTGATACTTTTAAAATGCTGTAGCAAACTCACTACGGTTTTCTCACCAATTCCCGGAATGGTTTCTAAGCTGGTTTGTAACGCTTCCTTACTGCGTTTGTCGCGATGAAAGGTGATCCCAAAACGGTGCGCTTCATTTCGTAACTGCTGAATGATCTTTAACGTTTCAGATTTTTTATCTAAATACAAGGGAATTGGATCATCTGGATAGAACAATTCTTCCAATCGCTTGGCAATTCCTATGATCGCTATCTTTCCTCGCAATTCTAGTGCATCAAGACTTTTTAAGGCTGAGCTTAATTGGCCCTTCCCCCCATCTATGATGATCAATTGCGGCAAGGGTTGCTCCTCCTCTAACAATCTTTTATAACGCCGGTAGACGACCTCTTCCATAGAAGCAAAATCATCGGGCCCCTCAACGGTTTTGATATTAAACTTACGATAGTCTTTCTTGCTTGGTTTTCCATTTTTGAAAACCACACACGCTGCCACCGGGTTCGCCCCTTGAATATTACTGTTGTCAAAACATTCAATATGTCTGGGCTCTTCTGAGAGTCGGAGGTCTTTTTTCATTTGCGCCATAATTCGATTCTCATGGCGATCAGGGTCTACGATCTTGGCCTGTTTAAAGCGCTCCATTCGGTAATACTTGGCGTTGCGAAGGGAAAGATCCAGTATCTTCTTTTTATCGCCGGCTTTCGGAATATGTACTTTGATCCCTTCTTCTGTTTTTATTCGGAAGGGCACATAAATTTCTTTGGATTGGGAATGAAATCGTTGTCTAAGTTCGATCACCGCCAATTCTAATAATTCTCGATCGCTTTCGTCCAACTTCTTTTTGAGTTCTAAGGTGTGGGACCGAATGATACTTCCGAAGGAAATCTGAAGAAAATTCACATACCCATAACTCTCATCGCTTACCACGGTAAACACATCCACGTTGTTGATCTTGGGATTGACCACAGTGGACTTTACCTGATAGTTTTCCAACACATCGATCTTTTCCTTCACCCGTTGCGCATCCTCAAACCGAAGCGCTTCCGCATGTTGTTTCATTTGTTTTTTGAAACGTGAGAGTGAATCTTTAAAGTTTCCCTTAATGATGTTCCGGATCGCATCGATGTTCTCCAAATAATCCGCTTCCGAATGTTTCCCCTCACAAGGCCCTGCACAATTCCCTAAATGATACTCCAAACAGACTTTGTACTTTCCGTTACGGATCTTCTCTTCCGCCAGGTCATAATTACAGGTACGCAAAGGGTAGAGTCCGCGAATCAATTCCAACAAAGTGTGAACGGTCTTCATACTGGTATATGGGCCGTAATATTCACTGCCATCCCGAATGACCCGGCGCGTGGGAAACACACGCGGAAATCGTTCGTTCTTGATGCATAACCAAGGATATGATTTATCATCTTTCAGCATCACATTGTAACGTGGCTGATATTTCTTGATCAGGTTATTCTCTAATAACAATGCATCAGTTTCTGTGGCAACCACAATATGTTTGATCGTATGGATCTTACGAACCAACAGGCGTGTACGTGCATTGTCGTGCTTTTTTGTAAAATAGGAAGCAACCCTTTTTTTAAGGTTTTTCGCCTTCCCAACGTACAGCAGCTTCTCATTCTTATCGTAATATTGATAGACTCCCGGATCGTCGGGGAGGGTAGAGATTTGGAGTTTTACCGAAGCTTCTGCCATAGCTCAAAGATACAGGATGTAAGCCTTTTTTGAGAAAAAATCAAGCAGCAAAAAAATGTTAAAGAGCGGTTAAATAGGATGTTATTGAAATCTGACTCTGGTTAATTCGCGTACATTTCTTAAATAACAAACTTCATGCAGTCTCTTGATAGGCTTCCTACGCTCACTCATTATTCACTATTGCTGTTGATAATGCTGTATATTTTAGCGCCTGCTAAAAATATACTTGGGGATGAACTGCATCGTATTTCTCACGCTCTAAGCAATACAGATACCGCTCCTCACCGCCATAAAGGCGCTGGCATGACGCATGATCATGAGCATTCAGTACTTCAATTTTTTTCAAGGATTCTAGAGCATCAAAATGACGAAGACCCAAGTACCTTGCTCCATCTGTCTACCCTCGACAAACACCTTCCGCAACCAACAATCACGTACATATTACCAACCGTATATACGCCCCATAAGTTTCTGTATTTGGAACATAGTTCAGAGATCAACCACCCCACGCCATACCCGCCTCCACAAGTATAATTTTCATCTGTTTTAAAAAAAGCTTCTTCGCGGAAGCCATTCATACACCTAAATTATACACATGAAAACATATATATTTTGGGTGGTGGTGCTATGCGCGTCCTTCAGTTTTGGGCAAACACTTAGCGGAACCATCACCACTCCAGACGGACAACCTTTAGAAAATGTTGCCGTCTTCAATAAAAATTCGGGAGCGCACTCCCACACCAATACGCAAGGATATTTTCAACTTAAAGAAGTTTCGCTTTCCGAAGTGATCTACTTTTCACACATAGGGTACGAAACGCTTGAATACCCGGTCACTACACTCTCTGGTCTTGAAGATCAAACCTTTGTAATGCAGCCTTCAAGTGTCTCCTTGGCTCAAATCGTGATCACTCCAGAACTCAATACCTTACACCAGATCACAGACATTACCTTAAAGACACAACCCGTTAAATCTTCGCAGGAAATTCTTCGGCAAGTGCCCGGCTTGTTTATAGGGCAGCATGCAGGGGGTGGAAAAGCGGAGCAGATTTTTCTTCGCGGTTTCGATATTGACCACGGTACCGACATCAACTTGTCTGTTGACGGCTTGCCCATTAATATGGTTTCGCATGCACACGGACAAGGATACAGCGATCTACACTTTATTATTCCCGAAACGCTTGACGATATTGAATTTGGAAAAGGACCCTATTACGCAGAAAGAGGCGATTTTACGACGGCAGGTTATGTGGCTTTTCGTACCAAAGATCGTGTAGACAACAGTATGGTTTCTGTAGAGTATGGTGATTTTGATTCTTTCCGAACCGTAGGGATGTTCAATATTCTGGATACCGAGCGAAGCGATGCCTTTGTGGCTGCCTCTCTCAACACGTTTGACGGCCCCTTTGTGAGTCCGCAAAACTTTAATCGATTCAATGCCATGGGTAAATATGTCTTTACCATGCCGGGAGCACAAAAACTGGAAGTGACAGCGTCTCATTTTCAAAG
Source organism: Flavobacteriaceae bacterium UBA4166 (assembly GCA_002379985.1). GTDB lineage: Bacteria > Bacteroidota > Bacteroidia > Flavobacteriales > Flavobacteriaceae > DFVG01. Next base: position 102,830 of record DFVG01000030.1, read on the forward strand.
CAAGTGGGATGCTTCCGGACAAATTCCGCAACGCGCCGTAGATGCCGGAATCATTGGTCGCTTTGGCGCTATTGATGATACGGAAGGTGGAAACACGCGCCGCACCAATGTATTAGTGAACCACGAAAAGCAACTAGATGGAACCAAAAAATGGACCTCTTCTGCGTACTACACCTATTACGATTTTGAGTTGTTCTCCAATTTTACCTTCTTTCTAGAAGACCCGGTCAATGGAGATCAAATTGCGCAACGCGAAAACCGAAACATCCTTGGTTTTCAAACCGCGCTATCAGAGTCATTAGCACTTGGTAGCACCGATTTTCAATATCGTGCCGGCATGGGTGTACGGTATGATGACGTGAATGATATAGAACTCTCAAACACGCGTAATCGCTATGAGATCTTAGAACGCCGTGCCTTCGGAAATGTAAATCAAATTAATGCTTTTGCCTATTTGAATACTGAATTTGATTGGGGACAATGGAAACTGAACCCCGCAGTTCGATTGGACTATTTTAAGTTTGACTATGAGAATTTCCTATCGGAAACCTATGACAACCAAAGCGAACGCAAAGCCTTTGTGAGTCCGAAACTTAATCTGATTTTTGCACCCTCAGACCGAATCCAATTCTTTTTGAAAAACGGAATTGGGTTTCATTCCAACGATGCCCGCGTCGTGGTTGCCAACAATGGCGAAGATATTCTGCCGGCAGCCTACGGAAGTGACCTCGGAAGTATTTGGAAAATAACAGATAATTTAATCTTTGATACCGCCTTATGGGTCTTATTCTTAGAGCAAGAATTTGTATATGTTGGGGACGCCGGAATTGTAGAACCTAGCGGAAAGACTAGAAGAACCGGAGTTGACATCGGCCTGCGATACGAACCGCTTTCTTGGTTGCAACTGTACACGAATGCCAATTACACCTATGCGCGGAGCACAGAAGCTCCTGAAGGAGAAGATTATATTCCGTTGGCTCCTGATTTTACCAGTGTAGGAGGAATAGCCGTGAATGACATCTATAATTTTTCAGGCGGAATCTCCTATCGCTATATCAAAGACCGACCTGCAAATGAGAATAATAGCATTGTCGCCGAAGGATATTTTGTAACCGATGCGAATGTAAATTACACATGGAATCACTGGCGCTTCGGTATAATTATTGAAAATTTGTTTGACACCGAATGGAATGAAACTCAGTTCGCTACCGAAAGTCGATTAGCAAACGAACCGGCTCCCGTGGAAGAAATTCATTTTACCCCGGGAACCCCGTTTTTTATTCGAGGAAAAGTTAGCTATCAATTCTAATGGTTAAGACTAGGCGTTTTTTGTTATCTTTCAACAGCAAAAAACGCCTACTTTCATGAATATCGCCATTCTATCTCGCGGAGAATATCTCTATTCTACGCAAAGCCTGTTACGGGCAGGAGCCGTTCGAAATCATGTCATGGAAGTGCTAGATCCTACCAAATGCAGTTTGAGTATTGAAGAGGGTGCTCCAAGACTCTATTTCTGTAATGAAGTGATCGACGATTTACATGCGGTTATCCCTAGAATTGGAGCTTCTAACACTTTTTTTGGATCGTCTTTAGTGCGTCATTTGGAGGCGATGAACGTATTTACGGTGGTCACTGCCGAGTCAATTCTGCAGTCGCGAAATAAATGGACTTCTTTTCAGCTGTTGTCAAAGGCCGGAGTGCCCGTGCCTAAGACCGTCTTGGGAAATGTCTTCGATATCGAAGAGGTGCTTGCGTCTTTTCAAAAACGTCCGGTAATTCTGAAGGTCTTGCAGGGCACCCATGGGCAAGGTGTTATTTTGGCTGAGACCTATGCGTCCGCGCTTTCTACGATTGAAACCTTACAATCTTCCGGAGTACGGTTTGTCATTCAAGAGTACATTGCCGAATCTAAAGGGTGTGATCTTCGGGCCATCGTCGTAGGCGGCAGAGTGGTAGCAGCTATGAAACGCCAAAGTAAATCCGGGGATTTTAGATCGAATTTACATCGGGGCGGCTCTTCAGAACCGATTCGGCTTTCCGAAGCAGAAAAAAGAATTGCGATCAAAGCTGCACAGGTGCTTCGGTTGGGGGTCTGCGGAGTAGATATTTTACAGGCGAACCAGGGTCCGGTCATCCTAGAAGTCAATTCCACACCCGGATTGGAAGGAATTGAAAAGACGACCGGTGTGAATATTTCAGAAAAAATTATTACCTATATAGAGCGTCAATCGCAACGATGAAGAAAAAAAAAGCAACAAACATTACCCTACTAGGAGAAACCATTCCACCCGGAAGTTCGCAAGAATTGAATTTTAGCTTCGCGAAACTTCACACCAACACCCCCATTGATGTTCCTATCATTATTGAGCGATCTCAGTATGAAGGCCCCACGGTACTGATCACCGCAGGAATTCATGGGGATGAGGTAAACGGTATCGAGATCGTACGACAGATCGTAAGCAAAGGAATTAACCGACCGAAAATAGGAACAATCATCTGTATCCCAATTATCAACATTTTCGGCTTTTTACAAAAAGTTCGAGAATTCCCCGACGGGCGCGATCTCAACCGCTCTTTTCCCGGGAGCAGAAGCGGATCGCTGGCCGGGCGTGTGGCACATCAGCTCATGAGCGATATCATTCCACATGTGCAGTATTGTTTGGATTTTCATACAGGCGGCTCGAGCCGATTCAACGCGCCACATATCCGCATTGCAAAAGGAAGCAAAGAATTAACGCAATTAGCGGATATTTTCAACGCCCCTTTTATACTCTACGCCAAAAACCTAAAAAAATCCTTCCGAAATGCTTGTCGGAAGCGAGAAGTCCCCATGTTATTGTTTGAAGGCGGAAAATCGAACAGCATCGATCCTGTAGTGAGCAATACCGGGGTCAACGGAACCAAACGCGTACTGCATCACTTAGGAATGCTACAATCAAAATTCAAGGTGTCAACACCCTCCCAAGAATCAGTAATTATCACCCATAGCAAGTGGGTTAGAGCCCAATATTCGGGTATGTTTCGTTCGTTAGTGAAAGTGGGAAGTTTTGTGAATAAAGGAGAAGTGATCGGTCAAATTACGGATCCCTACGGAAAGATCAATCACAGAGTGAGAGCTTCGAACGAAGGATATGTTTTTAACGTGAATGAAGCACCACTAATCTACCAAGGAGACGCCTTGTTTCACCTTTCCACAGAATTGCAGTAATGGAAAAGCAGCACCTCCGAAAAAAATATAAGGCTCTTCGAGCGCTCCTTTCCGAAGAACAGCGCGAAGAAAAAAGTCTCGCGATTGCCAATCAAACACTTCAATTACCAATCTGGGAAAACAGCTACTTCCATTTGTTTCTTAGCATGCCCAACAACAAGGAGGTAAACACAGAGTACCTCTTACATATTCTGCAAGGAAAAGATAAAAGCGTGGTACTGTCAAAAAGTGATTTTTCCACCTTCGAAATGGATCATTTCCTACTGCAAGAGCACACAAAAATCAAAATTTCACCTTACGGCATCCCCGAGCCTCAAGACGGGATCACAATCGCTCCAACAATGCTCGACGTGGTATTCGTGCCCTTATTGGCTTTTGACACGTCGGGACATCGCGTAGGATACGGCAAAGGATTCTATGATCGATTTTTAGCGCAATGCCGTCCTGATTGCATAAACATAGGACTTTCGTTCTTTGAAGCCGAAGCGCGTATTCTCCATGAAAACATGGATTTTCCTCTGCATTATTGTGTTACTCCTGAAAAAATCTACCGCTTTTAAAAAAACCGCTTATCTTTAAAGCATTATTGATAACACTAACTAATTAATTTATGGAAACAAGTAATACTCCAGCGGGCGCTCCACCGGATAACAATCTGGTTTGGGCTATTTTATGTACCGTATTGTGCTGCCTTCCTTTAGGGATCGTAGCGATTATCAAGTCGACGAAAGTAAAAGAATTGTGGTTACAGGGTGATCATGCCGGCGCACAAAAGGCCGCCGATGATGCCAAGAAGTACTCTATTTGGGGTGCTGCTATCGGACTCATATTTGTGGTAATCTATTTCATCCTCATGGCCGTAGGAGTTGCCGCCGGTGGATTCTAAAACACACATACCTACCGCCCTTTTGCTTCTCCTGCTATTGGGCGGTTTTTTTGTGTTCTATTTTTTTAACCCCTCTCAAAGTTCCTTTTTTCTTCCTTGCCCCTTCAAGCTGGCTACGGGCTATCATTGCCCCGGATGTGGCTCGCAACGCGCCTTGCATCACCTAGCCCACCTTAATATCTCAGGGGCGTTTTCAATGAATCCTTTAATGGTATTGTCCCTACCGCTCATTGGCTATGGCTTAGGAGTTAAGCTTTATAATAATTTCTTCGGAACCCAACACCGCGTGAACTTCTTTTACCAGAAATGGTTTATATATGGTTACTTTGGGTTGGCTGTATTGTATTGGGTGCTTCGGAATATTCCCTATGCACCGTTTACCTATTTAGCACCTACTGAAACATGCTTAGGTTGAAGCTTGTTTTGATTCCGTAGCAGAAGTTTCCTCTTGTGCTTTCGGAAAGGCTCGCTTGTTAAAGAAAATCAACAAACATACACCAATTGTTATAGCAGAATCGGCAATGTTGAATACCGGGTCGAAGAACGTGAAATATTTTCCGCCCCAAAACGGGATCCATTCGGGCAATACCCCTTCCCATAAGGGGAAATAAAGCATATCAACCACTTTTCCGTGAAATAATGTTCCATAACCGCCTTCCGGGGGAAACATACTCGCCACTTGACTATGGCTGTCGTTGAATATGATTCCGTAGAACACAGAGTCAATGATATTGCCCATAGCGCCGGCAAAAATAAAAGAGATCGCTACGATCAACACTCTAGAACCCATATTTTTAACGGAAGTGTAGAGCCAATATCCAATTCCTACGATGGCCACCAAACGAAACAAGGTGAGCATCAATTTGCCATATTCACCGGGAATCTTTGCCCCCCAGGCCATGCCTTCATTCTCTACAAAATGGATCTTGAACCAACTGAAGACATCAAAACCATCACCAAGCACAAAACTGGTCTTGATATAAATTTTTGAAACCTGATCGATAATCAGAATCAGTAGGATGATGAACGTTGCTTTCTTTAGCGACATAGCTAGTAATTAGGGAGCAAAAATAGAAATATTTATTGGGTTTTTTGAAGAACGATATTCCCATATTTACTTTCTACGTTCATTTTGTATTTTCCTTGGGATGTAAGGGAATTGGAAACACTTCCCTCCCACGAAGTTGCTTCTGCACGGACTTCCGGTAATGCTGAAATATCAATCCCTCCATACTTTGTCTGAATGAACGCATTCCCCAAAAAACGCTTCCCGTAACACCAACCCTGTTCTAATTGAATATTCAAGTTTTTAAAACTCCCTTTGAATTGCACGGAAGCCATGGTACTTCTTATAGTAACTTCATAGGTTTCAGGCACCAATACATACCATTCACCGGAAAGCACTTTATGTGCCGCCAACTTATCATCGGTACGTTCGAAGTAAGGACGATATTCTAAGGTTAGATGTAAAACACTATCATTTTCTTGGATGGCAGGCATCATGTTCTCATAGGTTTCGCCATCAAGCTCCACAGAGACCACAACGCTGTCGGTTTTTGCGCTTTTCAAATAGATGGTTGAGGCAACCTCACCTTCTATGACGACTTCAGTAAACTGTTTTGCTTGCCAGCGTTTCGATGAAAACTTCTGAGCTTGTACGATAGGTGCAAAGCCTATTGAAAAGAGAAAGATGCAGCTCCAAGTTATTTTTACTGAAAAACCCTCAAATCTGAAGAAATGAGGGCTTTTGGATATACTTTTTAAGATTTTCAACAAAAAAAAGCTTATTTCTGCATGTTTTTGGCCTCAATACTTAAGGTCGCATGCGGCACCAATTTTAATCGCTCGGGATTGATCAATTTTCCGGTGACACGACACACTCCGTAGGTTTTATTTTCAATACGGATCAACGCATTTTTAAGATCGCGAATAAATTTCTCTTGTCGGATCGCCAATTGAGAAGAGGTTTCTTTGCTCATCACCTCGCTTCCCTCGTCAAAGGCCTTAAAGGTAGGAGAGGTATCGTCGGTACCATTATTACTATCGTTTTTATAGGCACTTTCAATAAGCGCCAGCTGCTCTTTTGCCTTTTCTATTTTACCATGGATCAATTCTTTGAACTTGGCTAGTTCGGCATCACTATATCTGTTTTTAACTTCTTCTGCCATAATTAAACGTGTTTTTGAATGTTCAATTTCGTCGCGATGTCATCAAAGGCTACTTCAGTTCCTTGCGCTACTTCGTCGTTAAATTGAAGTGTTTCAGTTAAGGTTTCTTGTTTTATATACGCTATATTTTGCGTTACCGCTACTTTTAAATGTTCGTCCTCTTGCAAGGTGATCGCAATACGATCGGTCACTTCAAATCCGGATTCTTTCCGAAGATTCTGAATGCGGTTCACCAATTCTCTGGCAATCCCTTCGTTCTTTAGTTCGGGAGTGATGGTTACGTCTAATGCTACGGTAATACCACTTGCATTGGCTACCAACCACCCTTCAATATCTTGAGAACTAATAAGCACCTCATCTCTGCTCAATGTACAGTTTTTTTCATTCACCTGCACAGTAATTTCTCCCTCATTTTCCAGTTGCGCAATGTCTTCTTGCCCCATTTTAGCAATAATTCCGGCCACCACCTTCATATCTTTTCCGAAACGTGGTCCTAACTTTTGGAAATCAGGCTTGATTTGCTTTACTAAGATCCCGGATCCTTCATCGATCAATTCAATCTCCTTTACGTTCACTTCGGAACGAATTAACGGCGCAACCGCTTCAATTTCCTGCCGCGTCGTTTCGTCTAATACGGGAATCATGATCTTTTGCAACGGCTGTCGCACCTTGATCTTCTCTCGTTGACGTAACGAAAGCACTAACGAGCTTATTGTCTGAGCGCGCTGCATTTTCCGTTCTAGCACTTTGTCGATATAGGTCTCATCTGCCTTTGGAAAATCGCTCAAGTGAACTGAATTTGGTGCCTCTTCAGCAATGCCTTCCGTGAGATCTTTATACAATCGATCCATAAAGAACGGAGCCACGGGGGCTCCTAGCTGCGCTACCGTTGCCAAGCACGTATACAAGGTTTGGTAGGCTGAGATCTTATCGGGACCATAGCTTCCTTTCCAGTAACGGCGTCTGCTCAATCGCACGAACCAATTGCTCAAATTCTCTTGAACAAAGTTCGAAATTGCCCGACTTGCTTTCGTAGGCTCATAGTCGCCATAGGCTTCATCAACTTCCTTGATCAAACTGTGTAATTCGGAAAGGATCCAACGGTCTATTTCAGGGCGTTCTCCTAGCGGCATATCGGCTTCGGAATAATCGAAATCATCCAAATTGGCATACAAACTGAAGAAACTATACGTGTTATAGAGCGTTCCGAAGAATTTATTCCGCACTTCTGCAATCCCATCACTGTCAAATTTCAAATTATCCCACGGGTTTGCGTTGCTGATCATATACCAGCGAGTGGCATCGGGACCATAGGTCTCTAAAGTTTCAAACGGATCGACAGCGTTTCCTAGACGCTTCGACATTTTTTGTCCGTTTTTATCCAACACCAAACCGTTGCTCACCACATTTTTATACGCAACATCATCAAAGATCATTGTTGCAATCGCGTGCAAGGTATAGAACCATCCTCTTGTTTGATCAACACCTTCCGCAATAAAATCGGCTTTACGCCACGTCTCTTCTACTTTGGTTTTATTTTCGAATGGATAATGCCATTGCGCATACGGCATACTTCCGCTATCAAACCATACATCAATCAAGTCGGCTTCGCGCTTCATCGGTTGCCCCGAATCGGACACCAACACAATGCCATCCACAATATTTTTATGAAGGTCTACCTTCTGGTAGTTTGCTTCGGAAAAATCACCCGGCACAAAATCTTTGAAGATCGCTTCGTCCATGACGCCCATGGCAACTGCTTTTTGCATTTCAGACTGCAATTCTGCAATACTTCCGATACATTTCGCTTCCTTCCCGTCTTCAGTTCGCCAGATGGGCAATGGTATTCCCCAATAACGCGATCGAGAAAGGTTCCAATCGTTGGCATTGGCCAACCAATTCCCAAAACGGCCTTCTCCGGTCGCTTTCGGCTTCCAGTTGATCTTTTGGTTCAATTCGAACATGCGATCCTTAAATTCGGTCACCTTGATGAACCAAGAATCTAAGGGATAATATAAAATAGGCTTGTCGGTACGCCAGCAGTTCGGGTAGCTGTGTACGTATTTTTCAACCTTAAAGGCTTTGTTATCGGTCTTTAACTGAATGGCGATCTCAACGTCTACGCTCTTTTCGGGTGCTTCGCCATCATCGTAATATTCGTTCTTCACATACTTACCGCCAAGCTCCCGCATTTCAGGTCGGAATTTTCCTTGAAGATCTACCAGCGGAACCAAATTTTCATTTTCGTCCATCATCAACATAGGCGGCACTTCCGGACTAGCTTCTTTAGCCACTTTGGCATCGTCTGCACCAAAGGTTGGTGCTGTGTGAACGATTCCGGTACCATCTTCGGTGGTCACAAAATCTCCTGCAATGATTCGAAACGCATGCTCCGGATGGTCGTAAGGTTTCACGTAATCCAAAAGTTGCTGGTAACGAATTCCGAGGAGATCCTTACCCTTGAACGATTTCACTACGAAAAAAGGAATGGTCTTATCCCCTTGTTTATAGCTTTCTAAAACCTCTTCATTGGGTTTCTCTTCGTACTTGCCGCTAAACTGCTTTGAAACCAAATTCTTGGCCAGCACTACATAGATCGGCTCGAAGGTGTATTGATTAAAGGTTTTTACCAACACGTATTCGATGTTGGGACCCACTGTGAGTGCCGTATTACTTGGCAACGTCCATGGGGTGGTGGTCCATGCTAAAAAGTGAATGTTGTTGCTTTCTTCGGAAAGAAATTCGGGGAGCGTATCGGTTACGGCTTTAAATTGCGCCACAACGGTAGTATCGGTCACGTCCTGATAGGTTCCCGGCTGATTGAGTTCGTGAGAACTGAGTCCTGTTCCGGCCTTTGGAGAATACGGTTGAATGGTATACCCTTTATATAACAGATCTTTCTGAAAAATCTCCTTCAATAACCACCAAACCGTTTCCATGTACTTCGATTCGTAGGTTACGTAGGGATCGCTCATATCAACCCAATATCCATACTCCTCGGTCACCCGATTCCAAACATCAGTATAGCGCATCACTGCTTTCCGGCAAGCTTCGTTGTAGGCTTCCACCGAAATCTTTTTCCCAATATCCTCTTTGGTTATGCCCAGCTCTTTTTCTACCCCTAATTCAATGGGTAGCCCATGTGTATCCCATCCTGCTTTTCGGTCTACTTTATATCCTTTTTGCGTTTTATACCGGCAAAAGATATCTTTGATCGCCCGCGCCATCACGTGATGTATTCCAGGTAGTCCGTTAGCCGATGGTGGGCCCTCAAAAAACACAAAAGGGGTGGCTTCTTCACGAATAGAAATACTTTTTTGAAAGGTATTATCCTCGTTCCAAAAATGGAGTATCTCCTTCGCCAATTGCGGAAGGTCCAATCCTTTGTATTCCTTGAATTTAGCACTCATAAACAATTCACTTTCTATAAGGCTGCGAAAGTAAGAAATTTTACAGAAATAGACTAGCGGACACCCGATAAGCACTACCTCTTTCCGAAATTTTCAATTTATGGATTTGTTGTTCTATATTTCGCCATGTGGATTTGGAAAACCCTCTTACCTTTTTTGTTTGCTCAAACTCCAAAGAAACGCCTATCTTTAACGCTAATAAGACCCTTGCCTTTGAACAAATTTCTCTTATTTCTTTTTCTGAGTAGTATTTCAATGAACGCACAAGATTATGTGGATCTTGTTAAAATTGGGTACGGACGTACCTTTCAGAACACCTTTGAAGAAGTTCCGGGAGACACGCAAGTACAATCGGTGGAGGCAGACCTTACGCTTCCTATCGTTTTAAATGAAAATCACGCGCTGATTTCCGGGCTTTCTTACAGTAGAAATCACCTTCAACTAGCTCCCAATACTACTTTCGTAAGTTTGTACAGCACCACGCTCAAAGTAGGCTGGGCGGCCACCTATAATGAATTTTGGAGCAGCACGTTGGTATTGCTTCCGAAGATCGCTTCCGACTACGAAAACATTACTGGAGACGACTTTTATCTGGGAGGGTTTGGTCTTCTGAAATACCAAAAAAAGGAAAACCTCATCTACCGTTTCGGGGCCTACGGTTCTCAAGAAGCGTTCGGCTTTTTTACCACTCCCATAATTGGTTGGTATTATCTCAGTGAAAATCAAAAATTTGAAATGGACGTTTCCTTACCTATTGCTACAGACATCAACTATAGATTAGGTATGGTTACACTTGGGTTGGATTATTACGGTATTGGAAGAAGTTTCAATTTGACCACGACAAGCGATCCCGACGTATACGTTGATCTCAGCTCTTTAGAATTTGCCACTTACATTCAATACAATGCCTTTAACCGGCAGGTGTTACTGCGTGGAAAGTTTGGATACTCCAGTAACAATTATGAGGTATACCAACAAGGGGAAACGATTGACCTCGGACTTTCAGCCTTCAGTTTCGGGGATGATCGAACTCGTTTGAATCCTGTTATTAATGGCGGGTTCTTCTTAAAATTCGAAGCCATCTATCGCTTTCAGATCACGACAAACGACTAAGTTTATTTTGTTATCTTTGAATAAACTCCCCAGTTTATGATACGAAGTTTTAAAGGTGAGGTTTGGAAAGATATGCATAAAGCTACTTGGCGAAGTAATGAAATCTTCAAAGTCTCCAGCCATGGAAGAGTCGTACGCTTTAAGTATGATGAAAATGGTGAATTGCTCACGCCCTATGTGCTTGGTGGTTATGAAGTCTTCTCGGTAATGCGAAAGACCGGAAAATCACAGTTGCTGTATGTACATCGTTGTGTAGCAGACTGTTTCATCGATAATCCTGAAGAGAAACCTTATGTAATTCATCTGGATTTTGACAAGTCGAACAACCATGTAGAAAATTTGCAATACGTCACCCGAAAAGAGCTCACCGCTCACAATTTGAACAATCCTGCGGTAATTGAAAGCAAAGAACGGACAAAAAACAATCCGAGATATTCGAAGCTTACACCCGGTAGAGTTCGATTGATCAAGCGGAAAATTTTTGATCCAAATCGCAAGACACGTATGCGCATGATCGCCAAACAATTTGGCATTTCAGAAATGCAGCTATATCGAATTAAGTCGGGCGAAAATTGGGGTCACATTACCGATTACTGACATGGAAAAACGTTGTCCCGAATGTGGAGATAAGATCATTGGCCGCTCTGATAAGAAGTTCTGCAGTGATGCTTGTCGAAATGCTCATAACAACGCACTCAACAAAGACAGCAAACATTTGGTTCGGAATATCAATAATCGACTCCGGAAGAACTATCGTATTCTAGAAGCACTCAATACACAGGATAAAACTAAAGTTAGAAAGACCACGCTAGACAAGCACGGCTTTAATTTTCAATTCTTTACAGGTCAATACATCACGAAGGCCGGTACCGTCTATTATTACGTGTATGACCAAGGCTACCTGCCGTTGGAAAACGATTGGTATTTATTGGTGCGAACAGAAATTCAATTATAATTATTTCCAAGATTGCCCTTTGAGTTCTAAAGCAGCTTTTAAAATGTCTTTTTGACTGATCAAACCGGTTAGCTTGCCAGATTCTACAATAGGAAACCGCCGCCGTCGAGAGGTAAGGAACTTATCGGCCGCATCAAAAATGTTCATGTTTCCGTCAATGGTTTCCACTTCAGTAACCATGTGTTGCTCCACTTTAATATCCTCCATCGGGTGATTGTAATACCTGCTATTACTGATCTGTTTCATACAGTCACCTTCACTGATAATCCCAACCAGCTCATTATTCTCATTCACCACCGGACCTCCGGATATTTTCTTCTTAATCAATGTGTTCATCACTTCCAATACCGATTGTTGAGGTCGAAAGGTAACGAGGTTGGTGCTCATATAATCTGACACTTTTATGTTCTCTGAAGAGCCTTTTACTTTCTTCGCGCGTTTGCCGATATAACTTTTAATTCCCATAAGGTTAGGTTTTTATGCTATTAAATATACCTAATTTTTGGCAAACCCTACACCTCTTTAACATCTGTAAAGTTCCATATTAAATTGTACCTTGTCTGCACCAAAACCAACCTATGAAACGTTTTCACGCCGTTCTTTCTTTTTTATTGATCTGCGGATTTCTCTACTACGGATTTTACAGCATGATGCCGCGAACAGGAACTTCTGCTGACATTCCTGACACCGAGTTTTCAACCGAGCGCGCGCTCGTTCCGCTAAAAGAAATAAGTAAAGCACCGCATTTTACCAGCTCTGAAGCACTTGTAGACGTTCGTGAATACCTACTGCAAGAGCTTACCAAACTAGGGTTACAGCCCGAAACTCAGGAGGGTTTTGTGATCGACACCCATCGCGGAAGTTTAAACAAACCCATCAACATCTTGGCACGTTTGGAAGGAAGCGAAAACGGGAAAGCATTGTTGGTCTTTACGCATTATGACAGTGCGTTGGTGCCTTCTTATGGTGCCAGTGATGCGGGAAGCGGAGTGGTTACTATTTTAGAAAGCATAAGAGCTTTCAAGGCCTCCGGAAAACAACCTAAAAATGACATAATCATTTTATTTACCGATGGAGAAGAAACAGGACTGGATGGTGCCAAGCTCTTTGTTCGCGAACACCCTTGGGCGAAAGATGTGGGTCTTTCTCTTAATTTTGAAGCACGCGGAAGCGGGGGGCCCAGCAATATGATCTTGGAAACCAATCACGGGAACGCCAACCTTATTAAAGCCTTTCAAGAAGCAAATCCCGACTATCCGGTTGCCACCTCTTTGATGTATAGTATCTACAAGATGTTGCCCAATGATACGGATTCAACAGTGCTTCGGGAAGAGGGCGATCTCGATGGGTTCTTTTTTGCTTTTATTGATGATCACTATGATTACCACACTGCGAATGATAATTATGAGAACCTAGATCGAAACACGCTACAACATCAAGGATCTTATCTCCTTCCGTTATTGCATTATTTTGGGGATGCTCCCTTGGAAAATACACGAGCCGAAACAGACCATGTGTATTTCAATTTTCCTTGGCTAAAACTGCTGCATTATCCTTTTTCGTGGGTCATCCCTATGGTAGTCCTTGCTTGGCTTGTTTTTATTGCACTCCTTGTCTTCGGAATAAAAAAACGAACCCTTTCGGCTGCTCACATAGGGAAAGGGTTCCTCCCATTCTTGCTAAGTATGATCCTCGCAGGGGTTGTTGGATTCTTTGGGTGGAAGTTCTTACTGTGGCTTTATCCACATTATGGAGAAATACAACATGGGTTTACCTATAACGGACACACGTACATCGCCTTTTTTGTGATGCTCTCTTTAGCGATCACGTTCTTTTTCTATCGGAATACAAAAAAAACATCACTCCCAAGCACATTGGTCGCTCCCCTATTCTTTTGGCTGCTGATCAACACAGGGGTTGCTCTTGCTTTGAAAGGGGCCGGCTATTTCATCATTCCGGTCTTTTTTGCCATGCTAAGCTTCTTTGTGTTGCTGAAACAAGAGCGCTCCAATATTCTTTTGCTCACATTGTTCGCAGTTCCCGCTCTATTCATCTTCGGACCCTTGATTCAATTTTTCCCGGTAGGGCTCGGATTAAAAATGATCGTGATTAGCTGCGTGTTTACCGTATTACTGGCAGGTTTAGTGCTCCCCGTACTCGGGTTTTACACATGGAAACGATTGCTATCAGGAATTTTTATGGTACTAGCGATCTTATTTTTTATCAGTGCCCATTTTAGTAACGATTTTTCTGAAACCCAACAAAAGCCAAATAGTTTGGTGTATTTTCAGGATGTATCTTCTGAAAAAGCGTATTGGACTACCTATGATAAGATTCTGGATCCTTGGACGAAAGGCTACCTTGGAGAAGACCCTGAAGATGCTTCCAACTATGTAAGTAGCGCTGCAGGAAGTAAATATGGCACGTCTTACTCCTATGCTTCAGAAGCGCCCTACAAAACCCTGCCGAAAGTTGCATCACGTCTTGAAAAAGACACTGTAGTTTCCGAAAACAACGAAGTTGTTCTCACCTTGATTCCTCAGCGAAAATTGCATCAAATGAATGTATACACTTCAGAAAAAATCCCTTTTACCAGCTTGCGATTCAACGGCAAAGAAATTCCTCCCGACAGTACAGGTCAAGTATACGGGGCTCGCGAGTCAAAGCATCTGCTTACGTATTTTATAAAAGAAACCGATTCTTTAGAGATCGCTTACTCCGTTTCGGGATCACGACAACCCACGTTCATCATACAAGAGTATTCTTATGATCTCCTTACACATTCTCAATTTTCCATCAACAAGCGACCTAAAAATACCATGCCCAAACCTTTTGTCGTCACCGATGCGATCATTCAAAAACACGAAATCGATATGCAAGAATTACTGAATCAATCTACCGATTCTCTAAGGACAACGCTAAATGATTAAACAAATAGCGATTTCGGGACTGGGTTGGCTGGGACTGCCACTGGCACGTCGCTTGATGGAGTTGGGCTATGTCGTAAGAGGGTCTGTCACCCAAGCAGAGAAGGCTGCTACTTTTCGAGAGAAAGGATACGACACCTATGTGTTGCATGCCATGGAAAGCGGACTCGTTGGTTCTCCTTCTGAATTTTTAAATGGAATTGATTGTTATGTGATCATGATTCCACCCGGACTCAGAAATCATAGTGGTGTAGATTATGTTTCAAAAATGAACTATTTACTTCAAGCAACACTAAAACAGGAAATCCCGCAGATCATCTTTATAAGCAGTACCTCTGTGTATGGAAGCGCTCAAGGGATGGTTACCGAAAAAACGCCTCCAAAACCTGATTCTGAAGCGGGAAAACAATTACTAGAAGTAGAACAGTTATGGTTTCAAGCACCTATAGAAAGTACGATCGTTCGCTTTGGAGGATTATTAGGAGGAAGCAGGCAGCCGGTTCGCTATTTAGCAGGACGAACGAACTTGAACAATGGAGCGGCCCCCGTTAATCTTATTCACCGCAAGGACTGTTTGAATATTCTTACACAGATCATTCAAGAGGGATTGTTTGGCCATATCATCAATGCGGTACATCCCGACCATCCTTCAAAATCTGAATATTATCGTGCCAAGGCAAGGGCACTACAACTCACTCCGCCACAATATTCCGAAGAAAACCCAGGATGGGTCAACAAACAAGTAGACTCGGTAGTTCTAGATACTCTTATGAACTACACGTTTCAAGAATCCATATAAAAAAAGAGCGCTATGCAGCGCCCTTTTAATTGTCAATTTTGTTGTATGGAATTACCAAATACGCACGCGGTCTTCCGGAGCTACGTACATTGGGTCTCCCGGTTCAATATTGAACGCCTCGTAAAACGCATCTATATTTTTAAGCGGTTCGGTAGCACGCCAACGTCCGGGAGAATGTGGGTCTGTTTTTACTTGCTCGCGCAATGACTCTTCCCGTTGCTTGGTACGCCACACCGTTGCCCAGCTCATAAAGAAGCGCTGTTCCGGAGTAAAGCCATCGATCTTTCCGGGGCGACCATTTTTCTCATAAAAACGTTGTAGGCCGTCGTAAGCTCCTAACAATCCTCCAAGATCTCCGATGTTTTCGCCCAGCGTAAATTTTCCATTGATCCAAACGCTATCCAACACTTCTACATTATCGTATTGTTCGGCAAGGGCACCACCCCGTTGTGTAAATTCTTCAAGGTCTTGCTCGGTCCACCAATTTACTAGGTTCCCCTCTGCATCAAAGCGAGACCCGCTATCATCGAAAGCGTGTGAGATCTCATGTCCGATTACAGCACCAATGCCACCATAATTTACAGCTTCATCAGCCTTATAGTCATAGAAAGGGGGTTGTAAGATCGCCGCGGGGAATACGATCTCGTTGTTAAACGGATTGAAATACGCATTTACCGTTTGAGGAGACATGCCCCATTCGGTTCTGTCTACCGGTTCATTGATACGCGATAAGTTGTCTTCCAACAACCATTGGTTGACAGCAATTCGGTTTTCATAATAGGAATTTCCGGGTTTCACTTCCATCGCGGAATAGTCTTTCCATTTGTCTGGATACCCAATCTTTACCGTAAATTTATCCAGTTTCTCAATCGCTTTTATCTTCGTGCTGTCACCCATCCACTCTAAGTTCTGAATGCGCTCTTTGTAAGCAGCAATAACATTAGCGATCATATTTTCTGCCTTGGCTTTCGCTTCGGGCGGGAACATCTCATCTACGTATAGCTTTCCAAGCGCTTCACCAACACTTCCGTTGATGGTTCGAAGCGCACGCTCATCAGCGGGGCGCTGCTTTTTGGTTCCATTTAAGGTTTTACTGTAGAAGTCCCAATTGGCCTTTTCAATTTCAGTGGTCAACATTCCGGCTGCATCATTCAAGGTTTGCCAGCGCATTACCGTTTTCCAAGTGTCGATATCTCCCTTCGCTAATACATTCTGAAGGGTTTCCATGTATGCAGGTTGCATGACCATCACGGTATCCAATTCTTTTTCGACACCTAGATCGTCAAATGCTTTTTCCCACTGAATAGCGGGCACCATTTCCTGCACTTGCTGCATGCTTCGCGGATTATTGAAATTTCGGAAATCACGGCGCGCAACTTTATCCAATCGCGGCTCCGCTAAGGTGGTTTCAAACGCTAAGATCGTTTCTGCTTGGGAACGTGCATCCGCTTCAGAGTCGCCCAAGAACTGAAGCATTCTCGTAATGTGATCTACGTATTGTTGACGGATCTTTTGAGAAGCAGGATCATCATTGGTATAGTAATCACGATCCGGAAGTCCGAGTCCGCCCGGCGTAATATAGGCCGCGTTCATGGCACTGTTATTAGGGTTTGAAAAGGCCGCGATTCCCATAAAAGGTTGGGATACTGTGGTAGCGTTTTCTGTCATTACCCTTTGGAAATCTTCAACAGAAGAAATACTTGCAATTCTGTCAAGTGCCGGTTGCAGTGGTTGAATACCGGCTTCATTTCTAGCCATGGTGTCCAATTCGGTTTCAAAAAGCATAATCGCTTTTGCTTGATCGGTATCATCCGCGTAGGCATCACTTTCTTGAGCTTTCGCTAAGATATCTAAAACGTCTTGATCGGTTTTTTTACGCAATACGTTGAAGCCACCCCATCGTACTTGATCGTCTGGAATTTCTGTATTCTTCATCCAGGTTCCGTTCACATAGTTATAAAAATCTTCTTTGGGACTTACGGTGGTGTCCATATTGGCCAAAATGATCCCTCTTGGGCCCTCATCGGCAGTAGCTGCCATATTTTTTTCTTTGTCTTTACACGACACCATCGCTAGGGTCACAGATAAGACAACCATTGAATTTAGGAAGGTTTTTTTCATTATTTACATTTTAAATTGAATGGAACGAAGGTAACGTTCCGGCATTAGCTATTGGTTGATTTCAGCCAAAATTTGTTACAAATTTTGCTGGTTATTGTCCTTGAGTTCCTGTTGATATACAGAATCGAGAAAACGTTGTTGTTTTTCTAACTCCTTTTTCTCGTCTTCTCTTCGTTGTTCGTCAATGGCTTCTTTTTGATATTTTTCATTGAGTTGAATCATCAGATTACGAAGTGATTTATTGAGTTCTGAAAGATAATACTCTATTTTCAAAGTATCCGGCTGTGAGCGCTGTACGGCCTGATCTAACAATTTAATCCTTGTATTAACGATGACCATTCTACTGTGAATGGGTTTTCCGAAGATGCTATCCGGAAAATGTTTCAAAAGCGAATCTGCTCGATTCGCTAACAACTCGGTTTTGGGCCGTAAAAAATTAATTGCATTCCCGTTGAGTTGTTGGATATCCCGTTGAAAATCTTGATAATCAGACCATCGAAGCAAGGCCTCCTCTACCTCCCCGGATAAACGAGGAAAAGGATAGCTGGTATCACCATAATGTTTCAGACTATCAAGAACCACCTCCTGTGATGCCGATTCATTCTCTGTCTCCACTCCACATCCAAATAAAAGAACGCTTCCGAAGAAAAATAGAAAAAAAAACTGTTTCATAATTTGAGCGTAAAGATAGTATATATTGAGAATAGCCAACGTACGATGTCTGAAGAAACCATGGTATTGGCTATCTTTGAAAAAACAGTCTATGCAATCTCTCAAAAAACGTATTCTGATCATCGGTGCCTGCGGGCAGATTGGAACCGAACTTACCGAACGCTTACGCCAACAATACGCACCTCATAAAGTAATTGCCAGTGACATACGAGAAGGTGATGAAGCGTTAATGAACAGTGGTCCTTTTGAAGTATTGGACGCCATGAATTATGACGCGCTTCAGGACATTGTGATCAATTACGAAATTACTGAAGTATATCTCATGGCTGCCATGCTTTCGGCAACCGCTGAAAAATTCCCCATGAAAGCGTGGAATTTAAATATGAATTCCCTCTTCAATGTGTTAAACCTTGCCAAAGAAGGCAAAATTGAAAAGGTATTTTGGCCCTCTAGTATTGCTGTTTTTGGCAAAACTACTCCGAAGCAAGACACGCCACAACGCACCATCATGGAACCCTCAACGGTTTATGGCATCAGCAAACAGACCGGGGAGCGTTGGTGTGAATATTATTTCAACAAGTATGGTGTTGACGTTCGGAGTATTCGGTATCCGGGACTTATCAGCTATAAAACACTACCGGGAGGAGGTACCACCGATTATGCGGTGGATATTTATCACAAAGCGTTGAAACATCAAAAATATATCTGTTTTTTGGAAAAGGACACAGAGTTGCCCATGATGTACATGGACGATGCGATAGCTGCGACCATTGGGATCATGGAGGCGAAAAAAGAAGACATAAAGATACGGAGTGCTTATAATTTAGCCGCTATGAGTTTTGATCCTGAAACCATTGCGAGCAGCATTCGAAATCACATTCCTAAATTCTCTATTTCGTATGAACCCGATTTTAGACAGGAGATTGCCAACTCTTGGCCACAAAGCATTGACGATACGGAAGCACGCGAAGACTGGGGTTGGGAACATAAAGTGAGTTTGGAAGAGATGACGGAGAAAATGATTCAAGCACTTCGGAAACAATATAAAAACACATAAAAAAACCCTGCCGTTACGGCAGGGTTTTTACGTTTAAACCTTCAGAGGCTTTTATTCCTTCACCATCATCTGGGTGGTTATAGTTCCATTGGAGTTCACTTTTACAAAGTAAATCCCTGACGGTTGGGTTGCTAGGCTCACGGAAACAGATCGCGTTTCCCCAAAAGTACCGGTTGCTACCGTAACACCATAGATATCCACCACTTCGTAAGTTCCCGAAGCTAGGGTATCGGTCACTAATTGGAAGGTACCATTATTAGGGTTCGGTACGATCTTAAACGCAGAGGAATTGACCTGGCTAATTGCAGCACTTCTTTCTTTCGTCGTTACAAAGAAGCGTTCTCCTCCTTGCATCGTTCGCCCGTAGGGATCTTCTTGTATCACATCTAATAAGAAGCCTTCCCCTTCTTTTAGGGTCACATCTTCATCCAATCTAAATTGCAATCCTATGGAGAATGTTTCGTTATATCGCAACGGTACATTAGTGAATGCTGCTTCCCGAGAATACAACTGCACCACATTATCATCCACAATTTTAACGCCTTCATTTTCCAAGCTTCCGTTTTGTCGCATACGCTCAAACAATTCCGGTTCAATCGTCACTAAGACATCTCCGTTTTCAAAGTAAGGTCCCGGAATTTGATCTTCAAAACCGTTATCGAAGAACCGAATATTTACGCGTTCCATTTCACGATCGATTCCGCGTACAAAAACATGTGTTGGCGGCGGAAGGTCTGTGGTGTCAGTATTGTACACACTCACATTCTTCCAAGCGATATTATTGTTATTTCGCACATTCGGACTCACGCTTCCAGACACTTCGCTATTCATAGGATCATTGTCAGAAAGTATTCGTGACACCAAGCAGAAATGGTGGATATCATTACTATACTCGGCGGGATTGGGTGGGTACCAGGGTATTTCAATAACGGTTGATGTTCCTGGTGCTAGCGATGGAATCACAGCAGTTCCAATAATATCCCCGTGTAATACGCTATTGCTTCCTACATTTTGATAATAATTATTGAAATGGGTAGGCCACTGCAACCCGGTAGAAGCCTTACTAAAATACACTTTCAGTACAGCACAATCTGAAGTAGTGGTTCCGCGATTTCGTACTTGAACATACACGCCATTGGGTTCATACAATTTGAATTCCGGGTTTTCAGGTGTGGTACCGCCATCTAGAGATTGACGCACCCAAATATCTTCACTGATCCACATAGGTCCGGTATCCGGGTTGGGTTCGTTTCCTACATCAAACGGACGATCTTTGGTATATAGATCGAACGGATTAGAAGTTACCGGACATGGAGAGCACGTCCCCAAACAACTTCCGTTAGCTACTTCCGCACGAATCACATTTCCGGGTTGTCTTCCGAAGCCATTACTAAAATTTATTCCTACCGGTTGAATATGGCAATAGCTCATAATGGTTCCTCCTAAAGGCGGAGTTCCCGGCAAAGAACAACTTCCTTCCGTATACCCGGCACAGCCATCAATCGCAGTATTGTTGCCATTCCACACACAGGCATGAGTGTGTCGAGAACCAAACAAGTGCCCAAACTCGTGGGTCACTACCATGACATTCCAACTATAAGTAGGTACGTTGGTCACTGTGGAAGTCAGATTTCCGGATACTGAAAGACTTAGATCTGAATTCGCATTACAAATACCGTCAAAGCCGGCGGCTATTCCACCTCCTATGGAGCGAAAGGTCAATAACTGTCCTAAATCACCTGTAAAGGCTCCGGTATTCGATTGAAATTGAGAAAGCAGGGTGCTGGCACTACCTGCGGTATAAGGGTCTGTAGTATTCCAAACATTGATCATACCAATAGAAGTATCAATGCCTTCATTCATGTAGAGAATGGCGACCTGATTATATAAAGCAGTTACGTAATTTTCTACACCGGTAACAGATCCAAAATGCTGAAAGATATCATACTCTGTTTCAAAATAGAAGCTTACACAATTCGTTTCGAACGCCCGGGTTTGTTGCGGAGGTTCCCGAAATAGTATCTCTGGGTCGTAGGGCTCCAGATCATCTTCGGTAGCACAATCTATCGTGGGGGTTTCGCGAAGATTGGTGTCGTTGTAAATGATGAATTCATTGGAATCGGTTAGTTTTCCGAGGTTAAAATTCCCTTCGGAAGTAGCGATCAATCCCATCACATCGTTTTCAAAAAAGCTGATAGCGACCAAGCTATTTGGTTGTCCGCGAACGACTCCTTGAAAGTGTTTTGCGCCCGCTTGATTAGGAACTAGATTTTCTCCATCTGATGTGACTAATTCGTAGTTGAAGAAACGTTCTGAAACAGCAACCAAATCAATGGTGACACTGGGCTCTTGGCCTAAGGGTATTTCAAAACTCAAAGCGTCTGAGGGAAGTTCCGAAAGCCGCGCATCAAGTTGAAGCAGATGCACCGCATCGATATCATAAAAAGCATCGTTGTTTTGATATCTAGTAGTGGCTTCAGAGAACACATTTGTTTCTTGAAAAACAACACCATTCGCTTTTTCCTGTTGTACGGTATGATAGATTTGGTTTTGTCCAAATGCAAGTGTTGAAAGAAAAAGAAGGCTGAACATGACTCCTTTTCTTGGAAAGTTCTTGTGTAGCGAACTTCGAACATAGCGTTGTCGAAAATCCTTCGCTACGAATTCAAAAAGTTGTAAAACTTGTTTCATAGGGGTTGAATTTATGTTAGTATAAAATTGAAACTTGCCAAGGCCTTTATAAAAGCAAGTATTAGGGCGGAAAGATTTGACTGTGCGATTAACGAATTAAGATCGGCTACTTTGAATGGGGAGTCAATGTCTATTTAAGATATCGATTTGTTGGTAGAGTTCAGTAATGAAAAACCGTAAAATAACTGAGGACTAACCTTTTACGAAAAGGACTATGTGTTATTTCCGAATCTTTTTGTCCCAATAAACATACCCTCCAAAAACAAGTAGGCTTACAATAGAACCATAGATGAGCCCTTGCTGTAATCCATCTGTATGCTGCCCTAGAATGGCGATAAATAGGGTAAGCGGGGTAATGCCGAGTAAGGTGGCCCCAATGAATTTCCAATAACTCATGCCTAGAATTCCGGCCACAAAACTAATGGCATCGTTAGAAAGTAACGGATTCATGCGCGTTACCACAACCGCCCAAAAACCGTAATCATCCAGAAAATCCTCGATCTTTTGTTCTGCTTTATTCCCAATGAGACGGTTTACCGCTGATTCTCCGAAATAAGTTCCTATGAAATAACCCACACTCGAGGCACAGAAGATAGCAGTGTAGACCAATAAACTTCCCCAAATAGGACCGTATGCTACAATGCTTACAACCATCAGTGCCAAAGTAGGTACAACAATGAGAAACATCTGCACGATCATGGCAATGATAATAACGAAAGGACCCAACCATCCAAAACCGTCTACCCAGTGACGAATTCGTTCCTGATCATTACTGGTTAGCACACTCCATGCCTCATTTATTGCCCCCTGAAAAGAATCACTTAGAAAATAAGAAAGGGTAACCCCTACCACGATCACAATGGACAGCAGCAGGGGAAGTTGGCTTTTGTTATTTTCTTCAGTGGGTTTATTTGACATCAATACTAGAAAAGCGACGCCCTAAACTTATAAAGATTAATTTACAATGCTTGCTAATTTTTTTCTTGGTATCCTTTCCCGTTATAGGTAAGAATGCTAGTCTGGGTTGAAAGAATCGTGTCAGTAGGAGTACATACTCCATTTTCATCTTCGGAAAAAACTCGCTGAGTAATGTTAGTAGTTACATTAATATCAAAAAAACCAGCTGTTTTAGAAGTATCTAGGGCCAATTCTTTTTCGATTATATCAAAATGGGCATAACAGGAATTTACATTCACTTCTCCCATACTTTTATACATGGTATATTGATTTAGTAATCGTTTTAAGCGGTTTTTATCTTTGCTATATAGCGATAACACCTCTTCCCTATATGGATTGGGTTGTGAATTGTTTTTGAAATTAATAATAATACCAAACGCTTTTTCGTGGTCATTTATACGATATGCCAAGGGATCCAGATCAATGCTTTCAATAGCAATGGCATCCGATTGCCAACCATTTTCCTCATATGTCTCAAACAATTGATGGGTTATAACCCCAGAATGGGGGTTTGTCAAAATCATGTGTGTATTAAGGCGAAGTAGGTCTTCATCCTCTTCTGCTATTTCCGGAATAATGACAAGGGTTTCGTTCGTTACTTGAGAAAGTTCGGCAACCAACAAATATTCCACGGCAATTTGAGCCCATTCCAGTTTTAAGTCCATTAAAATACTGTTGACTAATACATAGCCGTCAATAGACTCGTGAAGTTTATCGGTTGCTATTTCCTTGATGTTACCATCCTCAGCGATGGTATAAGAAATTTGGGTCACTTGTTTTAGTTCCGACCAAAAAATGCGATTTACGGTAATGTTTTTCTTGCTTATCTTTGAAACCACTTGAGACCATCCTTCGGCGATTTCATCATAAGCAACGACCTCATGATCAATTGGTTTTCCTTCTAACGTATAATTTATAAGTCTACTTTCTATTTCTGCATCTCCTTTTTTACAAGTAATGACAACGGTATGAAAAGAATCTGATAGGCGAATTCGGTAGGCTGAATAGACGCGATAATAATAGCCAACTTCATACCAGTTTTCGTAGATCAGCGGCAGACGAAACGCTTCGGGGTCTACCGGGTTTATATCATCTTCATCGATATAACTATCGTAATTGGTCGTCGCAAGTATTGGTAGCTGTTGTAGCGGAAGGGCTTTCAAGGCCTCCTTAAAGTTGCTACCCATGATCTTGTACTCAGATATTTTCTCAGCTCCTTCTGCTACTTCCGAAAGGGTATCCAAAGAATTTTCTTCGTCGTGAATTGTCTCTTGATTATGCGCTATCTGGGTCGTTTCCGTAGCACTCTTTTTCATTTGTTGATCACAAGAAACGATCGTTATGAGAATCAATAGGTAAATGAATTTCATATACTTATTTTTTAAAAACCAGCTTTTCCTCTTTCAAAAACTCCCCTTCGTAAAAATAATTGATTTCGCCGCAATGTAACTTGGAGTCGGTTGCACAGGGTTCCTTGTAAAATTCGGCGATTCGGTATTGCGTGTACATGCCTAATTCTTCAGAAATAAAACCTCCTATATCTTCTTCATTTTCAATGAAATAATAGGTGCCCGCATCTTGAAAAATATTGAAAACAAAATGTTTAGAATATTCATAGAAGTAAATCACGTCATCACCTGTATACGTGAGCCTTTCTCCGATTTTATCTTTAGTTTGAATATGTTCTTTAATTTTTTCCTGAATGGCCGCTTGAAGAATCCCTTGGTCTTTTTCGGGATATCGTATCAGATAAAGGTTGTGGTACACCTTCGATTGAATAAAATGCATGTTTTTGAAAAATAAATGATTTATCGTGACACTTAAAACAACCACGGAAAGCATGGCAAGCGCGACCAACTTTCGTTTATTTCTAGCAATAATCCAATTCAATAATTTGAAAAACAAGAGCCCAAAAAGAGCTATGACCAACAGTGCTATGAGGACGATCGTAATTTCCATGTTATACCATATCGATTACTTTTTCTAATACATAATGCGCCATGATAACGAGTACAAATGTTCCAAGGAACACCCCAAATCTTGCTATTCTTGTATCCGATTGGTTCTTTAATATCCTTTTTAGGAAAAAAATATCTGCAAGGATGAATAGGACGGCAGTAGTGGCTCCAATCGCAAATCCGATATGTAAAACACCCCAGTAATAGAACCTAGCGAGTAAATACCCTACCCCTTCATTTGATGCTTTAAACGGCGCCAATCGCAAGTACGCATACACAATTCCAAACACCAACGATATGATTGCCCATATGGTATATGTTGTGATTTGGGATAGGGCTTTCACAAGAGGATGCTTACTTATTTAAGCACTACCTTTTTAATGAGAACACCTTCATTACACTCAAGTTTCAGCAGATAGATACCGCTCGCGAAACTTCCAGTTTGAATGAGCTGCGTATTACCCGTTGTAATTTTCTGTCCGGAGCTTCCAAAAAGGGTATATGTTTTCAGAATAATGCCTGCATCAGTAACAATCTCTATGGCATCTTCGGTAGTCACGACTTTAATATTTTCTGATAGGATGTTTGTTGGAATCCCAAAAATATCTTCGCTAACGGGATCGAATCCTGTCCATAAGGCACCAGGGTCGGTAACATACGCCCCCAGAGTGCCTGATGGGATATGCAAATGAATGTTGCTTCTGTCGGTTGCAAAAGTATCACCGGCGCCCGTAGTGATAACCGGGGGAACTAGGGCAAAACTATAGACATCGGTTAAAGGGTTATTGGCAAATGCGACATTACCAATGGTGGTGACCGAAGCAGGGATGTCTACTGTACTTAAATCGTTGTTTTCAAAAGCACCCGCATCAATAACTTCCAAGTTTGCGCTGAAGGTAACCGAAGTGAGGTCATTCCCCGAAAATGCCCCAATACCAATACTCGTAATATTGTCTGAAAAAGTAAAGGTGGTTAAACTATTGTTGGTGAATAGGTTGTTCGGAATCGTGCTTAACGCATCCGGAAGTGTAGCATTCGTTAAGGCATTACTTTCAAAAGCACTATCCCCTAGATTAACAACACTATCAGGCACTGTGATATCAGTTAAGCCATTTAAGGCAAAAGCGGCTTGACCTATCTCTGTGATAGTATTAGGTATGGTAACATTTGTTATATTGTTATCTACAAAAGCTTGTTGTCCTATTGAAGTGACACTGGCTGGTATGGCGATGTCGGCAAGGCCTTTACTGGCAAATGAAAAGCTTCCAATACTAGTAACGTCATAGCTAAAGAGTCCGTTGACCATGGTATCCGGCACAATTACCGAAACTCCTCCAGCCGTGTCATAATCAATCGTCGTAACAGTATTCGGAGCCAGGGAAGTCACTTCGTAGGTAATAAAATTAGAAATATAGGTACTACCTACAACTAGTAGCTCAGTTACTGTATTAAAATCAGTCCAAAGCGCGCCTCCATCCGTAACATACGGTCCTGTGGTACTTGGGGGAATAAACAAATCGATTGTACTCCTGTTCGCGGCAAAAGTATCAAAACCGTCTCCCGTGGTGGTAATGGTTGGTGGTGTGATCGCTTCCGAAGTAACACTCGTTAAAGGATTTCCATTGAAAGCTTGTTGCCCAATTGTAGTCACATTTTCAGGAATGGTCACCGACGTTAGTTGATTGATAAAGAACGCACCGTGACCAATTGTAATCACGGTATCAGGAATGTCGATTGCCGTTATCTGGTTTTGTATAAAAGCATTGTCTCCAATAATTTCAATACTGTTCCCCAGATTCAATGTTGAAATTTGGTTGGTGTTAAAAGCCCCATTGCCTATCGTTATCACGCTATCTGGAATGGTAACATTTGTTAAGCTATTATTTAAAAACGCCGTATCTCCAATACTGATTAAATTGTTTGAAAGTGTAAGCGATGAAATATTATTTCCCGAAAAAGCCTGGTTTTCTATGATGGTAACACTATTCGGGAGGGTTAAGGACGTTAATTGATTCAAGCCAAATGCATTTGCGCCAATGGTCGTTATGCCATTGGGTATGGTTACAGTAGTGAGTTGATTCACCGCAAAAGTACCTGCACCAATGGTGGTAATATTGTTAGAAATGGTAAGACTTGAAATTTGATTATTGTTGAAGGCACTATTGCCAAGTGACGTTACACTATTAGGAATAACAACCGTCGCTAGTAGATTGTTTGCAAACACTTCATTTTCAATGGTTGTTACACTCGTTGGAATGGTGAAATTGGTTAACTGATTGCTGAGAAAAGCGGAAGAAGCAATCGTTGTTACACTATTGGGAATAGTAACGCTGGTCAACATCTTGCCTGCAAAAGAACCGGCGCCTATCTCGACAACTGCGTACGTCGTTCCTCCATTGGATACATTATTTGGGATGGTAACGACCGTTCCACCAGCAGTGTTGTAATTATTGGTTCGTACCGTGGTCGTTCCGGAAATTACCTGATAGGTAATAAAATTATCGGTAAACGTTTGTGCCGTGGCTCCTAATGCCATGAACAAAGTGATGAGAAAAAGTATGTTGGTTTTCATATTCCTGGGGTTTTATAGTTATAGTATCAATGATTTGCGCTGCTGAAGTTTTTATGCTCCCTAGAATTCTTAATAGTCCATTTCTATCAGTTCCCCGTTTAAGGTGTAAAAGAAAGAAAAGGTAGTGCCGCCATTTTCCGGTTCCAGTTGTACGACGTAATTGGTTTCTGAGAGGTCACCATTCTTGGGAAACTTCACAAAAGCCATAGAGAGCATTGGGTTTTCAAGATCCTTTTCTGCGGTTAGTTGTTTCATGGATTTCTGAACCAATCCGCCCAAGGTTGAAAGATTGATGGCATCATCCAGTTGAAACATAAAGTCGGCTGCTTTGGTCCCTTCCGGAATTTCAAGCGTTACGTCTGAAGTTTGATTCCAATTTCCTTGGCTCATCGTCCACTGCCCCATCGCCAGAGATTCCGGAGCATCGGTGACGGTTGTGCTTATGGAATTCCCAATAGATGCCACATGAATGATGCTCAATTCTGTAAAATAGGCGTTGTCCCCAAACTTTTCTTTGATCTCTTTTTCAATCTCTGAAAAGCCTTCGGCATTCGCAGGTTGATCTCCACTGCTGCCTCCACAGGAGATCAATATTGTCATAAATAGGGTTGCGATTAGTACTGGTAGTTTGTTCATATTTGTA
Source organism: Flavobacteriaceae bacterium UBA4166 (assembly GCA_002379985.1). Lineage (GTDB taxonomy): Bacteria > Bacteroidota > Bacteroidia > Flavobacteriales > Flavobacteriaceae > DFVG01. The sequence goes on from DFVG01000030.1 coordinate 130,967, forward strand.
TGATTTAATGGTTCTATTAATCTTCCGCTTCTTCTCTTCCGAAGAAATAAAACAAGGCGCCCCCTCCAAAGATGAAGAGCCCTCTTACCACCCAGCCCATAGTGGTTCCCCACGTATCGATCCAGGACAAAATTCTGATGTTATAGTTGAAGAGGGACAATACAATAGAAATAAGACCAAGTGCGGCTGCCAAGAGTCCTGCCTTTCCTAGTTTGCTGGTGATGTCATCCATGATTTTTGATCGTTGTTTTTGATAAAACTATCCATGGATTGGGGAAGAAAAAACAGCAAATCAATATCCGTAGCGTATGAAGCTATTTGCGTACGGTTCAGGCCAATAAGTGTAAACTGAAATTATTTTTGCTGATCCCAAGAAAAGAGATGCTTCAGGAAGTGTTCTTTTTTACGAGAGGAAACGGGTATTTTCGATCCGTTTTTTAGAAAAATCGTTCCCGATTTATCGTAGCGGTCAATGTATTTTAGGTTTACTATATACGACTGGTGGGGTCTTGTAAAGTTGGGAAGATTCAACTGTTCTTCGAACTCCTTTAAGGTTTTCGAAGCCAAGTATTTTTTGTGATCGGTACAGAAAAAAGTAGTGTACCCTTTGTCGGATTCGCAATACATCAATTCAGATAATTCAATGACCTGATAGCTATCTTGAAGCGAGATGATAATTTTAGAAGGATCGTTGTTCCAAACTTGTGTTGCTGTTTGTATCTGTTCTTTTTGGACTGATACTGGTAATAATGAAAGTTTTTCAATAGCCGTTTTAAGCTCCTCAATAGCTATCGGTTTTAAGATATAATCTACCGCACCTGCCTTTAACGCTTTCAGAGCAAATTCTTCATAGGCAGTAATAAAAATGGTTTTGAAGTGTAGGTGTTGGGTTTGTTCTAAGAATTCGAAACCTGTCCCGTCATCCAAGTTGATGTCTAAGAATACTAACTCTGGTTTGCACGCATTCGCAACGGTTACCGCTTCACTCACCGAAGCGCATTCCCCAAGCACCTCAATATCGCGGTGGTTTTGCTGCAACAAGTTCCGCAAACTTTTTCTGATATACGCTTTATCTTCAACTATAAGTGCCTTCATTCAATCACGCATTAAGGTATGGTATGAGTAAGGTAACAATGGTACCGTTCTCATGATATTTTTTTCGGTCTTCTATAGTAATAGAACCTTTCTTTTTAACATCCTTGGAGAGAAATTCCAATCGTTCCTTGTTGATAATGGTGGACAGCGACGTTTTTTGAGGGTTCGCTGTTTCAGGCTGTGCATCAATGCCAATTCCATTATCAACAATAACACATGTTAAGTCGGAGTTCTGAAACGATACCTCAATATTTATTTCCCTTTTGCTTGGGTTGTTCTTAAAAGCATGCTCCACGGCATTCTCCACAAAAGGCTGAATGAGCATGGGCGGTATTTTCAGGGCTGAAGGATCTATATTTTTCCCGATAGCTATCTGAAAATGTATCGTATCGCTTTCCAAGTTTTGCAGTTGAAGATAATTGTCAACGGCTTCTAATTCTTTGGACAGCAACACCATTTTGTCTCGTGAGTTTTCGAGTATAAGCCGAAGCAGTTTTGAAAATTTGGATAAATAGGAAACCGATTTTCCTTCTTCTTTGTTCAAGATCATTCCTTGCAACACGGCCAACGAATTAAAAATAAAATGCGGCGTCATTTGAGAGCGAAGCAACTTTTGCTCTACGATGGCATTTTGTGTTACCGCTTTGGCATTGTTGAGTTTTTGATAAAAAATAGCGCCTCCCGAAATAATGGAAATCAGCAATACTCCAATGATGGCCCATAAATAATTTCGTTTGGACTTCTCCAGATCTTCAGACGTAGCGAGTACGGTTTTGGTAAGTTTCAATTCTCGAATACTAGCTGAGTCTAAGGCCTGTTTGTACTTATATTCATATTCTAATTGGGTGATTTTTTCAATACTTTCTTTATTGAACAGGCTGTCATTATATTTTTTGAATAATTGATGGCTTTCGAAGGCCTTTTTATAGTGCCCTTTCTTAGTGTAAACCTCTGTCAATAATTCTGAAGCCTCTTTTTGAGCGGCCAAAATCCCGAGATCATTGGCAAGAGATAAGGATAGATTAAGATATCTTTCGGATGTATCATAATTACCCTGCTTTAGGTAGGTTTCAGCCAAGCCGATATAGTTATAACTAAGCCTTTCTTTATTTTCAGTTTCTTTTGAAATGTTGATGGCTTCTAAAAAATATTTTTTCGCTTCCTCTAACGTGTTCAATTTTAAATTGATACTACCTAGATTACTTAAAGCGGTAGCAACTTGATTGTTATCATTGATCGACTGACTGATTTGCAGGGCTTCTTTAAACAGTATATCTGCTCCCTCAATATTGCCTTCTTCTAAATAGATTTCTCCTAAATTGGCTTTATTGGTAGCAAGAAGACCTTTATTTCCAATTTGATCTGCTAATTGTAACGACTTTTGATGTTGCGTTTTTGCTTTTTCAAAGCTTCCATTAAGCTTGTACGTTTTACCTAAACTGTTTAAAGTAATGGCAATACCTAGGGTGTCTTTTGCTAACTCCTTGTGGTGTAACGATTGGTTGAAATGCGAAATTGCCTGCGGATAATTCCCGATGGATTCATAAATATTTCCCAGATTATTGAGAGCATAAGGGATTCCAAATTCATGGTTTACCTCTTTGCTAAGCGCTAGCACTCGTTGATAGTTTTCTATAGCGTTATCAAAATTTCCGGTTTCCGCATATATATTACCAGTATTTAGTAAGCCCGCTATCAAATTATGCGTGTCTTGAATGGAGTCGTAAAATTTTATCGACTCATTGAAATAGCGAAGTGATTCTTTATGCTCTGCTTGTTTGAAAAAATTGATACCTAGGGCATTGTTGATGGAAGCAACCCCCTTCTGGTCATTTATAGATTCAAACTGTACTAATGCCTCTTTAAAATATAGGTTACTTTGTGTAAAATCAGATTTTCTAGAGGCTAATATGCCCCGAATGTAATTGACACCTGCAAGCCCTTTTTCAAACGCTAGATCAGAGCTTATGGATTCTGCTTCTTCCAAATAGTCATTGGTGAGCGCTTCATTTTTATGGAAGGATGAAAAGGCAAGGTCATAGAGTATGCCTACTCTAGTCGTGTCTGGTGCTGGGTGGTCCTTCAATTCAATCATAAGACTATCTATCGCAGCATTTTGTGAATGCACACAAACGCCTACGAATAGGAAACAAAGTGTAAAAAGCCTGATTTTACCGATAAACTTCATGGTAACTTCATTATGGATGCTATTAAGTACATACGTACTGTACAGCAATTTGAGTTTAAATATAAACTATTCCATTTAAGAAGAGCGGAAATCATATATGTTAAGTAAGCGAACGGGGCAGCTTGCCGCGGGGCGTGTGCTTAGGATCGAGGACAAGTGTTAAAACAAAAAAACCGGTCTGAAAAGACCGGTCTCGACTGAAGCTCCTCCACTTGGACTTCCTCCTTCGTCCGCCTTGTGAACTCCGGCGGATAAACTTTTCGTCCAATGATACCAAAAAAAAATGCCAACCTTTCTGGCTGGCATTTATGAAGCTCCTCCACTTGGACTCGAACCGGACCGAGGGGTCACAAAATGTCCAGTGGTCATTTTGCCCGAGGGGCCAGCTTGCCGTGGGGCGTGTCCTTAGGATCGAGGACAAGTGTTAAAACAAGAAAACCGGTCTTTTAAGACCGGTCTCAAATTAAGCTCCTCCACTTGGACTCGAACCAAGGACACCCTGATTAACAGTCAGGTGCTCTAACCAACTGAGCTATGGAGGATGGTATTATCCTTTTTTGCGGACGCAAATATAATCTTATTTTTTACTGTTGCAAAAAAGTAGTTCAAAATTTTTTCTTACTCAAACAGCCAACGATAGATATCGTTTCCGTTTGCAAACAATACCAAAGCAATCAATAAAAAGAACCCGACCATTTGGGCGTATTCTAAAAACTTTTCGTTGGGTTTTCTTCCGGTAGTCATTTCGTATAGTAAGAACATCACGTGCCCTCCGTCCAACGCAGGTATCGGGAGAATGTTCATAAACGCTAAGATAATTGAGATCAAAGCGGTGGTTTCCCAAAAGCTTAGCCAATTCCATGTGTCGGGGAAAAGATTTCCTATGGCTCCAAACCCACCAATCTGCGTAGCTCCTTCTTTGGTAAAAACATATTTGAACTGTGCTACATAGTCCCGCAGCACATTGTATCCATAGTTGACGCCTCCGCCAATACTTTCCCAAAGGGAATAATCAATTTGCTGATAATTATTTACGTATTCCTTGGCCAAGTTATTGATCCCTAATTTTCCGTCCTCATTAGGCTGTACAAGGAACGTCTGCTCAGCACCGTTTCGATCCACCGTTATCGCAATTTCTTCTCCTTTCTTCTCATACACTACTTCAGACATACTGCGGAAGGTGGTTACCGGTGTACCATCAACAGCAACGACGCGATCTCCGGGCTGGATCCCGCTTCCTGCCGCAGGATAATCAGGGTAAATGGTATCTACCACGGTGGTGCGCATAGGCGTAAAAGGTTGTAGGTCTCCTGCTCGAAACATTTCCATACCAATATCGTCCGACAGTTCGATGGTTTCCGAAGTTCCATCAGGATGTGCAACCGTAATACTTTCTACATCCCGTAAGAATAAATATTTGTTGAGGTTGTTCAAGTTTTTGAAGGGTTCGCCATTGACGGCCGTTACCTGATCCCCATCTTGAAAGCCTAGTTCTTTGAAGTTCTGTGAAATTGAAAATCCGTTGGGTAAATTCTCAGGAGTGATAATTCGTTCTCCTGTACTGTAAAAGATCCCAATATAAATAACAATTCCCACGATGATGTTCACCGTTACACCCCCTAGCATAATGATCAAGCGTTGCCATGCCGGCTTGCTTCTAAATTCCCAAGGTTGTGGGGGTTGGGCCATCTGCTCCTTATCCATGCTCTCGTCGATCATTCCGGCGATCTTCACATAGCCACCTAGCGGTAGCCATCCAATTCCGTAAACTGTTTCGCCAATCTTCTTTTTTACCAAGGCGAACTTAACGTCAAAAAATAAAAAGAACTTTTCTACGCGGGTCTTGAAGATTTTGGCGGGAATAAAATGCCCGGCTTCGTGTAGAACAATCAATATTGATAAACTCAATAAAAGCTGAATAGCTTTAACTGCAAATGGACTCATAAGTACAACTTCTAATATCTCGAACTCAATCTTCTTAGAGTAGAGAATGAATGCGCAAAAGTAACGGTTTACCCGCTCTTAAAAAAATAAAACGACTGTGACAACGCACAGCCATATGTGTCTGAAAAAACATTTAACGGTTACAGGAGGATTAATTGTATTCCCCATTGTAATTTTGTAAAAAAATAAGTATGCTTCGTTTTTTTTCTAAGTATAAATTCTTCGGAATCGTCTTGTTGCTCCTCTCTGCAATCATCATCACTGTGATGTATCAAGCCTTGTCTCCCAAAAAAGTGCTGCCGGTGTACCAGCCCAATGACGTGGCAATCGAATTGGTAGATACCACGATTCAATACGTTCGGAAATATCATACCATCGCTCCCTTTTCACTCACCAACCAAAATGGTGAAACGATTACCGAAGCGACGTATGAAGATAAAATCTACGTTGCTGATTTCTTCTTTACCACCTGCCAAACCATTTGCCCTATCATGACAGACCATATGGCAAAAATTCAAGAAGCGATCAAAAATGATGAAGAAATTCTGTTGCTATCCCATACCGTAACCCCGGAGATTGATACGGTGGCACAATTGAAACGATACGCCAAAAGAAAAGGTGTGATCGATGCTAAATGGAATCTGGTGACCGGCGATAAAAAACAAATCTACGAGCTGGCGCGAAAATCATATTTAGCTGCCAAAGACGCTCCCTATAACGAATACGACTTAATTCACACCGAAAATTTTGTGCTGGTTGATCCTCAAAAACGCATCCGTGGATTTTATGATGGCACCAACCCTGAAGCCATCGATCAACTTCTAGAAGATATCTCCGTTTTAAAGCGTGAAAAATAGTCTCCAAAAGGAGCTTTTATCCTTTCCCGGCTCAAGTTTTTCCGTTACATTTGCACTGTTTAAATTCAATCTAAATAACAAGAATGCAAACGCTTGCCAGCTTACGAAAAGGCCAACGCGCTATCATCAAACACTTTTCGGTGGAAGACGTGCCTCTCAAACTCTTAGAGATGGGGTGCCTTCCTGGCAATGAAGTTTCCGTAGTGCAGCAAGCTCCCTTTCAAGACCCTATTTACCTCAACATCAACGGGAGCCATTTAGCGATTCGAAAAGCGACGGCGATTCTCATTGAAATTGAACTCCTTTAGCGTATGGCAAGACAGATCAATGTGGCACTTCTTGGAAATCCGAATACCGGTAAAACCTCGGTTTTTAACCGACTTACGGGACTCAATCAAAAAGTAGGAAATTATCCCGGTATCACGGTTGAAAAAAAAGAAGGGATTTGTACGCTGGAACGCGGACTAAAAGCGCATATTCTTGACCTTCCCGGAACCTACAGTCTCAACGCATCTTCTCTTGATGAAAATGTGGTAATTGAATTGCTGCTGAATAAGAACGACAAAGATTTTCCGGATGTGGCCATTGTGGTAGCTGATGTTGAAAATTTGAAACGGAACCTGTTACTTTTTACGCAGATCAAAGATCTCGGGATCCCAACCATCTTAGCCATTAACATGGCCGATCGCATGAAACGAAAGGCGATCTCTCTAGATATTGAAACCTTGGAAGAGGCACTAGAGACCAAAATTGCTTTGATCAGTTCTCGAAAAAATGAAGGATTTGAACAACTCAAACAATACATTACACAATATTCTTCTCTTTCGGTAAAACCTTGCGTAAATGCTTCCAAAATTGCGCCGGAATATTTCAGCCGACTCAAAAAAGCGTTCCCTAATCAAGACCTGTACAAGCTATGGTTGGTGATTACGCAGGATGTTAACTTCGGAACCCTAGAACGCGGCACCTTGCAAGGGATTGCTTCCTTTCAGACCGAAAGCAAATCGAATTTGAAGCGGATGCAACAAAAAGAAACGATTGCCCGCTATCAATTCATTAATGAGGTTTTAAAGAAAACGCTGACCATTGATACCGAAAATGCGAAAGACCTCAGAAGCAGGATGGATCGTATTTTAACGCACCGGGTTTGGGGGTATGTTATTTTCTTCGGAATCTTGCTCCTTATATTTCAAGCTATTTTCGACTGGAGTAGCTACCCGATGGATTTCATCGACAGTACTTTTGCGTCTCTGAGCGAATGGACCAAAGCAGTTATGCCGCCGGGAGACTTCACCGATTTGATCGCAGAAGGTATTATCCCAGGCCTTGGAGGGATCGTTATCTTTATTCCCCAAATTGCTTTCTTGTTCTTGTTCATTTCTATTCTGGAAGAATCCGGTTATATGAGCCGAGTGGTCTTTTTGATGGATCGAACCATGCGGCGTTTCGGGTTAAGCGGGAAAAGCGTGGTGCCCTTGGTTTCCGGAACGGCTTGTGCCATCCCTGCGATCATGGCAACACGTAACATCGAGAGTTGGAAAGAGCGCCTTATCACTATTTTGGTAACACCCTTCACTACCTGCTCCGCACGACTGCCTGTGTACCTCATCATCATTGCGCTCGTTATACCCGAGCAACGCGTATTAGGGATCTTCAGTTTACAAGGAATTACTTTGATGTTCTTATATCTGTTAGGATTTGGCGCAGCTATCTTTTCTGCTTGGTTGTTGGATAGGTTTCTGAAGATTCGCAGCAAGTCTTTCTTTGTGATTGAAATGCCAAACTATAAAGTGCCGATCGCAAAGAACGTTGCGATCACGGTCGTCGAAAAAACGAAATCCTTCGTTTGGGGTGCGGGTAAGATTATCTTAGCGATCTCCATCATTCTTTGGGTGCTCGCCTCCTACGGCCCCGGAGATTTCAATAGAGCCGAAGAAATCGTGGCGCAAGAAACCGTGGGTCAGCAGCTTTCCGAAGAAGAACGCGACACTAAAATAGCCTCTTTTAAGCTAGAAAATAGTTATGTGGGGCATATGGGAAAATTTATTGAACCGGCTGTACGCCCTTTGGGCTATGATTGGAAAATTGGAATCGCTATTGTGAGTTCCTTTGCGGCGCGTGAAGTATTTGTGGGAACCTTGGCCACGATCTATAGTGTAGGTAGTGAGGAAGAAGAAACCATTAGAAATCGCATGGCTGCCGAAGTAAATCCGGTGTTGGGAACGCCCATTTTTAATTTTGCCAGTGGGGTTTCGTTATTATTGTTTTATGCGTTTGCCATGCAATGTATGAGCACGTTAGCGATAGTTCGGAGAGAAACCAATAGCTGGAAATGGCCGTTGTGGCAATTATTTGCCATGAGTGCTATTGCCTACGTAGTAGCCCTTGCAGCCTATCAATTTTTAAAGTAACTTTATAACTATGCAGACCATATTAGTCTTAATTACGTTTACTATCGCCGTTGCATTCATACTGAAAAAGTTTGTATGGAGCCCTATCGTAGAGGGACAACAAAAGCGAACTAAAAGTGTAGATGGGGCTGGCATCAAATGTGGCAAAACCGATTGTGGATGCCATTAATTACATATCTTTTTTAACCAGCAATACATACGCTAGACCTTCGGTACTCGTTTTTGGGTAAGGCACCAATTGTAATCCTATCAAACGTATACCGTCTTTGTCATACAAGGTCAAGTCATCAGATTCATCTCCTTGCACTTCCCCAAAAATCAACATTTTGCTTTCAGGTTCACGACCCGGGGCTTTTACTCTTACGGCTATTCTTGCTCTACCCGCCCATACACAGGTAACGTCTTCAGGGCATCGCGAATCTTCTAAAACTTCTACAAAAGACAATGATACACCCTGTACTACGACAGTCTCCCCAATTGGAATTCGAATACCGATTTCCGGAACTTCAAGCGGTCCGTTTTGTGCTGTTGTCATTAGTACAACGAAGAAAAACAAGGGAAACAAGAAAGATCTCATAAGGTTCTCTTTTAAAGTTTACAATAGGTTAGCCTCTAAATAAGAAGAAGTCGTCCTTCATAGGTTCAATCTTCTCATCTCTATTGGTCAAAATGTATTCCAAAGCGAGTTCGGTGAACTCTTTTCCTTTTGAAGTCAAGGACACGATCTCTTCAGAAATCGTAATCATATTATTCTTCAACGCCAAGTCAAGCACCGTTTGAGACCGTACTCGTTGCCAATTTATATGTTCTTGCAAATGATTGATATGGCGCTCTCTTTCTTCGGAATGATTATTCAAATGTAATAAGAAGGTAAGTAATGACACTTCTGTTCGCTGTTGTTTTTGTCGATACCATACGGCGATCCATCCTTTCCGCGGAGCGAACAGATAAACAAACAGAAATACCAATCCTAATACCGTTGTCATCGATCCTGAAATTGAGGCATCGAGCCAATGGGCCACCCAATAACCAAGTAAGGCCGAACAGACACCGAAACCAATGGACAGCAGCAACATTTTCTTCAAATCACTGGTAAGCAAATATGCAGCGGCGGCCGGAGCAATCATCAAAGCCACCACTAAAATGGCTCCCACGGCATCAAATGCGCCCACCACCGTCACCGATGAAACCGACATCAAACCGTAATGCATCAGTAAAGGCGAAATCCCCAATGAAGCCGATAACCCCGCATCAAACGTGCTAATTTTCAACTCCTTAAAGAACATGATAACAAGGAAAATAGTGATGAACAAGATTGTGCCCATGATCCAAAGCGATTTAGGCCCTAGGTCCAACCCATTCAACAGAAAACGGTCAAAAGGTGCAAAAGCCAACTCCCCCAGTAAAACGGCATCCACATCTAAATGTACGTCATTGGCATTCTTGGCGATCATGATCACGCCGATGCTAAAAAGAGCTGGAAAAACCAGACCAATGGCGGTATCTTCTTTAACGAGCCCAGTACGCTGAATGGCTTCTACCAAGATAACGGTAATCACCCCCGTAATTGCTGCTAGCAAGATCAATATTGGTGAATTTAGGTCATGTGTAATAAAAAACCCTAATACCAATCCTGGCAGAATAGAATGACTAATGGCATCGCTAATCAGTGCCATTTTTCGAAGTACTAGGAATACTCCCGGAATGGCACAGGCCATGGCCACCACCGCGGCGATGAGTTGTATTTCAATTTGCGGACTCGTCATTGTCTTGTTGGTTGAATAAATTTTCGGCGGCATCAAATCCTCTTTCGGTCAAGGACCAATGCTGCTGTTGCAGGGTAATCCACTGTTTTTCCTCCATTTTCTGGAGCGATCGCTTCGTAAATCCTTGGAAGTTATTTAAGATTCGAACCGCATGCGGGTGCGAAATATTATCGTGCGTTTTGGCAATGCTGTACATCAGCTGTAGCGTCTTTTTTAGCTGAAGGTCTCTTCGGTTTTGCCGAAATCGAATCTCCCGGAATAGGAGTCCGCGTCCCGGTGAGAACACAAACGATATCAATACAAAGACACCTGCTACCAAGACAATGACCGGTCCGGTAGAAAGGTTATTTTGGGACGCACTGATCGCTGTTCCGAAGACACCCGAAAACGCTCCAAACAAGGCTGCCAATAGAATCATACTACTCAACCGATTGGTCCATTGACGCGCTGCCGCAGCCGGTGCCAACAACATCGCGCTCATGAGAACCACACCCACCGTTTGCAATCCCAAAACAATGGCTAGCACAATAAAAAAGGTGATCAGAATATCTATGAAACGAGTATTGAATCCTAAAGTTTTGGTGAAATCCGGGTCGAAGAGAAGGATCTTGAACTCCTTCCAAAAAAGGAGTAATACAACCAAGCAAATAGAGGTTACGATAACCATGAGAAGCACATCACTTTCTACCAACGTCGCCGCTTGCCCAAACAGGTATTTATCGAGACCGGCTTGATTGGCATTGGGTTGCTTTTGGATGAAGGTAAGCAGCAGCATTCCGAAGCCAAAAAACAGAGAAAGGATGAGTCCGAGTGCGGTATCGGTCTTCAAATGTGTTTTTTTAATGATGCCTCCAATCCAGAACGTACCTAGGAGTCCGCTCACCAAAGCTCCAGCTAACAAGAGGTTGGTATCTTTGGTTCCGGTGATCAAGAACGCCAAGGCGATGCCGGGAAGTGCCGCGTGCGATATCGCATCTCCCAGCAAGCTTTGTTTCCGAAGAACTGCGAAGCTTCCCAACATTCCGCAGACAGCACCCAAAACTGCGGTTCCCAATGTGATGGTGCGCAGGGTATAGTCGGAAAAGACTTGATCAAAATACTCGAGTAAAGACATTAGTTATTGATAGCTACTTTATAGTTGATCCCATAGGTTTTTGTCAAATTATCATCATTGAAAATATCCTTCACGGGACCTGTGGCGATTTTCTTCACGTTCAGAAACGTCACCCAATCAAAATATTCAGGAACCGTCTGTAGATCGTGATGTACTACTACGACAGTCTTACCTCGCTTTCGCAATTCTTTTAAAATATTGATGATCGCAATTTCAGTAGTAGCATCCACACCTTGAAAAGGTTCATCCATCAGGTAGATGGTAGCATCTTGCACCAAAGCTCGGGCTAAAAAGACACGCTGTTGCTGGCCTCCACTCAAATGACTGATCTGACGGTTTTTAAAAGCGAGCATCCCTACCTTTTCCAACGCTTCCAGTGACGCCTTTTTCTGATCGTTTCCGGGGCGTTTGATCCACCCTAATCGTCCGTATGTTCCCATCATCACCACATCAAGAGCAGTCGTGGGAAAATCCCAGTCTACACTACCCTTCTGTGGAACATATCCAACTAACTTCCGTTGTTCTTTATACGCTTTTCCGAAGACACGAACGCTGCCCGCAATAGGGTCTATGATCCCTAAAATCGCCTTAATAAGTGTTGATTTCCCCGCACCGTTCGGTCCAACGATGGCCATCAGCACGCCTTCCGGTACGGTAAGATCAATATCCCAAAGTACCGGTTTATAGTTGTAGGCAACGGTAAGATCGTCAATTTGTATGGCCGGTTGTTCTTTCATTATTTCAAAGCATTAACAATGGTGTTTACGTTGTATTTGAACATGCCGATATAAGTTCCTTCTTCGGTACCCGGATTTCCAAGCGCATCACTATATAATGATCCTCCAATCACTACTTCATGATCTTTGGCTTTTACGGCTTGTTGTAGCGCTTCTATTGTTCTTCTGGGAACTGAACTTTCCACGAAAATCGCTTTTACCTCATGTAAAATGATGAACTCCGCCAAACGCTGTACGTCTTGTACCCCTGCTTCCGTAGCGGTTGAAAGCCCTTGTAATCCAACAACTTCAAACCCGAATGCTTGACCAAAATAATTGAAAGCATCATGAGCGGTGACCAAGATCCGATCATCCGGCGGCAGGATTTCAATGGTAGCTCGCAATTCGGTTTCAAGAGCGGCTAATTGTTTCAAGTATTCATTTTTATTAGTTTCGAAAGAATCAGCAAATTCAGGACGAAGCATAGATAAGGTTCTCGCAACTTCCGAAGCGAAGGTTTTAAAATATGAAATATTGAACCACACATGCGGATCGTAGCTAGACGCAAAATATTCAGACCCAATTAAACCCGACTTATCCAGTTTTTCAGCAAGAGCAACTTGTGTCTTGTTTTGCTGTTCCATTTTTTCGAAGACCTCAACAAGTTTTCCTTCCAGATGTAGACCGTTATAAAAGATAACATCTGCGTTGTAGAGTTTTGAGACATCTCCCTCGCTGGCTTTGTACAAGTGTGGATCTACCCCGGCCCCCATCAAACCTTGTACTTCAATATGGTCTCCTCCTATTTGCTCAACCACATCCGTAATCATCGTGGTAGTTGTCACTACTTGAAGCGTGCCATTGGTATCTTTTTCAGTTTTACACGCCAATGCTGTAAGTAAGAGTGTTATGTATAGGAGTTTCTTCATGATCTTAATTTGGAATTCTGTAACTAGCCCCTGCACTCAAGAGCAGGTCTTGTCCTTCGGTAAAAGAAGTACCTACGGTAGCATCGAATTGTAGATTAGACATTAGTAAATAGGTGAGTCCGGCATCCCAAAGATGTTGTGCCTTATTATCTTCCGGGAAATTTCCGTAGACTTCTGCGTAACAACCCAATCGATCGGTTATGGAATACCCATAGGACAAAGTATAGATATAGGCTGCTTCCGGAGAATCATTTCCCCACTGTGCGCCTAAATTGTAACCAAGACTGGAGCGTTCAGAAAGTGTATGTGCCATGGAGAACCGAAAGTCGACTCCAGTAGTTTCGGGGCGATAGTCAGACCCGGCAGTAAAAGGTAAATAGAGATGACCTATAAGTCCGATTTGAGGCAAGGCTCCGTTTTCTTCGGCTACTGCGATCTTAGCTCCTGCCAATAAGGGAGAAAACCCACTCTGAATGTTGGGGAGGTCAACGCCGTTTATAGAAGTTCGTGTTTCCTCAAAATTCCAACCCAGCCGAAGTTCTAGCCGCGACAGTAACCCAAAACGCAATAAGGTAGTGTTATAGCCAAGCACCTCTTCTTTCAAGCCATTTTCTTCGTAGGTGGTATAAAATCCTCCTGTTTCAATTTGTAGATAGCCTTTGGGAACTACGGAAGCGGCTTCGGTAGCATCAGGTCTATCGGTGATCAATTCGGGAATCACTATAGTTTCCTCCTGAGCATAAAGACTAAAAGCCGTGAAGAACAACAAACATACTATTGTGATTTTTTTTATCATGATTCTTGAATTTGAACAAAGAGATTCTCTGCCGTTTTTTTTGAGATAAAGAATTGATCTTTACCAACTTGTAACATCATAGAGCCGTCAAAGAATTCTTTTCCTAAGACGTGAATCTTAGTACCGATCGTAATTTTCTTTCGATCTAAATATTGTAAGAAGTCGCTACTAGATTCTTTTACCCCCACGCACACCCCTCGTTTACCTTTATCAAGTTCTGAAAGCAGCTTTTTTTCTGTTCTTTTGATGTTACCGTGTTGATCGGGTATGGGATCACCGTGTGGGTCGAAATCGGGAGATCCTAGAAAACGATCTAGGCGCTCTATAAGCTCTTCGGATTGTATGTGCTCCAGTTGTTCAGCAATGGCATGTACCTCATCCCAATGAAAATTGAGTTTATCCACAAGGAACACTTCCCAAAGACGGTGTTTTCGAATCACATCTGCTGCTGTTTTTCTACCTGCAGCAGTGAGTATCGCTCCTTTGTATTTTTTATAGGAAAGCAACTCTTTATCTGCTAATTTTTGAACCATATCGGTAACAGAGGAAGGCTTGGTCTCCATTTGTTCCGCAATGGCGTTGGTACTCACTTCCCCCTGTAACTCTTGTTCTAGGTGAAAAATAGCTTTTAAGTAATTCTCTTCTGCATGTGTAAACATGGGGTAAAAGTAAATATTATTTTTGAATCATAGTCTAAATATTTTTAGTCTTAGCTAAAAATAAAAATATAATTTATTCAGAAAATAGTAATGTTAGATCTAGAATCCTCGTTCGGCCTGCAATTGCTCGTAGGCTTCTTGTACTTTTTGGAATTTCTCTTGGGCGCCTTTTTGGTAGGCTTCATCCATGTGTTGCAGCTTATCAGGGTGGTATTTTTTTACCATGGTGCGGTAGGCCGCTTTGATCTCATTATTGCTGGCTTCAGGGGAAACTTCTAAGATCTTATAGGCGCTATCCGGGTTTTTGAAGAACATGGCCTTGATGCTTTCAAAATCTTGACGTTGCACTTGTAAAAAGCCGGCAATTTGTTGGATCATGTTTACTTCGGAAGTGCTTACCGTACCGTCTGCATTGGCAATACTGAAAAGGAAGTGTAGCACTTGTAGTCTAGACTCATAGCGCATGCGATTCCGAAGCAACTGACAAATATGTTGTGCCGAAACTTGTCTTTTTTTAATCACATCATTAAATAGGCGAAAGGTAGCATTTGCCCGTTCTCTTCCATAGGCTTGTACAAAATACTGCCGAACATAGTCTAATTCGCGCTGATTTACAGTCCCATCTGCTTTAATCACCAAAGAAGCGAGCGAAAGGAGATTCAGCTCAAAGTCGGCCGGACTCACACGATCGCGAGTACTTCCCGTTCTGAAAACACGTTCATAGCCTCCACCACTTTTGGAGGAGCTACTCAACGTATTATCCAGCAAACTTCCAATAATAAACCCTAAAATGGCTCCGGGAAATCGAAAAAAAGTATATCCTAGGATGGCAGCGATCCATCGAATCATAGCAAAAATTTTTGTCTTTATAAAACAGGTGCAAAGATACATCATTCTTTGCTTAAGGTATTCGCAGTAGTAGCCCTCACGTAAAGATGCATTCTCTCTATTGGGTTATCGACCACTTTTATGAGATTCACTGCCTAACCAACTAAATTAGTTATCTTTGTAGCTGTATTGTTACAACATTAAAAACACACTATATGTACCCAGCAGAACTTGTAAAACCTATGCGTGAAGACCTTACTTCTATTGGTTTTACCGAATTATTTACAGAAAACGATGTGGAAAAAGCACTGCAACAATCAGGCACTACGCTCGTAGTCGTCAACTCTGTTTGTGGTTGTGCGGCAGCCAATGCACGTCCTGGAGCTCGCATTTCTTTGCAAAACGCAAAAAAACCAGATCATTTAGTAACCGTATTTGCAGGGGTTGACAGAGAAGCCACCGATGCAGCAAGAGCGCAAATGGTACCTTTTCCTCCAAGCTCACCTTCTATGGCGTTGTTCAAAGACGGCGAATTGGTTCATATGTTGGAACGCCATCATATCGAAGGGCGTCCTGCAGAAATGATCGCAGAGAACTTGGTAGGCGCTTATAACGAGTTTTGTTAGTCGGTTGCCACACCAACAAAAATTAGTTATCAACTGTTGTTTTGCCTAGCTTTACAACGGTTTTTTTGTATGCAGATGATCACACGTTTCTTAAGCTATGTATTATCCGTGCTATTTTATATGGTCTTCGGAATATTGTTATTGCTCTTTGACCCTATTCAACGTATTTGTCTGCGCCTATTTGGATATCACCCTCATAAAAAAAGTGTCGATATTTTCAACGGACTCGTATTGCGATGTCTTCATCTTTTAGGGACGCATTATGAGGTGCATCCTCGCACCAGCATTCCGAACAATGTACCTATTATCATCGCCAGCAATCATCAAAGTATG
Organism: Flavobacteriaceae bacterium UBA4166; assembly: GCA_002379985.1. Classification (GTDB taxonomy): domain Bacteria; phylum Bacteroidota; class Bacteroidia; order Flavobacteriales; family Flavobacteriaceae; genus DFVG01. The sequence continues at coordinate 147,229 of DFVG01000030.1, forward strand.
TGGGACATTCCTCCACTAATTTGGTTTCTTCGGAAGTATCATCCTAAATTTATTTCTAAGATAGAATTGGGAAAGAAGATCCCTACCATCTCATACAATTTAAAATACGGCGGAAGTGTTTTGATCGATCGGAAGAATCCGGATCAAGCTATGGAGCAGATCGCCAAAATAGGGCGCTATATTCAAGAGCATTCTCGAAGTGTCGTTATCTTTCCGGAAGGCACTCGTAGTAGAACCGGTGTTCCGAAACTTTTTAAGCGAAAAGGACTAAAAACGCTCTTCGAAAATGCTCCTGAAGCGTACGTATTGCCGGTTAGTATCAGTGGTTCATGGAAGCTACAAGCCAAAGGCATGTTCCCGCTACCGTTAGGCACAAAACTTACGTTCGTCTTTCATCCCGCGTTGGCAGTCGCTAACCACGATCCTGATGAACTCATTGATACGGTAGAGCAAACGGTGGTTTCAGGTGTTGTTTCCGTTTAGAAACGTGGCTAGTGTTTTTCGTGAATCAAATGCTGAAAGCGGCACTAGTTTGACCGTCTTTTTCTCTGAAGCAGTTCCGAAGTTTTTATAAAAAGTGTACTTCACATACGCCGGCACTTCATTTTCCGGTAAAGGTCCCGCTTGTCTCACATTCACCCTCCAAGCCCCTACAGGAGCGTCGTCAATAATAAATTCTTCTACCGAAAAGCCTTTAGAGATTTCCTCCTTCATTCTACTTTCCGCAGCAAATCGATCGTGCTTCCAAATAAAATATTTCTTCTGAGGGTCTACGAATTGTAGATCGAATTCGGCAGCCGGATCGTTGTAAGACATCAGAATACGAATGTCTTTTTTAAAGGTTGCCGCCAACAGATCATTTGGTAATTCTTGAAAAGGAATTTCGCTTCGATGGAACGCCACCAATTGTTGCAATTCATGTTTTACAATGTCTTCAATGGGTTCAAAATCTACGCCTTCGGTTTCATTCACGAGCATCTGCTTATAGAGTCCGTAGGCTTTAGAGATCTCTCCCGTCTCCTTATAGTTATTTGCCAGATCTCGATACGATTGAATCGAAGTTGGGGCCAATACTAAAATTCGTTGAAAAAAGTTCTTTGCCAGTGCTTCTTGTTGATTGGCTTCAAAAGCATATGCGATGGTGCGCAGCAAACGTACATTGCGAGGACCTCGTTCTGCCAGGTCGTATAGGATTGTGTTGGCGTAATCAATATCCCACTGACTCATATAGAGTGCGCTTTCAATATAAAAACCGGCACCGGTTTCAGCAGTTCGCTTGGCTTCAAACGCCTTTTGGGCTTCTTGAAAATTTGCCACCGGTCCGAAAGGTGAGGGTTGTCGGTAGAGTGGAAGCCGCTCATTGTAATTGTTTCCTTGAATCAACATTGAACGCTTTCCACTGGTATCAATATCATCTTGTTCTTTAAGCTGAGATTTGGTGTTGATGATAATCGCCCCACCGCTTCCTAACGTTCCATATTTCACTGAAGCGGCTAGAGAAGGCAAGGCAGTAATTCGTTCAATATTTTGAACGTTTACAAAAGGTATGGACACATTGGTGCCTTGTTGATAGATCTGATTGTCGATAACAATTACCGGCAACACATTTCTAGTAATGGAAGAGTTTACACTTCGCGTAAAATAATACACTCTATTTCCGGGCACACCCGAATATTGAAGCCCCGTAAGCCGCACCAACAATTGATCCAGCGATTGGTATTGGGCGCCAATCTCATCAGCGGTAACCTCTGAAGCGGAATATCCTACGGCATCTACGTTTTTCTCGCCATACGCTGTTTCTATTTTGCGACCTGCAACGACTACTTCATTCAGCAATTGTCCATCAGGTTCCAGCGTAATTGTCAATTCTTGCTGATTTTCTGCTGAAATTTCTACAGGGGTCATCCCAAAATGGGAGACGACCAAGACGTCACCCTCGACTGCAGCGATACGAAATTGCCCGTCTACATTGGTAACGGCTTCTTTCAAGCTACCCTTTACCCGAACGGAAGCTCCTTGCAACGGTCCCGACTTGGTTTGCACTACTCCATTAACATTGTTAGTGGCAGCTGAAGATGCTTCAACAAGCAAGGGCCGACTCAAAGCCTCGCTGGTGGGTCGTAATAGTAAAAAGTTTCTTCCTTCGTTCAACTGATTGAATACGTAATCTTTCCGAACTACTCTGGAGGCGTAGCCCAAAGCAGAGAGCTCAAATATGGTATCGTCTTTAAGTTTACCTTGCGGTAGTTGTAATTCAAAGATTCCTTTGGCGTCTGTTACATCTCCAATATTTTCATTTAAGACACGTACATTGGCAAAGGGAATGGGGTCTTGCGTGCGTTCATTGATCAACTGCATTTCGATGATCAAAGGGTTTTCTTGCGCAAAAACCAAGTTCGTGGTGCCTGCCCAAAACAATAAGAAGGATAGTATATATTTCATAGCGTATTTTTTTTATTTCACTATAAGATAAGAACTTACAGCGACATAACTATAAGTATCAAAAATCGCGCCGTTTAGGAATAAAATCCTCTTTAGAAGCTCCAATACCAAATAATGTCCACCACTTCGTAGGACCCATCGTCAAGTTTATTCTCTTGCATGGTAATGGTTGCATTTGTTTTTGAAGTTGTTTTGGCAATTAAGTCCCGAACCACTTGACGCACTTCACTATTTTCCGGATTTATGCCTTTTGTGTATAGAATCCTAGAGGGAATCTTGTTGTATATAGGTTCTGAAATTCTGAATTCGTATTGTCCCATGGAATTAGGACCTATGTCGGTAGGATCATTAGGAATCCAATGAATGGTGGTTACTTCCACCTTATATTTGAACAGCGCCAACTCTTCCGAATTGGAAACAGCACGTCGCTTATCATGATAGTATTCGTTAACTTGAGTGTGTAGCGATTTCTGGTCAAAAGTATTGGCATTCTTCAGGTTTTGATTCTCTAAATTTTTTATCCGATTACTAACGGTCTGATTGTAATCACTTCTTATGCGATTGACCTCTCCGAGCCACCGATTTAGCATCTCTTTATTGGTGTAGTGTTCTAGGTTAATAAGTAAATTCTTCAATCTCGGATCGTCATATCCTTGGAGACTTCCAAAAAAAACATCGAAAACATTTTCTTCCGTTGTTCCTTCAGCATTGTTAAAATGTTTTTCCTTACGGAATTTCCGAAAGGCACTCTCAAATCGCTTCGGAATCAGTATTCTTACCTCATTCGATCGCTCTTCAGTCACTGTACCGATGCGCAACGTTGTTGACGAGGTGTTTTTATAGGTATAATTTAGTTCGGCATACCGTCTTTCTTTAATAGCATCTTCAAAGTAGTTCCCCAACTTCCACAGAAAAATATTGTGAAATGTTTCGAAAAAAGAATCTTTAACATTATCAGAATTTCCATTGACCAACGCTTGAATGGTCTGTTTAAAGGCTGAATTTTTAGGTTTTGTTTTATCATAAAACCGATAAGGTATGTTAGGCCACAGGGGCTCGACCGTATGAAGAAACGCGATTTTATTTTCTAGAACAGTTTTCCCAAACGCAGCATTTTTTGTGAAGATTAATTTTCCTAGTAACCCTTGGGGAGCTCCTTTGGTATACCCGTAGTGTTTCGCTGCTGCTAGATAGAGGTGGTTACCATCTGTATACAGCGTTACTTCTCTCGTAACGGAAGGGATGGAACGATTTGATGAGATTCCGTTGGTGTTGATATATTCCTCCGGAATGATTTTTTTTAAAAGAGGGTCTGTGTAGCGATATCCGGATGCCGTAAATTCAATGTTAATTTCAGTTTGGTACGCTTTTGCAAATTCTATAACCGAGTTCTCCGTAAAGCTTAGCATGGTTTGATTTCCCGCCAGATCCGTGAACATAAAACTGTTCCCCGACAACAGTTCTTGAGGTGAACTATCTACGGCATAAACCGTTACCTTTTCATCGGGCACCTTGTTAGAATTGGAGGTAACAAACGCATCAGAATACCCGGTTTTCCAGATATCATTGATGTCGAAATAGATGTAAGATAATTTTTCTTTATTGTTAGATTGAATTCTATAACCTTCCTGCGAAGACGCCAAAGGAATGGCCAAAAATAAAAACGAACATAGAAGAATATGATTTTTCATGAATTCATAGAAGTCTTTTAGTGATAGAAACGTTCTGTTGTCCTAATATTCTTTTCTATATTGAAAGGAATCCAACATGGTTTTTTTATCCAATCGAACCAACGGAATTACTTTAACGATCTTTTCTTCTGAAGGTAAGCCGTAATTAACATATCTCGTATATCGAAGATAAGGAGGTGTTTTTCCTGAATAGTTCCCACGGTATTGAAGATTAACTTTCCATTGGCCGGCTTCTGCCTCATCTATCACAAATTCGGTACCCATATATCCATTTTCAATATGGTTTTTCATAAGGTTTGGATTATCAAATTGATCATGACTGTAGTTATAGAACTTGTTGTCGGGATTTACAAATTGCAAGGTAAATTCTGTGGAAGGATCGCTCCATTCCAATACCATTCGAATGTCTTGTTTCGCATTGGCATTTAATAGATCATTTGGCAATTCTTGAAACGGCACCTCACTCCGATGAAAAGCTACTAAATGTTTTAATTCTGTTTCTGCAGTTTCACGGAGCTCATCAAAACGGGAAGCATTTTTAGTATTGACGAGTATCGCTTTGTAATTCTCATAGGCAGCAGTGATTTTATTTGCAGAATACAAAGTGCGCGCTAACTGTAAATACCCTTGCATTTGTTCGGGTCGAAGGGCAAGCACTTTTTCGGTAAGTGTGAGTGCCCGCTCATACGCCCCAAATTGTTCGTATTTGTAAGCAAGTGCACGCAGCACCTTGGGGTTGCTCCAAGCCCTTTCCGTCAATATATCGAGGAATCCAACAGCGTATTGCTTGTCTTCTTCCGCGAGCACATCCGACGCATCCATAAAATAATCCAACCCTAATTGATTGTTATTACGAAGCTGTTTCAAAACGAGCGCTTTTAGTTGTTCGGGACTGTTGGCATTCTTCAATTTTAATATAGCGGCATTTGTTCCTAGGGCGGCTGTTAAATCGATCGCATCGTACTGGTAATCATTACCCTGCACCAATAGCGAAGGTGTATCAATCTTTTTATTTTGAGCTGCTGCTGCCGAAGCCTCCGTTTTTATGATAATGGCCCCGTAAGCTCCCAACGTCCCAAACCGGGCACTGGTACTATGCGCATACTTTAGCGCTTCGATGCTTTTAATACGTTGAAGGTCGATGGTGGGTAAATTCTCCAAACCATCCTTTTGTTGATAAATAATACCGTCAATAACAATAATGGGGTTGGTGTCTAAAGTGCTCGAAGATCCCATGCTATTGGGAAAAGAATATCGTTTGTCATTGCCCAGACCCGTTACGAGCACTCCGGGAAGCTTCCGAATTAATTGATCAAGCGTTTGATGGGATGCATCAATATCCTTTTCAGTAAGTCGTTGCACAGAAGTGGCTATGGCATCCGCATCTCTTTCTCCCAAAACAGTTTGTACCTTTTCCTTTTTAGGTTTCCCGTCTAAGACCACCTCATCCAGTAATTCTGCCTGTAAGGCCATCGTGATTGTCAACTTGTCACCAGTATTTACCGTCACCTCCAAAGGTCTCACACCGATATAAGAGAATATCACTACATCCCCATCACTTGCCGGAACCTTAAACGCTCCATCACCGTCTGTAATTACTTCAGAAAAGGAATTTTTTACCCTCACTACAGCGCCGTTGATGGGCTGGCCTTCAGTATTCACTACCTTACCTATTACGAATTCCTCAGATCTTTTCGGTTCATCATACCGCTTCTCATCGGCTAGCTCATATGCCATCAGTTGCCATGCTTGATCAATGGGCGTAGATGGAAGGTTCACGTAATGTCCATCAGAAATAAAAGATAACTTTTGCAAAGACTTGTGATTTGCGTTATGTAGACTGTTAATTGCAAACACCGGAACCTGCGCACTTTCGGGCAAGGTTGAGAGCACTGAAGTTCCGTCAGAAAACAGCACAATAGCGTCCGTTTGAGAAGACGTTAAGGTTTCTAATTCAGTATAATTTGAGGTACCCATATACCCGAATTGCTCTAAAAATGAGATCACTTCGGGACATTCCCCTTCGCAACGAAATGTTTGGGTGTGTGTTTCCGCAGAGTTAGTAACTATCGCGGTCACCTCAACTGTTTCCTGATATTTTAGATACTGACTCAAGACCGTCAATTCTTCTTGTGTATTTCTATTGCGCATCCTATCAGCATTATCCCACAGAAGTGTAATTCGCTCCGGTTGTTTCCGAAGTAAATCAGATTTTCGATTTCCGTATTTATAGTAATGACCATCGAGCATCATGGCCATCCCCACTTCATGTTTGATCCATTTGTCCTGGCTCACATAACGACGGTAAGAAATTCCATTATCTAAACTTCCCGCCATTACAAAGTAAAGCGCATTTCCATAAATTTTGATCAGCTCGATGCTCACGATAATATCTGACGATACTCGTATGCGATACGGGCTAAGATCTACCATCTCTACGCCATTTCGCTGCGTCACGGTATGATATATATTTTGAGTTAGCAGGTTTTTCGCAGGATATTGATTTTTTGAATCGTAAATATTTATTCGAATTAATAAACTATCTGAATAGTTTTCCAACACTCTGAATTGAAGCGTGTTTAAACTAGTGTTTCGTTTACGGATATTAATTTTAGTTGCAATTTCACCCCCCAGCGCCAAAGAATCTCTCCAATACCCATAAATTTCTGTACTATAACCATTGTTCCCGAGTGTTACTTCTTTTTTTTCGCCGCCAATCAACATCACGGTGTCCAGCTCATAGGTAACAGGCTCTAAAACGATGGGTTTATTTTGTGCTAACTGTTGTGCCAATTGACCTACGGAAATTGTTTTACTCGTAAACCCTATCGTTGAGAATTGAACCAGATCGCTAGCAGATACATCGTCTCTTTTTATCGAAAAATAAAAAGTTCCATCGATGCCACTTACGGTACCAATGTGCTTGTTAACAACCCCAATATTAGCAAATTCAACGGGCGCTTGTGTTTTCCCATTTATAACTGCTCCCTGCAGTTCCCATTGCTGAGAATATGCGATGCACGTTATTAAGGAAAGGAGAAAAAAAAGACGTAATCGCATATAAAATTTCTTATTAAGATAGGAATTTTAAAATAAACCCAATTGCGGGTTTTTTAATTGTAGGTAATGGTCAGCACAAAGAGTAGGCATTCCTCCTTCCGGCAGGTATTTCTTTTTAGCGAGTGCCATCGTACTTTTAATTTGTTCTGAAATAACACCGCTTCCTTTGATCCTTCGGCCCCATGTACTATCATTAACTTGTCCTCCGTGACATTCTGCGATCTGATGTAAGATACGATCGGCTCTGTCCGGAATGGTTTTTCGTGCCCAGTCCTCAAAAATAGGCCCAATTTGACCATTCAGTCGGACGACCGTGTATGCGACCGACCGTGCGCCTAGTGCGGCCACTTGCTTCACCAAAGGCAGTATTTCATGCGAATTGAGAGAAGGTATAATAGGAGCCATCATTACATTTACGGGAATATTATGTTCGGAAAGTGTTTTGACCACCTCCAGTCTTTTTTTGATACTTGCCGTTCTGGGTTCGAGCAACCGACGTGTGTCTTCAGAAAGGCTCGTAATAGAAATGTTCACCGCAATTAAATTCAGTTCATTTAATGCTTTTAAAATTTCGAGGTCCCGAAGGATCAACGCATTTTTTGTGATAATGCCTACCGGATGTTTCCACCGCATCATTACTTCTAAACAGCGGCGCGTGATTTGCAATTTTCGTTCAATAGGCTGATAGCAATCAGTATTTCCGGAGAAAACGATGATATCGCCCTTCCATGATTTACTGCTAAGTTTTTCTTCTAAAAGTTTTGGTGCGTTCTTTTTAACGAGAATAGTTCTTTCAAAGTCCAAACCGGGACCATAGCCCCAATATTCGTGGCTGTTTCTGGCATAGCAATAGACGCACCCGTGTTCGCAACCTTGATAGGGATTTGCGGAATAGCCCATCCCGATATCCGGACTCGTCACTTTATTGACAAAAGTCTTTGGAAAAACTTCTAGATACTTGGTGTGATTGTCGTCGGCTGCTTCTCCTTCGGAATGACAGTAATTCAAATAATCATCGCGAGTTTCATGGTGCAATTCATGAAATCTGTTATGCTGCTTTTTTTGAGCACCCCGTCCTTTGATAGATTCTGACATCCATCAAAATTATTCAATTATTGGATTATTTCCTATTTAAAATGGATTTATTCCAATTATTTTCCTGGGAAATTTGCTTTTCGCTTTTCTAAGAAAGCCTGAGTCCCTTCTTGAAAATCAGCCGTACCAAAACATTTTCCGAATTGGGTGATCTCTTCTTCGTAGCCATTCTCTCCATCTTCAAACCCTGCATTCACGGCTTCTATCGCTGCTGCAATCGCTACTGAAGAGTTTTTCATGATCTTTCTTGCTAGTGATGAGGCAAAATCAAGGAGTTCTTCTTGCACGATCACATGATTCACCAAGCCGTATTGAAGGGCCTGGGCAGCATCGATCATTTGAGCGGTCATGATCATTTCAAAGGCGCGTCCTTTGCCTACCAATTGTGGAAGACGCTGCGTGCCACCATAGCCGGGAATCACTCCTAATGAAGTTTCCGGAAGGCCCATCTTTGCATTCTCACTAGCGATACGAAAATGGGCTGCCATAGCAAGTTCGAGTCCGCCTCCAAGGGCAAATCCATTTACGGCTGCAATCACCGGTGTTTCCAGATGTGCCACAAAATCAAAAAGCTTTGCTTGTCCCTCCGCAGCCAGTTGTTCTCCTTGGGATACCGAAAAATCTGCAAATTCAGCAATATCAGCACCTGCCACAAAAGCCTTTTCGCCACTTCCGGTCACGATGATCACCTTACATTTGGCGTCTTCATTCGCTTTTTTGAACGCTTTATGAAGCTCTTGAATGGTTTTTTTGTTGAGTGCGTTAAGTTTGGAAGGACGGTTGATGGTAATCACACACAATCCTTCATCTTGAGTCATTAATAAGTTGTCGTAAGTCATGTTAGTTTTTTGTAGGAATATCTCTTAAAAATACAAAAAACTTATGGGTGTTTCGGAAAAACCACCTGAAACGTTGTCCCTTCTCCAGCCTTCGATTCAAAAGAAATTTCACCCTTATAGGTATTTACAATTTTCTTTACCATGGCAAGTCCTAAGCCCATTCCGCTCGATTTGGTTGTGAATTTAGGTTCGAAAACCAAGGGTTTGTTCTTTTCGGAAATACCAATACCGTTATCTTCCACAGAAATACACACCTCATCTTTATTAGAAAAAACGCGCACGTTGATACGCGGAATTTCAGGTTGCTTTTGTTCGATCGCCTGAATTCCATTCTTCACGAGGTTGGTGATCACCCGAATGAGCTGCGTTCGGTCGAATTTAGCCACGATTTCTTCCGCTTCGGAAAAGAAATGGATATAATCTTCATTGAAAATATCTAACGCCAACTTGGTGATCTTTACGACATCTAGGGTTTCGTCCTGCTGCGCGGGCATTTTGGCGTAGGTAGAAAAGGCCGAAGCAATCGAGCTCATGGTGTCGATCTGCTGAATAAGCGTATCACTATACTCATTGAGTTTTTTATGAATATTTGGGTCGGAAGGATCAAATTTACGTTGAAAACTCTGTACCGTGAGTCGCATGGGCGTCAACGGATTCTTGATTTCATGCGCTACTTGTTTCGCCATTTCGCGCCAAGCCGCCTCTCGTTCACTGGCTGCTAGTTGCGCGGCACTGTTCTCTAGCTCATCGATCATGGCATTGTAGGCTTTCACCAGATTTGAGATCTCCTGTGTTGTATTCTCTTCTAAAACAATTTTGAGGTTTCGCTTATTCAAGCGTGTTTCGTTGATTTTATCACTCACCGTTTTCAAGGAGCGCGTAATATATTTCGAAAGAAAATAGGCTAACACAATAGCAATAAGGATCATGAAAAAATAAGCGATCGCCATTCTGCTTAGGTTCTCGCGCAGTTCTTTATTGATAAAATCATCATCCTCGATGTAGGGAAGATTCAAAATCGCTATCGGTTTAAAATAGCTGTCGGTGATATAAGAATACGACGACTGGTACTTTTGCCCGTCTTCTTCAAAACTTTCAATAAAATGTTTGTCTGGTGAGTTTTCCAGGCCTTGGAGCGCGTAACGCGGAATCTGTTGATGGCTTGTATCTTTAATGAAAGACGCTTTCGAGGATTTTAACAACTGCCCATCTAGATCGTACAGATAAATTTCAAGATTATGAATATCCTTTATCTCGTAGATTTTGTTTTTGAAGATCAGTGCAATGTATTCGGTTTCTACAGGATAGGTAGTGTTTTTCAGCATGTAATCAATATTCTCTCGAATACTGGTTTCTTTCCGCTGCAAGCGATCGCTGTGATAATCTTTTGCTTCTTCACGATATTGAAAAATGGTCACCACCGCAATGAGAATAGAGGCCAAGATCACCAAAAGGAACATGGACATGAAAATGCGAAACCGTAACGATTTAAAAACGATCATACTTTGAAATTCATTGGGAAGATAGCAATTATTACGCCAAACCGAAGTTATTGCTTTTCTCTAAGGCGTTTATAGAAACGGAATCCTAGCATGAGCAAGATCGCAAACACAATGATTCCCAGCGTTCCGTAGATCCAGTTGATGGCATTCTTCAAGATGACCAAGAACACCACAGAAAATAGGATGATGGTCGCCCCTTCATTGAACAATCGCATAAAGTTGGAACTGTAGCGAACGCGATCTTGTTGTAGGTTTTTATAGATGAGATGGCATTTAATATGGTAAAAGATCAACGCTACCACAAAGCCTAATTTTACTTGCATCCAGGCATCACTGAGGTAAAAAGGACGCAAGGCCAGAATCCAAATTCCGAAGCCAACCGCCAAAAACATAGACGGCCATGTAATAATAAACCAAAGGCGTTTGGCCATCAATTTTAATTGGGCGCCAATGATCTCTCGTTCGGGAGAAGGCTTATTGCTCGCTTCAATTTGATACACAAACAAACGAACAATATAAAAGAGCCCTGCAAACCAGGTGATCACAAATATCAGGTGCAGGGCTTTGAGATAATTATATTCCACTATTCGTCACTTTCAATGAATAGATAGTTCAATTGTTTATTATTAAACGCTGCGTTAAACGCCTTAATTTCTTGATCTACCATCGTATCAAATTTATTCAATTCTGCCTTCACTTGCTGGGTCAATTCATTTTTAACGGCAATATCTTGTTGTGTCGGCGGAAAATCGTCCATACTCACCAAACTGTTCAAATGCGCTAATTTATTGGTCAGTCTAATGGGGAAGTTGAGTGGATCTTGCCCGCTTTGGTTTTGGGTTTGGTACAAGGTTTTCTCAATTTCTGAAAAATCTTCCTGCATGGTTTTTGCTTTTTCCACCAGATCACTTACCGCTTCATTGTCTTTGTATTGCTTCTGAAAGGCTTCCAGTTGATCGCTGATCTTTCGTATTTTCTTGATGGATTGATGCGCCCGATCAACGGTTTCATTAACATCTGTAATGAAGTCATACTGCTTCTGCATACCGGCTACGTCAGTCTCTGCATTCTTATCTGGCACAATTTTAAAGGGTTGCGTATAGGTGTCACCCTCCACTTCCAATACTACCTTGTAATTCCCCGGAACTGCCTGAGGTGCATCCGTGCTCGCCCACCAAAGGATCATTCCCGGAAGGCGTTCGGCTCCTTTGCCACGCATGTCCCACGTATGATAATTAGCGCCTTTAGAAACTTCCAGTTTATTTTTCTTGTCTTTGGTCGAAAAACTTTGAATCGTGTCGTTGGTCGCACTCAAATAGTGTAATGCGATCTCTTTGTCCTTCGGTTCATTGACATAAAAATAGGTCATCACACCTGCCGGATGGTTAGTTCCGCTGGTTAGGGATCCTTTTCGTGAATTTCCACCCATGCGATAGGTGTCTTTTGGCTTGTATAGGAAGTTTTCTTTTCCTTTTGCTGCGGAAAGTTGATGGATTACCGAAAGATCATCAATGATCCAAAGACTTCTTCCTTGCGTTGCTACGATCAAGTTGTTATCGCGCACGGCAAGATCAGTAATAGGTACGATGGGTAAGTTCATCTGAAACGACTTCCAATTGGCGCCATCGTCAAAAGAAATATACATTCCGGTTTCCGTACCGGCGTAGAGCAACCCTTTTTGTTTGGGGTCTTCTCTCAAAACTCTTGTAAAATGTTCGGAAGGAATTCCATTAGTAATTTTTTTCCACGTCGCTCCATAATCGGTGGTCTTATAGAGATACGGAGTAAAATCGCCCAGCTTATAGCGTGTTCCAGCTACATAGCACGTTCCAGGATCAAAAACGGAAGGTTCTACACTATTGATCATCATCCACTCCGGCATTCCCTTCGGAGTAACATCGGTCCAATCTTTCCCGCCGTTGCGTGTCACGTGAATAAGTCCGTCGTCACTTCCAGTCCAGATCAAGCCCGGCGTCACGGGCGATTCCGCGGCAGCGAAAATGGTACAATAATATTCCACAGAAGTATTGTCCTGTGTAATGGGCCCTCCGGAAGATTTCTGCTTGCTCGGGTCGTCTCGAGTAAGGTCCGGACTAATCACGTCCCAACTTTCACCTTCATTGGTGGTGACATGGAGATGGTTGGATGCCGTGTATAATTTATTGGGATTGTGGGGTGAAAAAAAGATCGGAAAGTTCCACTGAAAACGATATTTCATGTCTTCTGCTCCGTGTCCCATGGGGTTGTCGGGCCATACGCTTACACTGCGTACCGTTCCGGTGTCGTGATTATATCGCGTTAGGAAGCCGTCGTAACTCCCTCCGTAAACGATCTCAGGGTTTTCGGGATCTACGGCAATATGTGCGCTTTCGCCTCCGGCAGTAGATTCCCAATCGTTATCATCAATACTCCATCCCTCAGTACGATGTGGAATTCTAACGGTAGAGTTGTCTTGCTGTGCCGCATAAATACGATACGGGAAAGCATTATCAGTTGTTACCCGATAGAACTGTGAGGTAGGCTGATTGTGATAGGTGCTCCAGGTCTCACCGCCATCGTAAGTTACTTGCGCTCCGCCATCATCACCAATGATCATTCTGCTTGGATCTTCCGGAGCGATCCACAGGTCGTGGTGGTCTCCGTGGGGTGCATTGTAGGTGCTATAGGTTTTTCCGCCATCGGTACTTTTGTGATAACGTACATTCAACACATAAACAATATCCTCATCTTCTGTATCGGCATAGATTCGAGTGTAATACCAAGCTCTTTGACGAAGTTTTCGCTCACTATTAATCTGTGTCCAGGTTTCACCGCCATCTTCGCTGCGATAGACGCCCCCTTTTTCTTTGTTTTCTACGATCGCCCAAACTCGTTCACTATTGACCGGTGAAACCGTCACCCCAATAATTCCTAAGGTGTCACTTGGAAATCCTTCATTTTTGGAAATTTCGGTCCAAGTTTCTCCACTATCAGTACTTTTCCAAAGTGCGGAACCATCGCCGCCACTGCTTAGGCTATAGGGTGTTCGACGAACATTCCAGGTAGATGCATACAATACTCGGTGATTGTTTGGGTCCATGATCAAATCAACTGCCCCTGCATTTTCATTGGCGAATAGCACTTTTTTCCAGTTTTTGCCGCCATCGGTAGTCTTATAAACGCCGCGTTCTTGAGTAGGTTTGTAGATGTTTCCCAAAACGGCTGCGTAAACAATATCGTGGTTCTTTGGGTGGATTGCGATACGGGGGATATGCCGACTATTCTCTAACCCCATCGACTTCCAGGTTTTTCCTGCGTCTTCGGTTTTCCATATTCCGTAGCCGCTAGAGACGTTTCCACGAACTGTTTTTTCTCCACCTCCTACATAGATCACATTAGGGTCGCTCTCGGCGACTTCAATAGAACCGGTAGAACCCCCAAAGTATCCATCAGAGATATTTTCCCATGAGCGACCGCCGTTCTTGGTACGCCACACACCGCCGCCGGTAGCCCCAAAGTAAAAGAGGTTGGGCTGTCCCGGAACTCCGGTTACCGCGGCACTTCGGCCTCCGCGAAAGGGACCAATGAGACGATATTCCAGCGATCCATATAAAGATTCGTCATATTGTTGTGCGAGAGAAAGTTCAGTAAAAAAAGTGAAGAATAATACGCTGCAGAGCAAGTACAAGGAAGGTTTTTTTGGCCTCATGTGTTTGGTTTTTTTATACGAATTTTAAAGATAGGTAATTTTTGAGACCCAATCCAAAAACAAAAAACGCGACTGATAGCCTCGCCGCATTTTTTGTTATAATTTCTATTCCGTATTGACATCTGTTGCAATACGTTTGTGTGTGACGGCTATTGCTTAATAACTTTTTTAACCATTCTTTCGGTACCGGAAAAACACACCACAAAGTAAACGCCGGATGCCTTATCCGAAAATTGAATCTCACTTGTTGGAGCTCCGATGGATTGAACGCGCTGTCCAGAAATGGAATAGATGTTCAGCGACTCAATTGTATTCAAAGGATCTTCGATAAGCAACCTTGAACCAGCCGTATCCATAACAAGCTGCACGCCCTCAAAGGTATTCTCTGCGACGGAAAACGTTTGTTCATTTCGGAAGGTATGTATAAATCCAGGCATGTATTCAATAAAAAGTGTTTCTATGCCAGATACTATAAAGATATCTCCTCCTAAGGGATCTGGGTGTTCGAATAATAATTGTAAAATTTGCCCTGAAGAGCCTCCTCCAGAACATACATCATTATAGTTGGCAACAGTCAAGCCAAAGGAGAAAGGTTCAAAGTCGGACTCATACGAGAAATCCCCTTCATATTCCCAGCAGTTTTCGCTTGCTACGAAAGACAGATCCGGACTTATAGTCATCACGGGAACATCTTCTCCAAAATAATTATCGGTGTCTCCTAGGTCTATTTCCGTAGCATATAGATACCACGTTTGAAACAATCTTGGATCGGGGTCTTGCGCATGAAGCGTTACGGTTCCTCCAAGCAAGGTGCAAAGAGTAAGTAGAAGTAGTCGTTTTTTCATACAACAGAGCGTTAGACTATAAAGTTAGTCAATTTATGCTTGCCGTAACTTCTTCTCTTTAAGCTTATGCGTTTTTCAGTGTCTTTCTTACCTCCCTGTTTAAAAAATAGCCCGTAACTATGGTAGAAAGCACATCGGCGATCGGAAAAGAGATCCAAACCCCCCAAACCCCATAAAATTCAGGGAGAATTAAAATTAATGGAATCAAGAAAAATCCTTGTTTGGTCAAAGACAATAATAAGGCTGGCACGGCTTTCCCGATCGCTTGAAAATACGAAGACCCAATTAGCTGAACCGCGATCACCGGGGTGGCTGCAAATACCCAGCGGAGGGCTTCCGGGGTGCGCTCCAGTAGCGTTTGATTATTAGCAAGGGTTGCGGCATCCAAACCGGTTTGATTGCTAATAAAAATAGAAACGATTGGTTCCGGAAAGATCATGATCACCGCAAAGATCAACAAGGCCAAAATAGTGCTGTATAAAATTGAAGTGTTGATCGATTCGCGAACACGCTGAAATTGTTGCGCTCCATAATTATATCCGGCAATGGGTAAAAACCCTTGATTAACACCTATCACAGGGAAAAGGGCGAACATGAGCATTCTGCTAATGATTCCGTAGGAAGCCACATCAAGGGCATCTCCCGTTGCGATCAAGACGTTATTGATGAGCACGGTAAATACGCTAATGGTGGCCTGACGTGCTAAGGTCACTGCACTGAGGCTGCTGATCTCATTGACCAGTTTCCGTTTCAATCGAAGCGCATGAAATGTGAGTCGGAGTTCACTTTTGAACAGAAAAAACCATAAGATGAATCCGAAACAGATTGCATAGCTCCAAAAGGTTGCCCAGGCAGCACCTTCCATACCCATATCGAACACTTTGATAAGCACCCAATCCATGAAGATGTTTCCGATGGCGGGTAACATCATGGCATACATGGCAAATTTCGGTTTTCCTTCTGCCCTAATGACGTTGTTCCCCATCATACAAAGGGCGAGCATTACAATTCCGTAGAGAACAATACGATAATAGGTAAGCGCCAGATCTTGGAAGGACTCATCGGCTCCGAAGAATTGGATCAATTGATTCTGAAAGATCAACCCGATAATCGCCAATAATCCTGAACTCAGTAGTGTGAGCGTAATTTGGTTTCCGAAGACCTGCAAGGCTTTAGAGTCATTTTCGGCACCCAAAGCTCTTGAAAGCACGGAACTTCCGCCAATTCCGATGGAAAGTCCGATAGCCCCAATAAAGAATGTCACGGGAATAACAACCGTGATGGCAGAAATTGCCAAGGGACCGATCCATCTTCCTACGAAAATGGTATCTACGATCATATTGAGCGACATGACCAAGATACCGATCGAAGCCGGTACTGCTTGTTGCAGAAGGAGTGAACTGATGGATTTGGTGCCGAGTTCGGCAGATCTTCTCCCGTTCCCCATTAAGCGATCGCATTTTTAGTGTTCACAATGCGCCATTCTTCAATCCAGTTTACTAGAATTTGAGCAAAATCATCACGATCATTTAAGCAGGGAATCGTGGTAAAGTCTTCCCCACCCACTTCATGAAAAATCTCTTCCCCTTCCATGGCTATTTCTTCAAGGGTTTCCAGACAATCACTAACGAAAGCAGGTGTTACGACCGCCAATTTTTTGATGCCTGCTTTCCCCAAGCGTTCGATGGTGCGATCTGTGTACGGCTGTAGCCAAGGATCGAACCCTAAGCGGGATTGAAAGGAGGTAGAAAAGTTGTTTTCTTTCAGCTGAAGGGCTTCCGCGACCAAACGCGTGGTTTCATAACACTGATGTCGATAACAGAACCGGTGTGCTTTGGAAGGAGTGACACAACAACTTCCATTGATCTGGCAATGCCCATTGGTAATATCGCTTTTACGAATGTGTCGTTCGGGTACGCCGTGATAGCTAAACAACAGATGGTCATAATCGAAATTGGCGATCCCTTCGGCAATGCTTTTAGACAACACTTCAATATAATCTTTGCGATGATAAAAGGCAGGTAAGGAACTAACGGCAAGCTGCGGAAAGTGTGCTTTTTGTAATTCAGCCACCTTCACGTCTATGGTCTCGGTTGTTGCCATCGCAAATTGAGGATATAAAGGGATGGTAAGCATTTCTGTAACCCCTTGATCCACGAGTTCTTGCATTCCTTTTTTTAGGGTCATGCTTCCGTAACGCATGGCAAGAGCAACGGGAATATTGAGTTGTTCTTGAACTTTCTTCTGAAGACGTTCAGAAATAACGATTAAAGGAGATCCTTCTTCCCACCAGATCTTTTGATAGGCTTCGGCCGATTTCTTAGGCCGTGTATTCAAAATAATGCCGCGAACAATTAAGATGCGTGCCCAACGCGGCACATCAATCACACGGGGGTCCATTAAAAATTCATCGAGGTACTTTTTTACATCCTTGGGATCGGTGCTATCTGGCGACCCTAAATTGACAAGAAGTACTCCTTTCATAGTGTGATTTTAGTGCAAAAATACGCTTAATCCGCACAACGGTCAAACATTCAGAAACTGAAAAAGTTAATGCAGATATTCGGTTTCTCTATGAGGTAATACTCATCACGAACTTCTTTGGGGTCGTCCCGAACTTCTTTTTGAACGCCGCGATAAAATGACTGGCGGTGCTGTACCCAACTTTCAATCCAACATCGCCCACGGCATAATTTCCGGTTGCAAGCATGTTGCGGGCTACCTCCATTTTATAATCAAACAAAAAACTGAATACCGAGTCGCCATATACCTGTTTGAACCCTTCCTTTAATTTATTGATAGAAAGTTCAATTTCATCTGCAAGCTCTTGTAGGGTAGGCGGCTCTGCCATCCGTTGAATGATGATCTCTTTGGCCTTCTTCAGTTTGGTTAAGTTGGCCTCGTCTGCCAAAAAGGGGCATTGTTCTATATCCACATGTGCCGGTCGGTGAAAATACAAGCTCATCAACTCATAAATTTTTGCTTTTATGTAGAGTGATTGTACGGAATCATGCAAGCGCGTATTGATCAATTGATTGAGTACAATGGTCATAGAAGGAGTTATGGGCGCGTCTTTATAGTATTTTCGTTCCCTATTTTCTTCGTTGAGGAATGAAATGTAGTTTGCTTCGGAAGAAAAGAATTCATGGAATTTCTTGATCGGTAAGATTACTGAAATAATCCATGATTGTGCCGGGAGCGCCAAATGTAATGGCAGGTCCCTTTGTGGGTTGTACAATAGTAAAGAATGATCTTCACCTATTGGAAATTGATAGTTCCCTTCATTAAATACAAACTGCGCCGTTCCTTTCAAACAGAAATGAAATTGTATCATGTTGGAAGCGATAGCCCTCTTGAACCATTGGAGTTTCTCACTGTCATTGCTAAATTTCAATACAGAAAAACCCTCCGGAGTGACCCATTCCGAAGACAAACCTCCAGCGTTATTTTTTTCAATTTCTGAATTCATAATTGCTTCTTGTTATTTAGAATTAATCTAAACTGCTCCTTCCATTAACGTTTATAAGCGCCCTAAATTAAGTGTTTCCCAAAGAAATCAGCACATTTTGACATTTTTTAACGCCTGTCGTTACATTTGATACGCTTAGCGTTATTTTTTTTCAAACAGAGCCTATACTTTTGCAGCATCTCTATGAAAAATAACGGAGCCGATACTTTTTCTAC
This sequence comes from Flavobacteriaceae bacterium UBA4166, assembly GCA_002379985.1. Taxonomy (GTDB): domain Bacteria; phylum Bacteroidota; class Bacteroidia; order Flavobacteriales; family Flavobacteriaceae; genus DFVG01. The sequence goes on from DFVG01000030.1 coordinate 166,075, forward strand.
TACCCCTTCCCAATTTTATGCCATTGGGCTTAATTACAAGAAAGCCGATGAACGCGTGCGTGGGTATTTCAGTATTTCAGAGACAGCGCAACGTCAGTTATTGGAGGATGCAAAAAAAGAAGGGATTCGCTCTTTGATCGTTATTTCCACGTGCAATCGAACCGAACTGTATGGTTTTGCAAAAAGTTCTTCGCAGTTAATTCAACTTCTTTGTAGTCACACCCACGGTACTGTTGAAGACTTTGAAAAAGTTGCGTACGTTCGGAAAAATGAAGAGGCCGTCTCCCATATGTTTCAGGTGGGCACCGGTCTTGACAGTCAGATTCTCGGTGATTTTGAGATTATCAGTCAGTTGCGAAATAGTTTCAAACGTTCCAAAAGCCTCGGCTTGCTCAACGCATACATGGAACGGCTGGCGAATGCCGTCATTCAGGCCAGCAAACGCATTAAGAATGAAACGGATATTTCTTCCGGAGCTACCTCTGTGAGTTTCGCAGCGGTGCAATACATCATGGCACGTGTTCCTTATGTTTCAGAAAAAAATATCGTTCTTTTTGGACTCGGAAAAATTGGCCGAAATACCTGTGAAAACCTTCTAAAGCACACTAAGAACGATCATATATCATTGATCAATCGCACCAAAGTAAAAGCGGAAGAACTTGCCGTAAAATACAATGTGGTGGTTAAGGATTACGCAGATATTCAAACGGAAATAGCGCAAGCTGATGTACTGATTGTAGCTACCGGCGCACCCCACCCTACGATCAATAAAGAACTGTTATTCCTCAAAAAACCTATTCTTATCTTAGATCTTTCGATTCCTCGGAATGTCGATCAAAATGTCGCTGAAAACCCCTTGGTAAGCCTGGTATCACTAGATGAGTTGTCAAAGGTTACCCACGATACTTTGGCCCAGCGAGAAGCACAAGTTCCGAGGGCAGAAGAGATCATTGATGAGGTGAAAACAGAATTTCTCACTTGGGTCAAAAACCGAAGTTTTGCTCCTACCATCAAAGCCTTGAAGTCGAAATTAGGCGAAATAAAGGCGGGAGAAATTGACAATCAACGACGAAAACGCAGTGATTTCAATGAACAGCAAGCAGAAATACTTTCAGATCGGTTAATTCATAAAATCACAACGCAATTTGCCAATCATTTAAAAGATGATTCGGTGGCTACCTCAGAAAGCATTGCCTTCATTCAACGAGTGTTTCAAATTGATGCTGAAACCTATGAGTAAAACACTTCGATTAGGAACCCGAGATAGTGAGTTAGCACTTTGGCAAGCGACAACAGTTCAAAAACAACTAGCGGCAAACGGACACAAAGTTGAATTGGTGCCTGTGAAATCATCAGGCGACTTGAATCTCGATCAGCCACTCTACGAAATGGGCATAACCGGGATTTTCACTAAGACCTTGGACATTGCATTGCTCAAGGGACAAATTGATTTGGCAGTACATAGCATGAAAGACGTTCCTACCCAATTGCCAGAGGGAATTCAAGAAATGGCCGTTTTGAAAAGAGCTTCAAGCACCGATATTTTAGTAGTAAAAGACACCCTCGAATACAAAAACACTTGCACGATCGCTACCGGTAGTTTACGAAGAAAAGCCCAATGGCTCCATCGCTATCCCCACCACAACGTGGTGGGTTTACGTGGAAACGTAAACACGAGATTGCAAAAGCTCGCGGATAGCGATTGGAGCGGAGCTATTTTCGCAAAAGCGGGACTAGAACGTATTGATCTGCTCCCCACCAAATATGAAACATTGTCTTGGATGATCCCTGCCCCGGCACAAGGCGCCATGTTGGTTGTAGGTCGAAAAAAGGACAAACAGGCTAAAGAGGCCGCTCATCTATTGAATCATACTCCCTCACGATTATGTACGCAAGTGGAACGTACGTTTCTTCGGAAGTTGGAAGGCGGATGTACCGCACCTATTGGCGCCCTGGCAACTATTGAAAAAGATCAAATTCATTTCAAAGGGGCTTTGTTTTCTTTAGATGGCGCCACTAAAATCGCGGTAGAACGCTCCACTCCAATCGCCAAGACCGAAGGGTTTGCGGAACAATGTGCAGAAGAAATCCTTGAAAATGGTGGCACAGCACTGATGTCTTATATCAAATCGCAGTTGTGAAAACTCTCCTCTCCACAAAAAAACTGCCTCTGGCGCAGAAAGAGCTGTGTTTAAACGCGGGTATTTCGTTGGTAGAATATGATGCCATTTCTATTGAATTTTTGCCCTTTTCTACTCCAAAATCCATTGAAAATGCCATTTTTACGAGTAAAAACGGTGTTTTATCCGTTTTTTCTGCCAAAAACATCAATCCGCCCAACATCAAAAATTGCTATTGTGTGGGACAACAAACCGCAGAACTTTTGGAAAAAAAAGGTCAGAAAGTGCTGGAAATTGGAGGAAATGCTTCCGATTTAGGTCAAATTTTAATAAAAAAACACCAAAACCGCTCCTTCCACTATTTTTGTAGTGAACAACGCCGAGAGGAGCTTCCAAGTCTTTTAAAGTCTGCACAAATCTCATGTCAAGAGATTGTTTCCTACCGAACCGTCTTGAAACCCAGAAAATTTGAACGTCAATTTGATGTGGTTGCATTTTTTAGTCCGACGGGCGTTAGAAGTTTTACTACATACAATACACTAGTAGATGCGACTGCTTGCTGTATTGGACCCACAACCGCTTCCGAAGCACAAAAGCACACCGATACTATCGTGATTGCAAACACACCCTCTATCGCAAGCACCTTAACACAAGCCATTAAACTCATAACTCATGACAGAACCAACCAATAATCTATTCCTTAAAGCCTTACGAGGCGAATCGGTTTCCAGACCTCCTGTTTGGATGATGCGTCAGGCAGGACGCTATCTTCCTGAGTTTATGGAGATCAAAAAGAAATATGATTTCTTTACACGATGTCGTACCCCCGAATTAGCCAGTGAAATAACCGTACAGCCCATTCGACGATATGGAATGGACGCCGCAATCTTGTTTAGTGATATTCTTGTGGTGCCTCAGGCAATGAATATTGAAGTGGAAATGAAAACCGGAGTGGGACCTTGGTTACCCAACCCCATCAGAAATGCCAATGATCTTGAGAACGTAATTGTTCCTGATATCAATGAAACACTAGGGTATGTGATGGATGCCATTAGCATGACCAAAGAAAAGTTGAATAATGAGATCCCATTGATCGGTTTTGCCGGCAGTCCCTGGACCTTGCTCTGCTATTGCGTACAAGGCCAGGGAAGCAAGAATTTCGACAAAGCCAAAGAATTGTGCTTTACGCAACCCGAAGTCGCACATGCGTTGCTTCAAAAAATTACCGATACAACCATTCTGTATCTGAAGGAAAAGGTGAAAGCCGGGGTCAACGCGGTACAACTTTTCGACAGTTGGGGGGGAATGCTTTCCCCAACCGACTATCAAACGTTTAGTTGGCAATACATGCAGCAGATTATTGATGCATTAAAAGATGACACCTACGTGATTGCCTTCGGAAAAGGATGCTGGTTCGCCTTAGACACTATGGCTAGCAGCGGCGCTGCTGCATTAGGAGTAGATTGGACTTGTGCTCCTGAAACAGCGCGCAAACTAACGGGTGGGAACATTACCCTACAAGGAAATTTTGATCCCACGCGATTGTTTAGTCCGCCTCGTGAGATCAAGAAAATGGTTACTGAAATGATTGATGCTTTCGGAAAAGATCGCTACATCGTCAATTTAGGGCATGGAATATTACCCAACATCCCAATCGAAAATGCCGGTGCTTTTGTGGAAGCAGTTAAAAATTATACCGTTGCAACGTGAACCTTATCCGCAGAATAGGACAGTTAAATGTTTCACAGCTCTTCTCTTTCGCAGGATTGTTTTTGAAACACCCGATGTATTTGGTTCCAACCCTGCGCGCCACAAAACGAACGATGACCCTCTGTAATGACCTTTTTAAGAACGATCATCATCGTTCCAACCGGGCAAATGCATTTCGGCACGCGCTCTGGAACATCGTTATCGCTCAAAATTGTTTCAAAAGGAACAAAAACAAGGAAAAAAGCCTCATTTTTACACAGAAATTCACCAATTTATACGAAAAAGTAACACAAAACAAAGCTTTAGAGGAAGCCATGGACCTTCACAACAACGAAATGGGACTTCGGTATTTTTCCGAAGAAAAAGAGAAAAAAGTAGTCGATTGGATAGATTTTCTGCTAAAAACGATGAAAAACGCTCAAAAAGTAGAAGAAATTGGTGAAATTCAAAAACTTCCAGAAAACTTGGTTTTTCTTGAAGAATAAACTACAAAACAAATGATAAAGAACATTTTCAAAGGAATTTTAGCCTATCGAGAAAGCTTTCAACTGATCAACAAGTTGGGCCTTTGGAAATACTTTGCGGTTCCTATTGCCATTAGTCTGTTTACGGCGAGTCTCATTGGACTCCTAGCTTGGTCTTTATCGAATGTTTTGGGAAATATGATTTCTGTTGTTTGGGTTTGGGAATGGGGTTCTGCAACGTTCAACGCGATTAGTGATTTCTTAGGAGCCTTAATCATCATTACAATTGGGATCGTACTTTACAAACATATCGTTATGGCACTAAGCGCTCCGTTTATGAGTCCGGTTTCAGAAAAAATTGAAGCCCATTTCTACGGCACCCATGCCACCAATACAGAAGATCATGGTTTTTGGAAACAGCTTTGGCGAGGTGTCAAGATAAACACGCGAAACCTAGGAATGGAGCTCATTTTAACCCTTCCTATTCTATTATTAAGTCTTATTCCTATCGTAAATTTCATTACGGGATTTGCTCTATTTTTAGTGCAATCGTATTATGCAGGCTTCGGAAATATGGTTTATACCTTAGAACGTCACATGAATAGCGCAAAAAGTATTCGTTTTGTTCGCAGTCATAGTGGCATCGCTGTTGGCAACGGCATCGTTTTTATGCTCATGTTGCTTCTTCCTGTCATCGGGATCATTCTAGTATTTCCCTTGTCTGTTACCGCAGCAAGCACAGAAACCTTACGCATCCTTAACGCTGAAAAGCCCCTCGTAGAATCAACTATTACTTCCTCATGAAAAAAGAATTTGTTAGGTATATTCGATCCCTTCAGGACACCCTTACGGAAGCGTTGGAAGCCGTTGACGGCACCGCAACATTTCAGGAAGACCAGTGGGAACGCCCCGAAGGGGGCGGAGGACGCACACGCATCATTGAAAATGGCAGTGTATTCGAAAAAGGCGGAGTGAATATTAGTGAAGTACACGGAACGCTTCCGGAGAGCATGCAAACCTATTTTGGGGTTCAGGATGCCAACTTTTTTGCGTGCGGACTCAGCCTCGTATTACACCCCAAAAATCCTTTTGTTCCTACGGTTCATGCCAATTGGAGGTATTTTGAAATGTACGACCAGCAAGGGGATATTGTAGATCAGTGGTTTGGGGGCGGACTAGATCTTACCCCCTATTATCTTTTTGAAGAAGATGTAATACATTTCCATAAGACCTGTAAAGCGGTATGCGACAAACACGACGATAGCTTCTATTCAAACTATAAAGAGCGTTGTGATTCGTATTTTTATAACACACACCGAAACGAAGCGCGTGGTGTAGGCGGCCTATTTTTTGACTATCTGAAAAAAACACCGCAACGCAGTATGCAAGATTGGTATGATTTTGTCACCGAGGTTGGTGATAGCTTCTTAGAAGCATACCTTCCCATTGTCAAAAAACGAAAGGACCTCTCTTATGATCAAAAACAGCGCGATTGGCAGGAAATTAGACGCGGACGCTATGTTGAATTCAATCTGGTGCACGATAAAGGCACCCTTTTCGGGTTAAAAACGAACGGTCGTATTGAAAGCATTTTAATGAGTCTTCCCCCACACGTACAGTGGCGCTATGATCATCATCCGGAACCGGGAAGTGAAGAAGAAAAATTATTGAACGTTTTACAACACCCTAAAAACTGGGTATAAATTATAACCTATGTATCCATTACAACGAAACAGACGCTTACGATCTTCAGAAACGCTTCGAAGGTTAGTTCAAGAAACCGTGATCACACCAAACGATTTTTTAGTGCCGCTTTTTGTTGTGGAAGGAAGCGGCGTTAAGGAAGAAATTCCTTCCATGCCTAATTATTTTCGGTTTAGTTTGGATACCCTTGTTTCCGAAGTAAAAACGTTATATGCCCTGGGGCTCCGTTCTGTTTTGTTATTTGTGAAGGTGGAAGATTCTTTGAAGGACAACACCGGAAAGGAAGCATTCAATCCCAACGGACTCATGCAACGCGCCATCAAAACCATCAAAGATACCCATCCCGACATGATCGTGATGACTGATGTCGCACTAGATCCTTACTCTAAGTTTGGGCATGACGGAATTGTTTCCGAAGGAACCATTGTTAATGACGACACCAACGCAGTACTTGCCGAAATGGCGCTATCGCATGCCAAAGCTGGAGCCGACTTTGTCGCGCCCAGCGACATGATGGACGGGCGTATTTTTGAAATTCGAAGTCTTCTAGAAGATGAAGGATTTCACGACACCGGCATTATGAGTTACAGTGCCAAATATGCCTCCGCATTCTACGGCCCCTTTCGCGATGCATTAGATTCGGCTCCCGTGGACCTCAACAACATTCCGAAAGACAAAAAAACATACCAGATGGATCCGGCAAATCGGGATGAAGCGTTGAAAGAGACCCTACAAGATATTGAAGAAGGCGCTGATATTGTCATGGTGAAACCCGGACTTTGCTATTTGGATATCGTACGAGACATTCGAAATGCCGTGCACGTACCTGTAGCGGTGTACCAAGTAAGTGGAGAATATGCCATGCTGAAAGCTGCTGCAGAAAAAGGCTGGCTCGACCACGACCAAGTGATGCTAGAACAACTAACGGCCATTAAACGTGCAGGAGCACATATAATTGCGAGTTATTTTGCCAAGGATGCAGTGCGGCTTATTGCTGAGTAAATTGTTGATTTCCGGTGGCGATGCCCCAATTGATTCCGAATAATGTAACAAGATTTTCTTCATCGGGAAAATCTTCACCAAAAGCGCCAACAAGGCTCAAATTTTCGTTCAGTTGATACACGATGCTTCCCACAAAGCGTTCTTGTTCTCCCATTCCAAATCGTTTTAAATATTCCACCCCAATACGCAGGCGATTGGTATCCAACTCCACTTTTCCACCCACATCCCAAAAGGTTTCAGAAGTAAATTCGCCATTCGCATTTAGCTGAAACCCATCATCCAGATACTTTCCAATCGCATAGCCATGCAGATAACTAGATTCGGTAAAGTTTATGGCCACATCAGCTGTGAGCCATGTCGCAAAACGATTTTCGGTAGCGCTATCAACCGAATTTTCTGCAAATAGCCAACTGTAAGCCAGAGCCCCATCGAGTCGGAAATTAGGTCGAATGGACTTCGGATTGTTAACGAAGGCTGTGACAAGTTCACAACGTTCCCCTAAATAATTTTGCAGTATCGCTTCGGAAGTAACCGAAAGGTCATTTTGTGCTCTAAATACTTTTGCCGCTTCGAGATAGGGCGCCAACAATGGATCACTGCTCTCGCGATTACAAAATCGATCATCAGGCTGTACCAAATCTGTATAATTCAGATCAAGAAATTGTTTGAATGCGATGTTCTCTTCCGAAGAGACTCCCTGCCGGATCCCCTGAACCACTTCCTTAATTTTATTCTGTCTGGACGTGTTATAATAGGAAACCAGGGTTGTTCTTACTCCAATAGCTGCCACCGGTCTTTCCGCTTCAAAGCCTTCAAACTTTTTGGAAACATATCCTACGGTAACAGATGTTTGCGTTTCGTAAGCCACGAATGGGTTGTGCACAAGTGTCGGTGTGGTTTGACCTGATTGTTGTTTCCAACGAAAACCACGATATCGTAAATACGACTGCCGCTTATTAGGGGCAACGAACCAATAAGGGTTTATTTCAACTGCGAGATTTGTATTTGCAATGCCGTTATTGAGATAGACTGCCACATCCCTTAGATTCGTCGGGGTGTTCATTTGCGTTGGGGATTCTTCCAGCAATGTAAAGGCAGGATTGGTGGTGCTTTCAAAATTAAAATCACTAATACCTACAGTGGTAGTTTCCTGTGCCATTAATCCTATGCTCAACAACAATATAAAAAAGAAAGGCTTCATGACTGTGCTTTTAATAGGTCTCTGAGTAGTGTTTCCATATCTTCCTTTAGCTTCGGGATCATCACAATTCGAATTGATTTTGAAATACGGAAGGTCTTACTTTGTGGATCTCCCGGATGCACATCCTCCGGATATTGATGTTCAAAATCATCTTGGTCGTCTGCGCCCCCATCAAAATGATATTCCATTTGGGTGGCTTTGATGATCTGGTCCTTGTTTGCCAATTGACTGGAATCCAGAATAAAATTACTAACCAACTTGACCGTTCCTGAATCTGATAGGTCATCTTTAGTGATCCGCGCTAAGAAGTACGCGTTGTGATCTGTCACCGAAATGATTTTTTGCTGTGGTGTGCCGAAATTGATAGCAACCGTTGGAGGGCCGTCAATGGCTGCAATGGAATCGTGATGCAACTCAATTTTCAGTTCGGTGGTATTTCTTTTGGTAATAAAAACATCCATACGCGCATATTATGATGATTGGTACTCTCAATGAACCCACTTAAGATAGTCATAAATGTAAATTGGGGAGGTTTTAAAATCTATACCCAATAACTGGTATATTTGTTTCAAGGTACGAAATCTTTTCAAGTACCTTTCAATAAAATATGACGAAACTGATGAGATCAATTCTATTATACTTGTTTTTATGTGCTTCATTAGCAACTACTTATTCTCAAAACATGAATCAAAAAAACAAACCCATTTCTGTTAAAACCGCTTGGCTTGAAAAGTGGGAGAACTCTAAATTGTATCTCCTTGGAATCGCTGAAGCCATGCCGGAAGATTCGTATTCCTTCAAACCCACGGAGCGCCAAATGAGCTTTCAGGAACAACTGTTTCACATACAACAAAATATGCTATGGTTGGGGGCCACTTATTTTTCCGAAGAACCCTATGTAAAAGAACCCTTCAAAATTCTCACCAAAGAACAATGGCTCGAATCCCTTGCTGAAAGTTTTGATGCTGTATCAAAACAAGTACAAGCCACTTCCGAATCTACGCTTTCAGAAACAGTAGATTTCTTTGCAGGACCCAAGAACAAATTACAAATGTTACAATTGTTGCAGGATCATGTAACACATCATCGCGGACAATTAATTGTCTACTTGAACATGAAAGAGATTACCCCGCCACGTTATGTAGGTTGGTAATTTTATACTACTTTTAAGAGGAATTTTTACCGAAAACGATACCTTGCACCAAATGCACTAGCGAATGACCCTGCTCATACTTTACGCCGTTTTATCAATCTTTTTTTCTTTTCTATGTTCCATTTTGGAGGCTGCGTTATTGAGTTTTACGCCTACCTTCATCAAAGTAAAGCGGCAAGAAGGCAAAGGCTATGCAACCACCCTCGCCAACTATAAGAAAGACATTGACCGCCCATTGATCGCAATTCTTACGCTCAATACCATTGCGCATACAGTGGGAGCAATACTCGTGGGGGTTCAGGCTGAAAAGTTGCCGTATAAGGTGGAGGTTTGGGGCATCAATCTAGTTGGGATCGTGTCGGCAATTATGACCTTTTTAATTCTTATTGTTTCTGAAATTATTCCGAAGACCATAGGAGCCACCTACTGGAAGAAGTTGGGTGGATTCACAGCTTTATTTTTGAAATTTATTATCGTTCCGCTGAAGTATACAGGAATTTTATGGCTGCTGATGCTTACCACAAAACTCATCGGGAAGTCGGCCCACGTGAGTACCATGAGTCGCGAAGAATTTATCGCAATTACCGATGCAGCTGAACAGGAAGGCGTCTTTGAAGAGAACGAGAGTGCTGTGATCAAGAACCTACTCGTGTTTAAGTCGGTTGTTGCCAAAAACGTAATGACCCCTTTTTCGGTAGTGACCAGTGAAGAAGAATCCATGCATCTCAAGCAATTTCACGAAGAGCATAAAAACCTGCAATTTTCTAGAATTCCTATCTATAAAGAAAAGAACAACAACATCACCGGCTTTGTACTAAGAGATGATGTATTAGAGGAAATCGTTGAAGAACGCGGCGAGAAACCGCTGAGTGACATCAAAAGAGAAATTTCTGTCGTACAGGACGATACGCCCATTCCGGATCTTTTCGACACTTTCATCAAATTACGGGCACATATTGCGCTGGTTGTTGATGAATTTGGAAACACTACCGGTATCGTAACCATGGAGGATATCATTGAGACGTTATTGGGGCTCGAGATCATGGACGAAAGTGATGCCATTGAAGACATGCAAGCGCAAGCCAGAAAAAACTGGGAACGCCGCGCCAAGCGTATGGGCATTCAGGTTCAGGAAAAAAACATTCAGAAAACCGAAACAGATTCTGAATAATCTCATATTCAAAAAGCTACTAGATCGCCTTTATATGTAGGCGATGAAAATTCCTTAAAATCGTATTTAAAAACTGAGAAACATCGTAGGGCTTTAAAATGATGTCGTCCATGCCCACTTCTGAAATCTGACTCCGAATTTCACTAGCTTCCACCGCTGTCAAAGCAACAATTGGGGTACTTGTGTCGAAAGTTCTAATAATTCGTGTCGCTTCTAAACCATCCATTTTCGGCATATGGATATCCATTAAAATCAGATGATAGCGTTCTTTTCTCGCACAGTCGATGGCCATCGCGCCATCGTCTGCTAAACTGCATTGAAAGCCTTTTCCCTCTAAAATCTTTTGGGTGATCTTTTGATTGATCTTATTATCATCGACAATAAGAATATGCATCTCTTCAAAAGTGAAAAATTCTTCGGCTACTACATCTTCTTGCAAAGAAATCGCAACGTCTTTCTCATAGACCGGATCCGACTCTAACAGAAGTTCAAAACTGAAGGTGGCGCCCTCCCCTAGCGTACTGTCTAAGTTGATCTTACTACCATAGAGCGCAAGTAGCTTGGTAACGATGGGCAAGCCTAGTCCGGTGCCTTGGTAGCTATAATTGTTATTTTCTACTTGGGAAAATTCTTCAAAAATAAGTTGCTGCTTTTCTTTTGCAATACCAATCCCGTCATCTTTTACCGCGAAATGCAATAGATGCAATCCCCCTTTCTTTTCTTCTTTTTTCTGAATAGAGATCCAAATGTTACCATTTTCGTTGAACTTCACTGCATTTCCCACCAAATTCATCAAGATCTGAGATAACCGAATGGAATCGCCCATGAGTCTGTCTGGAACCGAAGGATCGATGTCTGTATGAATACGATTGTTATTTTGCTCCAATCCGAAGGCAAAAGATCGTACAATATGAGAAAGTAAGGTTTGTAACGAAAAAGAGTTTTTCTCCAGATGCACCGTACTCGACTCCATTTTGTTCATGAGCAATACATCGTTGATCAATGCCATGAGGTAATCTGCAGAAAATTTAAGCGAGGTGAGGTCTTCATGATGGCTTTTTAACGTTTCATCCTCTAGCAAAATAGAGGATAGGCCAATGACCCCATACAATGGAGTTCGTATCTCGTGACTTACCGTGGAAAAGAACTGGGTCTTTAATTGTGAAAGCTCCTCAGCTTTATTTTTTGCTTCCGTGAGTTGTACGTTCTTTTCACGAAATTTGGAAATGTATTTTTTTCGGTTCTTTGTGAAAATCAAGATCGTGATAAAGCCCAGTAAGAATACCATGGCGCAAATAATGAATATGGTATTGAGTAATTTCGACTTATCCATCATTGCTGCTGAATATGCTTCTTCACGTTGTGCTAAATCTAAATCCCTTTTGTATTGATTCACCTCAAACTTAGAACTCGCTTCCAGTAATTGCGTTTCTTTCTCAATTTGATGCAACTTTTTTGTGACGTGTTGCATATTTCGTAAATTGGTGTTGGCTGATTTGAAATCACCCATGCGCTCATAGGTCTTAGACAAGTAATTTTGAGCAATAACTAACTGGTCTAAATAGTTTTTTTCTTCGGCCTTGATAGCACTCGCTTGTAATAACGCAATGGTTTGTTCAGGCTCGGCATCTATGTAAAAGTAATAACGGGCAAATAGCAGATCTAAATTAAGCAGCAGTAGATCATGTTGTTGTTTTTGTTTTGAAAGCTCACGTGTTTTTATCAGGTACGGATATGCCATTTTAGGCTTCTCCATGTCCAGATAGGTCCAACCTATGTTCATATACTGAACGAGGTTTTGATATTCAGGAGCACTTTGTTCTTTATTGATCGCAATCGCCTTTTGATACAGAGAAATCATTTTTTCGTGATTGCTGATATCATCTGCATACGCACTTGCCAAATCATTATACGCCCAAGGCAGTAAACTATCCTGTCCCGTTTTGGTGGCTACTTCCAAAGATCTTTCATAGTAAAAGCGCGCTTTAGCGGTATCCTTGATAGAATTGTGGATGTGTCCTAATTCATTGTAAGCTCTAAACTGATAATACCATTCTCCGGAATGATTCGCCAGATCAATTAAGCGCGAGCAATCTCTAATCGCATCTGAATAGCGATACGCATAATAATCTTCTTTGATGTTTTCTAAGAGTCGTTGAAGCGTATCTTCAGAAGAGGCCGTAGGTTCTTGAGAGAAAGCCAGAAGGTTGCATAGCACAAAACATAAAATCGTTATGTTAGATTTTATATCCATAGTAGTAAGATTGCGGGGGATATCGTAAAACTAGGGATAACTTTCTATATATCAAAAAGTTCTGAAATAATTTATTTCCATCTTCTTCCTACATTTATTTTCAATTACCTTTAGGGCATGGAGCATTATTCTTTTGAAACTCCCATAGGGCCTTTAACTGTTAGCGGCGATTCACAAGGAGTTCAATCTGTAGTTTTTTCGGAAGAGCAGGACATAACATCTGAAGATACTGTCCCCGTGACTCTTAAAGATGCTGTTGTTCAACTTCAGGAATATTTTTCAGGCCAAAGGACTGCGTTTAACTTGAAATTAAATCCCGAAGGGACCGCTTTTCAAAAGAAAGTGTGGCAAGAGCTCCAATCCATTTCCTTCGGAAAAACCTGCAGCTATCAAGAGATCGCTAATAAGCTAGGAGACCCGAAGGTCATCCGTGCGGCAGCTTCAGCAAACGGGAAGAACCCGATCGCGATCATCATCCCCTGCCATCGCGTGATTGGGAGCGACGGAAGCCTGACTGGTTATGCGGGCGGTTTACACCGGAAAAAATGGCTGCTTGAATTGGAAAGCCCCGTAACCCAAACCTCCTTGTTTTAGTATGAAGCGTTTTTTAAAATGGTTTCTCGGAATAATGGTATTGTTAGTAGGAATGCTATATATCACAGACACTGATTATATCCTGAAAGGAATAAGAGTCGTTTATTTCACCGGACATACCACGGCGTTTATTGATGATTTCAAATACTTCGACAATGATACTATTCCCGCTAGTACCCATCCACAACCTTGGCCGAAACATTCAGAATACAACATAGCAACCCCTACAAAAGCACTTCAGAAAATAAATGAAGAATTAGGCACGGTTGCCTTTCTGATCATTAAAAATGATAGCCTTTGGTTTGAGGAATACGCAACTGATTATGGCACCAATTCCCACACCAACTCCTTTTCTATGGCTAAAAGTGTTATTACGGCATTGTTGGGTAAAGCGATCGCCGACGGCTATATAAAAAGTTTGGAACAGCCCGTAGGAGATTTCTTTCCACAATACACAGATACGTCGCTTACGGTAGGCGATCTCTCTTCCATGTCCTCCGGCCTTAATTGGGACGAAAGTTATCACAGTCCGTTTTCCATGACGGCTCGCTCTTATTATGACGATGATCTAGCACCACTTATTATGAACTTAAAAGTAGTGGATACTCCGGGCGTTGCCTTCAAATACCTTAGTGGAAATACACAGCTTTTGGCAATGGTTATTGAAAAGGCAGTCGGACAAAAAATAACAGACTACTTCAAAACCTCTTTTTGGGAACCCATGGGTGCCGAACAACCCGCTTTGTGGCAATGGGATAATGCCGAGCATCAGTTGGTGAAAGCCTATTGTTGTTGGGGTAGTAACGCCCGCGATTTTGCACGCTTCGGAAAACTGTTCAGTGATAACGGTCGTTGGAATGGAACACAGCTGCTGGACAGTGCTTTTGTAAATAAAGCAATTCATCCCAGATTTGAAGAAAGCCCTGAATACGGCTATGGATTTTGGTTGAGCGATCATTTAAACAAACATATTTTCGTCATGAGAGGGATCTTAGGGCAATATGTTATCACTATTCCTGAAGATGATGTAATTATCGTTCGCTTAGGGCATCAACGCGGGGAACGTGTCGACAAACCCTTCAGCGATGATTTTTATGTCTATGTTTCCGAAGCCTACGAAATGCTGGAGAGTCTGTAAAATTTTGTAGCTTCGTAAGACTCCCCTCTTAATTCCACATACATGCTTACAAAATTGAATCCGGAACAGCTCCTCTTTCTGGATATTGAGACCGTTCCGCAGCAACAAGAATATTCAAGCCTATCCTCTTTGGAACAAGAACTATGGGAAGCGAAAACGCAGTACCAACGCAAGGATGAGATCTCGGCAGCCGACTTCTATGAACGGGCCGGGATTTGGGCTGAATTTGGGAAGATCATTTGTATTTCTGCCGGATTTTTTACCCAGAAAGGCAGCGAACGGCAATTTAGGGTGACTTCCTTTCACGGTGCCGAAAAAGAGTTGCTTGTCGCTTTTAAAAATAAATTAGAAAGCCATTTCAACAGACCTCAACACCTGTTAGTAGCCCATAACGGAAAGGAATTTGATTTTCCCTACATCGCACGTCGTATGATCATCCACGGTATTTCCCTTCCGCAGAAATTAAATCTCTTCGGAAAAAAACCTTGGGAAGTTCCACACCTGGATACCATGGAACTTTGGAAATTTGGTGATTACAAAACCTTTACCTCCCTAAAACTACTAGCGCACGTGTTGGGTGTACCGTCTCCAAAAGAAGATATTGACGGCAGCCAAGTACGCACTGTGTATTACGAAGAGAATGATCTGGATAGGATCATTCAATATTGTGAACGGGATGTTATCACGGTTGCACAGCTCTTTCTACGGTTCCGAAACGAAGCGCTGCTGGAAGACCATCAAATTTTATCGGTATAAAAAAGTCCCGCTCGATGGAGCGGGACTTGTTCAAGTACTAGGAATCTGACAACCTACTCCTTGATAAATCTAGCAATCTTCTGTTTTTGTCCATCGTTGATCTTAATAAGATATAAGCCGGATGCCAACGAAGATACGTCAATGTTCGCTTCACGGGTAATCGTACCTTGCTGAACCTGTTGCCCCAGCGAATTGACGATGACAAAGTTCGACTCACGACCGTCCAGCATAGTAATGTTCAATTGACTTGCGGTTGGGTTTGGATATAACGTCATTCCAAACACTTCCGAACCGGTTCCTAAGGTTTCACCGTCTGCTACGTCGGCATAGATACCTGTCGCAGCTTGACCAATATTTACAGAGTAATCTTCCACCTCTCCATAGGTAAAGGTTTCGCAAGAAGATTGTGCACTGTTATACTTCATGGATACACGCATACGCGTTACACCCGGTGAAGCTGATGTGGGTACAGTGAAGCTAGCACTCAAAGTGCCGCTGCTAGAAGAAGAACCGCTGGCCAATAATTCGCCACTGTCTTCAAAATCACCATCCTTGTTATAGTCAATCCAGATCTTCCAGTATTCCAAATAACTAGATCCAGAGAATCCTGCGCTCACATACATCGTATTCGAACCATAAGGTACATTGGCGGTAAGGCTGGTATAATCTGCATAGCCTCCGTCATCACCAGTTACGTTGTTAATGTTATTCAGTCGTACAAGATCAATCCATTCATAAGAAGAATCATTTCCTTGCGAATCACAGTAATCCACCGTATCTGATTGGGTCGTTACCGAAACGGTATTACTATATGCTGAATTATTCCCAGCCGCATCAAAAGCACGAACTCTGAAAGAATATGTGGTACTCGCCGTTAATCCGGTAATATTGGTAGAAGTTCCGGTGACGGTTCCTAGGCTGCTACTTCCTTGGAATACTTCATATCCTGTAACACCTACATTATCTGTAGAAGCATTCCAGCTGAGAGTTGCCGTTGTTTGCGTCACATTAGAAGCTGCCAAGCTTGTTGGTGCCGTGGGTGCTTGTGTATCAGCACCACCACCGGTGATGTTTACGGTGTAATCCTCAACTTCTCCATAGGTAAAGGTTTCACACGGACCGGGAATACCGTTGTATTTCATAGAAACACGCAATCGTGTGGCTCCATCAGCAGCAGAGCTTGGCACGGTAAAGCTTCCGCTCACCGGTGTTGTAGTCGTTGCTGCTCGCGTCCAAACTTGTTCTCCGCTATCGGTGAAGTCACCATCTTGATTGTAGTCGATCCAAGCGGCGTAGGCTTCAGCGTATACAGTTCCTGTCCACGTAGGGGTAACGGTAATTGTTACTGAACTGTTTTTAGCGAGATCAGTGCTAATGTTTGTGAAATCAGAATATCCATTTCCAGAGCCTGAACTGTTGTCGATACTGCCAATCTCTACATTTCCAATATATTCATCGCTCACATTATTTCCTTGCGAATCACAGTATTCTAGCTGTACTTCTGTAGTCGTAAAAGTTTGCGTTCCGCTGTACGAAGAGGTGGTCCCGTCGTTACATTTACTACGTACTTGCACTTGATAGGTTGTTTCTGAAGTTAAGCCTGAAAGGGTTGCCGAAGTTCCGGCGGCTCCTTGTACAGTCCAAGAACTGGTTCCGCTTACGCGATACCGAACATCATAAGTAGCCCCGGGAACAGCATCCCATTGTACGATAGCAGAATTAGATCCTACCCCTGAAACATTCAATCCTGTTGGAGTGGTCGCGTCACAAACGGCTGCTTCATCCGTAATTCCGGTAACGATCAAGCTGAAATTCTGACTTCCACTACTCAAAGAACCTTTATGGGTTACCGTAATAGTGTACGTTCCGGAAGCTCCTGAAACATCCACACGTTCGTAAGGATCTACAGAATTATCTCCGGTTCCATTGGTCGTGATAGAGGTAAGTCGGTATGGCGAAAAAGTACTCCCGCCTTGTGTCACACGAATATCTAGGTCATTCACCAGACGTGGCGTAGATGAGTTGGTAGCTGTAGTTGCTGTCCCGGGAAGATCTGTCCATGAAATGGAAGCCATAAGATCGTCAATTCCGTTGGCATCTACTGTAATCGTATAACTTTGTCCTGAGCTTAGGGTAAGTTCGTCAATAATAGTGTTCACACCTTCATCGCTGATAGCTTCCGCCGCGCGCTTAGTGTTCATCAATCCCCATCCATATACGGCATCAGGTCCGGAAGGGCCTGCATCATCTGCTGTATGTAATGCCAACCCTTTTAACGTAGCCGCACGCATATAGCTTCCATTGAGATTGTTATGGTGCTGCTGTAGCAATAATAACGACCCGGTTACATTAGGCGATGCCATAGAGGTTCCGGTAATGGTTCCATAGGCAGTATTGCTCGACTCGTAGGTAGAAGTTACGGAAGTTCCGTTTCCTGTAATATCTGGCTTGATACGCAGATCATCTGTAGGACCTTCACTACTTGAGCTGTTGATGTTGACACTGATCAAGTTTCCATTTCCATCGATATTGGCATCTTGCGCATTCGCCACTACCATGTTATTTTTTGAAGTGGAATGCCCGGTTAGTTTGTCGTAGGCAGAATTTCCGTTTAACGGACTCCCGTTGTAGTTAGTGTTTCCGTCATTACCGGCCGCTACTACCATGAGGTAGAAAGGCGCATTGTACATCACCTCATCCCAATCACGAGATTCGCCGATGTAGGCTCCAAAATAATAATCGGGCACAAGGTCAGAACGAAATCCGTAGCTGTGATTCGATAACAGCATACCGTTGGCCGCTGCGGCCGTCGCTTCGGCAATGTCATTATTCCACATGTATCCGCGAACGCGCGATTGTGGTGCCATTCCTTTTGCATTCGACTGTACTCCGGAAGCTGTGATGGTTCCTGTTACGTGCGCCGCGTGAAAATTGAGTTGCGTGCCCCCTTCGGAAGCCGCATCTTGAATGGTCACACGGTTGCTTCCGCCGGGGCCGTCATACTCTTGGTGACTCACCCGAGCGTGCCCGCCATCCCAAACATAAGCGGTCATATTTTGACCGTCAATATTTAGACCTAGTCCGCCTCCACTATTTAAATAATTCGCGCGAGTTGAGATCGCTGCGTTTACGTTAAAGGTTCGGAAGTAAATTGGACTTCCGTCATCAGCGATGTACTGTAGCTCGGCAATGCCGCCGTCGGGAAGTACCACTCGTGTTTCCAGTCCGCGTTGCTGAGCTGTCAGCAATGCTTCTTGCTTTTGTGCTTTTTCTTGGGCATCCAATCTTTTTTCCAGAGCGGTTAGGGAGGGAAGATCATACCGGCTGGTAATCTCTTGTCGTTCTTGATTGGTTTGGGAAAATGCCCATGTGCTTGCGAAGAATAGGAGCAAAAGCCATCCTCTTCTTCTAAAGAAGTAATTGTTACTCATAATGATGGTTGTTAAAAAATTAAGTGTAGAATTAAATTAGTTACTGGTTCAATAAAACTTACATTTTCGTAAAAAATAACGAGTGTTTTGTCAGATTTGTTAGGGATATGTCTCTAAATAAAGAAATATTCTGTGAAAACGAAAATTTAATCGATGAACTACATGTTAAATTTTTAACACCTTTTAAGATAAAACACATATATAGTTGTTTTTCAGTATTTTATAATTGTTTCCCAAAAAACTAAAACGTTTTCGTTTTTTCATATTACTAACAATTAATAGGCCTTTGGTATTTCTTATCTTTGAGCTATGGAAAACGCTCCGTTAGTTCATCTTAAAGAACTTCGAATTTCTTTCGGAAACAAAAAAAACAAGACCGAAGTAGTACACGGCATCTCATTTGATATTCAATCTAATGAGATCGTAGGATTGGTCGGTGAATCGGGTTCCGGGAAATCGGTTACAGCTATGGCGTTGATGGGACTACTTCCACAAAAAACAAGTTTTATCACCGGGGAGCTTACTTTTGAAGAAACGTCATTGTTAACACTAGCACCTTCCCAATGGAATGCATTGCGTGGCAACGAGATTGCCATGATCTTTCAAGAACCCATGAGTGCGCTAAACCCTTCTTTGAAATGTGGTTACCAAGTGATCGAAATGCTTCAACAACACGGAGATCTTACACAACGAAAAGCAAAACAAGAAGTGCAACGATTATTTGAAAAGGTAAAGCTTCCACGACCTGACGCCATTTTTAATAGTTATCCGCACCAACTCAGTGGCGGACAAATGCAGCGCGTGATGATCGCCATGGCTTTGGCTTGCAAGCCAAAATTATTGATCGCTGATGAGCCAACAACAGCTTTGGATGTTACTGTGCAAAAAGAGATCATTCAACTTTTAAAAGAGCTTCAAGCAGAAACAGGAATGAGCATGCTGTTCATTTCACATGACTTAGCCTTAGTTTCGGAAATTGCAGACCGCGTCTTGGTGATGTATCAAGGAAATCTGATCGAATCCGGTACGGCCTTTCAAATCTTTAAACTTCCGAAAAAACCATACACAAAAGCACTTTTAGCGTCACGACCCTCCTTAACAGAACGACTCGCTACTTTACCCACGATTGCTTCTATCGCCGAAGGCACGTTTAAAAAGCAAGTGGTAACTGGGCAGCAACGTGCACAACAACATAAAGCCCTCTACACGAAAACTCCGTTGCTGGAAGTTCAAAATATTCATAAAACCTACTATACCAATGCTTCCCTCTTTGGTGGAAAAGAATCTGTAGCGGCCGTTCAAGGCGTAAGTTTTCAGGTCTATGAAGGGGAAACGGTTGGCTTGGTGGGGGAATCAGGTTGTGGTAAATCAACGTTGGGCAAGGTGATCCTTCAATTAGAGCCCGCCACAGAGGGTTTCATTCGCTTTCGCGGAAAGGAACTCACACGACTTGACAAAAAAGAAATCCAACGTTTACGAAAAGATATTCAGTTGATCTTCCAAGATCCTTTTGCATCGTTGAATCCTAGAATTCTTATTGGCGAAGCCCTTACTGAAGTCATGGCAGTGCACCAGATCGGAAACAGCAAACGGGATCGAAAGAAACGCGCAGAAGACCTATTAGAACGGGTGGGATTAGATGCTTCCTACTACCATCGTTATCCGCATCAACTTTCGGGCGGACAACGACAACGGGTGGGGATTGCCCGCACCATCGCGCTCGAGCCCTCTCTTATTATCTGTGACGAATCGGTTTCTGCCTTAGACATTTCGGTGCAAGCGCAAGTATTGAATTTGTTGAATGAACTGAAAGAACGTTTCGGGTTCACCTATATCTTTATTTCTCACGATCTGGCGGTTGTAAAATATATGGCAGATCAATTATTGGTAATGAACCAAGGGAAGTTGGAAGAGGTAGGTGATGCAGATGAAATCTATGCAAACCCTACGAGAGACTACACGAGAAGATTGATTGATGCTATTCCAAAGGGATTATAAAAAAAGCCCGTTCTAACCTCACAAAGAACGGGCCTACCTTTATCTGTATCGTCGTAGCAGATTTGGGATTTGAAAGATTACTCTGAAAATTACATAATTAAAAAAACCTTTTTGGCGACATACATCACGCTCTTAATGAGTCGGATTGTATTTCTAAAGGATCTTGAGAAACGTTGCATAAGTAGGTTACGTTTATAGTGTTTTGGGATTGCTAATATGCAACACATTTTAAATAACGACGATTAAATACTTAATTATTCGTTAAAATGCACATTTTTTTAACAAACAATTTATTGAAATACGTATTTTCCTACGTTTCGACACAAAAAAACCCTATCGTTTGATAGGGCATATATAGTAAGATATATGATTATAATAGCATTTCCGGGATGGTGCCTTCCACTACCAAATCTCCTTCCGTTGCTTCACGAATCATATCCACCGTTACACCCGGCGCGCGTTCTTTTAAGTGAAACGCATTATCTTTAATATCCAAGACGGCCAAATTAGTAACGATTTTGGTGACACAATTCACTCCGGTGAGGGGCAAGCTACAACGCGTAAGCAGTTTTGAGGCTCCGGCCTTATTGGTATGCATCATGGCAACAATTATATTTTCGGCGGAAGCCACTAAATCCATAGCCCCTCCCATCCCTTTGACCATTTTTCCGGGAATTTTCCAATTAGCAATATCGCCGTTTTGCGCCACTTCCATCGCACCTAAGATCGTTAGGTCTACATGCTGCCCGCGTATCATAGAAAAACTTAAGGCCGAATCAAAAAAGGAAGCACCCGGCAAGGCTGTGATGGTCTGCTTTCCCGCATTGATCAAATCGGCATCTTCTTGTCCTTCTATGGGAAAAGGGCCCATTCCTAAAATGCCGTTCTCGCTTTGAAATTCTACTTCGATATCATCCCGTACAAAGTTGGCCACTAAGGTAGGAATACCAATTCCTAGGTTCACGTAGTAACCATCTTTTACTTCTTTGGCGATGCGCTGTGCGATTTGATTTTTTGTCAACATATTAATTGTTCTTTCTGAACTATAAAAATACTAAAAATAACTGCCAACTTTGGTACTACCTCAATTGTGGTATTTCACAGGTTTCACGAATCTCCTACATTTCGGAATCTTAGCATCGCTATTATGAAAAAATTACTCTACCTCTTAGTTTTAGTGTCGCTCTCTTGCGATAATGATATCAATGAGACTGTATGTGACCCCACTCCACAATTTAGTGCCGAAGAGTTTGTAATTCAAATTGAAAGCCGTTTAGATGAATCCCCTATTATTGGATACCAATTCGCCGTTAATCAAGGTGGTAATTTGTATGATGAACTAAGCAAAGGACTCGCACGACACGAAGATGATTCTGGAGGACCTGTATCCATAAACGAAACCACTCGTTTTAATACCGCCTCTATTGCAAAATTTGTAAGTGCTATCCTCCTCCTGAACGCTCTAGAAGATAATGATATCTCATTGGATTGGGATTTTACCGACTACCTGCCTCCTAGCTGGCACGATCAATTAGATCCGGGTCATCATTATACTTTTAAAGAGTTGCTAACGCACCAAACCGCCATTGATTTTTTGAATCCGCCCGGAGTATCCCAGTCGCCTGGAAGTGTACATACTGAAGCCGACTTATTGCGCGCTCTCGTTGCGCCACCTGACCCCGGGTTGCTGGGAACCTATCAAAATGGCAATTTCAATCTGGTGCGTGTACTCATTGGTGAGATTGTCTACAATTTGGACGAAGACCCATCCGGGAACTATGCTACGGAATGTACCGACAAGTATTTTGAATATCTCGAGCAAAAAATAATTTTTCCGCTCACTTTGACGTGCCCAAGTAATGCCGATGAGATGATAGCCTATTACAATTCCACGCCCTACCCTTATGCCTATCAATATCCATTCAACGAAGATTTCACAGACGACGAAGGAGCGTTGGGATGGGCGCATTCAAACAATCCATATATTTCTAGTGGAGCAGCCGGCCTCATGTTTTCGGCTTTAGATATTGCACAAATCGCTGCACAGTTTAGACATAATGATGGCGGTCTACTTATATCGCCTTTGGGCAGGGACAATATTTTGGAGTTTGAATTGGGATTATATAATTCCCTTTCCGGAGAAAATGGCAGGTATCAATGCAAACGCGGCACGAGAGGACCCGACACCTGTTGTAGCCGTGCCATACAATCAGTCCTGATGTTCTTTCCTAACGGTGTGGAAGCGGTAATTGTCACTAACTCGAGACATAATTCACTACATACCGTATTACGGGACGCCTATGATGCTTCTTGGATTAATCCTTGTATTTAGGAGACGTCTTGAAAATAACGTGCTAAATCCAAAATGTTATTACACCCCAGTTTTTTAAAAATACTCTTACGGTGCGTCCTAACTGTATGGTAGCTAATATTGAGTTTATCGGCGACTTCTTGGTTGCTCCATCCTAAGACCAATAAATCAACCACTTCTCTTTCACGCTTAGTGAGTGTACTTATAGTAACATCAATAGAGTTTCTGTTTTTGGGGTGCACAATTTTATTGAGGTTACGGTCGTAGATATAATATCTATACTTACCATCAAACTTTAAATGATCAATATTGGTCTCTAAGGTTACGATACCGAAAATTTTACCGTGCTCATTGGTCAGGTGTTTAATTGTTTGTTGAAGTATCCAGCGTTTCCCGGTCCTATGCCGATAGGCATATTCCCTGTTTACAATGAAATTTGAATATTGTTCCGGTTCCAATTTGGAAAGGAACCTCCATTCATGAAAAGTAGATTTGAGCAATGCAGGGATATTGTCGTATGCAACACGACTAAACAAGTATTTGATCCCTTTATTCAAGTAGGTGTCCCTTGATATGCCTGTGACATCTTCAATAGCATCTTCAACATATAAGAATCTTCTTTCTTCTAAATCAAAAACACTCAAGGCACATGTGCCGATGCCAGAAACAATTTTTTTTAGCGCGGGTATTTGCCGCTCCAAAGTATCTATTTTTATTTTCGATAGCGTGCTTCCGAATTCAGACACATACCGAAAGCTTTTAGAAAGGGAGGCGTAGGCAGTCTCTATATCCGGAAGATCATTGTTGCCTAACTGTTCGTTGCTCAATTCGTTTTTCATAACGCTCGCCTTTAAAGATGCGTTGTACCAAAATACCGGGAATATGAACTTCATTTGGATCTAACTCCCCCGCAGGCACTAATTCTTCTACTTCTGCAACCGTAATTGCTGCTGCGCCCGCCATATTTGGATTAAAGTTTCGAGCGGTTCCCTTAAAGATCAGGTTTCCTGCCGTATCTCCTTTCCAGGCTTTCACAAAGGCGAAATCAGCTTCGAAGGCGCGCTCCATGATATGCATTTTTCCGTTAAATTCTCGAGACTCTTTGCCTTCGGCAACTTCTGTTCCGTATCCTGCTGGCGTATAAAAGGCCGGAATGCCGCTCTGTGCAGCTCTACAGCGTTGGGCTAAGGTTCCCTGCGGAATAAGTTCAACGTCTAGTTCGCCACTGAGCATCTGCCGCTCAAATTCAGCATTCTCACCCACGTAAGAGGAGATCATTTTTTTTATTTGATGCTTCTGAAGCAAGAGCCCTAACCCAAAATCATCGACACCGGCATTGTTGGAGATACAAGTAAGTCCTTTGACATTTAGAGCAACCAATTGTGCGATGGCATTTTCGGGAATACCACAGAGTCCGAAACCTCCAAGCATTAAGGTCATATTATCGCTAACGCCCTTGCACGCTTCTTCAACACCAGAAACAGTCTTCGTGATCATAGAATTTAATTTTCAGAAAAGTACAAAAAAAGCCTCAGACCTTTGGTGAGGCTTGAGGCATATTTCTAGGATTTCTATTTATTTAAAAGTCGAATTCGTCTGGAATCTCTTCTACATCTTCGCCATCGTCGCGATAGCTTGCACAATCGGTTACTATTGAAACGTTACTAGGACGCTCAAACCTTCCGTCGGAAACGTTGAGATCTTCATCGGCATAGCACTTTTTCATGTAGGTTCCCCAGATGGGCAATGCCATGGTCGCTCCTTGGCCGTAGAGGGTTCGTTGAAAATGTACGGACCGATCATCACCGCCAACCCAAACTCCGGTTACCAGATTAGGAACCATTCCCATAAACCAACCGTCACTGTTATTTTGGGTCGTTCCGGTTTTTCCTGCGATAGGATTCGAAAACTCGTAAGGATATCCGGTAATGACATCTTGATATAATTTCTGACTGGCGCGCCATTTTCCGCGTAAGCGTGATCCGGAACCTGATTGCACCACGCCTTCCATCAAACTTAGGGTGACGTAGGCCGATTCGTCACTGATCACATCTCGGGTTTCCGGTACATTCTGAAACAAGACAGTACCGTTCTTATCTTCAATACGTTCAATTAAAATAGGCTTTACATAGACTCCCATATTCGCAAAGGTGCTGTAGGCACCTACCATTTCGTACAAAGAAACATCGGGCGTTCCCAACGCAATGGAAGGTGCTTCCGGCATATTTTCGGTATCGACCCCCATCTTTTTGACTAAATCAATCACCGGACGAGGCCCCACTCGATCAATCAATCTAGCCGTAATGGTATTAATAGATTGTGCCAATGCTTTTTTGAGTGTCAGCATTCCTCCGTAATCTCCACCGGAATTTTTAGGAGTCCAAGGCTTGAGTAATCCGTATTTTCCGGCTTCAATGGTATATTGGGTATTTGGCAAAGTATCACAAGGAGACATGTGCATTTGATCTATGGCGGTAGCATAGACAAACGGCTTGAAAGTTGACCCTATTTGCCGCTTTCCGGTTTTTACCATATCATATTTGAAGTGCTTATAATCCACACCCCCAACCCAAGCTTTAACTTCTCCTGTTTGAGGCGTCATTGACATTAGGGAAGCGCGTAAAAATCTTTTGTAATACCGGATGGAATCCAAAGGCGACATGACGGTGTCTTTTACATGGTTTTCGGTGGCCCAGGTAAAAACACGCATCGGTATTTCTTTTTTGAAACTCTTACGGATTTCTGCTTCAGAACTTCCTTGTAGTTCCATTTGGCGCCAACGGTCGGAACGACGCATGGCAGATTCTATGATTCCTTCAATCTCTTCTTCGGTAATATCGCGGAACGGTGCCGTTTTGTTCTTTTCATTCTGACTATCAAACTCACGCTGTAAATTGATCATATGTGCTTCCATCGCTTCTTCGGCGTATTCCTGCATTTTTGAATCGATGGTCGTGTAGATTTTGAGTCCGTCGCGATAGATATTATATTTCGTCCCATCTGTTTTGGGGTTTTCTTCAATCCAATCGGCCATAAACGCTCTCGCATATTCTCTGAAATAGGTAGCAATCCCTTCGTCGTGCCCTTGTGGAGTGTAAGTGATTTCCAATGGAAGTGCTTGTAGCGAATCTTTCACCTCATCAGTAATAAAATCGTATTTCGCCATTTGCGCCAATACTACATTACGGCGGTTTTTGACGCCTTCCGGATTTCGCAGCGGATTGTAGAGCGAAGAGTTTTTGAACATCCCAACTAAGGTGGCAGATTCTACCGTGCTTAAGTTGTTTGGCGCTTTATCAAAATAGATGTTCGCAGCCGATTCGATTCCTACTGCTTGGTTCAAGAAGTCGTATTCGTTGAAGTACATCGTGATGATCTCTTCTTTGGTGTAGCGACGTTCTAAACGCGTAGCAATAACCCATTCTTTCACCTTTTGAATTAATCTTTGAAAGGTGTTTTTTGAAGCCTGTCCTACAAAAAATTGCCGTGCTAATTGTTGTGAAATGGTACTAGCTCCTCCACGAGATCCTAAAAACACAAAAGCACGTACGGTTCCTTTAGCATCAATACCGGAGTGGTCATAAAAACGTGCGTCTTCTGTTGCGATCAAGGCATTCACAAGGTGAGAAGGGAGTTCTTCGTATAACACAGGAGTTCTGTTTTCTTTGTAGAATTTCCCAAGGGTAACTCCGTCGGTAGCGATGATCTCGGTGGCGAGGTTCTTTTCCGGATTCTCTAAACTGGTTTCATCAGGCAACTTTCCGAAAACACCCCAAGATGCTAGCAGGAACACAAGGAGAATCACTCCTAGAAAGGCCCCGAACAGCTTCCAAAACGTACGGACATTTTTACGCTCTTCTTGTTTCTCTTGCTTTGTTGTTTTTTTCTTTTTTGTTGTCGCCATAATACGTGTTATTCTGAAACTGCTTCAATACTATACCCCACGTCTGAAATGCCCTCTAATGCTGTAACGCCATCTACTTCTCCGTTATTGCGAACGGCGTGGGTAATTCGTAGATTATAGGTTCCCCCTTCAAAAAAGGTGATGCCTTCTTTGTACCACAGTTTGTTTTCCTTGATCGTACCAAATCCCGTGCCTAACCAAGATCCGTCGGGATTTGCCATTTTATATTCTAAGGTGTCGGTTACGACTTTCCCGTGAGGAAATTCCATAGATACAATTAGAAATAAGTTGTTAAAAGGGTAGTTGTTTGTATTCCGCACCTGTAAAAACATATCGTAGGATTGAAGACTGTCTTTCGGTTGTACGGCAAAAGAAATGGTATCGTTCTTTTCCCAAACAGCCGAGGCAATGCTCCGGGTGTCACTCTCGATTACGTTCGAATTACAAGCCGTCAACAGTGCTGCGATCACTAACGTTAGCAGTGCTTTATGCATTCTTCTTAGAGTTTCGGTTTCGCTGTTTGTTCTTATTACGTCGTTTCTTACGGCGACGATTCGACTTCTTGGGACTGTCAAAACGTGTTAAACTATCCTGACCTACGGCATCACTAAAATCATTCTTTTCTTTCGGAGCTTCCTCAAAAACAAATTCTTCTAAGCTTGCGACTTTGTTTCCTTTTTTATTTTCTTGAATGATCTCATGCACTTTGTCGGTACTCAATTGATACCAGTTCATCCCTTCATTGGCGTATGCAAACCACATCAAACCTTTGAAAATATCAATCTTTTGACAATGGGCAACACCTTTTTGGGTTTGCAATTTGGTGTCGGTCTTCGGAAAGTCTTTCAGAGCTTCTAAGTAGGTGTCTAGTTCATAGTTCAGGCAACATTTCAGCTTCCCACATTGTCCTGCCAGTTTCTGCGGATTGAGAGACAATTGTTGATAGCGTGCGGAGGAAGTGGTGACCGACCGAAAATCGGTGAGCCAAGTAGAACAGCACAATTCACGCCCACAGGAACCAATTCCGCCGAGTCGAGCCGCTTCTTGGCGGAAGCCTACTTGTTTCATTTCAATTCGAATTCCAAAAGCTCGGGCCAAGTCTTTAATAAGTTGCCTGAAATCAACGCGATCTTCAGCCGTATAATAAAATGTAGCTTTTGATCCGTCCCCTTGATACTCTACATCGCTGATCTTCATTTTGAGATTCAAGGCCATGGCGATCTCACGAGAACGTCGTTGCGTAGACGGTTCTTTCTCGCGGTACTTCTTCCAAAGATCAATATCTTTTTGATTGGCCTTTCGATAGATCTTAGGATGCGTTTCGAGATTCAGATCTTCTTTCTTTTTTTTCATCTGAACACGTACCAATTCCCCCGTAAGGGTAACTACCCCTATATCGTGACCGGGAGAGGCTTCTACTGCGACAACATCCCCCATGGCTAAGGTAAGCCCATCAGCGTTTCGATAGAAATGTTTTCGACCATTCTTAAAGCGTACTTCAACGCCTTTGAAGGGGGCGATATTATCGGGAAGTGACATGTTTGAAAGCCAATCGAATACCGTAAGTTTGTTACAGCCGTCAGAACCGCAGGCCCCATTGTTCCTGCATCCTTTTGGCTGTCCGTCGGCACCCGTGGCACAGCTTGTACAGCCCATAAAGTAGTATATATACTGCTCTTTTTTGTGAAAAAGAGACGAAGATTAAACGTTCAATTTATCAAGTAAAGATACCAATAATAAGGAAACCTATTGTTTGTATTTCAATTTTTCTGAACGCCCTTTTTTGAAAATCTTATTGCTGTTCTTTAAACCGCTCCGAAGCTTTTTTTGTTCTTCATACGGCAGTTGAATCACTTCCAAGCAGTCATCACTACAACAATGCTGCATTTTTTCCGCGCATGCGTCACATTGAATAAACAACAAATGACAAGCCTCATTCGCACAATTAATATGCGTATCGCAAGGTGCACCACATTGGTGGCATTGCGAAATAATATCGTCGCTAATACGTTCACTTCGGCGATGATCGAACACAAAGTTCTTGCCCATGAATTTATTCTCGAGCTTTTTTTGCTCTACCTGGCGTGCATATTCAATGATTCCGCCTTCCAGCTGAAACACATTTTTAAAGCCTTTA
Organism: Flavobacteriaceae bacterium UBA4166; assembly: GCA_002379985.1. Classification (GTDB taxonomy): domain Bacteria; phylum Bacteroidota; class Bacteroidia; order Flavobacteriales; family Flavobacteriaceae; genus DFVG01. The sequence continues at coordinate 195,123 of DFVG01000030.1, forward strand.
TGTTTGTAATAAGCACTCGCTTTTTCACAACGGATCCCTCCGGTACAATACATTAACAAATTCTTATCCTCTTTGTGCTCTTTGAGGTCGTCCTCAATGATCGGCAAGGAATCACGGAAGGTGTCTACATCCGGCGTAACGGCCCCCTTAAAGTGACCGATCTCACTTTCGTAGTGATTTCGCATATCCACACAAACCGTATTGGGATCGTCAAGCAATTCATTGAAACGCACTGCATCTACATGCACGCCTTTGTTTGTGACATCGAATGTGGCGTCGTTTAATCCATCAGCCACAATCTTTTTTCGAACCTTCACTTTCAGTTTTAGGAAAGATTTCAGATCGTGCTCCACGGCGATATTCAAGCGGACGTCTTTCAGGAAATAAATTCCGTCTAAAAAATCCTTAAACGCTGCAAAGTGATGTGCCGGCACCGAAAGTTGGGCATTGATACCTTCTTGGGCAACGTAAATTCGACCAAGGACTTCCATCGCGTCCCAAGCAACGAACAAATGATTTCTAAAAAGTTCAGGGTTCCCGATATGGGCATATTGATAGAAGGAAAGGGTAAGTCGGTCTTCACCGGCTTCTTCAAGCATGGCCGCTCGTTCCTTCGCACTCATTTTGTTGTACAGTTGCATGCTATACTAGGGTTAAAGTGTGAAAAACAGTGTTTATTTTGGCAAAAGTACGGTATTCTAAACTGTTAACAAAAATATGGAACAAGCACGTTTTCCTTTTGCGCTGCCAACAAAGAAATAGTACCTTAGCCTATTCACTCCCCAATAAAGGAATCATAGACATGAGTAAAGAAAAAGAAGCGAAATTAAAAGCGTTAAAACTAACCTTAGACAAATTAGATAAAACCTACGGAAAGGGTACGGTCATGAAGATGGGCGACTCGGCCGTAGAGGAAGTTGATGTCATCCCCACCGGATCTCTGGGATTGGATATTGCCTTGGGTGTTGGGGGCTATCCACGAGGACGTGTGGTAGAGATTTACGGTCCGGAATCTTCCGGAAAAACAACCTTGACCTTACACGCCATTGCGGAAGCGCAAAAGAAGGGAGGCATTGCTGCCTTTATTGACGCAGAACACGCTTTTGATCGGTATTATGCAGAAAAATTGGGAGTTGACATTGAAAACCTCATCATCTCACAGCCTGATAATGGCGAGCAAGCCCTAGAAATCGCCGATAATTTGATTCGCAGTGGTGCGATCGATATTATTATCATCGACTCGGTAGCTGCGTTAACACCGAAAAGCGAGATCGAAGGCGAGATGGGCGATAGTAAAATGGGGCTACATGCCCGTTTGATGTCGCAAGCCCTTCGGAAATTAACAGGGTCTATCAGCAAAACGAAATGTACCGTGGTGTTCATTAACCAGCTGCGAGAAAAGATTGGGGTGATGTTCGGAAACCCTGAAACCACCACCGGAGGAAACGCCTTAAAGTTTTATGCTTCGGTACGTTTGGACATTCGTCGTTCCACGCAAATAAAAGATAGCAACAGCGAAGTTCAAGGAAACAAGACCCGTGTGAAGATCATTAAGAATAAAGTGGCGCCCCCATTTAAGACCGCCGAATTCGACATTATGTACGGTGAAGGCATCTCGAAGGTCGGGGAAGTGATCGATCTGGGTGTGGATTTTGAAATTATCAAGAAAAGTGGTTCCTGGTACAGCTATGACGATACCAAGTTAGGTCAGGGTCGGGATGCTGTAAAAACCTTACTCCTTGACAATCCCGAATTGATGGAAGAACTGGAACAGAAAATAAAAGAGGCCATCGCCGCTTTAAAAGAATAAAAGTTGCTGAAGCACGCAACCCTTTTGAAATAATTGTATCTACAGGGTGTAGAGGACTTGGTACTGATGAGGTTGCCACCAGGCCTGAAGGGTTTGTAGCATTGCTTTTGTAGTTAATCAAGGACTTTATTTGACTTTAGAGACGCTCATCATACAATGTAAAAAAGAGGATGCCAAAGCACAGGAACTGCTCTATAAGCGATATTCCAGCATCTTATTTGCAATTTGTTTGAAATACTCTCCCAATTATGAAGAGGCTCAAGACAACTTGCAAGACGCATTCATTACTATTTACAATCGTATTGGGCAATACAAAGGCAAAGGTTCTTTTGAAGGATGGATAAAGCGCGTTACGGTCAATACAGTCTTACAAAAATATCGTAAGAAAAAGCTGTACGACATTAAAGATGAACAGCAAATTGAACAGGAAGCACCTGTGGAGGTTGCTACCGATTCGGTTCCGTTGGATTTTTTACTGAAGATCATTCAAGAATTGCCCGATCGTTATCGTCTCGTTTTTAACCTCTATGTGTTGGATGGATATTCACACAAAGAAGTAGGAGAACTGTTAGGAATTAGCGATGGTACGTCTAAATCGAATCTGGCACGCGCTCGAAATATCTTAAAAGAAAAGATTGAACAATACGAAAGTGCGAACAGCGCTTGATACATAGAATCTGCCGAAGCAGCATGAAAGAAAAGAAAGACATAGATTCCTTATTTCAGGAGCGATTTGAAGGCTACCAAGCCACTCCACCACCGGAGGCTTGGGAACAGATTCAAGCGCAGTTGAAAAAAGAAAAGGACGATCGCAAGGTAATCCCATTGTGGTTGCGTGTTGCAGGAGTGGCAGCCCTTATTGCCTTGTTGATCACCGTCGGGAATTGGATCTTTACACCTTCTACAGCGCCTTCTAATACGTTCGTGGAAACAGAAACTTCAACGGATACAACTTCTGATAAGCCCACGGATAATACGACTACAACCGAGGTACAAATAGTTTCTGAAGACGTTGAAGGTGGCGAAAACACTTCAAACAGCAGTCGAGAAACGACTTCCAAAACTGTTTCGGAAAGCGATACAAAAACATCCATTGCTTCCGAAGAAACCAATGTTGCAAAAGATGCCAACAACAATACTTCCACACAGGTTCTTGGGGAAAAAAATATGCAGCAGCGCGCTTCCGAAAAGGTCATTTCATATGATGCCAATAAAAATGTAACGAAAGGTGTGATCGCTTCGGAAATACCCAATTCTTCAGAAAATACTTCCGAAGAAACGACTACGAACACTTCTGAAGAAACAATAAAGAACACTGAAAAATCCAATAAGATCATTGAAGGCCCTGTCAACGCTTCCGAAACGGGTATCGCTTCCGAAGGAGTTGAAGAAATCACAAAGGAAAAAGACGTATCTGAAGAAAACACGCCTTCTAACAAAAAATCACTGTTGGAAGAAATAGATAAGCAAAAAGAGACGCAAGAGGCTCTTGCCAATACCAATGAAAAAACAGATCGCTCTTGGGAAGTAACTCCAAATGTAGGCCCTGTTTACTACAGTAGCTTGGGAGATGGTTCTTCCATAGATCCTTCTTTTGCTGACAACCAACAATCCGGCGATGTGAATGTAAGCTATGGTATTCAAGTGAGCTACAACCTGAATGACCGCTGGAGTATTCGTTCTGGATTGAACAATGTAAATCTAGGCTATACTACACAAGGGGTAGAAATTGCTTCTGGCCCTGTTTCCAGTGCGCTAAAAACCATTGATTACGGAAATCAAAGTACAGTTTTAACCGTGTTAGATCAAGGAACCTTGAGCAACTCCCCACCAGCACCGGGTAGTGGTCTTGATAATATTACGCCTAAAAATACAGGAGGAAATGCTGAAATTCAGCAGCGCTTATCCTACTTTGAAGTTCCACTAGAGCTCAAATATGCTTTACTGAACAGACGCATCGGCATCAATATGATTGGTGGTGTGAGCACCCTCTTCTTAGGAAATAATGAAGTAACGGTTCAAGACGGCGGATTTAGAAGCACACTGGGAGAAGCAAACAACCTTAACAATGTAAGTTTTAGTACAAATGTCGGGTTTGGACTCGATTACAAATTTAGTAAACGCTTAAAGTTTAATATAGAACCTATGTTTAAATATCAACTCAATCCGTATACAGATTCGTCTGTTGGTTTCAGACCCTACTATTTCGGCGTTTATAGTGGATTGAGCTTTAAGTTTTAGGTTAGTTTTTTAGTTGGTTAGGTTGGGGTAACCCGCCAAAACAATGATGACAAGAAAGCCGCTCTCCGCCATAGAGTGGCTTTTTTATGGCAGCGAAGGTTGTTGTAATTCATTCCAAATGATAGCACGAACGCGCTCTTTAAGTTCACGTTTATCTTCCATCGTGCTTTTTTCTGTAGAAACGGCCTGATGTACTACCGCTCGCATCCTACCGGGCCCTCCGTTGAAAAAGCTATACGGAAAGCGTTTTTTGTTATCGTGAAAGGTCATAGGAACAATAGGGATCTGATGTTCAATCGCCAAGCGAAAGGCACCGTCCTTAAATTCATCTAATACAATCGACTCATCATCTGGCACTCCGCCTTCGGGAAAAATACAAACGCTGAGTCCGCGTTGCAATCTTTTTTGTGACTCTAAAAACACATTGTGTCTGCTTCGGGCATTACCACGATCTACTAAGATGCACGTGCGCTTATAGAAGAATCCAAACAACGGAATCTTCGCTAATTCGGCTTTGCCTACAAAAACAAACGGATTATTGGTAACATGAAGCATCAACATAATGTCGATCATAGAAGTGTGATTGGCCACGTACATCACACTGCTTCGTTTTGAGATCTTGGCTTCTCGGGATATCTTCGGAAGAAAACCCATCCCAAACAAAATGATGCGTGCCCAGATCCTTGCGACCCGAAAGAAGAAAGGATACCAAGGGGTTTTTAGAATACTAACAATTAAAAACGGAAATAGTAGCAAGATAGATACGATCACTAACAAGTAATACCATATCCGGTAGAAAATGATAAAGATAAAATGCAACCCTTTCTTCACATCCCAAAATTACTATTTTGAATTTTACCGATACATTAAAAAAAGTACCTTTGCGTTCATCTCAATGAAAATCCTATCATGGCGAGAATTTTAACAGGCATACAAAGCACGGGAACCCCCCATTTGGGAAATATTTTGGGCGCTATTTTGCCCGCTATCGACATGGCGAATGACCCCAACAATGAGTCTTTTTTGTTTATTGCCGATATGCACTCCCTCACGCAGATCAAAGATGGAGAAACGCTTCGGAACAACACTTACAGCACCGCCGCCGCTTGGCTGGCCTTTGGATTAGACATTGAAAAAACCGTTTTCTATCGCCAAAGCGATGTGCCTCAAGTGACCGAATTGTCTTGGTATTTGAGTTGCTTTTTTCCGTATCAACGACTTACGCTCGCTCATTCTTTCAAGGATAAAGCAGATCGTCTTTCAGACGTCAATGCCGGGCTTTTTACGTACCCGATGCTTATGGCGGCAGATATTTTATTGTATGATGCTGAAGTGGTCCCTGTTGGAAAAGACCAATTACAGCATTTAGAAATGACGCGGGATGTTGCAGAACGTATTCACGCCAAACTTGACAAAGAGATCTTCGTGCTTCCGGAAGCCAAAGTGCAAAAGGAAACAGAACTGATTCCCGGAACCGACGGTGCGAAGATGAGCAAGAGCAAGAACAATATCATCAATATCTTTCTTCCGGAAAAACAACTTCGGAAGCAGATCATGAGCATTCAAACCGATAGTACTCCGCTGGAAGAACCAAAAGATCCCGATACCTGTAATGTGTTTAATCTTTATAAGCTGTTGGCGTCTCAAGAAGCGATCAACACTATGCGAAAAAAGTATACCGAAGGTGGGTACGGGTACGGGCATGCCAAACAAGCACTGTTTGAGTTAATGCTCACAACATTTGAAACGGCTAGCGAGAAGTACACCTACTACATGAATAATCTGGACGCCATTGATGAAGCTTTGCAACAAGGCGCTTCTAAAGCGAAAATAGTTGCGAATGATGTCTTAGCACGAACGCGTACGCACATGGGATATTAACTTGCCTGAAACCATTTTCCGGGCAAGGGTTGAATCTTCCCTTTTAATTCTAGTTGTAACAAAAGCGCCGCCACTTTCGAAGTGGGCATCTGACAACCAAAAGCAATCGCGTCTAGCTGTGATTTGCCGGAATGGTGTAAGAATTCCCATACATTCTTTTCGTGTTCATCCAAGGAATTGAAAATCGAGGTTTGCATGTTTTGAACCGCAGGGGTTTTAACGTCCCACCCTAAAACATAGGGAATATCAGCAGGGGTGGTAAGCAAATGCGCTCGCTGACTCTTAATGAGTTGATGGCAGCCGGCGCTTTGTGCATCGGTAACGCGGCCCGGAACGGCAAATAGTTCTCTTCCGTACGAATGTGCAATATCTGCTGTCACTAGACTGCCTCCCTTTTCAGCGGACTCGATCACAATCGTTGCCTCACTAATGCCTGCAATGATACGGTTGCGGCGTAAAAAATTGGTTCGCTCAAAGGGATTATCACTCCAAAACTCAGTTAAAAACCCACCGTGCTCACACATCGATCGTACATACTTTTGATGGGTTTTAGGGTATAGTTGCTGAAAGCCATGGGCGAGACAAGCAATCGTTTGAAGCCCATATTTCATTGCGGCGCGATGTGCAATGATGTCAATTCCGTAAGCGAATCCCGAAATAATGATAGGTTGCAACGGACTCAATGCTTCGATTAACGCTTCACAGAATTGTTTGCCGTGTGGGGTAGCGCGTCTTGTTCCCACGATGCTAAGGATGCGTTGTGTGTTCCATTGGACGGTTCCTTTTGAAAATAGCAGAATAGGACCATCGACACAATGCCTCAAATTTTCCGGATAATGAGCATCCAAAAAGTAGGTCGCAGTGATTCCATGTTGTTGCATGTAGCCTATTTCTCGCTCTGCTGCCAATAATATTTTGGGGTCGTAGAGTCCTTTTAGGCGATAGGGACCAATGCCGTCAATTTTCAACAATTGCCCTTTTTGGGTTTTAAAAATCGCTTCGGAAGATCCAAGATGTCGCAATAATTTCTTGGCTGAGGTGTCTCCAAGATTTGGAACTCGTTGTAGCGCAAGGGCGTACAGGAGTTCAGTTTCAGAAAGCATATAACTAAAATGCTGCAGGGGAGTTTTCAAAAATAATCATTTTTAGGTTGTTGATAATTATCTTCGGAAGCCGTGGGCGAACTCTAAAAAAAAAATTATGTTTGTTCTATGCAGTTGGCGACCTACATCAAAGACCTTTTATATCGATATGAATGTGTGATCATTCCGGGATTCGGGGCGTTCTTAACGCAGCACCAATCAGCACATATCGATGCGGCCAGCCAAACCTTCTATCCACCTTCTAAGACCCTTTCGTTTAACCGACAACTCCAAACCAATGATGGATTGTTGGCACACTATGTTGCTTCTGTAGAGGGAATCAGCTACGAAACGGCTTTGGCTACCATCAGAAACTTTACCGGGTCTTTGTCATTGCGTCTTTCCGAAGGCGAAACGGTACCGTTGGAAAATATTGGAAGTTTTGTGCTAAACGCTGAGCGGAAAGTACAGTTTGAACCCGATCACCAACAGAATTTTAATACCGCTTCTTTTGGATTGTCTACGGTTGTGGCCACAGAAATTCAACGAGAACTAGCAGCAAGCACTTCCGAAGAAACCCCCGTACGAACACTCTCAAAAGAACAACCCACAACGACGGCTCCCTATATTAAATACGCCGCAGTTGGACTTATCGCAGTTCTCTTAAGTGGTTGGGGCGGCTTGAAATGGTATGAAAAGGATGTTCAGGAACACAATTTCGCAGAAAAACAACGAGCCGATTCACTTCTTGAAAATGACATTCAAGAAGCTACCTTTCTCGTAACTCCTGCCCTACCAACATTAAATGTAGCGGTTCGAAAAAATACCGGAAAATACCACATTATTGCAGGCGCCTTCCGAATTCAAGAAAATGCCGAGAAAAAGGTAGAGCAGCTAATTTCCGAAGGATATTCAGCGCGACAGATTGGTCAAAACAAATACGGACTACATCAGGTTGTATATGCCAGTTACGAAGATCGCCTTGAAGCACTTCGTTCGCTGAGAGACATCAAGCGCAGTCAGAATAAAGACGCTTGGTTATTGGTACAGGAGCTTTCCAAATAGTTCGTTTCAATAAATCATAATCACTCCGTTGGAATTGGGTATCTTTGCCAAAAATTTCATTTCATGGAAAATAAAACGGCAAAGGAGTCGCGTACTGTTATCACTGATCTTGTTCTTCCCAGTGAAACCAACCCCATTGGCAACATGTTTGGAGGCGAATTGCTGGCGCGTATGGACCGTGCTGCGAGCATTGCTGCGAGAAGACATAGCCGGCGTATTGTGGTGACGGCTTCAGTAAATCACGTAGCGTTTAATAAAATGATCCCGTTGGGGAGCGTTGTCACCGTAGAAGCACAAGTTTCACGTGCTTTTAAAAGTTCTATGGAAGTATATATGGATGTGTGGATCGAGGATCGAGAGAGCGGTCTTCGAAGTAAAGCCAATGAAGCAATCTACACCTTTGTTGCCGTAGATGAAATGGGGAGTCCCGTGCCGGTACCGGCTGTTATCGCTGAGACTGATACTGAAAAAGAACGCTATGACGCGGCACTACGAAGACGCCAATTGAGTCTTGTTTTAGCAGGAAAAATGAAACCTCAAGAAGCTAGCGAATTGAAAGCCTTGTTTTCTTAGGAGTACTGCTCTTGTCTAATATCGAGCATTTTAACGATATTTCTTGCCTTTTTTCTGATGCATCACTTATATTTGAAAGCATTTAGAAAATTTTAACCTTTTTCCATAAACCTTCATTTACTATGAAAAAAATTACCCTACTATGGGTATTGTCCTTAGCAATGACCTTTGCTTTCGGTCAAAATCCTTACACCATCACCTTTCAGGGAGAAACGATTGAGATGCCTGAGAATATTGAAACCTTCACCTGGAGTGACATGCCCCAGGACGCCAAAGTGGACGGAGGATATGTAGGTTGGGTGCAATTCTATCAAACGCCTACACAATCTGTTCAAAATGATTTTAAAGCCCTCAATTTAAAACTTATTGAATACATCCCTCACTATACGTATCTTTTCTATTTCCCCGCAAACACTTCCATTGATTATTTAAAAGACCGAGGCGTACGAAGTATTGTGCCTGTGGAAGCTCGTTTTAAGATCGCAGCGCCACTTCGAACCGGCGCTATTCAAGACCATGCTTGGGAAAATGGTAATGTTGTCGTTACTCTTCAACACTACGAGTTTGTTTCAAAGCAAGCTGTTTTGAACGATTTGGCAGCGCTTCAAGTAAATGTAAGAGCGCAATACAATGATTCTAACATCATCGATGCTTCATTACCGGTTGAAAAAGTAACCGAATTGGCACAGCAACCTTACATCAAATGGGTAGAAACCATTGTGGGTCCAGATATCAAAGAAGATACGCGCGGAAAGTCATTACATCGCTCTAGCGGCCTTGATACACAAACTACCACCGGTAGAAATTACACAGGTGTGGGTGTGGGTGTTTTGGTTCGTGATGATGGAATCGTGGGGCCGCATATTGATTTCGAAGGTCGAATTACCAACATGACCACAGACGCCACAGGAACGCATGGTGACGGTGTTGCCGGAATCCTTGCGGGTGCCGGAAACTTAGATCCTAACAATCGCGGGATGGCTGCCGGATCAGATGTGTTTGTAATTAATTATGTTTCTAATTTTCTTGACGGAAATACCACAAGTTTGATCAATAACGGAGATGTGCAAATAACCAATTCATCCTACGGAAACGGTTGTAATGACGGATACACTTCTATTGCACGCACGGTGGACACTCAAATTCATGATAATACTTCGGTAATGCACGTATTCTCTTGTGGAAACTCTAATGGGTCTAACTGTGGGTACGGTGCAGGCGGTCAATGGGGAAATATCACCGGAGGCCATAAACAAGGAAAAAACTGTATCGCCACCGCAAATGTGTTTTTTGACGGTTCTTTAGTCTCTTCGAGTAGCCGCGGACCTGCAACAGATGGCCGTATTAAGCCGGACATTGCAGCCAATGGACAAAATCAAATTTCTACTGCGCCAAATAATGGATACTTATCCTTCGGTGGAACGTCTGGAGCGTCTCCTGGTATTGCCGGAGTTTCTGCACAATTGTACCAAATGTATGAGGAAATAAACGGTTCATTACCACCATCAGGACTTATCAAAGCGTCGCTTTTGAATACTGCTAACGACTACGGAAATGCAGGACCAGATTTTAAATTTGGTTGGGGAATCGTCAACGGACTGCGTGCCGGAAAACTTATTGAAGACGATCGCTTTTTATCTGATGACATTACGCAAGGAGCTTCGAATACTCATACAATCACAATTCCATCAGGAACGGTTCAAATGCGCGTGATGGTATACTGGACCGATGAGCCTGGCTCTCCCGGAGCAAATCCTGCCCTAGTAAACGACTTGGATATGGTAGTGACAGACCCAAGCAGCAACGATTACTTGCCTTGGATCTTAGATTCTACACCAGATCCCACCGCGCTTGATCTTCCGGCAACGAACGGAATCGACCGATTAAACAACATGGAGCAGGTATTGATCAACAATCCGGAAGCCGGAGCGTATGATATCGAAATCACTGGTTTTAATGTCCCTGTTGGACCGCAAGAATATTTTGTTGTGTACGAAGTTATTGGCGAAAATCTAACGTTAACGTATCCAAACGGAGGTGAGCACATAATTAAGAGTCAGTCGGTCACCGTACACTGGGATGCCATCAACACCACAGATCCTTTTACGGTAGAATATTCGGTTGATAATGGAACTTCTTGGAGTGCGATAGGAACGGCTCCTAGTGACGCTACCAATATAGATTGGAATCTTCCCATTAGTTTATCAAATACTACAGCCTTAGTGCGTGTTACAAGTGGTTCTTTTGAAGATGTTAGTGATGCGTCATTCTCTGTTGCACCACTTACTAGTGATCTTACTGTATACGCCCGGTGTCCCGAAGCCGTTGGTTTTGAATGGACTCCACTAGGGGGTGCAGAGAGTTATGATATTTATATTTTGGGCGACAACTACATGGAACTTGTAGGAAACAGTAGTTCAAACCGTCTTACCGTTTCCTTAGGAGATGTTAGCGAACCTTTTTGGTATGCTATTGCAGCGCGAAATGATACCGAAGGATGGGTTGGGCAACGATCCAATGCCATTCGATATCCGGGTGGAGAATTTGAATGTGGATCCCTTTCAACGGAAGAATTCTCTGACAGTCAGATTGCCGTGTATCCAAATCCGGCTTCACAAGAAGTATTTGTACAGTTGCGCAACGGACTCTCAGGAGACGTACAGATCACCTTGCGAAACAGCCTAGGACAACAACTGCAGACCTTCCAAGGAAATACGAATGGAAATGCCACCGTTATTCCGGTTGCGAAATATACGACCGGACTCTATTTCTTGACCGTAACCTCTGGAGATAGAACCATTACTAAAAAGCTTTTAGTTCAATAGTGAATTACCGTTAAAAAGCAAAAAGCCCTTCCTGTTTGGAAGGGCTTTTTTTATAACTACATTTTATAGATCCAATCGGCGGGGTTCATTCTCGTACTATTTTTATAGACGAGAAATTTTAAGATCGTTTTGCTATTTAGCGGATTGGTAAAAATAGTTCCTATCTCTTGTTTGGTAGTAACCTTTTGTCCTTTTGTGACCGAAACAGAGGCAAGATTATTATAAATCGTAATATAGCTTCCATGACGAATGTACACGGCTTTGTTTGCCCCTTTCAATTGCTGTATTTGAAATACTTCTCCATCAAATACTGCGCGAGCTTTTGAGCCGCTCTCCGTGGCAATTTCAACACCACTACTAAAGGTAGTAACATTGGGTAATTGCGGATGCTGTTTGTTTCCGTAGCGGCGTATCACAACTCCCTTGTCTACCGGCCAAGGTAAGCTGCCTTTATTGCTTGTAAAATTTGCTGCCAACGCCTTGGCTTCAGCCGTCAAAGCGAACACTTCCGCCTTTTCACGAGGATTCGCAGCTACCGCATTGCCTGAAGCTTTGTTCGATTCTGCAATAGCGGCTCTAATAATAGCTTCAATTTCTCTGTCAAGTCGGTCTGCCTCTCGCTGTTTAGAGCGAATTTGCGAAGCGAACTTTCCTTCGTCTTTCTTCAGCGAGGCGATCAAAGATTGTTGCTGTTCTTTCTCTTTCGCCAATTGCTTTCGGGTCTCTCGGTTAGCAGCCACCAATTGATCTTTATCTTTTTTCTGCTGAATGAGTTGTTTGTTCAGTTCTTGAACTTCTTCCGTTTTTTTCTGAATATTCTCCCCCTGCGCTTTTCGATGCTTCGTATATTGCTTCATGTACTGCAATCTTTTATACGCCTGCAAAAAACTTTCCGAAGACAATAAGAACATGATCCTGCTCTGTTGGGATTTGCTTTTATAAGAACGCCGAATCATCCCTGCATAATCTTCTTTCAAAACTTCCAGCTCCTCTCGTAAAGAAGCCACCTTTTCAATATTTTCGTTTATCTCCCGACTTAATAAATTGGCTTGGCGGTTGGTGATCCGAATGAGATTTTCTGTGGCAGAAATTCGTTGGTCAAGGTCTTCTACTTCAGTAAGCACCGACTTCTTCTCCCCTCGGGTTTTGAACAACAAAGAATTGATCTGACGGATTTCTTCCAACACGGCTTGTCGCTGTGCTTCCAATTCTTGCTGTTTCTTAGATTGTGCCCAACCAACATGTACCGTGATACACATCAGGAGCAATAGAAGATTTCGATACGTGCGCATTATAGTTTTATTTCTTCATACCCTTCCGGAATAGAAAAGGGAAAACTAACATCAACATTAAGGTCTATTTTTCTATAGTTAACATCAATGCTGGTTTTTGTATTGCCTTCCGTCGCCAAAATTTTAATGCTCGAAGGAAAATATTGTTCGGAAACCGACTGATACGCTTCATACCGAATGTCTAATAACCTGTTATCGTTAGGCTGAGAAAGGGTTTCTGCCGTAACTTTAAAATGGGTGGGATCGATCAACAACGAGTAAATAAAATTCTGCTGCTGTTTTCGCGGTTGTAAGCGATACTGACTTTGTGCTGCGCTAACGGTATGATTCACTTCGTCTAGGTTAAAAATAGATTGCCCCAGTAATATCGCTTGGGCTCTTTCAAAATCGATGCTGGCGCCCAGCCACTCACTTAACAAGGCAAAATCTCCATCAAAATAGGTGTCCCCCACCGTTTCATAATAGCTAACCCGCGTTGGCGTGATATAAACCTTTGCGAGTGTAATACCCAACAGAGACGCCTTTACCCAGATCTGTTTGTCTTTTTCCATCCGCAGACTGACGGTCATACTCTGAAGTTTCTTTTCATCTTCATACACCACTTGAACACGACCGGCCAAGGTGGTGAATTGGGGTGTTGCTTGCTGATGTCTGTTGATGATCTCGCTAGAAGAAAGGTTTGGAAGCTCTCCTAGGGTTGGTTTTGTTCCACCACAAGAGGTCACCATAAAAGCACCTATTATCAAAAGAAACGTTACAATTCGATGTGTCATTGACTTGTTTTTAATTGTCGGGCTTTTTGTTGATAGGTTTCTGCTTCTTTTGAATTTCCTAGGGATTGGTGTGCTTTTGAGAGTTGAAGGTAAAAATCCCGTTCCATATCCGGATCCTCTAAGATAAAGTCTAATCCCATCTCTAATTGTTCGATAGCAGTCTCAGCATCTGACAGCCCTAGGGCAGCTACTCCGCGTAACAAATACAATAGCGGTTGTGCAGGAAATAATGCTAGGCCATCATCGCTTAATTGCGCTGCTTCCTGATAGGAGTTCCCTTCAATCTGAAGCAATAGCGTGTTTTTTAATAAGGTATAATTCTCTGGTTCTTTGTCAAGCCCCTTTTGAAAGAAAAGCAAAGCTTTATCCTGTTGGTCTTTGGAAAGAAAATAACTTCCAAGCTGTTCGAAAATAGCACCTGACGTTTGTTCGCTGAAGGTATCGACCATTTCGGAAAGCTGTGGTTCATATTCAGGGTGCTGGTTGACATAGTTAATAAAATCTCCGAGAACCTTGTATTTCTTATCATTATCTATGGTTTCCGAAGCAAACACAACGCGCATAGAACGCAACGCCTCGTCAACCGTTCCGGATTCTAAATAGAATTTATATAAGGCTAAATGCGCCACTTCCGCATTTGGATTTATAGTGATGAGTTTTTTAGCGGTTTCAAACGCTTTTTCCGTATTCCCTTCTTTGCTGTACAGAAAAATTAGATTGAGATATTCTTGTTCGTTCTCCGGGTTCTTTTCTATCTTCTCCTGAAGGTTTGTGATGGCACCATCGGTATTGCCCGTCACTTGATAAACGCGTCTTCTCAACGCATCTCTGTCGCTATCTGGGCCCCAATCTTCATCCAGTTCATCTAATAAGGTCAGTGCTTCATTATATTGCTGAGTTGCCACGTATAGATTGGCAAGGTCTGCTTTGTAGTCTTCATCAAAAGCAATAAGTTGTTTCACCAATGGAATAGCTGCGGTATAATCACGCTGTTCGAAATAGACATCGTATAGGGCCTCCAACACATCTAATTGAAACGCCTTTTGTTGTAATACTTCTTTAAAGCTCATCTCTGCATCTTCCAGTCGATTCAGCGCCTGATAGTTCTTGCCGCGTTCAAAAGCGATCACACTAAGTTGTTCTTGATTCCCTTTAGCGGCACGTTCTGCCTTGTCTAATGCATCAAGGGCCAAATCGTAATTCTCGATCCCCTTTTGCTTTAGCGCTTCAAAAAAGTTTTCTTGGAAGGCATCTGAAACATTGCCAAGATCATCGGTAACAGGTTCTTCTTGAGCACTCACCATGGCCCATCCTGCAAGCATTAACAAAACCGTTATGATCGTTCGTTGTTTCATGTTCGTTGTCTACTAACTCGTCATAGCAATTGTGAGTAATCGCCTATACTGACGTTTGTAAAGTCTCCATGAAAGGTAGCGTAATTTCCAATCATGGCGTTCTCCAAGGTTGCGTTTTTAATCGTGGCTTCTTTCTGAATAATACTATTGCTAACGTGACTATCCTCAATAATAGTGCCTTTTCCTATGGAAACATGAGGCCCCACTGTGCTATTCTTCAGCACGACCCCTTCTGCGATAAAGCAAGGAGCGATGATCGTACTGTCTTCTTTCGTGATTTCTTCGGAAACTAATGTGGTTCCATCGTCTTGTAAGAAACTTAGCATTTTTTTGTTGGTTTCAACGGTCACTTCTTTATTTCCGCAATCCATCCACTCATCTACTGTCCCGGTTTTGAAGATCTTTCCGGAAGCCATCATCCGCTTGATCCCATCATTAATTTGATATTCGCCTCCGTGAATAATATCATTATCGAGGACGTATTGAAGCTCTTCTTTGAGGACACCAATATCCTTGAAGTAATAGATCCCAATGACCGCTTGATCGCTAACGAAGGTTTCGGGCTTTTCTACTAATTCAACAATTTCATCTTGGTCATTCAACTTGACCACTCCATACGCCGATGGATTTTCTACTTTTTTTGTCCAGATCACACTATCCGCTTCTTTATCCAAGTTAAAGTCGGCTCGAATTAAGGTGTCGGCATACGCTACCACAGCAGGTCCAGAAAGTGAGTCTTCAGCACACATGATCGCATGACCCGTCCCTTTTGGTTCTAATTGCCGATAAATACTTGCCTTGGCTCCTAAACCTTGAGCCAACGTTGTTAGTTCTTTTTCTACATCTTCCCCAAAAAAAGCAGGGTCGCCCAAAATAAAAGCAACTTCATCAATGGGGTCATTAAGAATTGCTGCGATGTCTTCCACTAATCGATGTACAATGGGTTTTCCCGCCACGGGGATAAGTGGCTTAGGGATGGTTAAGGTGTGAGGACGCAATCGAGAGCCGCGTCCGGCCATAGGAACAATGATTTTCATTTTATTTTTTCTGTTAGGTTGTTCATGATAAGATTATATGGTTCCGGTACTTCCAAAGCCGCCCGCACCTCGATCTGTTTTGGAGAGTTCTTTCACTTCTTCCCACTGCGCGCGTTCGTGTTTGGCGATCACTAATTGTGCAATCCGTTCTCCATTTTCTATGGTAAAGGCTTCGTTGGAAAGATTGACCAAGATCACCCCGATCTCTCCACGATAGTCGGCATCAATCGTTCCGGGTGCATTTAATACTGTAATTCCCTTTTTTGCTGCCAGTCCGCTACGGGGACGCACTTGCGCTTCATAGCCCACGGGAAGTTCAATAAACAAGCCTGTTTTTACGATGGCCCGTTGTAGCGGTTGCAAGGTGGAAGGTTCCAGTACTTGCGCACGTAGGTCCATTCCAGCCGAAGCAATGGTTTCGTAGGAAGGGAGGGGATGTTCGGAGGTGTTGACAATCTTAATTTTCATCGCTGTAAGATTCGTTGTAAGGGTTTCTTTTCAAAATAGAACACTACCCACAAAAATACCAATAATAACACAGAGCTCACGAGGAAATTCCCTTCAAAAACATAAAAAGAGAGCAGGCTAAAACCGACGGACAAGAAAAGATATCCTCCCATTTTTTTGACGTTATAAGGTACGGGATAATATTTTCGGCCTAAGCCATAAGACAACATCATCATAGACCCATAGGCCGCTAAGGTTGCCCAAGCAGAGCCCATATAGCCTATCACCGGGATCAACAACAAGTTTAACCCTAAGGTTATGGCAGCTCCCAACAACGAAATAAACGCTCCAAAACGGGTTCTATCTGTTACTTTGTACCACACCGAGAAATTGTGGTAGATCCCCAAGCAGAGGTTCGCCAACAAAATCAACGGAACAATTTCTAAGGCTACCCAAAAGGCTGGATCGGGGATGAGAATGCGCTTGAACAGGTCAATAAATAACATCACAAACAAAAAGATAATGCTTCCAAAAATGGTAAAATATTGTGTAATGGTCGCATAGGTTTGTTTAGCGTTCTTATTGGCAGCATGATTAAAGAAGAATGGTTCTATCCCTAGACGAAATGCTGTAGCGAACAGCGTCATAAAAACACCCAGTTTATAACACGCGGCATATACCCCTACCGCCTCGTTCGCGGTATCTCTTGGCAGCATATATCGAAGTAAGATCTTGTCGAATGCTTCATTTATGGAAAATGCAATTCCGGCTACGAGAACCGGCAAGGCGTACGCCATCATTTCTTTCCAAATGCTTCGGCTGAAACCAAACCCTATTTTGACATACAACGGAAGAAGCACCAGCAGGGTAAGTCCGCTCGCAATCACATTGGCTACAAAAACATAGGTCACCTGATGTTCAGTTAGGTAGATCTTTTCCCAAAAAGCACCTGTATTGCCTTCCGCAAGGCCGGGAAGTACCAGAAAGAAAAATAAATTAAGCCCTAAATTGACTGCGACGTTCGCAATTTTAATAACAGCATATTTTTTTGGTTGTTCATTGGCTCTAAACCAAACAAAAGGTACTACTACTAATGCATCGAGGCCTAAAATGACCAATGCATAGGCAATATATTCACTTCTAAAATCTAAGAAAGAAGCAAGAGTATCAATACGTAACAGACCGACTCCTACCAAGAGTATTGTAGTTACTGTCAGAGAAACCAAGGCTGTGGCTTGCACTTCTTTACGCTGCTCAGGGTGTTTATTTATAAAGCGGAAAAATGCAGTCTCCATTCCGTAAGAAAGCAACACATTTCCCAACACCAAGAATGCCATAAGCGCGGCGTAGATACCGTATTGTTCTGTTCCCAATACCGAAACATATAACGGCACCAGAAGAATCCCCAACGCCCTAGGGAGCACTGTGGCCAATCCGTAAATAAAGGTTTGTTGAAAAAGTTTTCTAAAGAGCCCCACAGGCTATGGTTTTATTAAGACACCTACTATTGATCGTCTTTTGGCGGACTCGCAGGGTAGGATAACATTGGTTCTACACGTAGGGAAGGTATTATGTAATATTTTGTTTTTCCTTGTTGAAGGAATTCAATGGCTGCCTCTCCTTCTTGAAGGCTTAAAATTGACCGTTGTGGTGGAGTGTTAGCAGCTTCCACCGTGGGGTCGCTACTCATCTGAGTGTTTCGCTTCTGATGGAGAAAATAACCACCATATTCTCCTGCTTCCGATAACGGTTTGGCATTCGTGAAATACCCGTTATAGTGGAAATTTATGATGTCAATATTTTTCGTAAGTGACTCAAATTCCACATACAAATTGGTGCCTGATCCTCCTTCAGGTATTCCTGCCACCCAGTCTTGGGAGTAAGCATCCGAAATGGTAAAAGGAGGGTTTTCTACTACATCTGTGCGCTCTGAAGATTTTGCAGCGCCACAATTGGAAGCACTCCATAAAACCATACAAGCGCCAAGAGAAATGAATAAAGATCGCCACATAAGGTTTAGTTTAAGAGCAGTGAAGATACATAATTTAATGAGGAAAGCTTATGGAGATACACGAGAAAAGGAATGAAAAATAAGCAAAAAAGCCTCCATAGACATGAAGGCTTTTCGATAATCTGTAATTTATTTTCTTATCCTGCCAAGGCTTCTGCACCTCCAACAATTTCGAGGATCTCTCCCGTAATGGCTGCTTGACGCGCTTTGTTGTACTCCAGGGTTAAGTCGGCCTTCAACTCAGAAGCATTATCGGTTGCTTTGTGCATGGCTGTCATACGTGCTCCGTGTTCACTCGCTACACTATCACGAACAGCTTTGAAAAGTTGTGTTTTTAAGCTCTTCGGAATTAGCTCTTCCACAATTTCCGCCTTATTCGGTTCAAAAATATAATCTGCCGTGGAGGCTTGTACTTCTTCTGCATCCAAACGCGCAGGAACGATCGGTAAAAACTGTTCGTTGATCACCAATTGCGTAGCTGCGTTTTTAAACTTGTTGTACAACAACACGATCTTATCGTATTCTCCAGCTGAGAATTTTTCCATCAACATGTCTGCTATGCTGGATACCACGTCAAAGGTCAAATCATCAAAAAGGTCGTTGTTGTTATGAACCACTTTTCCTGATTTCTTAAGGATATCATTTCCTTTTTTTCCTAAGGTCACAAAATCCACCGAAGCTCCGGCGAAATCTTCTGAAGCCGTTCTTTTGGCTTCTTTCACAATATTGCTATTGAAAGCTCCTGCCAAGCCACGATTAGAAGTAATT
This sequence comes from Flavobacteriaceae bacterium UBA4166, assembly GCA_002379985.1. GTDB lineage: Bacteria > Bacteroidota > Bacteroidia > Flavobacteriales > Flavobacteriaceae > DFVG01. The sequence continues at coordinate 214,283 of DFVG01000030.1, forward strand.
GCTACCACCAGCACTTTCTTCACCTCACGCTGATCGGCATACGCACTACCGCTATCCGCATCAAGCGTGGCACTAAGGTTCTGAAGCAATTCGGTTAGTTTATCGGCATAAGGACGCATGGCCGTAATGGCATCCTGCGCTTTTTTCAACTTTGCAGCCGACACCATTTTCATGGCGCTGGTGATCTGCATGGTTGACCCCACCGAGGTAATCCTACTTCGTATTTCTTTTAAGTTTGCCATAGTATTCGGTACTTAAAAGCTCTAGCACTGCGTTACGCAATGCCAAAGTACTTTTTAGTTATATTTTGCTGAAACGTCTTTCGCTACTGCTACCAACGTATCGGTAACTTCATCCGTAAGTTTTCCTGCTTTCAACGTATCGAGCACATCTCTATGTTTGGCGTTCAACAACTCTAAGTAGTCACGCTCAAATTCCTTCACTTTATCAACGGGTACATTACGCAACAAGTTCTTAGAACCTGCATAGATAATGGCTACCTGATCTTCTACCGTAAACGGATCGTTCTGCGCTTGCTTTAGAATCTCTACGTTTCGCTTTCCTTTTTCAATTACGTTCATGGTCGCGGCATCAAGGTCGGAACCAAACTTCGCAAACGCTTCCAATTCACGGAATTGTGCCTGGTCAAGTTTCAACGTACCCGCAACTTTCTTCATCGATTTGATCTGTGCCGAACCTCCTACACGAGATACCGAGATCCCTACGTTAATCGCAGGACGCACCCCAGAGTTGAATAAATCCGACTCCAAGAAGATCTGTCCATCCGTAATCGAAATTACGTTGGTTGGAATATAAGCCGAAACGTCTCCTGCTTGTGTTTCAATAATCGGTAAAGCCGTTAACGATCCGCCTCCCTTTACGATCCCTTTTAAAGATTCCGGAAGGTCATTCATATTCTTAGCGATATCATCATCTGCAATAACTTTCGCCGAACGCTCTAACAAACGAGAGTGCAAGTAGAATACGTCCCCAGGATACGCTTCACGTCCCGGTGGGCGACGTAATAATAGTGATACCTCACGATACGCTACCGCTTGCTTAGAAAGATCATCATAAACGATCAAGGCTGGACGCCCCGTATCGCGGAAATACTCTCCAATCGCGGCTCCAGCAAAAGGTGCATACACCTGCATTGGTGCAGGGTCTGAAGCGTTTGCAGCTACAATCGTTGTGTATGCCAAGGCTCCGGCATCTTCCAATACCTTCGCGATGTTCGCAACGGTAGACGCTTTCTGTCCCACCGCTACATAGATACAATATACCGGTTCTCCGGCATCGTAAAATTCTTTTTGATTCAAGATGGTGTCAATACACACGGTAGATTTTCCGGTCTGACGGTCACCAATAACCAACTCACGTTGTCCTCTTCCTACGGGAATCATGGCGTCAATCGACTTAATTCCTGTTTGAAGCGGTTCATTTACCGGTTGACGGTAAATTACCCCTGGTGCTTTACGCTCTAGTGGCATCTCATAGGTTTCTCCTTCAATCGGTCCTTTTCCATCGATAGGCTGACCAAGCGTGTTCACCACACGTCCTACGATTCCTTCTCCTACTTTAATAGAGGCGATTCGCTGGGTACGTTTTACCGTAGCGCCTTCAGTAATTTCTTTGGAAGGGCCTAATAATACCACCCCAACGTTATCTTCTTCGAGGTTTAGTACAATTCCTTCCATTCCGTTTTCGAAGGCAACCAATTCACCGTATTGCGCGTTGGAAAGTCCGTAAACACGGGCAATACCATCACCAACGGTAAGTACAGTTCCTACTTCAGTTAAGGAGGCCGTAGCTTCCAATCCGGAAAGTTGTTCCTTTAAAATTGCTGAAACTTCAGCGGGTTTTACTTCTGCCATCTTATTTCAATTTATACCTTTTTACAAAGGTTTTCAGTAAGAAGTTATCGCTTCTTACAATTACATTATGATATAAATTCTCTTTTAATTGTATTCAATTTGTTTGCAATGCTTGCATTGTACTGAAGGTCTCCAACACGAAGGATAAATCCTCCAATGATGGACGCATCAACACTATTTTCTAACGATACTTGATCGCTCCCGGTGATCGCCTTCACTTTTGCCAACACCTTTTTTTCCATGTCTTCGGAAAGCGGTACCGCGGTCGTCACATGGGCCGTTTTTACTCCTTGTGACTCGTTGTACAATTCGATATAGCTTTGTGCCACTTTTTCTAAGAGATCGGTACGTTGATTTTTTGCTAACAGCTCGATCAATTGCTTGCTGGTGTCATTTTGAGCCTTAAAGATCTTCAACAATACTTCTTTCTTATCTTCTGCTTTGATCACTGGGCTGCGCAGCACACTTCGAAGCTCACGGCTGTTTTCCAAGGTTCCAACGATGGATTGCATGTCTCCAAAGACCAAGTTCTCTTGTTGTGATTCCTGGGCCTTCTGGAGGACAGCTTTGGCGTAACGTATGGCGGCTCTACTCATGTTCTTAATTTAAGGTAGCGTCGTTCAACATGTTGTCTACCAATTTCAATTGCTTGTCTTTGGAATCCAACTCTTTTTCTACCACTTTTTCTGCAATGGCTACGGAAAGTTCTGCTACTTGGTTTTTAATATCGGCTACAGCAGCTTTCTTTTCGCTTTCGATAGCAGTCTGTGCCTGCTTGATCATTTTATTAGCTTCTTCTTGTGCCTCTCCTTTCGCATCAGCGATCATCTTCGCCTTGATCTCACGCGCTTCCTTCAACATGCTGTCTCTTTCGTTGCGCGCTTCTTGCAGTAGCTTTTCGTTATCTGCCTGAAGGTTTTCCATTTCACGGCGTGCATCTTCCGCAGAAGCTAAGGCATTCTTAATCCCTTCTTCACGATCGTTTACAGCCTTCAAGATTGGTTTCCAAGCAAACTTCCGAAGCAAGAAAAGCAACAACAAGAACAAAATGATCTGCCAGATAAAAAGGCCAAATGAAAAGTCGTTTACTAATTTTTCCATGTCTTATGATTTCGGTGCTGAGCACCTATCTACAAACTTGTGTTTAACTTTTAAGAAGCATGCCCCTGTAACCAACCGTTACAGCGACATGCTTGTGTTGGAGGTTATCCCGCGAAAATTGCGGCAAAACCAATACCTTCAATAAGCGCTGCTGCAATCAACATCGCTGTTTGAATCTTACCATAGGCTTCAGGCTGACGAGCAATCGCTTCCATTGCTTTTCCACCGATCATACCGATACCGATACCAGCACCAATTACGGCTAAACCTGCACCAATAATAGTTGGGATTTCCATAAAAATATATTTAAAAATTAAACATTCAAATTCTTATAAATGCTGTACTTCTCCGTCGTGCTCCTCGGCATGGTCATGGGTTTCACTAGCAAAACCAAAATACAACGCGGCTAACATCGTAAAGATGTATGCCTGTAATAATGCTACTAACACTTCAATAAGCGAAATAGCGAAAGAAAGGCCGAACGACAACGGACCGCCAATCCAACTTTTAAAAATAAAGATCAATCCAATTAAACTCATTAACACCACGTGTCCTGCTGTCATGTTTGCGTACAAACGAATAAGAAGCGCAAACGGCTTGATGAACATTCCTAAAATCTCGATAGGAACAAGGATGATATAAATAAAAATCTTACCGATCCAAGGCATTCCGTCGCCCAATGGATCGAAAATGTGTTTCCAGTAGTCTTTAGTTCCGGTAAAGTTGGTTAATAAGAATACCAACACCGCTAAGGCAGTGGTCACGGCAATATTTCCGGTTACGTTAACTCCAAGCGGCGTCAAGCCAAACATATTCAGAAACCAAATAAAGAAAAAGGTGGTAAGCAGAAACGGCATATAGCGCTGATACTTCTGCTCTCCAATATTTGCAATCGCAATATCATCGCGAATGTAGATCACGATCGGCTCAAAGAAACGTCCAATGCCACGTGCAATCCCACTATTTTTTTGATAGCTTCTAGCCAATCCTCTAAATAATAAGATCAACAAAATTCCCGTCACCAACATCATCACCACACTTTTCGTGATGGAAAGATCTAACGGGCGAACATTGGTGGGATGATCTCCGTGATCGGCATCATAGGCCAATGTGCCTTCCGCGTCCGTTTTGTAAATTTTACTGTGATAAAGTCGGTAGTGGTTTCCGTTCGATTCCACCACTTCTTCTCCATGATGAAATTCTGAAGACATAAAAAACTGGATCCCATCGTCCCATAGAATTACAGGTAGCGGAAACCCAACGTGATGCGTTTTACCGTCTTCTCCGGTATACGCGTATAGGTTAAAATCGTGAGAGTCTTTTAAGTGATGATCAATGTATTCTTTGATCTCTGCCTTGGTGTCTTCTTTGCTATCTCCCTCTTGAGAAGATGCGCCTGCAAATGCATTGGAAACAGACAGTGCTAGAAGCAATAGTGCGAATAATCCTTTCATTCCTTTTTTCTGCATACCGAATATAATGATAGTGCCCTTAAAAATCGGTGCAAAAATACGGTTATTCCTTAGAAACTAAAAACAAATTTTATTGTTTTTTTTCAGGGGGTTCCATGGTTTCAGAAGACTGATTATTAAGCTGTTTTGCCAGATAGTAAACTTCCATGATCAAACAGCTACTATAAGGCACGAAGAAGGCAGTAAATTCGCTGGTTGCCATGACTTCATCTGCTTGATATTTTGGATAAAAAATGAGGAAAAAAAGCAGAAACTTAATTCCGCTTCCCAGCATAAAAATAAATCCGGCATAGGAAGCTTTTGTGCCCAACGTACGCTGAATGACCAAAAACAGAATTGCCGCCATGGCGTAATTAACACTATAACTAAGTATTATTTGATCAGAAAAAAGTGGAAATTGATTCCAATAAAGAATTCCCAAATGGATTCCGAAGACTAGCAAAAGCACAACAGCCATAAGCCCTAAAAAACGAACGCTACTGCCCATCAAGAATTAAGTTTGTTCGTTTGCTTTACCACCAGAAACAACGAAACACCAACCCCTAACAAGGTGCAAATGATCAAAAAAAGCTTGCCTCCGGCGTTGTAGGATGCGTCCAACCATTTGCCTAGCTGAACAAACAGATAGATGATGACGCCCATTTCAATGGCAATAGCAGAAAGTACCGCCCAACGTTTGAGTCCGTTACCGCCTTTGGATGCCATTATTTAAGAGGTTCGGCCGACTTCTTTAAGCGTTGCTGTCGATCGTAGGGGTGGTTGCCTTTAGCAGCTTCTTTTTCTACGGCTTCCGATTTGGACGGCGCTTCTTGCTTAGACCCTTTCATGCGGCAAGATGCGTTGAATGTTGCGCCGGGTTCTACGGCCAATTTGCCTACCACGACCTCGCCTTTGATGTGGGCAGTGGATTTCAAGGAAAGCGTTCCCGATACGTCTAAATTTCCATCGAAGGTGCCTTCAATATCGGCATCCTTGCAGGTGAGCGTTCCGGTAATTTTTCCGCTTTTTCCTAATACTACCTTTGAAGGCGTACTGATGTTGCCTTCAATCGATCCGTCGATTCTAAAAAATCCTTGTGATTGTACGTCACCTTTTAAGTGGGTACCTTCATTGATTCTGTTTTGACCTGATGTGGGTTCCATAGTGTTTTTGTCTTTTTTATCTGAAAACATCGTTCTTATTTTTGGGGATTAGTTTCGTTTTCTAAAGTCGAGTCACTATTTAGGTAGTCGTTAAGATTTTTGTGTATTTGAACAATTTTATAGTTGGCCGAAGCAATCTGAAAATGCTCGTCCTTGATTTTAAAGTCTTTATTTTCTGCGAAGCCCTCGGCTACGTTTCGAGCGCCTCCCTTGGTGTTGAGCCCATGCAGCACTACGAAAATTGTTTCGGGAGTGTAGTAGTCTACAGAAACGCTCATGTTGTAATAATTATATTGTGCCACTGCCTCTTTCAGCTTTGTTGCCAAAGCTTCTGCCTTTTCTCGATCTGCAGCAGCAAATGGATAAATAGTCTTCCATTTTACGGCTTCCTCATCCGTAACAAAGGCGCTATTTTCTAACGTAGGTAAAACAGTCGCGTAAATCTCTTGTGCTTCCTTTCCTGCTTCCGAATTAGGGTAGGTCAAGGCTACGTAGTTAAGCCCTTTTTTGTAGGCATCGAAGCCTTGCTGTCTAGCCATGGCGGTAACTTTCAGCAATTCAAACTTAGGCACAATAGCATCTCCGTTGTAGCGCGTAATATAGTCATCACTTTGGTCAATCACCTTTTGGTACTGTTGCGCTTCAAATTCTTTGTAGAGCTCAGTGTAACGGTATTCCGGACTTGATTCGTCGGTGGACAATAACGTCTCGGGATTTAATAATATTTCCGCGTAGCGCGAATCAGGGTGATTGGTAATGATGTCATTCTTGTATTTGGTTGCTAGCGATTCATTCTCCATTTCCACATAGATCTTATAAAGATTATATTTTGATGGCAACACCAAACGTTCTTCCGGATTATAGCTGAGTAAGGTTTCTAGTCGGTCTGCGGCCAACTGGTTTTCCTTGAATTTTACTTGATAGATGGATCCCAATTGATAATAAGCAAAATCTCGGTCTTTGGTAAGACTGTCGATCACTTTCTGATCGGTAGGGATTTGATCGATATAGAATTGTGGATCGAATAATTCTTGCTGACTCGCAATTTCAGCTTCTTCGGCCTCCACAACATCGCCTTTCACATCTGCTGCTTTACTACTTAGACGCCACCAATCCTCATTTTCTCTAGCCCCCCAGCGTGTTTTGAACTCCTGTTTGCCATAGGCAATAGTGGTAGAGCTGTAGAAGTAAAATTTTCCTCCAGACGGACCTGAACTCTTCGATTTCTGGAAGAACTCCTTATTGGCGATCTCTTCTTCCTTTTTTACTTGTGCCAACGAATCTTCAATTGCTTTAGCACGTAGTTTGTTAGTATAGTCGGTAAAATAAGCCCGCTGTTCGGCCTCACTCATCGCAGCAAACTTCAAAATAGAATCATTTAATGTGGCAATATCTTCGTATTTAATCACATCGTCCAAATTCTCTCGCTTCTTAGTAACCCGACGCCAACGACGGGTGTTTTCCTCTAAAAAGGTTAAAGTACTATCGTAGTAAGCTCCGGCGGTTTTGTATTCGGCTACATCAAAATTAATTTCTGCCAAGGTACTGTAGTTCACAGACTGCAAGGTGCGGTCTTCATTGAACTTCTGAATGGATTTATTGTAGAAGATCTTTGCAGAATCAATATCCGCCGTATTGCGGTAATAGTCACCCATCTGATTGTAAATACGATCTAAATACGGACGATTTTCTCTATTCTCTTCCAATTCTCGCAACAACTCTAAAAACGCAACTTGATCACCCGAATCATAATCGAAGTTCCTGGCCTTTTCAATATAGGCGTTGATCATATAGATACGGGGCGACTTTCGATTCAGTTCAATGACCTCATCAAAAGCGATATTAGCACTGTCTTTAAACCCTAAGCGATTGTACAGCTGTCCTTTGATAAAGGCATACCGCCCTTTCAACTCGTTGTTTTTAACCGTTTCTGAAGCAACTTTCATATAGGGTAACGCAGCTTCCAGGGTGTCTAAGTTAATATATGCCTGCGCAACAATGGCGTTCACGTCTGCAAAGTCATCCTCCTCCATTTCAATAGCGCCATCTTCAACTTCTTCCAACGCCTCCAGCAAGTCTTCTAAAGCTACTTCTTCATTATTCAGCCGAATATTCGATTTGGCCTTCCACACTTTGGCTTGGGTAATATTATTGCTGGTAGGATAGCGGTTCAGAATAAAATTAAACGCATCTAGCGCCGGCACAAAACGTTTTTCGTAATAGCGTGCCTTTCCTAGCATCATATAGGCTTCGTCAATCTGCGGATTGTGCTCTTTTCCGTTCACGTAAATACTATGCTTTTGAATGGCCTTCGCCGCTTTTTCTTCGGCACGCTCAAAATTGGGGTCGTTGGGTTGATTTCCGGGCTTCCCGCGTCTTAGAATTTCTTCTTGTTTGAAACGTTCGATAGGAAGAATTTCCCAATAATCATCGCGATAGGACAATGCGCGTTGCTCCATCCCATCATCTAACGCATTTTGCCCATTATATAATGCATTGTATTCTGCGGTAACGGCATGGTAGTTTCTGGTAAGAAATGTGCTTCGTTTTCTAGAGCAACCCACGAAGACCAATGCGACAAATAGTAGAATTGTAAAATTGTATAAGCCTTTCAACATGTAATATTTGTATGATATTGTAACTTAAAAGCTTCTTGTTTAGTATGTGAACCCATGTGAGGGAGTGTAAAAATACGGTTCTTTTTGAGATAGGGAAGCGTTCGCCCGTGAATTTTAAGGCAATATGCCAATAGCTTCCGTATAAATTTTTGAAAATTTTAGCGTCAGGATCATTCCCTAACGGTTTTTCCTTCCTTATTTTTGCGGAAACTAGCTTAATGAACCGTTTTTATACTCTTACGCTTTCCGAAGTTACCAAGGAAACTCCCAATGCTGTTTGCTTATCTTTTGATATCCCTAACGAATTGCGAGATACCTTTCAATTTACAGCCGGACAATACCTTACTATCAGACATCTTACGGCCGAAGGGACCGAGCTGCGGCGTGCCTATTCCATTTGTTCAACCCCAAAAAGCGGTCAATTACGCGTGGGGGTAAAAAAAGTAACTGATGGCGCGTTTTCCATTTTTGCAAACACCAAATTGAAAGCAGGAGATACGCTTGAGGTCATGCCCCCTGAGGGAACTTTTACGTTTGAAGATCCTCATGCTACGAAGAACATTGCTGCCTTTGCAGCAGGAAGTGGTATTACCCCTATTCTTTCCATTATCACTGCTGCGCTAGAAGGTTCTGAGGCGCCCCATGTGTTATTGGTCTACGGAAATCAAACCTTTCAGGAAACGATGTTCTTAGACGACCTCAATGCTTTGAAAGAGCGTTTTCCTAAGCGGTTCCACGTGCATTATGTGCTCAGTCGAATGCAAGACGATGATGCACTCTTCGGAAGGATTGATCGCTCTCGTGTCAATTATTTTCTGAAGAACAAATATGAAGACATCGAATTTGATACGTATTATATCTGTGGTCCCGAACCTATGATCGATGAAGTTTCTTCGACTTTAAAAGAACATGGAGTGAACGAGAAGTTTATTCGTTTTGAGCTGTTTACCACTTCCGAAGAAGGCGCGTTAACCGAAACCCACGAAGGATACACTCAAGTCACTGTGACCTTAGATGACGATACGGAAACCTTTCAAATGGCTCAGGACAATTCGGTTTTACAAGCTGCCCTTGACGCGGGAATGGACCCGCCCTACAGTTGTCAAGGGGGTATTTGCAGTACCTGTATTGCGCGTATTACGGAAGGAAAAGTAGAAATGCGCAAAAACCAAATCCTTACAGATGACGAGTTGGCCGAGGGGTATATATTGACCTGTCAATCACACCCTACCACACCAACGATCACGATCGACTACGACGATATATAGCGGTTGCGGATCTTACGCGAGTTCCTTAATTTTTTTGATAACTAATTCCACAGGGATGCTTTCCATCACCTTTTCATAGCCTTTTGGAACCTTGTTCCCGTACACCGATGTTGGGATCAAAGGGTATTTGTCCCGATTCGAAACCAGCTGATGTTCATTGGGTTGTTGAAACGGTCGAAAGCCTAAATACGGATGTGTAACGCCCCATAAGGTTAATGTGGGAACCCCATACAGGGCTGCCAAGTGGCCGTTCCCGCTGTCCATCGCTACCATGAGGTCTAAGTTTGATATCAGTTTCAATTCTTCGGAAAAAGCCAACATCCCGGCAACATTGGTGACATTGGGATATCGCTTGGCCCAAGCCGATAAGTGGGCTCCTTCCTTGGCGCCTCCTCCAAATAAAAAGACTTGATATTGTCGTGCTTCTGAAATAGAGGCGATGACCGCTTCCATCCGTTCTAAAGGATACATTTTCCCTTGGTGAGCGGCGAAAGGAGCAATTCCGATACATTTTTTGGTGTGTTGTCCAATCATTTGATGAAGCGCTGGTGTCAACGCTTTTTTCTTCGGAAAGACATGATCTTCCAAGGAAATAGGTAATCCTAGTTGCTGAAACACTGCTGCATAGCGCTGCTGCATAGATTTTAGGGGCTGAATGGGTTTGCCATTTGCCGTTAACAGCCTTCGCTTTTCAGACCGTCCTTTGTCCAAACGAGCCGTAGTAATTCCCTGAATTCCCAAAGCCGAAGTGATCACATTAGAGCGCAAGACATTGTGAAGATCGGCTACGGCATCAATGCCCAATGACTTTGCTTCAGAGGCTAAGCTTAAAAGTCCGGTAATCCCTTTGTGTTTTCCATACACATCGGCTTCGAGAAAAACACTATTGGGAACTTCATCAAAGAGGGGTGCTACAAATTTTTTTGAAACAACGGTGAGTGTTAGCTCTGGATACGTGGCTGCCACGGTTCGCAACACGGGAATGGTCATGGCCACATCGCCCAAAGCCGATAACCGAATGCACAGGACATTTTTGGGAGTTGCCATGATGAGTTTGTTTTCAGCAATTACTTGGTATTGCGAAGTACGGGATTGAGTTCATCGTCATTGTACATCTTCATCTGTTTGTAGACTTTCATATACTTTCTACCATGGGCGATATCATCTAGCAATTGATTGATCGCAGTGCTCAAGTCTACTCGCTGCTCTAACAGCACGTCCAATTTAGCCTTGCAAGCCATTTGATGTTCTTGAGAGGCATCTGTACGTGTAGCCTCTTCATTCATGTGATAAATTTTAAGAGCCAAAATAGACAAACGGTCGATCCCCCAGGCCGGACTTTCAGTATTGATGGTAGCATTTTCTTCAACCGTCACATTGTCAAATTTCTGCAGAAAATAACTGTCAATATATTCTACGGTATCGGTGCGATCTTGATTGGAAGCATCAATTTTTCGCTTTAGAACCAAGGCATCCTCCGGATTGATATTTGGATCGCGAATAATGTCCTCATAATGCCATTGCACGGTATCGATCCAGCATTTTCGATACAACAAATGTTCAATCAACGCATCGTCTTTATCATAAGGGTTTTGAAACGGCTGATTGACATCGTCTTTTACGTGATAGGTGTTGATTACTTCTTGAAATATAGTATTGGCTTTATCGCTGAACATAGGGTCTCATTTTTCGGAATAACGAACAGAAAATATTTTGTTGCAAAGGTATTATATTTTAGCAAGAAACCCTTTGTATGCTTCCGAAGAAACCTCCTAAAAGAAAAATAGGAGGAGCGGCAACAAGAGCAATACTACGAGCAGGAGCTCCTGAAACCATCGTTCTTCAATACGTTCAATGTAGGAGGTAATGCCTATCGCCACAGGAGGTGCTAACAATAGAATTTCTACTCCTGTACGTTGCCCCGCCAGCACAATAGCCCCTAATGCGACTATTGACCAATGGTGTATGATTTGATAATTAGGAAGTTCCTTTTTTGGAACCTTGGCCATTCGTATGGTTCGATAACTCACGGCCCAGATCAATAGAAGTAAGAGCACCCCGGCAGGCAACACCCAGGATATTTGGTTATAAACCCCAAAAGAGCGATCTACAGAAGGCGTCCAGTAAGCAAACCATGGGAGGGAATCAAAGAACAGGAACTGTACTGCGGTGGCAATAACAACAACAGCCGCTAAGCCAACCAATGGCATTAACAACATTCTGTAGTGTACCTGCGGACGTTTTAACATGGCTATATATAACACCAAGAAAAAGAGAAGTGCCCAAAAATAAAAAAACGAAGCTATGGTGATCCAAATGGCGGCATCTACTATTTTTTTTCGGGTGCGATGAGGCGATTGAAGGCTCAAAATTCTACGCATGGCGAGAAGCAAAAATAATTGCGTCCAAAGCATGGAATCATATCGCATGAGTTCCGGAAACGACAGCGTGAAAATAGAAAATATAAGTACCGCAAAGGTATTGCTCTTCGTCAAGGTGTTCTTCCGCAGCATAAAGTCGAATAAGAAGACAATAAACGCTAGCACCATCCACTGCAGGAACACATATCCCAGCTGCGTTAGGGATACTTCCGGCCGAATAACCACCCACTGATACGTTCCTAACACCCCTACGATTAGGACAATAAGCACCAAATAGTTGATCGGTCTAGAATTTCCAAAAAAGCTTGTAAGCATGGGGGTTTATTTCTATTTTTGCTCCATAAATATACTGATATGGAATGGAAAGATGTTTTTTACGCGATTGAAGATCTCTTTGTTAATGTGCTTTTTGTGCCTTATGATGCGTTACGTTCGTTAGAACTAGATAGCTGGTGGGCAGCGAACATCATGTCTTGGCTTTTTATGGCTATCGGTTTTATCGCATTTCTGTATTGGATGAAGGAGTTGAAAACCTTCAATGACAATAACGAAGAAGATCGTTCGCAAACGTCCCACTCTTACTTAGGATAATTTCACACCATCATAGATCGAACCCGATGTCGGTACGATAATACATCCTGTCAAAATGTAGTTGTTCTATATTCTGGTAGGATTTTTTTAGTGCGCTTCTGAAATCAGCCGCCAAAGAGGTTACTGCCAATACACGGCCACCATTTGTGACCACATTATCTGCTTCTTTACGCGTCCCCGCATGAAACACAATGCTGTCTTGTACTTTTTCTAGTCCCTTGATCTCCTTCCCCTTTTCATAGGCCTCCGGATATCCTCCGGAAACCAACATCACGGTTGTAGCCGCGCGATTATCGATGGTCATTTCACATGTTGCAAGGGTTTGTTGGTATGCCGCTTCCAATAAGGTGACCAAATCTGTTTTGATTCGAGGTAACACCACTTCCGTTTCGGGATCTCCCATTCGCACGTTGTATTCTATCACATAGGGTTCGTCATTTACTTTGATCAACCCTATAAAAATAAAGCCTCGATAATCAATATCTTCTTCTCGTAAGCCGGCAACCGTTGGCTGTACGATTCGGTCTTCAATTTTCTGAAGAAAGGTTGGATCGGCAAACGGCACCGGGCTCACTGCACCCATGCCTCCGGTATTCAAGCCTTTGTCACCTTCACCAATGCGTTTGTAGTCTTTGGCCGTGGGGAGAATTTTGTAATTCTTTCCATCTGTAAGTACAAAAACGCTTAATTCAATCCCATCTAAAAATTCTTCAATTACTACTTTTTCACTGGCGGCTCCAAACTTGCTATGGGACAACATATTTTCGAGCTCTTTTTTGGCGGTTGCTAAATCGTCAAGAATCAATACTCCTTTCCCTGCTGCCAGCCCATCGGCCTTTAATACATAGGGCGGCTCCAACGTTTCCAAGAATTCTTTTCCTGCGGCTAACGATTCTTTGGTAAAGCTGGCATACGATGCGGTTGGAATGTTGTGCTGTGACATAAATTCCTTTGCGCGCTCTTTGCTGCCTTCCAGTAGGGCACCTCTTTTGGAAGGTCCTATCAACATTACTTCTTTAAGCGCTTCATCTTCTCTAAAAAAATCGCTTATTCCCTGTACCAAAGGATCTTCCGGTCCAACGACTACCATCTCAATATTTTGTTCCAGCACAATAGCTTTTACCGCCTTGAAATCGGTGACATCAATCGGAATATTGGTAGCAATGTCAACCGTTCCGGCATTCCCTGGAGCCACAAACAGTTTTTGGCAACGTTCGCTCTTGGAAATTGAATGTGCAAAGGCGTGTTCTCTCCCGCCGGATCCTAAGATTAGAATATTCATAAGAAATGGTTTTTCCTTTCAAAAATACAGTCTTTTCTACCCAAAAAGCAATAATTAGGCTCCAATTGTTTTCGGGGAAAAGGGATTTCTTATTTTTGAAAAAACCTAGTGGTGAAGCATCAGCGGAAAACCCAATTATTTCAGTTCTTAGACCTATTACCGCATCGGTGGGGGTTTGCGCTGTATCATAAATTACAGCAGCTGGCCGACAAGAAAACCCTTCCGCAGAAAATCAAACCCGCCGAAAGAACCTTTCAAACTGCTCGGGATCTGTGTGAGACGCATCAGGTACCACTAGAGGGGGGCACGCTTATAGAAATCGGTTCTGGATGGTTGCCCATCTTGCCTTATTTTTTTCTTACGGAAGGAAAAGTAGGCGAGGTTCATAGTTATGATTTAAACGAGCATTATCAAAAAAAAGCAGTGGCAGCCCTTAATGACTTCTTTAGCACACGCTTTCCCAACCAATTTCCGAAAGTATATTCAACCCGTTACCCACTCGCGTCGGGTCTCGTGTATCATCCAAAGACCAACTTAGTAGATGCTGTACTACCCGAAGCTTCCCTAGTGTTTTCGCGGTTTGTGTTAGAACACGTAAGACCGGAGGATATCCAAGCCATGCACCAGAAGTTTGCAAAAGAATTACCGTCCGGCAGCCATCTCCTCCATTTCATTTCTCCAAGCGACCATCGAGCGCATAGTGACCCAACGCTTTCTTTGCAGGATTTCTTACAATACAGCGAAGCGGAATGGAACCGAATTCAAACTAAATTTGATTACCACAATAGATTGCGTTTGCCACAATATCTAAGCATTTTTGAAGCTTGCGGACTCGAAATAGTATTTGTTTCACATGATAATCCGGAACCCGGTTCCAAACGCCACCAACAATTTAGCGCGTTGGATATTCATCCCGATTTTCAGCATTTTACAGAAAAAGAGCTCACCGCCGGAAGTATCGTCGTTTTATTGAAAACCTAATGCAAAACCTCTTTGAACTTACCTTACGTCTCAAAGGCTTTCCCATCCGGAAGGCACAAGCTGAATTGAAGCGTATTCAAGAGATCTCTGAGACAAACTTTTTGGAATACCTCATAAAACAACGGGAAGCAATTGTATCACATCACATAGAAAACACCCCTTTCTACAAAGACCTAATTAAAAAGCACTATACAAGCGAATGGGAAACGCTTCCCATAATGACGAAAGCCCATTTACAAAAACCGCTCGCACAACGATTGTCAAAGGGGTTCGCTCCAAAAAATGTATATGTCAACAAAACCAGTGGCTCGAGCGGACATCCCTTTGTTTTTGCAAAAGACAAGTTTTGTCACGCACTTACCTGGGCGGAAATCATGGATCGCTTTGGGTGGTACGAATTGGATTTTCACCGATCGCTTCAAGCGCGATTCTACGGGATTCCCTTAGACCGATGGGGCTATCAAAAGGAACGTCTAAAAGATCGATTGAGTGCCCGATATCGCTTTCCTATTTTTGACCTTTCGGAAGAAAAGATGCAACACTTCTTAGAGGCCTTCCGAAGCAAACCTTTCGATTACATCAATGGTTATACAAGTGCTATTGTGCTCTTCGCAAAATTTCTAGACTCGAAAGAAATCATCTTAAAAAAAGAATGTCCAAGTCTGAAATACTGCATCGTTACCAGCGAGATGTTGTATGATTCCGACAAAAAATTGATGGAACGCGTATTTGAGGTGCCGGTGATCAATGAGTACGGTGCCAGTGAGCTCGACCTCATCGCGTTTACCGATTCCAAGGATGAATTTATTGTGAATAGCGAAACCTTGTTCGTAGAAATTGTTGACGAGAACGGAATGCAGGTTCCAAAGGGAGAAACCGGACGTGTTGTGATTACGGCATTGTACAATAAGGCACACCCAATGATCCGCTACGACATTGGGGATTGGGGTGCGCTTTCGGAAACGAGCACCTTTAAAAAACCTGTGCTAAAAAAACTCATTGGAAGAACCAATGACGTGGCGCAGCTTCCCGGCGGAAAGCAAGTACCCGGACTTACCTTTTACTACGTTACCAAAAGTGTGATTGAAGACGATGGCAATGTGAAGGAGTTCATTGTTGCGCAAACCGAACCTGACTCTTTCCGAATTTCCTATGTTTCAGAACGAGCGCTAACCGAACAAGAAATAAGAACTATCAAAGAAGCATTGGAAACCTATGTGGGCAGTACTTTACAACTACATTTCGAGCGGAAAAAGATTCTAAAGCGTAGCGCACGAGGAAAATTAAAGCAATTCGTTTCAGAATTATAGTGTCTCAATAAAGCGCGGACGTACCGTAAAATATTCCCAGAAGAAGCGAAGCAAATAGTACATTGATTTCAGCGTGCCGTAGCCCAAATGTTGCTTGTAGAACAAATAATTATACTTTATAAGCTTCCATTTGTTGGCGCTCAACGAATTGGACCCCACCCGGTAATAGGCAAGATCTTCTTGTAATCCCAAAGCGGGTTTACCACTGCGCTGTATCGCCTCGAGCCACAGGGCCCAATCTTGCCGTTTTCGTAGCAAAGGCGCCGCTATTTTTCCAAGGGCAGCAGCGTTATACATCCCTGTAAGATTTCCAATATAATTGTTGCTGTGTTGTTGGCAATAGCTCAAAGAAGGTCTAGCGACTACTCGTTTACCCACAGTATCCCCAGCAGCGTCAATATGCAAATAATTGGTATAGCTTACCGAACAATCATATTGTTGCATGAACTTGAGCTGTCGCTCCAGCTTTTCAGGGTGCCACAGGTCATCGGCGTCTAAGAATGCTATAAAATCTCCTTTTACATGCTGTGTTGCCAGATTCCTGCAATAGCCGGAGCCTTTATTTTCCTCAGATTGAAGAAACCGAATTCGAGGCTCTTCGGAAGTATTAGCCAAGACTATTTCCGCAGAAGTATCTGAGGAAGCATCGTCTACGATGATCAGCTCCCAATGAGGGTAGGTCTGTGCCTGAACGCTATGGATGGTTTCCGCAATTGTATCCGCTGCATTATACAAAGGAGTAATAACGGAAATGAGCGGTGTTTGGGCCATATCAATAGGCTTTTTCTTCTCCTTTCAAAGCGTTATACACCGTTTGGAATACAATCTTAATATCCAACAGAAGACTCCAATTCTCTAAGTAGAAAATATCGTACTTGACGCGATTGATGATATCATTGTCGGTTTCCACTTCTCCCCGATAACCACTTACTTGCGCCAAGCCTGTAATCCCCGGTTTGACGAAATGACGTACCATAAACTTGTCGATGCGTTCTGCGTACATGTGGGTATGACTCACCATATGGGGTCGAGGCCCGACGACAGACATATCGCCCTTTAATACATTGATAAACTGCGGAAGTTCATCAACGCTGGTCTTTCGGATAATTCTCCCTACCCGAGTAACACGCACATCGCCTTTCGTGGCTTGATACAAATTCGCTTCGGGGTTGGGTCGCATCGAGCGAAATTTATAGCAGTAAAACTCTTTATAATCGAGTCCGTTTCGCTTCTGCTTAAAAAACACTGGCCCTCGAGATTCCAATTTAATAATGATCGCTAAAATCGGGGTTAACCATGATAACAACCCAACGATGATCAGAGTGGCAAGAACAATATCAAAGGTGCGCTTAACAAACTGATTAAACGGTTCATCGATGGGGATCTTCCGCAGCGAAACAATGGGCAACACCCCATAATATTCAAAATCCAGGCGTTTGGAGTAGATCTCTTTATTATCGGGAAGAAACTTTAAGATCTTCAGGTTGTTGTCTGCATAATCAATGAGTTTGATCATCTGTGTATTGCTCAATACCGAAACAGAAGCGTAGATCTCATCCACCGGGTTCTCCAGCAGATAATCTATCGCGTCTTCAATAGTACTTTTATCCGGACCTCGAAGATTAAAAATACTTTGGAGTCGGTAGCCATATTCGGGATTATCGGTGAAGAATTTTCGAAGTTGATCCGTTTTTTGATTCAGCCCAATAATAACCACGGTACGAGTATTTCCACGCAAGAGTGACCGGTATTTTTTCAGAAGGAAATAAATCGTAAACTTCACGACGGTGATAGCCAGCATCACGTATACGATGTACCAGAAGATCGACCAAGGGTCCTTCTCAATGGTATTGAAAAATCCAAAAAACGAATATACTATCAAGAAGAATACAACGCCCTGCTTCCCAATGAGAGACATGATTTTCGTGGCGTGCGTAAAACGGTATATCTCGTAGAAATTGGATTTGAGCGATAGCACAATCCATCCCGCTGTTACGAAGATGATATAGTATAAAAAGATGTCGCTAAAGTTGAAAAACGGAAAAGCAAAAGCGTAAATAATCAAGAGGTCTATTCCGTAAGAAATAGGCCGTATAAAACCTGAATATCGTCCTCGCTTAAAAAGCATTTTCTAATTTCTTATGTGCTTTGAAAAATCTTTATGCTCGCTCTTAAACAGCTCTTCTTTCGTGAGCCCTTTGAAATACGCATACGTTTTTTCCATACCATCTTGTCGTGATACCTTTGGCTCCCAACCCAATAATTTTTTCGCCAAAGCGATATCGGGTTGACGTTGCGCCGGATCGTCTTTCGGAAGTTCCTGATGTACAATTTTTTGATCACTGTCTGTCAGCTTCAAGACTTCTTTCGCAAAATCCAATATCGTAATCTCTTCGGGGTTACCAATGTTCACCGGAAGCGAATAATCACTTAATAACAGGCGATACAATCCCTCGATCTGATCGTCAATATAGCAAAAGGATCGGGTTTGCAAGCCATCGCCAAACACGGTAAGGTCTTCCCCTCGCAAGGCCTGCCCAATAAACGCCGGTATCACGCGACCATCGTTGAGGCGCATTCTGGGACCATAGGTGTTAAATATCCTTGCTATTCGTGTTTCCAACCCGTGGAAACGATGATAGGCCATGGTCATGGACTCCTGAAACCGTTTCGCTTCATCGTACACCCCTCGAGGGCCAATAGTGTTTACATTTCCGTAATACGATTCATCCTGCGGATGTACTAACGGGTCGCCATATACTTCCGACGTGGAGGCAATCAAAATACGTGCTTTCTTCTCTTTTGCCAACCCCAAAAGATTGTGGGTGCCAAGCGAACCTACTTTGAGAGTCTGAATAGGAATTTTCAAATAATCGATAGGGCTTGCCGGAGAGGCGAAATGTAAGATGTAATCAATGGTTCCGGGTACGTGCACAAATGTCGTTACATCGTGATGGTAGAACTTGAATGCTTCATGTTCAAACAAGTGACTGATGTTCTTCATGTCACCAGTGATCAAATTATCCATACCAATCACTTCGTATCCCTCTTGTATGAATTTATCGCACAAATGAGATCCTAAGAATCCCGCTGCCCCAGTAATAAGTACACGCTTTTTCATAGCCTACGCTTCTCTTCTACCAATGGAAATATAGGTAAATCCTTCTGCCTCCATATCTTCCACATGGTATAAGTTTCTCCCATCAAAGATGACAGGTTTGCGCAATCGTTGCTTTAGTTTTTGATAATTTGGAGTTCGGAAAATACTCCATTCGGTACAGATCACCAAGGCATCAGCCCCTTCCAGCGCATCGTACATGCTGTCTGCATACTGAAGTTTATCTCCGTACTTCTTTTGAATGTTTTCCATCGCTTCGGGGTCGAATACCTGAAGTTTCGCTCCGCGGTCCAGCAAGGCATCCATAATATCCATTGAAGGTGCTTCGCGAATGTCATCGGTTTCAGGTTTAAACGCCAAGCCCCAGATGGCAAGGGTCTTTCCACTTAGATCAGCACCAAAATGTTTAGTGATCTTGGGAACCAAAACGGTTTTCTGACGTTTGTTCACATCAATTACGGAAGCCAACAACTTAAAGTCATAGTCTTGATCTTTAGCTGCCTTGTGCAAGGCTTTTACATCCTTTGGAAAACAAGAACCTCCGTAGCCAATTCCGGGAAACAAAAAACGCTTACCAATACGTGAATCGGTACCCACGCCCACACGCACTTTATCCACATCGGCTCCTACTTTTTCGCAATAATTTGCGATTTCGTTCATGAAGGTGATCTTGGTTGCCAAAAAGGAATTGGCAGCGTACTTGGTCAATTCAGCCGACTTCTCATCCATGATGATAATGGGGTTGCCCGAACGAACGAACGGTGCGTACAAGCGTTTCATTTGCTCGGTTGCACGATCGCTACTGCTTCCCACTATGATACGTTCCGGTTTCATAAAGTCGTCTACCGCAAAGCCTTCACGTAAAAATTCAGGGTTCGAAACCACATCGAATGCCACCTCCGTTTCGGCAGCAATCGTTTTATGAACGCGTTCTGCAGTACCCACAGGGACCGTGCTTTTATCAACGATAATGCGGTATTCCGTTAATAGTTTTCCGATGTCTTTAGAAACGTTCAACACATACGAAAGATCGGCAGAACCGTCTTCGTCTTCAGGCGTTGGAAGCGCCAAAAAAATAATATCGCCATGTGCGACACCTTCTTCTAGCGATGTGGTAAAGGTTAAACGACCTGCCTTAATATTGCGATCAAAAAGAATGTCTAAGTGAGGTTCGTATATAGGAACTTCTCCTTGACGCATCCGCGCTACTTTCTCGGCATCAATATCTACACAGATAACGTCATTTCCGGTTTCCGCAAGGCAAGTACCTGTCACCAAGCCTACGTATCCTGTTCCAACAATTGTAATTTTCATGCAAAATGGTTTAACTTCCGCAAAAATAAGGAAGTATTTCTAAGCAGGGTGGTATTTGCTCGCTATAATTCTAATAAGGCGGTCGTTGCCTTTTTGAGAATTGCTTCTTTCGAAAATTGCTGAACGACATACGCCCTTGCCTGCTTCCCCATCTGTGTTGCTTTTTCTTTGTCCTTATAAAGTGTTTCGAAAGCTTTAAGGGTGGCAGGAACATCATTTTCTGAAATATAATACCCTCCCTTTGAGACGTTCATCGAAGTGCGGACTTCCGATTGCGGGTGTCCCGTCACTACCGAAGGTTTCGCGCTCGCCATCATTCCTAAGATCTTAGAGGGCATTACGCTATCGCGTACTTCTGCTTTCTGAAAGAGAAAATGAGCATCTGCACTGCAGAGCAGGTCTGATAAGGTT
Source organism: Flavobacteriaceae bacterium UBA4166 (assembly GCA_002379985.1). Classification (GTDB taxonomy): domain Bacteria; phylum Bacteroidota; class Bacteroidia; order Flavobacteriales; family Flavobacteriaceae; genus DFVG01. Next base: position 235,146 of record DFVG01000030.1, read on the forward strand.
TCGTAAGCCACCGGAGGGTGCCAAGTGATCTCGGGATACGGCTTTATCATCGCTTCTAGATCGGCTCGACGTGCGCCGTCGCCTACCAGCACCATTTGGTATTTCGACCAATCCATTTTGGCAATGAACTGTTCAAAAAAGGCCCAATCCTGCTTGTCACCAATGTTTCCGGAATACAGCAACGTAAATTTTTCTCCTGAAAGATAGGGGTGCGGCTTGCTAGTTTCTGGGTTGATAGCGGAAGCATCGATCCAATTGGGAAGCAGATAGGTATCACTTTCTGTATTTTTCTTCAGTTTAGCGACCATGGTGTGGCTGATGGTACTTACGCGATCGGCGCGATCTAAAATGCTTCGCTCGAGTTGAGACAGAAGGCGATGCGGAAGGCTTTTCTTCGTGCTTTTTTGCTGCACCAACCCCGACTGAAACGCGGCGTCGAATTCAAAGTCTTGAATGTGCACCCAATGTTTTGCCTTGTGTCTTCGGCTGTGCCAATTTCCTAAAAAGGCTGAACTGGTAAATGGGATCACCGAAATGACCAGGTCACAATTTTGGATCTTACGTAAATTGCGAAAGCTTCCGAAGGTAAAATCAATGATGTGCCACACCCGTTTAAGGAAGGTGGGCTGTTTGGGCGTGTACTGCTTATACCGATACAAGGTCATGCCTTTGTAGGTTTCCTTCAGAAATGATTTCTTGTTTTGATATTCGGAAGCGATCTCCCATTGCGGATAATAAGGGAACGCAGTCACAATATTCACTTCAAACCCGGCCTGAGAAAGGTACTCTGCCCATTGCGTGGAATAGAGCCCGATGGCCGAGTCTTCCGGAAAGAAATTCAAACCGATAAAAGTGATGGTCTTCTGCAAGGGTTTCAATACTTGTGATAGCAGGCAAAAGTACAGTTTTTAGATCAATAATTTAGGTGTCAACTTTGGCGATATCGCGGAGTGCTGCTTTGTAAATTCCTTCTAGCAACTGTAGATTCTTTTCAGGAGTAAACGCTCTCATGTATTTTTCTCGTGCCTGCCGGCGCAGCAACGCTTGGTCTGACTCCTCAAACAATTCGATCTGCTCCATGAGACTTTTTGGGTTATCCTTCTCAAAATGCCTTCCGGTAATTTCGTGTTCAATAAGATATTTACCATTCCCAAATTTTGGCGCTAGGATAGGGGTTCCGAAGGAATAGGATTCGAGTATTACTAAGCTCAACCCTTCATACATCTTGGACGCAAATACGGTTGCTTTTGCTTTTTTATATAACTCCTGAATCTGTTTTTGGTCTTGAAAGCCTTTGAATTGAATATTTGTGTGCTGTTCGGTTGCTTTTTCTAAGGCTGTTTTCAAGGGTCCTGTACCTACGATTACAAGTGGTCTTCCGTTGTTCTTAAAGGCTTCGATAATACATTCAATACCTTTTTCTGCGGAAACTCTACCCACAAAAAGATAGAATTCTCCGGGTTCCAAAGAATGGCCCTGATCTTCTGTGAAATTTGGTTTGATATAGCACATTTCTTTCGGAAGAGAAAGGTGAGAACGTTCGAAAACCGACTGTTGAAATTGGGTGAGAAAGATAATGGCATTTACCTTATGTTGCCACGTTTTCCGAAGATTGTGATAGGCATTCGCTGAGGCCTGAAAAAAGGAGGCGAATCGAGACTCTTGATAGCAAGCATGCTGAATGCCGTGATAGGGAAACTTCTTGGGAAGGCATTTTTCACACACTTGTTGATCGCGGTATAGGAGTCCGTTGATACATAACAATCGAAAGTTGTGTAGTGTAAGCACCACCGGAATTTTTAGCTCATTGCAGGCATCAAAGACTGCCGCGGTGAGTACTGGTAAGAAATTATGCACATGCGCCACATCCGGATGTTGCTGCTTTAAGAAGGCTTTGACCTTGCGTTTTTGTTCGTGAGAATAAGGAATCGTTATTGCGGTTTTTAGCTTCTTGCCAAGTGTGTTGATATCCCTATTGTGGACAAAGTACTGCGTCACGCGATGTCCGGCATTTTCTAACAGCCGCTTTTCATTCGCAACGACAATGTCTTCGCCGCCAACATCTTTGTAGGTGTTATGGATTTGAACAATGTGCATACTCTATTGTGCACTTTCATTTTCCCTGCTAAACCAACTGAAGAAGCTTAAGAACAAGGCAAAGTAAATGACCCCATCTTCACGTTCAAGAATATTTTCGGTGAACATGACAATGCCATAGAAGATAAGCACCAAGATGAGCAATTGGTTGTTGTATCGGATGGCGTAGACCATATTAATTCCCAAGAAATACAAAAAGGCTAAAAACAAAACAATTCCCCCAATTAACAACAGACTAAAATATTGATTATGGGCATTGAGCTCTTTGTTATAGAGGTATTCATTTCCACGTTCTTTATAACCTTCATAAAGGGCATCATTGTGGTCGCCTATACCGTAGCCTGTAAAAAATGCTTCTTTGATCTTTCCCACAGCGGTTTCATAGATGGTATAACGAACATTGGTAGAGGTAACCGCTCCCTCCTCGATGGTTTCAATGGTAAGCAGTTCAATGAAGTTGTTTCGCGTCTTCGGAATGACCGCCAAGAGACCGATGAGCAGGATAAGTCCGATGACATACGGCCGAAACAATTTATTTTTCCGCTGAAAAAGAATGTATAAGAATGACACGGTCATCAAGGCAAGTAAGGGCCCCTTTTTGGCATATAGAATTAAGAACAGTACCAATACGGTTGCCAGAAGTGCCAGTAATATTTTAATGCTCTTCTGTTTGAATTTCGAAAACACATACAGAATAAACATACATGCGATGCTACAGTGCATGGAGAGATAGATGGGGTGAATTTCATATTTCCCGGTGTCTACTACCATCGCGGTGGGAAAATGTTTCAAGATCCCTTGTAGGTCGTAATTTGGGTTTGAAAGATAGAAATAGAAGAAGGGCACAACATTCAGCAGAAATACTGCTAAAATATAAATCAAAAGGAACCGCTTGAGATGTGGTTTAACGGAAGCAAAGGTCGTAGGCTTGAACATTGCAAACAGCAACGGAAACACGACGAGAGAAGCCATGGTTTGTAGTTTCGCAAACCCATAGTCAAGATTTTCAACATACAAAAGAGTTGGGATCATCAACAAATACGGAAGGCTGTTGGTGAGAAAGAACCCCTTGTGGAACGTCCATCCTTGCTTTATGGTGGCAATAAGGGTGGTCAAAGCAAAGAGAAGAATGACAACGGCTTTGAGGTTCGACGGGAATACCGGTAGCGCAAAGAGAAGCCCCAAGGCAATGATGAACAATGTATTTATAGGATGTTTACTCACTTCTTTTTCCATGACTGCTTCTAATGCTATACCATTCTATTGTTTTACCGATCAATTTTGGGATCACCCAAACTCCTGCCAAGATACCAATATAGTACGAGTACGCATTGGCAAAATCGCCTCGAAGCAAAAAGATAAGGTGAATGGCAAAATAAAATGCCATGATTTTTTTAATGTAATCGTTGCTCTTCAGCCAAGAAAGCAGCTTTACAATTACCAATGCCAATAAGATTGCCATAAGGATAACGCCTACGACACCAAAATTAATATAGCCTTCGCTGGGGAAGGGGTTTGAAAGATTGTTGTAGCCAAATCGATAGTCGGAGATTAGATAGTCTCCTATAAAGATTCCTGTGGTATCAGGTTTGCTTTCCCATACGCCTCTGGGCACAAAGAAGAATATTCCACTCAGCAACTGATGCCCCCACGTCAACCCTTCTTGTTGCACATAATCGATCGTGGTCATAAAGTTAGCGAACGCATCGTAATTGAGCGTGTTAAAGGCTGAGGTAACTCCGCCTCCTTTCATTTGTTCAAAAAAGATCATCGGGTCTTTGTAAATTTCCTCAAAGGTAGCGTCGCTATGGGTAAAGATGGCCGACAACGGAAACAGGATGACCATCGTGAAAAATAGGAAGAACAAGGTTTTAAAGTTGGTGTTTAAGAGCTTCGGAAGAAATAAAAAGATCAAGGAAATATAGATTGGTCCCAAAGCATTCCGCTTTTCCGTCAGTGGATTTTTGAACCACAGTAGCAAGGCTAGAAAAGCCAACATCAATGCCCCCACAATCACAAGGTTTAAGGCTTTCTTATTCCCTTTCACCAAATATTGAACACATAGCAACACACCGGCAAAAGGAATTAGAAATAACACTTTTTTGTAAATCAACAATAGGGCGGTGGAATACGGTGAGGCCATCCACGAAGGGCGGCTTATTTCATTCAACACAAAACCAATACTAACCACAAACACCAACAATGAAATTCCAAAGAGTATTGAAATCCAAATCGGTAGGACTCCTTTCAACCGATTGGTTATCTTCGGCACCTTTCGCAATGGCGGAATTTTTTTAAAGAAGAAATAACTTCCGATAAACACCCCATGAAATAAGCAGGTCATAAAATTCGTATAGATCACCAGATCGGGGCGATAGGGAAAGTTGGTCATGAATTTGGCATTCGGCTCCAAGGAGTTGATCTGAATTATAGGTGCTACGGTAAAAAACAGGAAAAAGAAAACAATATATGCCGATAGGAAGGGCGAATATTCTTTGTCTACAAAAAGATGTATAAAAAGGATGGTTGTTAACAGAAGCTGACTGCAAAGAAAAGAAAGCCACACCCCGATGCTCGCGTCAAAAAATGCAAAGAGCAACAGGGAAATTCCCAGATATAGGACCAAGAAAAATGCTTTAGCTTTCATCATTTCTTTCCGTTAATGATATAAAGGGTGCCGTCATCGCCTCTATGGAATACGCTTTGGCACATGCCTTTGAAATAGTGTTCCGCATTGCCATCCATTCGTCTTTTTTCCGATAGATGTCGATGAGCTGTTCTTTAAAGTCTTCTTCGTTATCTGTTTCGAAAAAAATCGCGTTTTTTCCCTCTTCAAGGGCTTCAATTTCAGGAGAATGATGCTCCTTTTTTGAAACTAACATAGGCACGCCAAACCCTAAACTTTGTGTGATCGATAGTCCCACATAGCCCGGAGAGACACTAAACAGGGATTGATTGTATAATCCTTTCAGCTTGCTGTATGCTGAAATTTCTCCGAGTAATTGTATTCGGTCTGTCATCTCATGGGTAGTTATCCATTCGGCAATTGCTTCTCTTTCCGGTCCGGCTCCCACTATCCAAAGGTGAACATTTTTTGGGAGGTCTCCTAAAGCTTTTGCAAACCCTTTCACCATAAAAAAAGGCTTCTTCGCTGCTGTAAGACGACCCACATAGATTAGATGTCGCGGCTTCGCATTCGTTGCTTCAGCGCTCATCTGATCGCTTCGATAGAGTGCATTGGGAGCTGCCCAGATTGCTTTGTTGGGCATTTTATGCTGTAATTCGCGTTGCTGTTTGTGGGTGTATACAATGACTGCGGAAGCCATTTGTCGCATCCAGTGTCTTATGGTGTCGGTAGGAGCGTCTTTTCCGGTTCTTGGCCATGCGTGGCCCCACAAAATCGTTTTTCGAGCAAACAGTCTACGGAGAATCAGAAAAATCCAATTTGAGAGAATTCGAGGGTTTAATTCCATCACAAGCGTTGCTTTAGAAAACAACAAATGCCAGTGTCCCGTTTGAAACAATACCTTTTTCTTTAGTAGAAAATGGTTTTTCAGTTTTTTTGCCTCGATATGTTCAAAATCGGAGGTAATCGAGGCTTCAAAGTAACGTTCGCCAGCATACAGTTCAAATTGCTCTCCTAGTACTTCTCGTAAATATTGGAAGAATGCACTGCGATAATGCGGAGTGGTAGTTTGTATGATGACGAGCCGCTGTTTCATGCGTCTTTTTTATCTTTTCTGAATCGTGCGTACGCAACTACCAACATGATTGCTTCCGTGATAACTGCAGAGGTAGCAACACCATATATTCCGAAATAAATTCCCCCAACAATCGCCAGAACGAGATTGACACCACCGGCCAACATCATCACAAACATTCGCTGTTTGTAGTTCTTAATAGCGGGAAAGTACAGGCCTAAAAAGAGCATGTTTAGCGAAGAAAATACGGCGATCAAGCCTAGTAGCTGTAGCACCTCACTATAGCTTTCAATAAAAGCATCATCATATACAAAATGAAGAATATCTGATGCTAGCCAAAAAATGATTCCGGCGAGTACGACACTCGACAAGAATACAGGCCATCGTAATTTACGAACGAAGGAGATTACTTGATTAAGTTTCTTTTTAGCCAACCACGGAAAGATCGCTTGATACAGCGGCACATACACATTTTTGATCGCTAAGATCAATTTTTCCATACTTGCATATACTCCGGCAATGGCTTCTCCTCCAATCATTCCCAAAATAAAGGTATTGCTGGAAGCATATAAGCTGGTCGAAAAGTTGGAAACGAACAAGCTTGAAGATTCTACCATCAGCGCTTTAGAGGCTTTAACTTTTGGGCGTACCCAACTCACATATTTCAAACTATATAAAAGCCCAATAATCCCTGCCACCACAAAACCACCTCCATAGCAAATGGGCACCCACAAATAGTCTTGCGGACTCAAAACCACTACAAAGATGGAGGCCGTAAACAAGCCCTTTGCGACCACATTAATGATGGTGATCACCCTCATTTTCTCAATTCCTTGAAAAAACCAAGTTGGAAAAATAGCATGCCCCACCACCATAATAAAACTAAGAATATACACTAAGGGATCGGCCTGAAACCGTGGAATACTGCTCACCAGAAGTGCTACAACACAGAAAGCAACCACAAGTAAGGCTGCTTTTACCAAGAACACATTCCAAAAAAATTGTGACAGCTGCTTCTTGTCTTCGCGTAGCAGAGAGACTTCTCTAGTGGCGCTTATGTTGAACCCAAAATCAACAATTACCGTTAAAAAAACACCCAATGCCTGAGCGATCATGACCAAACCGTATTTTTCTGAGCCCAAGGTTCGTACCAGATACGGAAGGCTGATCAGCGGTAATAGGAAATTCGCTCCCTGAATAAAAAGTAAGGCCGTATAGTTCTCTATAATGGTGCGCCCGCTTTTATTGTTCCATACGGCTTTGAACATGGCGTTATTTTTTGATGAAAAAAGTGGTATCGGTCACGCCATTGGTTGTCCATATAGAGCGCCAATCTTTCACTGAGTTATAGAACGCCGCCCATGATTCGGTCATTTTTTCCGGAAACGGACCCAAGGAATGGGGTGAAGAAGTGCTGTAGGGCAAATATCGATGCGAGTCATCTAAGAGCAGAATTCCTCCTTGCTTTAATTTATCGACCGCAGCATTTGCAATGAGATTTCGGTGTTTTCCATCGACAATAATAAAATCAATGGATTGTGGATCCAGATCCTTTACAAATTGAACATACGGAGAGGTTTCCGGAGTTCCTTCCGCAGTCTTGAACAAATAGGTAACATTCGATAGTTCTTTGGCTTCTAAAAGCGACTGCACACGATCATGCCATTCTTTATGATCTTCAATACTCGTAAGTGCTGCACATCGTTCGGCATACCATGTAGTACTTCGGCCCGACCCCATTTCTACGCCAATATCTGTGGGGCTCAACAAGCTGTCCAAAAGCGTAATCGCCGAAGGGTTCACCCATGGCAATTCCGGATGTCTTTTTTCAAAAAGATAATTTTGAAGTCGGTTGTACACATATTTCGGGCTCCAGTGCTTTTTAATCATGAGGTGCTATTTTGAAGATACCAATGGTAAAGTTTTTCAATACCCTCTTCCAAAGAGACAGTATGTTTCCACCCAAGTTCGTGAAGTTTCGTCACATCTGTAAGTTTTTTGAAAGTACCATCGGGTTTTTCGGCATTAAAGACAAGATTTCCTTTAAAGCCGATTGTTTTTTTAATCTGAAGCGCAAGTTCTTCTATGGAGATGTCTGTTCCTGTCCCAATATTGATATGGGTGTTTCTAATTTCTTCGGAATCGGAAGGCATTACATCTTTAAAGTCGCGATGTTGCATTAGGAACACACAGGCTTCTGCCATGTCTTCGCTCCACAAAAACTCGCGTCGCGGCCTTCCGGTGCCCCAAATTTCTACTGAGTTCTCCGTAACTCCGAAACGATTGAGAATGGTTTCGGCTTCGCTTTCTGTAGCAACCCCTAGGTTTTTTATAACGGCGTTCATTCCGCCTTCCGAAAGTAGTTTTGCCAAATGCATTTTTCGGATCAAAGCAGGCAATACATGTGATTTTTCTAAGTTGAAGTTATCGTTATATCCATAAAGATTTGTGGGCATTACCGATAGGAAGTTCGTTCCGTACTGAATGTTATAACTCTCACACATCTTGATCCCGGCAATCTTGGCAATGGCATAGGGTTCGTTGGTGTATTCCAGCGGTCCTGTGAGTAGCGCATCTTCGGGCATGGGTTGCGGGGCTTCTTTCGGATAGATGCAAGTGCTTCCTAAGAACAACAGTTTTTTAACGCCATGAACATAACTTTGATGAATAACATTGTTTTGAATCATCAAGTTCTCATAGATAAAATCAGCTCTGTAGGTGTTGTTTGCTACGATGCCGCCTACTTTTGCGGCTGCTAAGAAAACATATTCGGGGGTTTCCGAAGCAAAAAATGAAGCGACGGCAGCCGTATCGGCAAGGTCAAGCTCGGCATGAGTACGCGTAACAAGTTGCGTATAGCCTTGCGCTTCCAGCGTTTTTTTGATCGCACTGCCCACCAGACCACGATGTCCCGCAATATATATCTTCGCGTCTTTCTCCATAGCGATTATTCGTAGTAGTTAAGGGTCTTGTAGCCTCCTTGACGCAAATAGCTGTCTTTTTTCATCAACTTTAGATCCCCCTTCATCATATCAGACACCAAATCACTTAAGCTATGTTCTGGTTTCCAGCCCAATTTACGATGTGCTTTCGAGGCATCTCCTATTAAGAGGTCTACTTCCGTAGGGCGGAAGTATTTCTCATCAACTGCTACTACTACTTGACCTTCAGAGACAGGATATTCGGGATTTTCCGAAGACACTACAATCCCTTTTTCTTCAATTCCGGAACCTTCAAACCTCAACGTAATGCCTACATGTTGAAAGGCCATAATTACGAAATCACGAACAGGTGTGGTTTCACCGGTTGCAATCACCCAATCTTCGGCCTCCTCTGCCTGGAGGATCATCCACATCATTTTTACGTAATCTTTTGCGTGGCCCCAATCGCGTTTTGCGTCGAGATTTCCTAAGTACATTTTTTCTTGTAATCCTAGGGCAATTCGAGACGCTGCTCTCGTGATTTTTCGGGTTACGAATGTCTCTCCTCGGATAGGAGATTCATGGTTAAAAAGAATTCCGTTACAGGCAAACATATCATAAGCTTCCCGGTAATTTACCGTTGCCCAATAGGCATATAATTTAGCCACCGCATACGGGCTACGGGGATAGAAAGGTGTTTCCTCCGTTTGGGGCACTTCTTGTACTTTTCCATAGAGCTCTGAGGTAGATGCTTGGTAGATACGCACTTTCTGCTCCATGCCCAATGCACGTACGGCTTCGAGTAGGCGCAATGCCCCTAGACCGTCTGTATTGGCCGTATATTCGGGCATTTCAAAAGAAACCTGTACATGGCTCATCGCCCCTAGGTTGTAGATCTCATCGGGCTGCACTTCTTGTATAATACGCAATAAGTTTGTGCTATCGGTAAGGTCGCCATAATGCAAAAAGAACTTGGCGTCCTCTTCATGTGGGTCTTGATACAAATGATCAATTCTATCTGTGTTGAATAATGACGAACGGCGTTTGATACCGTGGACGACATAACCTTTTTTCAACAAAAACTCACTAAGATAAGCGCCATCTTGTCCTGTTACGCCGGTAATGAGTGCTATTTTATTTTTCATGGGTTGCGTGTATGGAAATCGTTACGAACGAGATTCTCGATTTTCTATTTTTTGTTTGAGCGTGCGATAGGTATATCTAACAAATACGATCAATAAGAAAAAGAATACCAATAGAAACGGATATACAATATGTTTTTTATCAGTAATTCCAACGTCTTTTGCGGTTTGAATGCTACTAACAACCACCATCGCATCTTCCAGTCCTACCATGTTATTCTTGAGCGTTTCGATCTCTTCAGATAATTCCGACTTAAACAAGAATATTTCTCTGAGGTCAATAGTCGACGCATTGTTAAAAAATGACAAGCTGCTGGATTTTTGGTTGACCAAGGTCGAAGCATCGGTATACACATCAATCAATTCATTCATTTGTGCTATGGAGCGTTCATTTTGGTCGATCCGCTCCTGATAATTCTTCTTGGCTTCCTGCGCTAGCGCTCTAATATAGGGCTGCTCATTCACGTAATTGAGCAGTGAAGGGAGTTTCTTCAATCCATCTTCTGAATTGAAGCTCAATATTAGTTTATGATAATCGTAATTAGAATAGAATTTTTCCGAAGCAAATACGCCTCCATCGTCTTCCTTCACTTCTAGTTCAGAAACGATGGTTTCGAAAGTTCGGTCACTACTTTCAATTTTTTCCAAAAGTTTCACTACATCTACGACCGGAGAGATCTCTACGGCTCGAAACGCAGGTTCATTGGGGTCAAGTCCTACAGATCGCAAAAACAAGGTGTCCTCTTCTTCTAAATTTGCATGAAACTGCTCAACGGCATTGTAGACATACGGTTGACTCTCAAAATTAGTTTTTACGATGAGCACTGATTTGTGGTTTTCAGCGCCTCCCATTAGAAGCCCTAACAGTACACCGCCAATAATGAGCAGTGCGATCACCCACCAAAACTTGATTATAAAAGCAATTCCCTTAAAAACGTGCTTCATAATTCTGTAAAACCACCGACCAAATAGGTCAAAAAGATCCGTAAGATCCATTTCTTGTTCATGGGTATCTTTCGTACTCATATGTTCACAATTAGATATTCATATTTTTTATAAGCTGCTGTAAACTGTAACGCCAAGGCACTGTTTGCATTGCAAAAGTGTTACAAATCTTTGAGTTGTCCAAAACGCTGTACTTCGGTCGTTCGGCAAAGGTAGGGTAATGGTCGGTTTGCGCAAGGTTTACCGTTTCAATTTTTCCGGATTCTTCAAAGATGGCCTTCGCAAAATCAAACCAGGTGGCACTTCCCGCATTCGAGTAATGATACACGCCAAAACGATCAGATTGTTGACTAATGATATGCAGCAAGGCTTTTGCCAAATCATTGGCATTCGTAGGGGCTCCCAGCTGTTCTGTGGTAATTTTCAAGGGCTTTTCTTCCGAAGCAAAACGCAGCATAGCCGTTAAGAAATTCTGCCCATATTGCGAATACAGCCAAGAGGTGCGTACTATAAAATGCTCCGGTAGTATTTCAGCCAAGCGTTGTTCTCCTTCGTATTTAGAGCGCCCGTACACATTGATGGGATTCGGAGTGTCCCCTTCGGAATAGGGTGTTGTTTTGGTTCCATCAAACACGTAATCGGTGGAGACATGTAGTAATCGCACCTTGTGCTGGAGACACACCGTTGCCAAATTCCCTACTGCTGTTTTATTGATAGCAAAGGCTTTCTCTATTTCCTTTTCTGCTTGATCCACCTGTGTATAGGCTGCCGTGTTGATGCAGTAATCCACCGGGTTCGACTTAAAATAATCTTGTAAGGCTTCCTTATGGGCAATGTCAAGCATTTCTCTGGATGTAAAACTACAGTTGAGAGAAGGAAAGGTTTGTGAGACATCAGCCAAACAAGTTGCGAGTTGGCCCTTTGCGCCTGTAACGAGTACGTGTATCATGAAATTACCTCCTGAAAGCTAGGCAGGGAGCGATCCTTTTCTGAAATTAGTAATGCTTCCTTCGGAAGATGCCAATCTAGCGCAAGGGTTGCGTCATTATAGATGATTCCGCCTTCGGAAGCTTTGTCATAAAACTGATCGCATTTGTAAGCGAAGATGGAGTATTCCGAAAGTGTAACGAATCCATGAGCAAATCCTTTGGGAACGAATAATTGTTTTCTGTTTTCTTCGTCTAAGATGACCGAAACATGCTGGCCAAAGGTGGAGGAGCCCTTCCGAAGATCCACAACGATGTCTAACACCTTTCCCTTGATAACACGAACCAGTTTCGCTTGGGCCTTGGGACCGGTCTGAAAATGGAGCCCGCGTAATACGCCTCGCGCAGAAATAGATTGATTGTCTTGAACAAAATCGATATCAAGTCCGGTTGCGTTTTTAAAATCGGCTTTATTATAGGTTTCAGAAAAAACACCGCGCGCATCTTCATAAGCAGCAGGTATTAGCGTAAAGCAATCATTAAGGGCTGTGGGCTCAAAAATCAACATACTACAATTGTAAAAGGTGTTTTCCGTAGCCACTTTTCAGTAAGGGTTCGGCTAAGGTGTGTAGTTGTTTTTTATCGATGAATTTCATTTCATAAGCGGCTTCTTCAATCGCTCCTATTTTAAGTCCTTGGCGTTCTTCGATTACCTCAACGAACTGTGAAGCCTGCATTAGCGAAGCAAAGGTTCCGGTATCCAACCAAGCAGTACCTTTGTCTAGGATGCTCACGCTTAACGTTCCTTGCTGAAGATATACGTTGTTCACGTCTGTGATCTCTAACTCTCCTCGATGGCTGGGGCTAATATTTTGTGCTATTTCCACGACTTGATTATCATAGAAATAAATTCCCGGAACAGCGTAGTTAGATTTTGGCTTTGCCGGCTTTTCTTCAATAGAGAGGGCTTTTCCATCGTCATCAAACTCCACAACCCCGTAACGCTCTGGGTCGTGGACATGATAGGCATAGATGATGCCGCCTTGTGGATCATTGTTGGCTTGTAGTAACTCTTTCAATCCCGAGCCATAAAAAATATTGTCTCCTAAGATCAAAGCTACTTTCTCTTTTCCGATAAACTCTTTGCCAATGATAAATGCTTCTGCCAGCCCATTGGGTTCTTCTTGTACTGCATACTCAAACTGACACCCTAATTGAGACCCGTCTCCCAGCAGTTTCTCAAACAGCGGCAAGTCTTGCGGTGTGGAAATAATCAATATCTCACGGATTCCGGCATACATCAAGGTTGACAATGGATAATAGATCATGGGCTTGTCATAGACCGGCATCAATTGCTTGCTAACCGCTAGGGTTAATGGGTGAAGTCGCGTCCCCGAGCCGCCTGCTAAAATAATCCCTTTCATAATCTATCTATGTTTTCCAAGTACCACGCTACTGTTTTCTCGATCCCTGATTCAAAATTTTCTTTTGCTTTCCAGCCTAACTCTGTTTCTATTTTCGAAGCGTCTATCGCATAGCGGAAATCGTGCCCCGGGCGGTCGGTCACAAAGGATATCTGATCTTTATAATAACCCGTCTCCTTAGGCTTCATTTCATCCAGCAGTTCGCAAATGGTATGTGCAATATACAGGTTTTCACGCTCGTTACGCCCTCCAATGTTGTAGGTTTCTCCCAAAACCCCCTTTTCTAATGCCAATTGAATGCCTGTGCAATGATCCATTACGTATAACCAATCGCGTACATTTTTTCCATCGCCATAAATAGGGATGGCTTCACCGCATATTGCTTTACGAATAATCGTAGGGATCAACTTTTCTTTGTGCTGGTGCGGGCCATAGTTATTCGAACAATTGGTGGTCACTACGGGCAAGCCGTAGGTATGAAAATAGCTTCTCACGATAAAATCGGAAGAGGCTTTACTGGCGCTATACGGACTATTAGGCGCATAAGGAGTTTTTTCAGTAAATAGACCTGTGGTACCCAAACTTCCGTAGACCTCATCGGTAGAGACATGAAGAAACCGTGCGTTTGAAAATTCAGATTTTAATTGGTTGGGGCCTTCCATCCAATGCTGATAGGCTGCTTGTAAGAGCTGAAACGTCCCCACGATATTGGTTTGAATAAACGCTGCAGGGCCGGAAATAGAATTATCCACGTGCGATTCAGCCGCAAAATGCACCACCGTATCAATTTGATGCTGCTCAAATAATTGTTTTAAAGTATCTGCATTGCAAATATCACCTTCAATAAATATATAATTGGGATTCGATGAAACCTCTTCTAAATTCTTTACATCTCCTGCATATGTCAAGCTATCCAAGACAAATACTTGAGCATTGGTGCTTTTTAGCAGATACGACACATAATTGGAGCCTATAAAACCTGCGCCCCCGGTAACTAAGACATTGTTGTTCTTCAAAACTATTTTTTAGGCGTTTCTAAAATCAATTTTAACATGTTTTCGGTGATCAAATAGGTGGGTTTTACCCCGGTAGTCCCCAATCCACCGCTCGCTAAGGTGCTTCCGGTTTCTAATGGGTTATCCGAAGCATAATACGCATATTGCACCTTCACTTTGGCGCTAATGCTACCTCTAATTTTGCTGGCAGCTTGAATGGCTTTTTGGTAATGCGCCCCTTCCATCTCCAGTCCGATCACATTCCAAGTAGATTCGTGAAAGAATTTTAGAATGTCTCTATTTTGAAGAGAGGTGCCCAATACTGTGATCATGGTACCGCTGCAAACATTGAGATCGCTTTCAGAGAATAATGACTTTTTTAAGCGATTTTTGAAGGGGTAATTATCTGCAGTCCCTTCAAAGACGTGTGCTGAAGGGATCATAATATCCCCTTTTCCGCCGGAAAGAATCCCCGCTTTTCCCATCACTGAAATAGACACTACATTTAAAAAGTGTCTGTGCTCTCCATCCTTGTAAGGCTTCAATAACTCATCCATCGTTTCGTAAGCCTGTTCCCCAAAAGCATAGTCCATCACGATGATCACGGGCGCCTCTCCAATGTCGGAAACAGGCGCATATCCCGGTAATTTTGACGTATCGATAATTTGAACATCGATATTCGTTCCGCTGGTGTCGGGCAGTGAGATCATGCCGTGTTCTAAGGCGGTTTTCTGCACTTTTTGCCGAAGTTTCGCATTCGCGGAATTACTTAACATCTCAAATACCTGTAATGCCGACTTCTTCTTAAACTCCGAAGCCAGGGCGGTAGGTGCGTACAGCGTGTTCATAACACTGTGCATATTAGAGCTGATAATATGCAGCGGGCGGCCTAATAGTTTTTGATCGCTCAACGTCTTTTTGATGTGCAATGCCCAACGTTCACCGTGAATGTGATGGCCTAAACGTTCTCGTAAGACCGGGCTAAACGTAATCAAACGTTTATTGTCGTTCACCACCTCATCGATCGCTAACTTTCCGAGGAAATAGATAATTTGAAGAAACCGATGTTCGTTGTCGGGTTCGGCAAATGCAGGATAAATGGCAGAAACCTCCTCGAAGGTGCGTCCTAAGAAACTAGCCGTATGGGTGAGCGCGATCTCTTTATCTTCCTGACTGAGTTTCCCGTTCTTCAGAACCATTTCCTCTAATTTTATCCAATCGCGTATCAAGGAACCTTCTTCATTGATCATCACCTGCTTCATGATCTTGTGCGATTCGATGTATAAAAACGTCAAATGCGTGAGTATATCGTAGATCTCGCTACGCCCTCTAGTGATTTCAATATTCATTTGCTCACTATCGATACGATAGCAGTTTCGGCGTCTTTTCTTCGGAATGATAGGTGTGAAGTGTGAATTTTTATAGCCTTCGTCACTCGTCAGGTTGATATACCGACAGGCCTCGATTCCGGTAGGCAATCGATCGATCACATACAATAAGCCTTGCAGCTCTATCTTTTCTTCGGTAATACTTCCATAGATCTCCGGCCTCAGGATGAGCAGGGACTCCCGAAGCGTTTCTCCTGAAATCCCCATAGGCTTGTAGAACCCACGGTTAAACAAATGCCGCATGGTAATGTACAGTCGTTCAATAGCTCCTGAACTCTCTTGAGCACGTGTTCTTTTATGGGTTTGAAATGGTTGCATCTTGGCGCAAAGATAGTATTTAATTTACGCTTTAAAAGCGCTTAGGGCATCGGCAATACTCCGATCGTTCGATAACCTCGGAATTTTATTCTGGCCGCCTAATTTCCCTTGAGATTTCATGTATTTCGAAAAGCTATCCTTTGGAAGTGCCGTGATCTTTAACGGTTGAAGGATCACGCCATCAATCAGATCAAAATAATACGAATTCTGCCGTTGCATGGCTTGGTCTAAGGTTTCGGCTACGGCCTCTATAGCGGCGGGCGGGGTGTCAAACTCCACAAGCCATTCGTGATATGGGAGTGCCCCTTCTTCCGGGTTGGTTTGTGGGGCCACGGTAAATTCAGAAATCGTAAATCCGTGTTCTGCAACGGCTTCTTTCATCGCCTGTTCTACCTCTTTACCAATAACATGCTCCCCAAAAGCAGAGATAAAGTGCTTGATGCGCCCGGAAACAATTACCCGGGGTGGTTTGAGTGAGGTGAACTGAATCGTATCTCCCACATTATATCCCCAAAGTCCGGCGTTTGTGGAAACAATCATCACATAATTAACATTTGTTTTGACATCACCAATGGTTAGCCGTTTCGGGTTCTCTTCAAAAAATTGTGATGCTTCAATAAACTCATAGAAAATCCCTGAGTTGAGCTGCAAAAGCATCCCTTCCTGATGTTGTTTGTCTTGAAAGGCAAAAAACCCTTCAGAAGCCGGATACAATTCAATACTCGCTATTTTTTTTCCAATAAGTTGTTCAAATTTTGCGCGATAGGGTTCATAATTTACCCCTCCGTAGATAAACAATTCGAAGTTTGGGAACAATGTCCCTATGTCTTGTCCCGTTTTCGTCTTCAGCCGTTCAAAATACATCTGTACCCAAGAAGGTATGCCGCTAATCACAGTCATGTTCGCATCTTTGGTCTCCTCCACAATAGCGTCCACTTTGGTTTCCCAATCGGCAATAGAATTGGTTTCCCAGCTGGGAAGGCGGTTTTTCTGCAAATACTTTGGAACGTAATGCGCAACAATTCCTGACAGCCGGCCGAGTTTGATTCCGTTTTTTTCAGCCATTTCGGGACTTCCTTGTAAAAAGATCATTTTTCCATTGACAAAAGACGCTCTCCCGGTCTCAGCAATGTAGCATAAGATGGCATTTCGAGCAGCTGCTACATGAGCCGGCATGGATGCTTTCGTAAGCGGGATGTATTTGGCTCCGGAAGTGGTTCCTGAGGTTTTAGCAAAATACAACGGTTTTCCCGGCCAAAGCACATTTTGCTCACCGGCAACCACGCGTTCCACATAGGGTTTTAACGCTTCGTAATCTCGAATAGGCACGTGCGCTGCAAAATCAGCATAATTGGTGATATTTTTAAAGGAATGATCGCTCCCAAATGCGGTGTTCTTTGCTTCCTGAATCAGCCGGCGGAACACTTTTCGTTGGGTTTTTTCGGGTTGTGACGCCCACCGACGCATCCGGTTGACGACGAATTTGGCATAGATCTTAGCAGCAATCGATTTAACAGACATCATGTTATTCGAAATCGATAAAATTAGTTGGGTTAATTGGGTATCCGTCACTCCATAACTCAAAATGAAGATGCGGCCCTGTAGACAACTCTCCGGTGTTTCCAGCAGTACTTATGACCTCTCCGGCTTTGACAAACTCTCCCTGCTCTTTATTGAGAGAGGCATTGTGCTTATACACAGAAAGCAGGTTGTTTGGGTGTTCTAAAATGATGACATATCCCGTTTCTGCCGTCCATTCAGCAAAGATCACGGTGCCGTCTGCAACTGCTTTTACAGGGGCGTCCTTCACTGTGACCACATCCACGGCATAGTGCTTCGCCTTTAAATCATATCCTGAAGAAATAGTTCCCTTCACTGGCGGAAATAGTGTTAAGCGCACCTCAGAAGAGGCCGTAAGCGGGTTATATTTGTCTTCTTGTGCCACTTTTTCTCGTAACAGAGAGTCTTCTGTAGAAGTGCTCAAATCTACTTGTGAGGCGTCTAGTTGTGCTGCTTCGATAATCGAGTCTTTATTAAAATCAACAGAAGAGACGTCTCCTGTAAGAACTTTGCGTATCGACGCGATATATTGCTCATTTACTGAGAGTGCTTGTTGTAGCGAATCGGTTTTGTAGGTAAGGTCTGTGGCTCGTTTCTTAAGACTTGTAGAGGAATATCCCGGAATGTATTCTCGCAAAGGAGTAAAGGCGATCAATACAGTGGTCCCGGCAATTAAGATCACTGCAAAGATGGTGCTGAATACAAAGACATTCAAGCGGTTCAACTTAAATGAAAAACGCTCTTCAAAGGTGTCTTCATTAAGGACCACGAGTCGGTACTTATGCAGCAACTTTTTTTTGATTTTTCTAGATCTTTTTTCGGTTTTCGCCATACCTCCTAATCTTGCGTTACAAATATAAAACAAACCCTTCGGCTTCTTTTATTATTGATTAACAAACGTTGTTTCTGAAGTTTTCTTATTACATTTGTTATTCCTAAAAATTGTGATTATGGAAGCATTAATGATCCCACTAGCCATTGGCCCCTGGCAAATTGTATTAATTGTACTCATCGTATTATTGCTATTTGGTGGAAGAAAGATCCCTGAATTGATGCGAGGTTTAGGAAGCGGCATCAAAGAATTTAAAGACGCTTCTAAAGATGATGAGCCCGCAACCGAAAACGGTAAGATCGAAGATAAAAAATAATATAGGGCGATGACTCTATAAAAAAAAGCGCTGTACATTAACAGCGCTTTTTTTTATGCTTATTTTTTGAATTTAGCTGATTTTAAGATGGCCTCCAGTTCAAATTGATGGTTTCTCTTTTCTACCGAAGGGGCATAAGTGAAGCCCTCCAGGATCAAATATCGATCATTGGCTTCATCACGAATTGCATAATTGACGAACGGTCCGGCCATCCATTGATCTTTTACCTCCCAAGTTCCTTTGGTCTCATAGGCAAACTTGCCGTCAATTTCAGTCGTAAATAGCAACGGAGCAAAGGCTTCTTCGGTAATAAAGCGTCCGCCCTCTTCTACCGGTAATTTATCCCCAGAAATACTATCGCGCATCGTTATGATGTCCCCAATAACAGTGCTGTCCTGCCCGATCGTGTTTAAGGGAACTTCATAAATAATTACGTTGGTACTTCCCGATTTTAGATCTTTCCGAAGCCAATAAAAATCGTCTTTAGCTAAGGCAACACGATATGCGGAAGAGATGGTTAATGAAACACCTAAACGCTCTTCCAAAGAGTCTAGTTTTAGGGTAGACACCTTGATACGTCGTTGCTTTTCTTTGAGTTCTGCTTGTTTCAGTGTGGCGATGATACGTTCGTGATTATTTTCGATGAGTTGCACCAAACTTTCGCGAGAAGTACCGGTAACAAAGGCGCCGGTTTGTGGTCGGGCGTAGGAATTCTCTTTGAGGCTTACGGTATCCTTATCGCCTATTTTCACATAGACAAATCCGCGATATGACCGTGCAAAATCAGAAAAATTTGCCGGGGCCATTTGGTTCATAGAGAATAATGGTTCCTGCTGGGGAAGGCCGTCTGTTGGGGCCGCAAAGTACTTCCGCAGGGTTTCTCCAACACTGCCATTCCATAGGTCATTTTCCATAATAATTTGTATGGAATTAATGTTCCCTACGGAACTGGGTAAATATCGGGTATCTCTTTTGCCATCAGAATTATTACAGGAAAGTAGTGAGAGTCCGATAAAAAGCGTTAAAAAAAGTCGCATGCTAGTGAGTTTTTAGGGTTAGCCTTTGTGAATCTTAAGCTTCATCCCTGGTTTTAGTTTGTTCCCACTAATATCGTTCCATTTTTTTATTTTATCGACACTCACGCCCGGAAATTTCTGTGCAATGCTCCAGAGAGAGTCGCCATTTTTAACCGTATAGGTCTTTTCACCTCCTTGCTTGACGACGCTATTTCCGGTGTTGTTAGCACCTCCCCCGGGTTTCCTCGGATAGATCGTTAAGCGCTGTCCCACTCGCAATCGGTCGCTTCTAAGATTGTTCCAGCGTTTTATCTTGCTCACGGAAACGCCATATCTATTAGCAATTTTACCCAGGAAGTCTCCACTACGCACACGATAGCGAATACGGTCTGAGTTTTCAAAGAATTTAGGAAGCGGTTTTTCCCGTTCATTGAGTTCTTCTTCCGCAAAAGAATAAATAGCATCCTCGTTCGCTACAAACTTTCCCATTGCTTCTACAGGAAGGCGAAGCACATATATTTCATCTTTAATTACAGGAATGATCCCAAGCTTATAGGATGGATTCAAAAACTCAAGTTCCCCTAGATCCACCTGTGTCACTTTAGAAACTTGTTCTAGGGTGATCATCTTCTTAACATGGACGGTGTCGGTTGCGATGTATGGGTACATGGGGCCTTCACTTTTGAAGCCATGCTCCTCGGCATATTCAAAGATGTACATGGTGGCTAAAAAGGCCGGAAGGTAGCCTGCAGTTTCTCGCGGGAGATGATGGCGTATGTTCCAATAGTTGGTATAGCCCCCTGCTCTACGAAGGGCTTTCGCCACATTTCCGGGACCCGAATTGTAGGCTGCTAGCGCGAGATCCCAGTCTTGTAGACTTTTATATAGGCTTTTTAAGTAAGCACTCGCTGCCTCCGTCGCCATAATCGGGTCATTTCGTTCATCTACGTAAGAATTCACATCGAGACCAAAAATTTTACCAGTGGCAAACATAAATTGCCATAATCCTTTGGCGCCTACTGGGGACTGCGCTCTTGGATCTAAAGCAGATTCTACGATAGCTAAATATTTCAGCTCCAACGGTAGGTTGTGCTTATCCAGGGTTTCTTCAAAAAGTGGAAAATAATAATCACTCAACGCCATAAGACGCGCCATGGTTCGGCGTCGATTCTTCAAATAGCCTTTGATGACACTTTCCAGGGCAGGATTGTATTCAACGTTAAATGGTGTTCTCGCATTTAACGCTTCCAATCTTTCTTTTAAAATTTCGGTTGGAAGCTCCTCATAATCAATAGGTTCATAGGTTTCAGAAAGCATGGTGCCGTACATTTCCTCAAAACGTCCGGTGCGCTTTAATTCATTCAGCCACAAACTATCTATGCGACGAGCTTTCGCAATGTCTTCAAGTGAATAAATGACCGTATCTTTAACATTGGTGGCAACCACCACTTTAGGAAAGTCTCCTGAAATTTGGGCACCCACAATAGAGTCGACCACTTGAATTTTTTTCTTGGCTAGACTGTCTGTACTCTTTTGCGCGTGCGCTGTAAGCGCTACACAGCTTAAGAGCATACTAAAAACAATGTATATCCTTTTTTTGTGCATAACTAACTTCATCTAACTTCGAATCATGAATTTTATTGTTCTTATTACGGGGTCCAGCGTGTTGGTAACAAAACCAAACTATTCTTGGATGGCTTGAATTCCCGGTAAGGTTTTTCCTTCTAACATTTCTAACATCGCGCCCCCGCCTGTAGAAACATAACTCACTTTGTTCTCAAAACCAAATTGTTTAACGGCAGCCACCGAATCGCCGCCACCTACTAAGGAAAATGCGCCGTTTTGTGTCGCTTGCGCAATAGCATTTCCAAGAGCGATGGTACCCTGCGCAAAGGGTTCCATTTCGAAGACTCCAACGGGACCGTTCCAAAGAATGGTCTTAGATTGTGCAATGATGTCAGCAAATAGGGCGCGTGTTTTTTCTCCTGCATCCAACCCCATCCAGCCGGCTGGGATATCGTCAGCAGGTTCACTGTCTGTAGTTGCAAATTCAGAAAAGCTATCGGCGGTGACTACATCTACAGGTAAATGCACCTGAACAGTGGCATTCTTTGCCTTTTCTAAGATTTCCAAGGCTAGTTCTTGTTTATCCTCCTCTACTAACGAGCCGCCTATCTTGCCTCCCTTTGCTTTGATAAAGGTAAACGCCATACCCCCGCCAATGATAAGATGATCGATTTTAGGCAGAATGTTTTCAATGACGGTAATTTTGGAAGATACTTTGGCACCTCCAATAACTGCTGTTACCGGTGACTCGCCCTGGTTTAATACTTTTTTTACGTTGATAATTTCAGAAGCTAATAAGAGTCCAAAGCATTTATCTTCAGGGAAGAACTGTGCAATGACTGCTGTGGAAGCATGTGCTCTGTGGGCCGTTCCGAAGGCATCGTTAACATAAACATCGCCTAAGGCAGACAATTGTTCCGCAAAATCTTTGTCGCCTTTTTGTTCTTCGGAATGGTACCTCAAATTCTCTAATAATAAAATCTCTCCCGGCTGCAAAGCGCCTGCAGCATCTTCTGCAGCAGTGCCGACACAATCTTCGGAAAATTTTACGGTAACCCCGAGGATTTCCGCAGTCTTCGATAAAATATGGCGTAATGAAAATTCATTTTCTTGTGCTTTTGGACGCCCAAGGTGAGACATCAGAATACAGCTGCCTCCGTCTTCCAAAATCTTAATGATCGTTGGCTTGGCAGCTTCGATTCTGGTAGTATCTGTCACTTCCAAATCGTCGTTCAGAGGAACGTTAAAATCGACTCGAATTAAGGCTTTTTTTCCTTTGAAATTAATATCATTGACTGTTTTCATATCCCTAGGTTATGTTCACAAATATATAGTATTCTGCCGTTACTTTTATAGGGTAAAAAAAGTGTAGTTTTGTGTATGGATTATTCGCATGTCATCGGGCAACAGCATATAAAAAGTCACCTTCAGACCAGTATGGCTCATGGGCGTATTCCACATGCACAACTTTTCGTGGGTGACGCAGGGTCGGGGGTCTTAGCTACAGCCTTGGCATATGCCACACAATTGCTTTGCCTTCACCACGAGAAAGGGAGCGAAGCATTTAGAAAATGCGAAGAGAAAGCATTAAAGCTGCATCATCCTGATTTACATTTTGTCTATCCAATCAACAAAACCGACAAGGTCAAGAAGCACTGGCTTTCCACTCATTATATGGAGGAGTGGCGAGATTTTCTTCAAGAACGACCTTATGGAACCTTATTTGAATGGCTTCAGCGACTGGGAATAGAGAATAAACAAGGCATCATCAATTCTGAAGAAGCAGCCGATATGATGAAAAGGCTTTCATTAAAATCCTATGAAGGAGGGCTGAAAGTAATGATCGTATGGATGGCCGATAAAATGAACACACAAAGTGCGAATAAAACATTAAAACTTATTGAAGAGCCGCCCGAAAAAACGGTGTTGATTTTAATTACAGAAAATGAAGCGCAAATACTGCCAACCATCTATTCTCGTTGTCAGAAGATCAATTTTCCATTATTGGCTGAGGCAGACATACAACGCGCGCTTCAAGAACGTTTAGAGATTGAGCCGAGCTTGGCGAAAAAGATTGCTCACCGATCTCAAGGAAATTATCATATTGCTTTAACATTGCTGGATGAAACCGGCGAAGACGCTCAATTTGAAGCGTGGTTCATCGCTTGGGTGCGTTCTGCTTTTAAAGCAAAGGGAAACAAAAAAGCGATCAATGAACTTTTAAATTGGAGTTCCCAATTGGCCGGTCAAGGAAGAGAAACGCAAAAGAAATTTCTCTCGTATTGTTTAGAACTATTCCGACAGGCGCTACTAGAAAACTATTCCGTGAAAGAGCTGGTCTACTTTGAGCCTGTTGAAGCTGATTTTGCACTGTCGAAGTTTGCTCCCTTTGTGCATCAGAACAATATTTATGAAATTTCAAAGGCCCTAGAAGAAGCCGCATATCACGTGAGTAGAAATGGAAATGGTAAAATTATCTTCAGTGATCTGTCCATTCAATTAACAAGACTTATACACCGAAAAGCGTAATATAGTTTTTTGCTATTAAAAAATCCTCAACAATAACCCATGCTTATTGTTTTCGGTTGCCATAGCGGGGTTTTAACGGGGTTTTGATTCTTTGCGAGGGTTTTCCTCGCCACAGGACTTATGTCCGAACTGAGCGCTTCTAATGGCTTTATTTTGCCTTTTTAAAGCAATAAATACGTGAGGAGGGTTGTTTTGTAAATACGGCCCTTACATTTGACCAAAATGCTATTGCAATCGCCTTGAGGGAGAATGAATGACCCGATTTATATTTTTCAGAAAGCAAACTCACATAAAAAGCATCAAACCACATTGGGCGGGTTTTTACTAATGAAAATTTTGTAGATAACAGAGTGCATAACCCAAATTTGGAAAAGTGCCATAAATGCCTTGGAACATCAAATGCAGCCCAAAATTGTTTATAATATTGTGCATCATAAGACTTGAAATTAGGAACGGCGATAATTAAGACTCCATTGGTTGACAGTAGATCGTGCAGCTGTTCGATAGTCGCTTCAAGCGTTTCTATATGCTCTAAAACATGCCATAGCGTAATAACATCAAATTTAACATTGCCAATTTCATCTAAGCTTCGATCTAACAAAAGATCTTTTTCCCGCGCCTTGTCTCTAGCTTTTTCTGAAACTTCTACTCCTTGAACGTGCCACCCAGATTCTTTTGCGCTCTGAAGAAAATCGCCAGTACCCGCTCCTACGTCCAATAAGCTGCCTTTTCCTTTATGAAATCTTTGAATCAGTCTTACTTTTTGTTTTAAAGAGTATCGCTTTACCCATTGGTACAACGTTGCAAACCACCCTTTATTCGAGTCGGTGTGGGATAAATAAGCATCCGACTCATAATACATAGCTAAATTCTCGGGTTTGGGATGTGTGATAAGAATATCCAACGTTTGATGGTGTCGCAACTCGAAAGTTTCGCCACTCACCATATAATCTTTCGTCTTAAGATATATTGGAAGATCGGACGGATTGGTAACTGAATGATTTTTATGTTCCACGTGAAACAGCTTTCTAACGCCCCATATAGACAAGCATCACCGAAATGTCGTTTGGAGATACCCCACTAATACGACTCGCTTGTGAAATGGTTTTAGGTCGGATTTCTTTTAATTTTTCACGGGCTTCGAATGAGAGCGACTTCAGCTTTGTATAGTCAAAATCTTTTGGGATTTTAATTCCCTCCAAACGATTTAATTTATCTGCATTGCTCTTTTCTTTTTCTATATATCCCGCATATTTAATCTGAATTTCCGCCTGTTGTAATTCTTCGACAGTAAAAGATTCCTCAGAAATAAAGGCGGCGACTTCATTCAATTTTAACATGTCCTCCATGGCTATTTCCGGTCGGGAAAACATCTTAACCATTTTGTCGTTTTGGGAAACGGCAGCTGAATTATTCGCCTGCAACACAACATTGGCCTCTTCTACTTGGTAACTGGTTTCTTTGAAAAATGACACCAGTTTTTCAGATTGCTTTTGCTTTCGTTCCATTTGCTTCAAGCGCTCTTCCGAAGCCAGCCCAAGTTCAAATGATTTAGGTGTCAATCTAAAATCAGCGTTATCTTGTCGTAACAAGGTTCTATATTCCGCTCTAGAGGTAAACATACGATACGGCTCTTCCGTTCCCTTCGTGATTAAATCGTCTATCAGTACCCCGATATATGCCTCGTTACGTTGTAGCGTAAAGGGTTCCTGCTCATTTATTTTTAAGTGTGCGTTTATTCCGGCCATCAACCCTTGAGATGCTGCTTCTTCATAACCTGTTGTACCATTAATCTGGCCGGCAAAATATAGCCCGGATACCAATTTGGTCTCTAGCGTGTGTGCCAATTGTGTGGGAGGGAAATAATCATATTCAATAGCATATCCAGGGCGGAAAAATTTTACATTTTGAAATCCATCACATTCTTTCAATGCTTTAAACTGAACATCTTCCGGCAAGGAAGTAGAAAACCCATTAATGTAATATTCAACCGTATTCCAACCCTCTGGCTCTACAAACAATTGATGTCTATTTTTGTCGGCAAATCGATGAATTTTATCCTCGATAGAAGGACAATACCTAGGGCCCACACTTTGAATGGAACCATTAAACATTGGAGAGCGGTCAAAACCTTCTCGCAACAATTCATGAACATGTTCACTGGTGTACGACATATGACACGGCCGTTGCTTCTCCAGAGGTTTTGTGAGCTCTAAATAGGAAAACTTTTGTGGATCTTCATCCCCAGGTTGAATCGTCATTTTAGAAAAGTCTAATGAACGACCGTCTACTCTTGGTGGTGTTCCGGTTTTCATACGACCGGAATCAAAACCTAACGCCTCGAGTTCTTTAGTTATTCCGGTGGCCGCTCGTTCTCCTGCACGTCCTCCGCCAAATTGTTTTTCTCCAATGTGAATGAGTCCGTTTAAAAATGTTCCATTGGTCAGTATCACTGCTTTGGAATATACTGACAACCCCAAAGAGGTTTTTACACCAACCACCTTATCGTTCTCAACCAATAGCCCGGAAACCATTTCCTGATAGAAATCCAAATTTGGAGTTTGCTCTAGCATTTCCCGCCATGTCTCAGCAAAACGCATTCGATCACTTTGCACACGCGGACTCCACATCGCGGGTCCTTTGGATTTGTTCAGCATTTTAAATTGGATAGCCGACTTGTCTGAAACAATGCCGCTATATCCTCCCAGGGCATCGATCTCACGCACAATTTGCCCTTTTGCGATGCCGCCCATAGCGGGATTACATGACATTTGGGCAATATTTTGAAGGTTCATAGTAATCAACAGTGTCTTCGAACCAAGATTTGACGCTGCCGCTGCCGCTTCAGACCCTGCGTGACCGGCTCCAACTACAATAACATCATACTCCTTTTCAAACATAACTAAAGCATTTGTTCCACGTGGAACATTGTTTTGTGATTATTAGCCCGCAAAGATACTAAATATCTCATTGTCAGCAAGTTAAAAAGCTATTTGTCTGTATATCAAGGATTAAACGAAGTCGCGTGTGCCTAGCGCCTCATTTTCTTTAGAACGCATCAGCGTTTTTTCTTCAGAAGAACCATCTTTAAAACCACAATAGTGAAGTATTCCATGAATCATAACGCGATGTAATTCCTCCGTAAAAGACACCTTATAAGCTTCGGCGTTTTCTGTTACTCGATCAATAGAAATAAAAATCTCCCCGTGAATTTGCTTTCCAAGAGAATAATCGAAGCTAATAATATCAGTATACGTATCGTGATGTAAGAACTCCACATTTATCTTGTGTAACGCTTCATCATCGCAAAAAACGAAATGAATGTCTCCCAATTCGTAGCCTTCCGAAGCAATGACAGATTCAATCCATTGCGTGAGACTGTTTTCCTTCGACAGCGTAAAGTTGGTTTCGCTGGTATACTCAATCATTGCTATTTCTAAAATAGGTTTGCACCTTTTTCTTGTAAAGAGGCCGAAGCGGCAGTGCTTCTCGATTCAGTATTTCCGTAGCATTAAAATACTTCTTAATTTCCTCAGGGCGTAACCGAAGCGTATTCGAATAATCCTTTCTATTGGTATTCGACTCGCGCCTGTTCTCTTGTCCTTGTTGAAAATCGGCGGTGTCTAACTTCAACAATTCGTATTGGAGGTTTAGCATTTGCTCTAACGTTCTTTGATTAAAACCTTTGTCTAACAACTGATCCTCAATTTGTTCCATTTTCCTTAAGATATCTCCTCCGGAACCCTTTAATCCCTCTTTGCTTAATTTATCTTCTAGCTGTTGACGAAGTTGTTGTTGTTCCTTATAAATTTCATAGAGCTTTCCGTTAAGGTCCTCGTTGCTTCCCTGCTTGCCTTCATTACCTTCTCCTTCCCTATTGCTATTTCCGTTACTTCCTTGTGAGCCATTACCGTCACCTCCTTCTCCATTTCCCTGACCCTGTCCTTGACCTTCCCCTTCGCCCTGACCTTTTCCTTCATTTCCTTCTCCTGAACTTCCGCTATTTTGACCCATGCCTTCTTGCATCTTTTCGGAAAGGCTTTGTTGTTTCTGAATAATATCGGGGAGTTGAAACCCTTGCCCCTGTCCTTGGCCTTGTCCCTGTCCCTGTCCCTGACCAGAACCCATTCCGGCAGCTTGCATCATTTGATTTTGCATATTCCCTAACAGATCACTCAGCAAAATTGCAAGTTCATTCGCTCCCGTGACAACATACTGTTGGTTGGCCAATCCTTGGCGCAGCTGATTTTCAGCAAGGCGTTCCAGAGACTTGTCCAAATTATACTGAGTTTCTGTCAACGACTCATTGATAACGGTGCTGATCATGGGTTGTCGCAACGACAGTGCAAACAGACTATCATCAATATGCTGGAAGTTCAATTTCAGGTCGTTTTGAATATTTAATTTGTTCCCAAAAGTTGCGCTTCCGTAATCAGTGGTTTTAAAAGTCTCCATCAAGTTCTCCTGTTCTAGGGAGAACACCACTAAATTATCTAGTATCTGACGAAGCATTTCTACGTCTTCTTGAATCGTTTCCATTTGACCAGCCGACATGCTCGATTGCATTTGCTGCCCCATTTGCTTCATTTTTTGACCCGCTTTCTTTTGGTTCTTTTTGGCGCCTTCTGAATTTTTTTGTTGAAGCTTTTGAGTGGCTTGTTGCTGTTCTTCGGTAACTTCTTGCTGCTTTTCGGAATCGTCCGGAAGTTTCATGGGCTCTTTGAGCGCTTCGTTTTCTTTCTTCAAGGATTCCATTTCTTCCTTTAATTGCTCAAACTTTTCATTCAACTTTTCTTGAGCTTCTTGGGTGTTTTCGTCTGAATTCTTTTCGGAAAGTTCTTCCTGTTCTTCCCCTAATTGAAACATTTCCTCGGCAAGCTTTTCAGCTTTCTTGGTTACGTAATATCGTTTCGTTAATTCTAAAAGCTGCTCTAAGTTGCGTTCCTGGTTTTTATTTTGTTTGGCTAATTTTTCTAGCTTTTCTGTTAGCTCTTCTTTCTGAATTTTATCCTGAAGCCGTTGCAACTCTTCTAGCAGTTTTTCGTTCTCTTCCAGCTGCTGCTCATTTTCATCCAGGCGTTCTTCCAATTGCTCTTTAAAAGGATCCTTTTCTTCCTCTGGCTGGAATTGTTCTAGGTTCTTCTGAAGTTCTTTAGAAAACTGTTTCATCATATTCTCCTGCTGCTGCTGGCGCTTCATGAAGTTTTCTAATTTCTTCTTGTCATTCCAGTTCAATTCTTTCTTTTCCTTCTGAAGGTTTGAAAGCTCTTTGAGGGCTTTCTCTTGGTCCTTCATTTTTTGAAGGGTCTCATCCATCCCGTCTATGGATTTTTCCTGAGCATCCAATTGCTGGTTTTCTTCTTCTTCTTTCGTTAATTTCCGATAGGAAAAAACACCGGATTTACTCGACTTGTTTCCGTGCAAGGCATCATTATCAAATACTTCAAAATAGTATTCGTAGGAAGTGCCTTCCGTCAAATTGATCTCTGACGGAAACGCATACACAAACTGGTCAACGGTTGTAGTGTTAACGGGTAAGGCAAGGGTTTCTCTTGCCTCCGGGTTGGCTATTGGGTAATACACCAACTGGAGCTTGGTAAGGCCGTAATCATCGCTAACTTCTCCTAAGAAATATGTTGTCGACAGGTCGGTGCTGTCCTTTTTTGAAGAAACATCAATGTCGGGATATTGATCTTTGATGACGCCTAAACGAAATGAAAGATTTTCGTACTCCTGAAGATTCGCGTTCGAGGTGGTAATGGCATACTCGAAGGTTCGAAAAATCCGTTGTTGGTGTTGAAACTTTTTGTCTTCTTTCGTCAAGACATAAGCCGTGTCTTGCGATTTTATGTGCACGGCATCTGTGTTGTTTGCTGTAATGTTCCATGTCACTCGCGTGCCCTCCGGAATCGTGGCGTTTCCGGTATTTTCGAGAGGTTCGTCCTTGATGCCGGTATGTGTGGGGTAATCCAACCATAGTTCAAAACCGGACAAAGAGGGTGTTTTTATGACTTCCAAGGCATACGGAGAAGAGGTTACTTTATTCGCAGACAGCGTAAAAGCAAGTGATTCGCTGGGTTGTGAAAATGTATATTCAAAAACCCCCGGAGCGATGGGCTGAAGATAATAGCGCTCATCGCTAAATTGAATACTCACCTGTTCCGGAATTACCTCCCCTTGCGTTTGGACCTGTAGCGTATAAGGTTTGTTCTCAATGGCCGTAAGGGTGTCATTGGCTAACACAAAGGAAAACGGAGCAGGGGGTTCGTAGGCGGTGTCATAGTTGACAACCCGTTCGTAGCTGCTGCGGAACATGTCGCCATCTCCCCAAAGGCTCATCAATATAAATAGCAGTACCGGAACCGCCACATACTTCAAATATTTGGTGTTGGCTCGAAAATTGACTGCGCGCTGAAAAGGTATCGGTTGGAGTTCAGCAGCCTTTTGATCGATACTTGCTGCCAAGAGCTCACTTTGCTTCTGGTTTCGGTTTAACTGAATTACATTCAGCAACCGATCACTGACTTCCGGAAAATGACTACCAATGATCTGTGATGCCTCGTCATGGCCAATACCGTGTTGTAATTTGAACAATTTCAGTAGCGGAAAAGCAATAAAACGAACAAACAACAACACTTCTACCGCAACCACCAGCCAAAACATGATACGTCGGCCGGCCGGATTCAGCCATAAAAAATACTCAACCAATAATGTAAGTAGTACATATAAGAGGCCAATGGCCACAAATAGCAAGATCCCTTTAATCAGTTCGTTGGTATAATACTTCCTGATAAAAGTTTCTAGTTTTTTCTGAATGATCGAAAATGTGCTCACGAAATGTTGTTCCTATAGGTTCTAAATGTAACAAAAATTATACCCAACACATGAATTCCCATAGACTACCAACGCAGAAAAATTAAAAATCATATTTCGGAACCTGATCCTGCCGCTTATAATTGTGAAAACACTTCGCTTGGGTAGTGAGAATGCCCTTGAATAGCTACCTTTGTGTCCAAATAAAAAAGCATGTCTGAAAAAGTTCGCGTACGTTTCGCTCCTAGTCCGACCGGACCCTTGCACATTGGTGGGGTTCGAACCGCATTGTTCAATTATTTGTTTGCCAAAAAGCATCAAGGATCATTTGTATTGCGGATTGAAGATACCGATCAAACACGCTATGTTCCCGGCGCGGAAGACTATATTCAAGAGGCTTTGGATTGGTTGCATATTACCCCAGACGAAGGACCAACGAAAGATGGTGGCTTCGGACCTTACCGGCAGAGTGATCGAAAGGAGCTTTACCAAAAATACGTGCAACAACTTATCGACGCAAAGCATGCATATTACGCCTTTGACTCTGCTGAATCTTTGGAATCCCTTCGGAATGAAGCAGCATCTAATGGCGGTGCTTTTAGCTATGACGCCAAAACACGGGATGCGCTAGATAATTCATTACGTCTTTCCGAAGAAGAAACACAACAAAGAATTGCATCCGGAGCTCCTTATGTGGTGCGTTTTAAAACGCCTGCGAATGAACTTTTATCGTTTTCAGACATTATTCGTGGCGCTATGGAAGTGGATACAGCTACGCTAGATGATAAGGTGTTATTTAAGAGCGATGGAATGCCTACCTATCACATGGCAAATATTGTGGATGATCATTTAATGGAAATCACCCACGTGATCCGCGGGGAAGAGTGGTTGCCCTCCCTCCCATTGCATATGCTTCTGTATCGTGCCTTTCAGTGGGAAGCACCTCATTTTGCCCACTTGCCTCTTATCATGAAGCCCGTTGGAAAAGGAAAATTGAGCAAGCGTGATGGTGAGAAATTAGGGTTTCCGGTATTTCCGTTGGAATGGAAAGGTGCTGACGGAACCATCGCTTCAGGATACCGGGAGGATGGGTATTTGCCCGAGGCTGTTGTGAACATGTTGGCTTTGTTGGGTTGGAATCCGGGTTCTGAACAAGAATTATTTACCCTTGAAGAATTGGTGGAAGCGTTTGACCTACAACGCGTGAACAAGTCGGGTGCGAAGTTTGATCCTGAAAAAACGAAGTGGTTTCAGCATCACTATTTACAGCAAATGGACGAAGGGCTTCTTACGGCACAATTCCAAGCTTTTCTTCAGAAAGAAAAAGGAATCACCTACGAAAAAGAATTGCACACCATCGTTTCTTTACTAAAAGAACGCGCGACCTTTGTGGAAGACCTTTGGGAGCAAGGTCATTTTTTCTTTGAAGCGCCCACAGCGTATGATGAAAAAGCCCTGAAAAAAGCATGGAAAGAGGACACTGCCGGCATATTGAAAAATGTCATTGGTACAATAATGAGTGCCAATCCATTCACGGCAGCCGCGCTTTCTGATGCGATCAAAGGATGGATCGTGGCCAACGAGATTGGTTTCGGAAAGGTAATGATGCCCTTACGATTGTCGCTAGTAGGCGCTATGAAAGGTCCGGATGTGTTTGAGATCCTTTCTTTATTAGGGAAGGAAGAAAGTATCCAAAGAATTCAGCGCTTTATTGATTCTCAATCTTAAAAATAAAAGGTTCCGCTTAACACGATAGTGCTACTGTTTCCTTTGAAATCGCTTTCTTCGGCAAAATTCTGCTCATTTAATTTATTAAGCATGTTGGTAACACCATATTGGTAGCGTGCGCTGAGTCGGAAGCTTTTTAAACCTGCGGTAATCCCTCCCATAACTCGAAAATTCACTTTTGTAATATCTTGGATGTCTTGTGAAAGAACTCCGTTGTAGCCCGTAACCAATCGCTCTTCATCGTCACTATTCTTAAGTTTCATTTTGCCATTTATATGAAGAATGGGTCCAAACTCCAAACTGAGATGATGTTGTATAATGTTGTAGCTTCCCAATAATTTTACTTGTACTCCGGAGATGGTATAAGGCGTCATTTCGGGTTCGCTAAAGAACACGTAGGTAGAAATGTCCACGTTTTGTTGATAGAATCCTATTCCGTAGATCAGATCAAAATTATTGTAAAAAGATCCTCGAGTAATAAACTCAGCGGTCACTCCTGTTCCTTGAGAAGTCGTAAGTTGATCGGTTTGAATGTCAAATAAATTGACTCCTCCTGTAAGACCTAAGCGATTGTATTCTTCAAAACGCCGTTGGCCAAACACTGAAGTTGTCGTTACAAGCAAGACCGTAACAAAAATTACTCTTGAAAGACTCATAGATGAAAAATTATAAGGGCAAAGCTACCCTTAATTTCGTATATTCAAACGTTTAAACACTAAATTCAGTATTATGGGTGGTTTTGTCTTTCTTATTCCAGTGATTGTCATTGGGTTTCTAATTCTTCTTTCCGGAATTTTTATTGTGAAGCAGCAAACGGCTGCAGTTATTGAACGCTTCGGAAGATTTCAAAGTATCCGAAACTCGGGCCTACAATTCAAGATCCCTGTATTCGACCGTATCGCGGGCCGCATCAATCTAAAAATTCAGCAATTAGATGTCATCGTAGAAACCAAAACCAAGGATGATGTGTTTGTCCGACTGAAGATCTCGGTCCAATTTCAGGTAATTCGCGACAAAGTATATGACGCTTTCTACAAGCTTCAAAATCCGCATGATCAGATTACCTCTTATGTATTCGATGTGGTGCGTGCGGAAGTTCCGAAGATGAAATTAGATGATGTCTTTGAGCGAAAAGATGACATTGCTATTGCTGTAAAGACAGAACTGAACGATGCTATGATCGACTACGGATATGACATCATCAAGACACTTGTAACCGATATTGATCCCGACGTGCAAGTGAAAGCTGCGATGAACCGTATCAATGCTGCTGAACGTGAAAAAGTAGCTGCCGAATATGAAGCCGAAGCAGAGCGTATCAAGATCGTAGCCAAGGCACGCGCAGAAGCAGAAAGCAAGCGCTTACAAGGACAAGGAATTGCCGATCAACGGCGTGAGATCGCACGCGGACTCGAAGAAAGTGTGGATGTATTGAACAATGTGGGAATTAATTCTCAAGAGGCTTCGGCCCTGATTGTTGTTACACAACATTATGATACGTTGCAGTCTATTGGGGAAGAAACCAATACAAATCTTATCCTTTTACCGAACTCACCACAAGCAGGAAGCAACATGCTTAACGACATGATCGCTTCTTTTGTAGCAAGTAATAAGATTGGGGAAGAGATGAAAAAACAAAACGAAGCTCGGGGAATAACTCCGCAAAAAACAAAGCGCAGACCGCCTTCAAGTAGCGGATACGATGATTAAAAAAAGGCCGGAAGTTTCCGGCCCTTTTTGCTTATACTAATGGTTGGTTGGGGAGATTAGCTATACTTTTTCAGAATTTTCTTTATTCCAAAACCTAACACAGGCGCTAAAACACGCATTAAAAGTCCTGCTGTTGCGGCACTACCAATGATGGTCGTTGCCATACTAGGAAGCGAAAAACTTTCCTTGGTTTCGTGCATCGAGAGTTTTAACTCCTCTTTATCGATCTCCGATTGCAAACGAAGCCAATGTAGGTCTTTGTCTATTTCTTCGAAAGAGTTATACTGCTTCATCTTCGTAAGGAGTATGAGTTTGTGATTCTTTAATTTCTTTGTTTTCTACACGCTCTTTGGGTGTAAATCCATCGTCGTCCACCACCAGATCAGAGAATTTACGGATCAAGACACGTTCCAGCGGTTTTCTGGCAAATATCAACAGTAATATGAAAACTAATGTGTAGAACCCAGCCAATATAAAATACCCTGTGTATCGCTCTTCAAAAAAACTTCCCATCCACAATGCGATGCCTATGGATAGAAAAAACAAGACGAAAAGACCAACACTTCCCAACACTAAAAAATTGACCAAACGCGTTGTAAACTGCATGGAAGATTTAAACAAGCGGAGTTTATAATACTCCGCTGTATTGTTAATGTATTCCTGAGTCTTGGTTGCGTTTAGCTCCAGCTTCTTTGTGATGGATTCTAAGGGCATATATTATGCTGAAGTAGTTGCTTTCTTAGCTGTTGTTTTCGCTTTTGCTTCCGTAGCTTCTTTTTGAAGTTTTGCGTTCTGTTTGCGCAGTGCTTCTAGTTTTTCTTCCATCGCTACAAGAATATCATCAGCTTTATAACTTGCCGAAGAAAGGGTGTCTTCTAATTTTTGTTCAAAATTAAGCTTGGCAACGCGTGCTTTTTCACTGATCGTCGATGCTGTTTCTTGTGCTTGTTGGTTGATTCTTTTTTGCGCCTTTTTCGCTTCTTTACTTATTTTCTTTCTGGTTTTCTCACCTTTATCGGGCGCATATAAAATTCCAATTCCGGCACCAATGGCGGCTCCGGTCAATAATGCTAATAGGGTTTGTCCTGTATTCGATG
This sequence comes from Flavobacteriaceae bacterium UBA4166, assembly GCA_002379985.1. Lineage (GTDB taxonomy): Bacteria > Bacteroidota > Bacteroidia > Flavobacteriales > Flavobacteriaceae > DFVG01. The sequence goes on from DFVG01000030.1 coordinate 270,170, forward strand.
CCATAATAGTAGTTTTTGTTTAAGTTATCTTACACAAAGATACGCCGCAGGGCAAGGCATCGCTGTTAATAACCGGTTAATAGTAAAAATAGAACTTGTAAAGATTTCTTAAAGCGCTATTTTTTTTGCCAAAATCTCTTAAAATCAGTTGGTTTTGTCAAGTTTGGCCCACGAGTCTCGTAGGGGTACCGTACGGTTAAAGACTTTTTTCGCTTCGGAAGAATCCTTATCGACCGTAAAGTATCCTAATCGTTGAAATTGTACCGTGTCTTCCACGTTCAAAGAAGCCAGACTTGGTTCTGCATAGGCGGTAATCACTTCTAATGAATTGGGATTAATAAACTCCATAAAATCTTTCTCCTTATGGCCGTCCGGCGCGGGTTCTGTGAACAATCGATCGTACAACCGAACTTCCACCGGAAGCGCGTGTTTGGCAGAAACCCAATGCAGGGTTCCTTTTACTTTTCGCTGTGACGCTTCTGTACCACTACCGCTTTTACTTTCTTCATCGTAGGTACAATACACGGTCGTCACATTTCCATCAGCATCTTTTTCTACAGAATCAGCCTGAATGATATACGCGTTTTTCAAACGGACTTCCTTTCCTAACTTCAAGCGGAAGAATTTTCGATTGGCTTCTTCTCTAAAATCTTCTTTTTCAATATATAGTTCTCGAGAAAAAGGCACTTCTCTGTCGCCTGCACTAACATCTTCAGGGTTGTTTTCGGCAACCAACCATTCTTCTTTGTCTTCCGGATAATTGGTAATAACCACTTTCAAAGGATCTAGAACAGTCATCACCCGAGGTGCACGCTTGTTGAGGTCTTCACGCACATTGAATTCCAAATGTGATACATCAATTATGTTCTCACGTTTTCCCACTCCAATACTTTCAGCAAAATTGCGAATGGATTGAGGGGTGTATCCTCTTCGGCGCAAGCCAGAAATCGTTGGCATTCGTGGGTCATCCCAACCAGAGACAACTCCTTCTTCTACTAATTTCAATAATTTTCGTTTGCTAACCACCGTATGGCTTAAGTTGCGACGGGCGAATTCGCGCTGTTTCGGTCTTAGTTTGGAAGCATCATAGACTTGATCTAAGAACCAATCGTACAACTCCCGATGCGGTAAAAATTCTAAGGTACAAAGGGAATGAGATACCTGCTCGATATAGTCGCTTTCCCCATGCGTCCAATCGTACATCGGAAAGATCTTCCAATCGGTACCGGTTCGGTGATGGTGCTTATGCAACACTCTATACATTACTGGATCACGCATGAGCATGTTCCCGGAGGCCATATCAATCTTGGCGCGCAACACATGACTTCCCTCGCCTTCTTCTCCATTTTTCATTTGTTCGAAAAGGGCTAACGACTCTACTACGGGTCTATTTCGAAACGGACTCTCAACTCCGGGTTCATTTGGGGTTCCTTTCTGTTCCGCAATTAAAATAGAGGTTTGTGAATCTACATAGGCTTTACCATCTTTGATAAGTTGCACCGCCCAGTCATAGAGTTGTTGAAAATAATCTGAAGCGTAACGTTCTTCCGCCCATTCAAAACCCAACCAAGAAATATCACGTTTGATGGCGTCTACAAATTCTTGCTCTTCTTTAGCAGGATTGGTATCATCAAAACGAAGGTTTACCGGGGCGTTGTAAGTTTCTCCCAAACCAAAGTTCAAACAAATGGAAGAAGCGTGCCCAATGTGCAGATATCCATTCGGTTCCGGTGGAAATCGAAACCGTAGGTCTGAGGGGCTATAATTTCCTTTTAGATCATCTTCTATAATGTGCTCAATAAAATTAAGCGGTTCTTCTTTGGCCATGCGATTGTATTAGGGTTGCTAGCAAAGGACAAAGGTAAAAAAAGTATCTTTGCGGAAAGCATTCTCTATGAGTTCCATTCGATTAAAAAATATTCGAATTTTCGCCCATCACGGCTGTTTGACAGAAGAAGAAAAAATTGGAAGTGATTATTTAGTCAATCTGAAGGTAAGCGCCGATCTTTCGAAAGCGGCACAAACAGATGCCCTTTCTGATACGGTAGATTATGTACAGCTGAATCATATTGTAAAAACCGAAATGGCAAAGAGATCGAAACTCCTAGAGCATGTGGGACAACGCATCATCGATCGTATTTTTAAAGAACTTGCTATTGTCACCGAAGTACGCGTTTCGGTGGCGAAAGTAAATCCGCCTATTGGAGGAGATGTTGCTTCGGTGAGTGTCACCATGCATGGCCAACGGGAAATCGCCAAATAATAGCGTTTTTATTGGTATTATTTTTATATTTGCGGTCGCAATTGGCATCGTGGCCGAGTGGCTAGGCAGAGCTCTGCAAAAGCTTGTACAGCGGTTCGAATCCGCTCGATGCCTCACCAAAACCTTCAGAACATTCTGGAGGTTTTTTTATTCAATAGGTTCTTCCACAGGAGGTATGGGTTTCTCTAACGGATGTGTTTTTCCAGGAATGCGCTCTAGTCCGGCCTGTATTTGCTTCGGAAAGATCCCTTCAAGTAACAACAGAACGCCAAATCCGGCGATGATAATACTCACCCACTTCTTCGTTTTTATGACAAAGCGAGGTGTCATCCGACTCTTAAGTCGTTTGGCCAACGCAATTTTCAGAAGATCAGTACAAAAAAATACAATAAGAACGGTAGCTAGAAACAACAGCACCCCATTTTCAGAAGTGGTTAAGGCATTCGCCATGATGATGGTCCCGATCCAACCGGCAAGCACTCCAAAATTCACGAAATTCAGCAGAAATCCTTTCAGAAAAAGATTCCCTAACTTCTTTTTCACCTTTAACGAATAGTGTTCTCGTACAATTTTAAAGAACGATCGATTGGTACGAATGTAGGAAATCACACCGTAAGCAATGAGCACCACACCTCCAAAAATGAGCAACCCGGGATCGTCTTTTACTTTCGTAAGAATCTGACTGGTACTGTAATACGCTACTAAAATGAACAGAATATCTGCGAAAATAGCGCCAAGATCAAAGAAGAGTCCGGCTTTAAAGCCTTTGGTAATACTGGTTTCAATCAGGGTAAAAAAGACAGGGCCTACTGCAAATGCCAGCAGGAATCCGTAAAAGGCCGCATATCCAATACCATCAAACATGAAATGTAAAAGTACAAATATCTAGCTTAGTCTTCGAGGTCTTTTCGATGTCCCAGCATTAAAAAGTCAAGATGTTTTCGAACCAGATCGGCTTGTTTCACTTTTACATAGACCTCATCTCCTAAGGTATAGCGATGATGGGTGCGTTGCCCTATCACGGCATATTCCTCTTTATCAAATACATAGTGATCATCTTTCAAATCTTGAAGACGTACCATACCTTCACATTTATTCGAAATGATCTCCACGTAAATGCCCCATTCGGTCACGCCGGAAATCACGCCAAGAAAATCTTGATCTTGATGCTCCTGCATATATTTCACCTGCATGTACTTGACACTATCCCGCTCTGCATTAGCGGCAAGGTTTTCCATTTCACTGCTGTGACCACATTTATCTTCTATCGGATCTTCTTTCGCTGAATCCTTTCCATCCAGATAATGTTGTAGCAATCGATGCACCATGACATCAGGATAGCGTCGAATAGGAGAAGTAAAGTGTGTATAGTAGTCGAATGAGAGTCCGTAGTGCCCAATATTATGCGTCGTGTATACCGCTTTGCTCATACTTCTGATGGCCAGCGTATCGACAAGGTTTTGTTCTTTTTTTCCGACCACATCGCTTAACAACTTGTTCAAGGAAGCCGCAGTCGACTTACGGTCGCGTGTATTCATAGAATAGCCGAATCGCTTTACAAATTTTTCTAAGGCGGCGATCTTTTCATCATCCGGCTCGTCGTGTACGCGGTAGACAAAGGTTTTCTTCGGATTCTGTTTCCCGATGAATTCGGCCACACTTCGGTTTGCCAACAACATAAATTCTTCAATCAGTTTGTTAGCGTCTTTACTTTCTTTGAAATAAACCCCTTCTGGTTCGTTGTGTTCATCCAAGATGAATTTTACTTCCACTTTGTCAAACGAAATCGCGCCTTTTCGCATGCGGTTGGTGCGCAGCTTTTTTGCTAATGAATCTAAGGTTAGAATGGCCTCAGCTATTGGAGATTCTACCGTATATTCTTTTCCGCTCAGTGCTATCTCCTTCGGAATTACTGCATTTTCAGCATTGCCATGCTCAATCACGGCTTGGGCTTCTTCATACGCAAAACGTGCATCGCTATACGTCACCGTTCTTCCGAACCATTGATCGACAACTTCCGCTTTTTTGTTCATTTCAAAAACAGCAGAGAACGTATATTTTTCTTCATTGGGGCGAAGCGAACACGCATTATTCGATAAAATTTCCGGAAGCATGGGTACGACACGATCTACCAGATACACCGACGTGGCCCGCTCAAAGGCTTCATCATCTAACACATTTCCGGGCTGTAGATAGTGAGATACATCAGCAATATGAATTCCTATTTCGTAATTTCCGTTCTCCAAGGTTTCAAAAGAAAGCGCATCGTCAAAATCCTTTGCATCTTTTGGATCGATAGTGAAGGTAAGAACCTCTCGCATATCGCGACGCTTCTTGATCTCTTTTTCGTGAATTCTGGTATCGAGATTATTAGCAAAATCTTCTACCTCTTTCGGAAATTCATAAGGGAGTCCGTATTGCGCTAAAATCGCATGAATTTCGGTGTGGTGTTCTCCAGGTTTTCCCAGGACTTTGATAATGCTGCCTACAGGAGAATCGGAATGTGCTTCCCATCCTTCCATTTTAACCAGTACTTTATCTCCATTATTAGCATTACCAATCTGACTCTTCGGAACAAAAATATCAGTAGGCATGTTGTAACCATTGCATTGCACAAAAGCAAAACGTTCAGAAATTTCGATGGTCCCCACAAATTCGGTACGTTTCCGCTGCAGTACTTTCGTTATTTCTCCTTCTAATTTTCCATGTTTTCTCCGTTTGAAAACATAGACCTCCACAACATCTCCATGTAAGGCTCTATTGGTATTCTTTTGATTGACAAAAATATCGTCTTCCAATCCTTCCACAATAATGTAGGCTTGGCCTCGACTGGTCATATCTACCACTCCGGTATGATAATCTTTAGAAGGCACCAAAACATATTTACCACGGCTCACTTCATGGATGGTCCCTTTTTCGGTAAGCTTCTTGAGCTTTTTGGTGATATGATTTCGCGTGCTGGGATCATTTACCCCTAATTGCGCGGCAATCTGTTTATAATTTAGCGGTGTATTATTATGTTTCCGAAGGACCGTAAGTAGTTGTTCTGTAAGGGCTTGATGCTGTTGTTTTTTTCCTCTTCTCTTTTTTCGTTTCGGCATAGATTGTAGTTAAGCGGTAAAAATACATTTTATAGCGCAAAAGCAGTTCCCATTTTGTAAAGATTTAATACATTCGTAATACGCTAGTTAGCCAGCTTTGGAACAGTTTGTAACGATCGCCACTTTCACCTATCCCAGCGAATATGCTGTCCTCCGTCTGCTCTTAGAACGGGAGGAAATTCCACATGTTTTTCAAAATGAGACCATGATAGGTGTTCTCCCTTTTCATAGCAACGCCGTAGGGGGCATTCGCCTAAAAGTCCACGAAAGCGACGTCACCAAAGCAACAGAGATTATCACCCAACTCAATCAAAGCGATCATCTACGCATCGTTTAGCTTCCAGAAGTAGTTTTCAACATATATAGTATATACTTTTTTTCTTTTAAAATTTTTAAATAAAAATGATGCTTATTATGGGATGTTGATAAGCGGTATAACTTTTTAAGGAGAACTTTTTTATTTTCTAAAACATGTTTTTAGCAACAATCAATTAACAAATATTTAAGAGTATTAGGGCTTGAATTACAAGGGCTTTATTGCTACTATCAACAGTTGTTAATAACCTACAAACACCTTTTATTTTTTATAAATTACCCTTTTATTATTTGTTGGAAACCGAAAATTTGAGGTTGAAAAATACTGTAGAATACCACCTATTTTTTTTTGGATAAAAACGAGATTCTCTCATATGAAAAATACTAAGGTAATCTCCAAATAATGTTTTGGTAAAGTTGCTAACAACGAAGCACACATTTGTTAACGTAACTTTACTTCAATGTTAATTGCCTGCCGTTTGTGATTTCTTTTAAAAATAGGTTTCAATGCTGTTCTGAACCATCCCCATCGCGTATATTTGTAGAAAACAATTCATTATGAAAATAGCGATAGGAAACGATCATGCAGGTACCGCCTATAAGAATCGTATAGTTGCATTTTTAGAAGGAGAAGGTCACGATGTAACCAATGTGGGTACTGATGCTAACGATAGTGTAGATTATCCTGATTTTGTACATCCTGTGGCTGAAGCAGTGAGTTCACAAACAGTTGATTTTGGAATTATTATCTGTGGAAGCGGAAACGGTGCTTCTATGACGGCCAACAAACATCAAAAGGTGCGCTCTGCCTTGTGTTGGACCAAAGAGATCGTAGCCCTAGCTCGTGAACATAATGATGCTAACGTATTAAGTATCCCGGCGCGATTTACGAGTGAACCACAAGCCCTAGATATGGTAAAGACTTTCTTATCTACAGATTTTGAAGGAGGTCGCCATCTTAGACGTGTAGAAAAAATAGCCTGCTCATAACCTATGTGACCATGAGCCATTCACATGATCATCACCATCCGGATGTTAAGGGTCGAAATCTATTGATCACTATCATCCTCAATGTGATCATCACCGCCGCCCAAATTGTAGGGGGTATTCTTTCCGGAAGTCTTTCTTTATTAAGTGATGCATTGCATAATTTCAGTGATGTTGTTTCACTGATCATAAGTTTTGTTGCCGATAAATATTCAAAAAAGGAAGCTTCTTTTAATAAAACCTTTGGTTATAAAAGAGCCGAGATTATCGCAGCTTTCGTCAATGCTGCAAGTCTGTTGGTGATCGCTGTATATCTTATTTACGAGGCGATCGAGCGCTTTTTTAATCCGCAAGTTATTGAAAGCGGACTCGTAATCTGGTTGGCAGTAATAGCGATTGCTGCAAATGGTTTTAGTGTTTTATTAATTCGGAAGAATGCGAAGGATAATATGAACATGCGCTCGGCTTATTTACATTTGTTCACAGACATGTCAGCTTCGGTAGCGGTTTTGATAGGCGGACTCTTAATGAAATATTTTGGATGGTATTGGGTAGATAGTTTACTTACTGTTTTAATCGCCCTGTATCTGATTTTTATGGGATATGATCTACTGAAAAGCTCTTTTAAAGTACTGATGTTGTTTACACCCGATGATATCAATCTAGAAAAATTACGAGAACGCATTTCCGAAGATTCCGCCGTAAAAAATGTACATCACATTCATATTTGGCAGCTGAATGAACAAGAGATTCATTTAGAGGCTCATGTTGATTTCTACGAAGATCTATCCTTGTCAAAATTTGATGTGATCCTCGATAGAATGGAACTTATATTAAAGGATGAATTCGGCATAAACCATGTAAATATCCAACCCGAATATCAGAAAGACGACGCAAAAGATATCATTGTTCAAGATTAAAAAGCATGCATGTATTCAGTAAACCATTTGAAGCGTTAACCCTAGACGAATTATATCAATTACTTCGATTACGAAGTGAGATCTTTGTGGTGGAACAGGATTGTGTTTATCAAGACATCGATAACAAAGACCAAAAGGCACTACATGTGCTAGGTAAAAAACAAGGGAAACTAGTTGCCTACACACGTTGCTTTCCACCGGGCATCTATTTTGAAGAAGCCGCGATTGGTAGAGTTGTGGTTACCGCTTCGGAAAGAAAGCATAAACTAGGCCGACAAATCATGCGAAGCTCTATCGAGATCCTTCAGAAACAATATCCGAAGCAACCGATCAAACTTTCCGCTCAAACCTACCTACTCGATTTTTATAAATCCTTGCAATTTGAACCTATCGGAAACGAATATTTAGAAGATGGTATTCCGCATATCGCAATGATATTAGCTTAAAATGTCATATTCCTAAAAAAGCTACCATAAAATAATAATTATACAAATGGAATCAATACCCCTAAATTTATAGGGGTGTTTTTATTATAAATTAATATTTTTATCCTATCCAACTAAAAAAATAGGGGTATGGGTAGAAAAATAAACTTTTATGTATTAGCAGGATTGGTTATCATCTGTCTTTTATTAGGAACCGAATATCAGTATTTAGAAGGGTCTGGAACTATTGATACGGGTGATACTGCTTGGATGATCGTGGCTAGCGCTTTTGTGTTATTGATGACACCCGGACTTGCCTTTTTCTACGGCGGAATGGTGAGTAAAAAAAGTGTTATCTCTACAATGCTGCAGAGCTTTGTAGCCCTTGGAGTAATTAGTGTGCTTTGGGTTGTGGTTGGATTTAGTTTGGCATTCGGGGATAGTATCTATGGAATTATTGGAAATCCATTAACCTACTTCAATTTCAATAATGTCACCGTATCACCCAATCCGGATTTCTCAGAAACTATTCCCTTTCTCATCTTTGCGCTGTTCCAACTTAAATTCGCCATTATTACTCCGGCGCTCATCACCGGAAGCTTTGCCGAACGAATTCGGTTTCGAAGTTATATTCTGTTTATGGTATTATTCTCCATCTTTATCTATTCTCCGCTCGCCCATATGACTTGGCATCCGGACGGCCTACTTCGGAATTTAGGAGTCTTGGATTTTGCGGGAGGCACCGTAGTGCATATGTCGGCGGGAATCGCAGCATTAGCAGGAGCAATTTATTTAGGAAAACGGAAAAAGCCCATGGAGCGACCTGCAAATATCCCTTTTGTGATTCTAGGAACCGGCTTACTTTGGTTTGGCTGGTTTGGCTTCAATTCTGGGTCGGCCCTAGGCGCAAATGTTGATGCTGTAATTGCCTTTGCAAATACAAATTTGGCTTCGGCAGCCAGTATGATCACTTGGATCTTTTTAGACCGAATGCAAAACCGAAAAATGTCTTCTCTCGGAGCATGTATTGGAGCTATCGTTGGTTTGGTAGCCATCACCCCGGCTGCGGGATTTGTAACAATTGGCCAAAGTATCTTTATTGGATTTGTAGCATCCATTATTAGCAATATTGCGATTCGCTTAAACGAACGTACAGAAATTGATGACACTTTAGATGTATTTCCCAGTCACGGTGTAGGAGGAATGGTGGGCATGATCTTAACAGGCGTATTTGCCAAAGACGTTGGACTCATATACGGAGAGACACAAACCTTTTTGTATCACATCGTCGCCTTGTTGTTGGTGGCTGTAGTGACATTCTTTGGAAGTTTGCTATTGTATAAAATAACTGATCTTCTGCTACACATGCGTGTAAGAGAAGATCAAGAATTTCGTGGATTAGACGCCTCTCAACATGGAGAGCACCTTCTATAGTTTAATAAGGTTTTTTTCCAAATTTAGGTCGGCTAACATTTCGTTGGTAAACTTATAGTGTCCACGCCGCGTAATAATTTTGAAACGGTGATTTTTCATTCGCGTCAGCACGTCTAAAAAACGCCATTTGGATTTTAATAAACTTGGTTTTTCGCTTTTCAGGCTTACTTCAAAATAGTGTTTGATACCTGCGCGTTCTGCAACGATGTCTGGAGTAATACTAACATCGCTTCCCTTCTTATTGTAAGATTTTGGGGTGTCATATCCTTCCATATCAGCTTTGATATTTTCAAAACCTTTCTTTTCAAGATACTGAATAGATTCTAAAAGGATTTCGTCGTTTTCTTTTTTGTCTGCTTTTACCATAACCGATATAATACGAAAAAATAGAACGCCAGTCAATTAAATTTTTGTTAACACCACCACTCAGGAGGTTTTTACAGGCAGTGTAAACTGAAAGGTAGCACCCTTATTAGGCCCTTTACTCTCAGCGGTAAGAGTTCCGCCTTGGCGTGCTAATAACGATTTACAGAGATGCATACCCACCCCTTGAGAAGGTTCTCCCTCTGTGCCTTTCCGACTCATAGGCGAATTGAATTTGAAAATTTCCTCCACTTGTTCCGGTAAAAAACCAATTCCCGTATCACGAACCGAAACCGTGAGTACATCCGCTTCTTTGGTAGCAGCAACAAACACCTTCCCTCCAGAGGGAGTAAACTTAAAAGCGTTGTTCAACAGATTCCCTAGAACTGTTCGGAAGACAAGTGTCGGGATGGGAACCGTTACATTTTCAACTTCATCGGTAATTACCTGTATTTCTTTCGACTCCACTTTGGGTGATTTCTCTATCAATACTTTTAAAATCTCCTTTTTTAAAGAAACGGTTTCCGTTTGTAGATAATCTACCCCCATAGCACGCTTGGTCTTTAGGTCAATTAAAGTGTGGTTGAGGAAGTCTACTTGTTGTGTAACGACGTTTTCAATAAGGTCTAAATGCGCTTCTTTTTCATTATTGTTTTCGTCAAGACGCATTAACTCTGTGATTCCGTTAATAGAGTGCAACGGATTACGAAGGTCGTGAGAAAACAAAGTAATAATACGCTCGCGTTCAGCAAAGAGTGAGTCTAATTGGATCAATGAGAATTGCGTATCCTTCATCAGCATTCCGGCTTCGTCCTCAAAAGTATCGGGAAGTTCTCCTATAATTCCCCGGTCAATATAATTGTTCAGGGTTTCTCGAACCCGTTGAATAGGGATCAATAGATTATGTATGAGCCACAAGGTAGTTCCTGTAGCAACTAAAGTAAACACCAAAGCTATTAAGGTCAATTTTGTTGCAGCACTATCGGGGAGCTGCGTATAAAATAAATATACGATCACACCGAGTAGCGGAATGTGAATGCCAATAAATGTGATTGAAAAAATTTTTAGGGAAAAGCTCTTCTTGAGAAAGGGTATTTTATCCAGTAAGGAATAGGTCTTCATAAAAATTGGGGGGACTAGTTGCACAATAAAGTAACAAATTTCTCCTCCTATGAAAAAGCTATTTAACGTGACTGTAAGAGCATTTAACGAGACCCTAACACCTTTTCATAATTAAGATCTCTTTTTGCGAACGGAACGGTTGAAGGGAATACCAAGTTGCGCCGAGAGGTTTGTATCATCTACATGGTCTGCAATGTCCACTCCATATTGAATATCTTCAACATTCTTGTAAACAAACGTTCCGAAGAGACGATCCCAGATGGAAAACATATTTCCGAAGTTCGTATCGGTCCAAGGCATTTGAAAATGATGGTGAAACTTATGCATGTTTGGTGTTACAAAGACCCAGCTGATGGCTTTGTCGAGACGCGGCGGCAGCGAGATATTGGCATGTGTGAGATACGTGAACAACACACTTAAAATTCGGTAAAAAAGATAAAAGGCAATAGGCATCCCCATGATAACCACTGCGACCAACGCAAAGCTTTCGCGAATGATGAAATCAAAGGGGTGATGTCGGGTTCCGGTGGTTACATCCACATTTTTATCGCTGTGATGAACGATATGAAGCCGCCACATCCACGGAACTTTATGTAAGAGATAATGAACGAAGTACTGCGCAATAAGGTCCAGCACTAAAAGAGACAATAACAACTCTACCCAGACCGGAGCCTCAAAAAGATGTAGGAGTCCGAATTCTGCTTCGGCGATCCAAATAAAAATACCAACGGTAATGAGACCAAAAACAGCATTGATGATCATGACAAAAAGAAGCAGCCATAGATTTACTTTTGCGTGCTTCCATTTGTCGTACGGCTTAAGTACCAGTCGGTAATAACCTTCCAGCACCCAAAAAACCGCTAACACAAAAAAGACCCATCCTGCCTTCATCCAAATAGGCATCGTTTCAAAGAATGACAGGAAAGCGTCCATAATTTATCTCAAGATTTTTTCGTACCTATTGGTGTCGTTCAGGACATCAATCGCAGCAAGAATTTCAGGATTGTGGGTTACTTGATACTGGTACAGGCCTTCTCTGTAGAAATAGCGTTTTAAAATTTCATCGCTCAGTAAGGATTTGATCTCGGCTTTTTTAGCAATCACCGCTTGATCTTTCGCATTGTCTATTGCTTCGGAAAGACTTGCGTAGGCTTTTGAAATTTCATTACTAAGATCATCATCTTCTGCGCGACGCATGGCTTCGGCAAATTCTTTTTCGGTCTCGGTTTCGTACTCAAAATTATTCTTCTTCAAAAACTGAAGAAATTGTTGAAAGTCTCCTTCCGAAAAGGTAAAATTGTTCCAATCACTAAGTTCATTTCGGTAATAATAATCAGTGGCGAAATCAAAAATAGCATTGTCTTTCAATAGCGCTGTGGTTATCGGACTAAACACAGCCGTCTCCACTTCAATATCAGGCATGATCCCGCCGCCATCATAGACCGTTCTTCCGCCCTTGGTCTTAAAAGAGTTATATTCTTTGGCATCCACGCGAATAGGATCCCCGTTCTCATCTCGATTCCAATAATCTAACGCCTGAATGCAGCGGCCACTAGGCGTATAGTATCGCGAAATTGTAACTTTTAACTGCGTCCCGTAGGTCAATTTCTTAGGGCGTTGTACCAGTCCCTTTCCAAAACTACGCGCGCCTACGATCACGGCGCGGTCAAGATCCTGAAGCCCGCCGGAAACGATCTCGCTCGCGGAAGCACTACGACCGTTTACCAATACAACTAAAGGAATTTCAGTGTCTACCGGTTCGTTTCGCGTGGTATAGGTTCGATTGTATTTTTCGATCACCGATTTCGTCGTGGTGATCACTTCTCCCTTCGGCACAAATAAATTCACCACATTAATGGCTTCATTTAAAAGTCCGCCTGGATTTCCGCGGAGATCTAAGATAATCTTTTCGGCTCCATCTATTTTTAAATCTTCTAAAGCAGCTTTCGTTTCCGTCGTTGTTTTTCTGTTGAACTTCGACAGGACGATGTAGCCAATGTTGTTGTCTAAGAGTTTATAGAAGGGCACCGCATTAACCTCTACCTGTTGCCTTGTGAGTGTAGTTTTTTCTGTTTTGCCTTGACGTTTGTAGGTAAGTTCTACGGTGGAACCCGGCGTACCCTTCAGCAGTTCCCCGGCGTCATCATCAAAATCTTCTAAGGAAACATTCCCGATCTTCACGATCTCATCACCGGCTTTGAGTCCGGCCTTATCAGCCGGATAGCCCTTGAACGGCTCAACGATTGTGATTTTTTCCTTATCCGTTCGAACACTTGCGCCAATTCCCGTATACGTACCAGAATTTTTGATCCGCGCATCTTCTACTTCTTGCTCATTCCAATAAACGGTGTACGGGTCTAGATCTTCCAGCATCCCTTTCACCGCTTTATCCATTAGGGTAGCAGGAGTTACCTCATCCACATAATTCATGTTGAGCTCTTTGTAGAGCGTGGTAAAAATTTCGATCTGCTTCGCGATCTCAAAGAAATCGTTCTTTACAAATCCCGCGGAAACCACAAGTATCGCAATCGCGATGAGAGGAATTAGTACCTTCTTCTTTATATAATTCATAAAACTTATTTTTTAGATGTTGGAGCGGGGCTGTGTTTTCTACGACGAATCCACCAACGAATGAGTAAAATAGCGATAATAGCGATGAAAAACAAAGGCCACAAGTAGAGGATCCCCAAGAAGAATACCGAAATACCATCCCAGCCTCCTTTGAGTGAATTCAACATTTTTTGACCGTAGGAAACCGTCACGCCGGTTTCTGTCGTTTGTTTGTAGAATTCTATAGAAAGTGTGCTCATGGCCACTTTATCCTTTAAGTAATTGAGTCGACCCTGCTTGGCTTCAATCTCTTCCCGAATGTTAGAAAGCTCGCGTTCTATTTCCAACATTTCTTTGACGTTCTTCGCTTGACGAAGCAATTCTAAATATCGATTTTCTAACTCGCGTTTCGCTTTTAAACGCGCCTGCAGGTCTACAAATTCTTCGGTGACATCACGACGCGAAATATCTTTTTGATCAAAATATTCAACGCCTTCAGAAATTCCGTCGATGACCGCTTGAAAATTGTTGGTAGGAACACGAATCACCATATTTCGATAGTAGCGGTTGTAATTTTTTCCGGAGTTATCGCTGGCAACAAATCCTTGATATTGTTGCGTGAGCGAAAGAATTTTCTGGTGTGTTTCTTCTGGGTTGTCCGTTTCAAAAGAAAGGCGACCTTCTTTGATAATTTGTTGTTCTGTTTTTGATTCACCTTCTTCTGAAGGGACTAACTTTTGAACCATTGGCGCCTCCTCTTCAACATCATCGTAGGCCAACGATTGTTCGGTGATTGGAATAGCTTCGCTCGAACCATTCGAGCACCCTAGGATAAATCCGAATAATAAAATAATAAGTGTTTTCATGTGGATACAGATTTAAGCAGTGCGGCCATGGAGGAGGACAAGGCGTCGTACGGCATTGGTTTTTTATGTATATAGATGAAGAGCAGCGCAAATTTTGGACCGTTTTCGCTGAGGCACATATTTTTATGCAATCGATACGCTTCCCGCAGCTGTCTTTTGATACGATTTCGTGCTACAGCCGACTTAAAATTGCGTTTCGGGACGGCAAATGCCGCTTGGTGATGTGTCGCCCTGGGCACAGGAATGAATACCAGCTGCACCGGAAACTTCTTGACGCGTTGTCCTGTTTCAAACAATTCTTGAAAAAGGGTTTTGCTTTTCAGGCGTTCGGCTTTGGTAAATGTGTTCCTCACAAGATAAAGATAAGAAAAGACCCTACAGCAGGATGCGCAGTAGGGTCTAAATGCATTTTATAAAGGTTCGGCTATTTAGCTTCCCACATATTATTGTCCAAATTAATATCGGCCATTCTTTGGGTTGCATCAATTTGTAGGGCTTTGATCTTCTTTCCAGAAGTGATCTCCAATGCGTAGGTTGGATACGCCCAAGCCCAATCCGGTTGTATGTTCCATTTCATAGCCGGGAACGGATTCTTTTTCTCTGCCCGTGCCATTTGCAACGGTATATGGAAGATTTCTTCGGAACCATCCTGATACATCACATACAAATCGATAGGCATCGGCATAAGTCCGATTCGCTCCAACGTCACCGTTGTATTTCCATTTGGGGCAGACTCCACACCTTTAATTCCGTAGTCAACTGTATTGGTGGTTTGCGCAAAATCAGTCAAATACCAATCCAATTCAAATCCGGAAGCTTTTTCCGCTACGCGGATAAAATCATTCGGAGTTGGATGTTTAAAAGCCCAGTCCTTGTAATAATTGTGTAAGGTCTTCTGAAGGTTTTCTTCTCCAATAACGTATCCTAGTTGTCCTAAAAATACCGCTCCTTTACTGTAGGCCGCAATTCCATACGAACGATTAGAAGCATAGCGATCGGCATGCGTGGTTTGTGGTTGTTCTTCACCGCTTGTCGCTAAGAAACGATAGCCGCGATAAGAACCACTTAACGGATTAGGAGATTGTTGATCCATCACCTCATTCATGGCAAGTGCCGAGATGTAGCTGGTGAATCCTTCATCCATCCATTCGTGTTTGGCTTCGTTGGTTGCCATTAAAAACTGAAACCAAGTATGTGCTAATTCGTGGGCAGTCACTCCTACAAGGCTGTTAAATTCACGCTCTCCCGTGATCAGGGTACACATAGCATATTCCATTCCGCCGTCTCCTCCTTGAATGACCGAATATTGTTTGTAAGGATACTCCCCAATATGTTTATTGAAATACTTCATCAGCTCAGCTGTCTTCGGCTGAAGATTTTTCCAATTTTCAATGATCTCTGGGTTGTTCTTGTACAAAAAGTGAAGTGTTACGCCATTAGGCCCTTCGTAGGTATCGTGAATATACTCATCGTCTGCAGCCCAGGTAAAGTCGTGGACTTTTGGCGCTTTAAAGTGCCAGGTGTATTTTCCGTCCACAGGCTTCATCGCTTTCAGGCCTTGAGGGCCATAACCATGACCAATTCCGGTGTTTTGCAAGTATCCGCTTCCGCCGATGGTATAATCTGAATCAATGCTGATCTTTACATCAAAATCGCCCCAGACGCCATGAAACTCACGCCCAATATAAGGGTCTGCATGCCACCCTTCAAAATCATATTCGGCTAATTTTGGATACCATTGCGTCATAGACAGCGCAACTCCTTCCGCATTATCTCTTCCGCTACGACGAATCTGAAGTGGCACCTGCGCATCCCATTCCATCTTAAAGGTAGTTTTAGTACCGGGTTGAATGGGTTTATTTAAGGTCACCTCTAGCACTGTTCCTACCACCTCATAAGAAACCGCAACTCCGTCTTGGGTGAGTTTGGTAGGCTTGATGAAGCCAATTTCTGTCGGACTCAATTTTGAAATGCGATCCCCAACCCGAGCATCCGGATCTTTGATGGTGCGAGAACGCACGTCCATTTCGCTTCCGGGTTGAAAGGCGTTAAAATATAGATGATAGAATACGCGATCCAACACATCAGGAGAGTTGTTGGTATAAACTAAAGTTTGTTTTCCTTTATACTGAAAGGTTTCCACATCCATGTCAATTTCCATGGTGTAATCGGCATGTTGTTGCCAGTAGGACGTGTTGTTTTGTGCTTCTGAAAAGAACACACAGCATAAGACAAATACACTTGAAAGAACTCCTTTCATTATCGAGACATTTTATCGGCCATGATCAAGGCGTTATACATATTGACCATCTTTCCTGATTTGGAAATGTTGGTAAAGTTTTGTGAGTTGCTAGGATCACCCCCCAAGACCACAGGGCTTTTAGAAGACAACCCGCTATCCATGATGATCTTTTTTACTTGAACCGCCGTTAAGTTTGGATATAACGAACGAATGGTCGCAGCAACCCCGGAAACAGCAGGTGCTGCCATTGAGGTTCCTTGTAAGTATTCATAGGTGTTCAACGGCGTTGTTGCCCAGATCTTGACACCGGGAGCAAATACATCCACGTTAGAATCACCGTAATTTGAGAAATTCGCTACGAGTTCGCTTCCGTATTTGTAGTTCAATGCACCAACAGTCAGGACATTGTTGGCATATTCGGGACCGGTTAACGATTGGTCGTTCGGGTATACTTCGGTATCATCAAGATCAATTCCTTCATTCCCGGCAGCATTTACAATCAACACATCTTTGGACGCAGCGTATTTAATCGCATCACGAACCCATTCCGGATGTGGAGAATAATATTTTCCGAAACTGGTATTGATCACCTTGGCGCCATTATCTACGGCATATCGTAATGCCAAAGCAATGTCTTTATCATATTCATCTCCGTCAGGCACAGCACGTACCACCATGATCTGCACATTTTCGGCGACACCATCGATTCCAATACCGTTATTACGTTGCCCGGCAATGATTCCGGCCACGTGAGTTCCGTGACGCGCATCTTCTTTCTTTACATCGGGACCATCTACATCTCCATTTCCGTAATATTTCGAACTAAAATCATCTGCGTCATCATTTAATACAGAACGAAAATCAGCTTCCAGATTAAAATGTGTGTCCAAACGACCGGCGAAATAATCCACACCGCCCTCAAGTTGTTCGATCACTTCAGGAACCGAATCACCATAACTTAACATTTGGCTTAATCCGGCAATTTGCTGCTGCTCCATGGGAGTTGCATTGGTGATGCCCGAAAGGTCTTCTGCCGTATAATTTTCTTTGCCAAGCTTAGCGCTGATGGCTTCGTGTGCTGGTCGCACTTGTTGTAGGATTTGTTCGTATTGAGTTTTATTGGCGAGCGTTTCTTGATATTCCTTTTCGTATTCGGCTTTTGCCTTTTGGAATAAAGCAAACTCTTCACGATTGGCAGCGCTAATGGAAGCCTCAGATTTGCCCTCATATTTTGGCCCTAATTTCTTCACATAGCGAACGTATTCCATATTCTCACCAACGATATCTCCTAAGAAGTTCCATCCGTGAATATCATCAACATAACCATTGTTGTCATCATCTTTTCCGTTACCGGCAATTTCATCTTCGTTGACCCAAATTACGTTTTTAAGGTCTTCGTGTTCAATATCAACACCGCTATCTACAACCCCTACAATCACGGTTTGACCTTTTCGAGATTTTAAAATTTCGGCGTACGCTTTATCAACACTCATCCCGGGAATGGTATCTGCTACTAAGTCGGCAGCCCCCCATCGTTTGTACTGCTCATCATTCAAGGGAGCTGTTTTAAGGGGTGTGGTGTCAATATTTTCAATAGGAGTCGCGACAATAGGCGCCACGGAACTTCCGCAGCTTGATAATACTGCTACGGCAGTCACTGCAATAAAAGAAGATTTAATTAGATTCATGTTCGTATTCAATTAATTAAAAAGTTCGTTAAAAGTAAATGTTTGGTCAAGGCGAACGCCTTTTTCGGTGTGTTTTACTGTAATTATTTCATTATGCGCATCGTGCTCTAAAAAAAGATAATAGCCTTTATCGGCAGCCTCATTCAAAAACTTCTCCTTTTCGGGCAGTGTCAATAAGGGCCTAGTATCATACCCCATAACGTACGGAAGCGGAAGATGCCCCGCCGTAGGCAGCAAGTCGGCCATAAAGACCAAGGTTTTATCTTGATATGTGATGTGCGGGATCATTTGTTTATCGGTATGACCATTTGCAAAGAAGATGCCGAAATCCATTTCATTGGGTTCTGTGAAATCTACTTCAGGTCCGGCGACAAATTTCAATTGGCCACTTTCCTGCATGGGAAGAATATTTTCTTTCAAAAAAGAAGCTTTTTCTCGACGGTTTGGATGCACAGCCCAATTCCAGTGATCTTCATTGCTCCAAAAAGTGGCATTCTTAAAAGCGGGTTCATATCCTGTTCGGTTTTTATTCCACTGAATACTTCCACCGCAATGATCAAAGTGAAGATGCGTCATAAACACATCGGTGATATCGTCGGGGTGAAAACCGTGTTTTTCTAAGGATTTTTCCAACGAATCGTCTCCCCATAGATAGTAGTATCCAAAGAATTTATCGCTTTGTTTATTCCCCATGCCGGTGTCGATTAACGTAAGGCGATCGCCGTTTTCGATCAACAAGCAGCGTGCTGCCATATCGATCATATTATTAGCATCCGCCGGATTGGTTCGTGACCAAAGACTTTTGGGCACTACGCCAAACATAGCGCCGCCATCTAATTTAAAATTTCCGGAGGCAACAGGATATAATTTCATAGAATCCGCAAATTACTAAAACTAAGACGAACTAGCTGTTTCATTAAGGGTTTATTAAGAATTGGAACAATTCACCGCCCCAAATTACTAAAAGAAGAATAGCAATAAGAAAGCGCTCACTATTTTTAAAAATTAACCTGCACCTATTTCCGCTTTATTTTTTTCCTGTATCTTGTTTCTTTTATTTTTACCAAAAAATACGTGTATGTTAGAATTGGCTGCGATCATTGTGTTAGGAATTTTGGCCCAATGGGTTGCCTGGAAGTTTAAACTTCCCGCGATACTTCCATTGATCTTGATCGGACTCTTCGTAGGTCCTATTTCTACGCTTTTTTCTGAAGACGGAACACAATGGATCCAACCAATCTATAATGGTAGCGACGGACTTTTCCCGGATGAGAACCTATTTTATTTTGTGTCGCTAGCGATTGGGATCATTCTTTTTGAAGGCGGACTCACACTACGCCGTGGGGAAGTGGCCAAAATAGGGCCCGTCATCGGGAAACTTATTAGCTTGGGAAGCGCCGTAACCTTTGTTGGGGGAGGTATTGCAGCACATTATTTCTTTGGACTCGATTGGCGCATGTCATTTCTCTTTTCAGCCTTGATCATTGTAACAGGCCCCACAGTGATCACACCCATTCTGCGGAATATACCACTAAAAAAAGATGTTTCTGCCATCCTTAAATGGGAAGGCATCTTAATTGATCCCATTGGCGCCTTAGTAGCGGTTTTGGTTTTTGAGTTTATTAGTGTGGAAGGTGACGCCGGCTATACCAAACAAGCCATGATTGAATTTGGAAAGATCGTTCTGATTGGTTTTTCCTTCGGAATCTCCGCCGGATGGGCATTGTATTTTGCTATTAAAAAACGATTGATCCCGCATTATCTTTTAAATGTGGTGGCACTATCTTTTGTGTTGATGATCTTTGTGTTAAGCGACCTATTTGCCCATGAAAGCGGTCTTTTAGCGGTAGTTGTCATGGGAATGTACCTAGGAAACAGCGACTTGCCCAACCTAAAGGAGTTATTATATTTTAAAGAATCGCTAAGTGTTTTACTCATATCAATCCTCTTTATTTTACTTTCGGCCAACATCAGCCTAGACGACTTGCTTCTTATTTACAATTGGAAAACAGCCGTATTATTGGCCGTTATCATTTTTGTACTACGGCCGCTTGGAGTCTTTCTCAGCACCGCCGGTAGTTCCTTAAAGTATAATGAAAAGATGTTTATCAGCTGGGTGGGGCCGCGCGGTATTGTGGCTGCGGGTATCGCCTCGCTCTTCGGAACAAAACTGGTCAAGGAAGGGTTTCCCGGTGCCGAATACATTACACCCCTCGTGTTTGCTGTTGTCTTGGTTACGGTATTGTTAAACGCCGCCACGGCACGATTGTTTGCTTCGGCAGTGGGTGTGTTTTTAAAGACTTCGGAGGGAATTGTTATCGTGGGAGCCTCAAAAGCGTCGCGATTGATAGGGAGCTATTTAATGAAGAACAAGCATCATGTAGTATTGGTTGACACCAACCGAAACAATATCGACAAGGCCAGAGAATTAGGCTTAGAAGCATTGAACGCAAATATTTATTCAGACGATCTTACCGATAATATAGAACTGAATGATGTAGGATATTTGTTGGCGATGACCGGAAATGACGAAATCAACCGACAAGCCATCAAACGTTATGAAGAATCATTGGGGGAGAACGGGTCATTCCGACTCCTAAATTCTGATGAAATGCGGGCGAAAAACAACCTTAACAATACAAACGTTATTTCAAAAACGCATGATTACATCCGGTTGGCAGAAGTGGCACGAGACTTTCCTTCCATTCAAGAGTTGCCGGTAAACAGCAAAGATCAATTCATAAAATTATTAGGGCATATTGAACAAGAGGTTAATGCGGTGGCCCTCTTTCTGAAATATGAAGACGATGAGATCAAGCTGTTATCTACTCGCGAGAATCTTGAAGTATCTCCGGGATGTCAACTTATTTATATGGGGAAACCAATCGATTTTGAAGATGTGCTCTCCGTAGCAAAAGAAGAGGAAGATGATGATACGCCACCCGAGTAATATTCCGGAAGCGAAACCGTTCTTATACTCCAACCCCTTTTTATGAAACGAATTCTATATTTCCCTTGCTTGTTTTTAGTACTACTTTTTTCTTGTGAAGATGACGAAGGGCGTACATGTACGACCTGCCGCTCAGACCAAACAGCAAATTTTGAGCTTTGTAGGGAAGGAAATGGAAATGCTTCCGTGAATGGAGAAGACACCAATACTCCGTATGACACTTACGTTGATAATTTAAGGGAAACAGGAGTTACCTGCGGTGGCGCTTAATCATTCAGTTTTAACACTGCCATAAAGGCTTCCTGTGGAATTTCCACATTACCTACAGCACGCATGCGCTTTTTTCCTTTCTTCTGTTTCTCCAGAAGCTTCCGCTTACGCGAAATATCACCACCATAACACTTCGCCGTTACATCTTTACGAAGCGCTTTCACGGTTTCTCTGGCAATGATTTTTGAACCAATGGCCGCCTGAATAGGAATGTCGAATTGTTGACGCGGAATCAAAGTGCGTAGTTTCTCGCACATTTTTTTCCCGATATCGTAGGCATTATCTTGGTGAAGCAATGCCGAAAGGGCATCTACCGTGTTTCCGTTTAATAAGACATCTACTTTAACCAATTTTGAGGAACGCATTCCGATAGGGGAATAATCGAAAGAAGCATACCCGCGGGACACCGTTTTTAAACGATCGTAGAAGTCGAATACAATTTCAGCTAAGGGCATATCAAAAGAAAGTTCTACGCGCTCTGTTGTCAAATAGGTCTGGTTCGTGATTTGTCCGCGTTTTTCAATACACAACGACATCACAGGCCCTACGAAGTCGGATTTCGTAATAATTGTCGCCTTGATAAAAGGCTCTTCTACATGATCGAGCGTGGAAGGATCGGGCAGATCACTAGGGTTATTTACCAAAATAGCTTCTTCAGGCTCTTTAGTGGTGTAAGCGTGATAAGAAACGTTGGGAACGGTGGTAATTACCGTCATATCGAATTCACGCTCCAATCGCTCCTGAATGATCTCTAAGTGCAACATTCCCAAAAAACCACAACGAAAACCAAAACCAAGCGCTGCAGAACTTTCGGGTTGAAACACCAAAGACGCATCGTTCAGTTGCAGTTTTTCCATGGAAGCACGAAGCTCTTCGTAGTCTTCAGTATCAACCGGATAAATTCCGGCGAACACCATGGGCTTCACATCCTCAAACCCCTCGATCATATTCGTGGTAGGTTGCTTGGCATCGGTGATGGTATCCCCCACTTTTACTTCTCGGGCATCCTTAATTCCGGTGATGAGATATCCTACATCTCCGGTTTTAATAACTTTTTTGGGTTGTTGTTTCAGTTTTAAAGTTCCTACCTCATCGGCAAAATAGTTTTTACCAGTGGCCATAAACTTGATGTTCTGTCCTTTCGTGATCTCACCATTCAGCACACGGAAATACGTTTCCACTCCTCTAAAGGGATTGTATACAGAATCAAAAATGAGCGCTTGCAAGGGCTCGTTGGGAGTACCCTTGGGAGCCGGTACGCGTTCAATGATGGCGGTTAAAATAGCCTCGATACCCAGTCCGGTTTTTGCACTGGCAGGAATCACTTCTTCCGCATCACAACCTAAAAGATCAACGATATCATCGGTTACTTCTTCGGGGTTTGCCGAAGGGAGGTCTACCTTATTCAGTACCGGAATGATCTCTAGGTCGTTTTCAAGCGCCAAATAGAGATTTGAGATGGTTTGCGCTTGTATGCTTTGAGCTGCATCTACTACTAATAGTGCGCCTTCGCAAGCGGCGATGCTTCGAGAAACTTCATATGAAAAGTCAACGTGCCCGGGAGTATCAATTAAGTTGAGAATATACTTCTCTCCTTCGTGTGTGTATTCCATTTGGATGGCGTGGCTCTTAATGGTAATACCACGCTCACGCTCCAAATCCATACTATCTAGTAATTGCTCCTTTTTTTCACGATCGGTTACAGAACCGGTAAAATCTAACAGACGATCGGCCAAGGTACTCTTCCCGTGGTCGATATGAGCAATAATGCAAAAATTTCGAATATTCTTCATAATAGCAATGGCCTCCGGTCTTCAACATTTCTCCTATCGGAAGCAGGATGCAAATATAGTTGAAAAAGAAGGGAAACGATAGAAGAAGTAGATTTCCTACGCCATTTTATCAATAAAACGGATAAGTTTTCGAATAATAACTCTTTTTCAGTTATACTTGTTATTACTTTGTACTACCAGAGTAACACTAACAGACCTTCTTATAAATGTATAGAGCACTAGTTTTTATTGCGCTATGTGTTTTTTACAATGCACACGCCCAACAATTTTCGCTACGCGGAACGGTTGTCGATGGCAATAATGAAGCCGTGGGTTTTGCAACTGTGTTGCTTCTTGATAGCACAAGTGAAGAAGCCGTTCACGGAACGACTACCGAGAATGACGGGAGCTTTGTCTTTCAGAATCTTTCTTCAGAATCTTATCTACTACAAATACGTTTTATCGGTTTTGAAACCAAGACACTTCCGGTAGCGCTTCCCAAAAATTCGGAACTAGGAAGCATAGCGTTATTGGAAACTACGGAAACCCTTGAGGAAGCCATTGTAACCACCCGGCAACCCACCCTGTTAAAACAACCAGGAAAGCTTGTTTTTAATGTAGAGAATACCTCCTTAGCCACAGGAAATACTTTTGACCTGCTTAAAAAAACGCCCGGTGTGGTGATCTTAGGAAATGATATTCAGGTAAAATTCAGTACGCCTACGATCTACATGAATGGGAAGCGAGTGTATTTATCTGCCGCCGAAGTGGTTTCTTTGCTTCAAAATACAGATGCAGCCGCCATTAAAGAAATAGAAGTGATAACCAACCCTTCTTCGCAATTTGATGCCGAGTCGGGCACAGTGCTGAACATCAAAACCTCTCGGGCCATCTCTATTGGCTATAAAGGCTCCATTTCCGGAAGGTATGAACAAGCCATATTTGCAAAATACAATGTCGCAACCTCACACTTCTACAAGAACAATTGGATCAATCTGTACGGCAGCTACAGTTTTAGTCCGCGTAAAGAACTAAAAAGAGACGATAACGATATTCGGTTTTTCAATCCAGACAACAGCAGTACCAAAAGCATCTGGGAAACCGACTTTTCTCGCGTTACCAAAAGTTACGCACATCAGGCTAGCCTAATCGCAGACGTTACCTTTAATGAAACGAATAGTCTCAACCTTAATCTAAGCACGACGATCTCACCAGATAAAACCTATAACAATACCGTAGATGCGTTTATTTATTACCCCCAACGACAATTAGATTCAACCTTTGTAACCAATAGTTTTTTGGAGAACGACACGGCCACTTTTTCGGCAGCTGCTACACACTCCTTGTCAATCGGAGAAAAAGGAGCCTCCTTGCAAACTTCTGCGCATTATATTAGCTATGATTTTGATCAATCACAATGGGTGAACACCAATTATTTTTTGCCGGATGACACCTTTCTTCGGAACAATAGTTTTTTGACCAACGCATTACAAGAAACCAACATTTTTAGTGGTCAAACAGATTTAAGCACTCCTTTGGGTGGGATGTCCTTTTCTGGTGGATTGAAATATTCTCACATTGATACCAAAAGCGGTTTAGACTTTTTTGATACCGACCTTGGATCGAACCCTCAACTCAACGAGACTTTTTCTGATCTATTTTTATATAAAGAAAAGATCTATGCGGCGTATTCAGAAATTTCGAAAGATTGGGAGCGCTGGAGCTTCCTATTGGGGCTTCGGGGAGAGTATACCGATGTGAATGGCGACTCACGCTCATTGGGCGTAGTAAATACACAGTCGTATTTTGAGCTGTTTCCCAATATTTCCATTCAGCATACGCTTCCAAGCAAGAACACGCTTGGGTTAAGTTATGCGCGACACATCCAACGGCCACGCTATCAAAGTTTAAATCCCTTTCGTTATTTCCTTAATGAAAACAATTTTAGCGGAGGAAACCCCAATCTGGTTCCTTCCATAGAAAACAAAGTGACCTTAGAATATGGCTATAAGGGAAAACTCTTTTTTGAAGCATACTATCAACACCACCGCAACTATCTTGATCAGCTGACGTTTCAAGATAACGAAACCAGCACCCTGTTTACGATAGATGCAAATCTGATTCAGGAATTTCAATATAGCTTAGATATATTGTACAACAGCTCCCTACGACCGTGGTGGTATCTAAGTATGGTGACCTCTAGTTTTTACATAGAGAATGAATTCTTCAGCATTGAGAGTCCGCAAGAACGTTACAGCAATAGCACCCTCGGTTTTTTTGCGCAGACCTTCCATCGTTTTACGCTCTCTAAAGAAAAAAATTGGACGGCCGATGTGATCGCATATTACTTTTCAAATTTGATCTCAGGGTCTTTTACTTATAAAAATCGATTCAATCTTTCTGTTTCGTTCCGAAAGCCTTTTTGGGACAATAGAGCGAGTCTAACTGTAGGGGTAGACGATATTTTCTTTACCGATCCCATTCGGTTAACATCGCGCTATTACAATCAAGATAATAGCTATTTAGCCCGAGGTCCTTCGCGTTTATTTCGAATTGGATTTCGATACAACTTCGGAAACGCACGCTTGCGAGACAACAACAGAACTCGAGAAAGCGATGAAGGCAACCGTTTAGAGTAACACCCTCCGCACAAATTCACTATTTTTGTCCCATGGCAATGATTGGCGATATAGATGTGGGCGAATTCCCACTATTATTAGCTCCCATGGAAGATGTGAGCGACCCTCCCTTTCGAGCCCTTTGCAAAGAGCAAGGTGCTGATGTGGTGTATACGGAGTTTATTTCTTCGGAAGGATTGATACGCGACGCGGCGAAAAGCGTCATGAAGTTAGATATTTACGAAAAGGAACGCCCCGTAGGAATTCAGATCTTCGGTGCGGTATTGGAGTCGATGTTGAAAAGTGTGGAGATCGTAGAAGCCAGTGGCCCGGATATTATTGATATCAACTTTGGTTGTCCAGTGAAAAAAGTTGTATCCAAAGGTGCCGGGGCCGGTATTCTGAAGGATATTGACCTGATGGTGTCTTTAACTGAAGCAATGGTAAAGCACACCAAACTTCCCGTAACGGTGAAAACGCGACTGGGCTGGGACCATGATTCTATAAAAATTGTTGAGGTGGCGGAACGATTGCAAGATGTAGGCTGCAAGGCCATCTCTATTCACGGCCGAACGCGCGCTCAAATGTATAAAGGAGATGCGAATTGGGAACCCATCGCTGCGGTCAAGAATAATCCGCGCATGCATATTCCTGTTTTTGGGAACGGTGACGTGAACACCCCGGAGCGCGCTGTTGAGATGCGCGATAAATACGGATTAGACGGCGCTATGATTGGTCGGGCGAGTATTGGGTATCCTTGGTTCTTTAAGGAAGTAAAACATTTTATGCAAACAGGCACCCATTGCGCCCCGCCTAGTATGCAGGAACGAGTAGACGCCGCAAGACGTCATCTTCAAATGGCAATCGACTGGAAAGGGGAAAGGCTAGGTGTCTTTGAAACGAGAAGGCATTACACCAACTATTTTAAAGGAATTCCCAACTTCAAGCCGTATCGTATGAAAATGGTGACCAGTGATGATCCACAAGGTGTGTTTGATGCTTTTGATGAAGTATTAGACCTATTTGGAGATCATCAATTTGCTTAATCTAGTAATGGTGCGCGGACACGACTGGCAGCAATCTTCGACGCGAGTAACCCCAACACGAAAATCGTACAGAACACGATAAGAATATTAGGCATGGTGAGTTCCATGGGGTAGGGCAGAGTAGCGGTAATATACACCCATTCAAATTGAAGTTGCCCCCACACAATTAAAATTCCTAACAGAATACCAAGAAGCCCTCCTAGGGTGGTCATCAGCACCCCTTGTAAGAAAAAAATGTTTCTAATAGAAGGTAAGGTGGCCCCTAAGTTGTAAAGTGTCTTGATGTTTTTACGCTTATCGAGAACCATCATGATGATGGATCCAATAACATTAAACAGCGCAATGATCATCACAAGGGTAAAGATTAGATATACGGCGATATTTTCAGTGTTCAACATTTTGTAAAGCGCATCATTCTGTTGAATACGATTTTTGATGAGGATTTCTTCGGAAAAAATCTCCTGTAGCGCTTCTTTAAGAGTTGCTTCGTCTGCAGAAGGTGCTGTTTTTATTTCGAGAGATGAAATGGTTCGTTCATCCATCTCCAACAGTGTTCGCGCGGTGGCAATATCACTGAACACAAAGGCATTATTGGCCTCTTCGTTGACGTCGTACACCCCGGAAACAACCGCGGAAGCGCGATTAAATGCACTGGCAGCGTCTAGTGCCGAAATTTGACCTGTTCCCGGTTTGGGAACATATAGCTCCAAAGGGTTGGTATAATCGTAGGTGCCTAAAGAAAGCTTGTAGGCGGTGCCAAAACCCAAGACTACTTCTCCGTCTCCGGGAGTGAACCATTGTCCCACCGCCAAAATACTGTCCAAGGGCTTTACGGAAGCATACGAGGCATCAACTCCTTTGATCGCTGCGATATCATTTTTGCCCTTGAATTGTAAGAACACCCGTTCTTCTACTACTTGGGCATAGGAAATAATGCCGGGAAGCGCTTTTAATCTAGATTCGGTGTCTTCAGAAAAAGAAATGGTTTTTCCCGATGCCGGAAGTACTTTGAGGTCGCTGTCAAAAAAATTACTGAATTGAAGGCTGAAATCTTTCAGACCCGAAAAGGCAGAGAGTACGATAAATAATGCCATCGCTCCCACAATTACTCCTACGGCCGCAATAATGGAAATAATGTTAATGGCGTTATTGCTGCTTTTAGAAAATAAATACCGCTTCGCGATGTAGAGCGAGAAGTTCACCTTATTTTTTCTTTCGCCTGTCCAAAAGATCCGGGTTTTCCAAAGGGTTTTCTTCTCCTTTTACGGCTTTTTCAATATTCTCAATATATTCTAAACTATCATCGTTATAGAAAATAAGTTCGGGCATTTTTCGCAATTGATGCTTCACCTTTTGAGCGATTTCATGCTTTATTTTAGGCCCCAGCTGCTTTATTTCATCCACGAGGGTTTCGGCCTTTTCCGAAGGAAATACACTGAGATATACTTTTGCTACGGAAAGATCTACCGTCACAGACACCTTTGTCACCGTTACAATAAGATGAAGTTGCCCCGCTTGGCGCAGTAAATTCTGAATGGTTTCGGCAAGATCTTCTTGTAAGACCCCCGCAATTTTCTTTTGGCGATTGCTTTCTGTCATGATGCAAAAATACGACAATATACCTGAATAGTAGGAGGATCGAACCGCTCTTCTTATTTTTGAATCCAAAGAAAAAAGCTAAACATGAATAAAATTGAACACATAGGTATTGCGGTGAAAGATTTGGAAGCCGCGAATAAAACATATGAAGCACTGCTTGGAGTAGCGCCCTACAAATCGGAAACCGTTGAGAGTGAATCAGTGACGACATCGTTCTTTCATTGTGGAGAAAGCAAAATTGAATTACTGGAAGCGCTAAACGAAGAAAGCGCCATCGCAAAATCGATTGCGAAACGAGGAGAAGGAATCCATCACATTGCTTTTTCCGTAGATAATATAGAAGAAGAGATACAACGGCTTTCAAAACAAGGTTTCGTGGTCTTAAATGAGAGACCTAAAAAGGGAGCCGATAATAAATGGGTGGCTTTTTTACATCCAAAGTCAGCCAACGGAGTGCTTGTTGAGTTGTGTCAAGAGATTGAATAGACGTGTATCAATCACATTTTGAAAGAAATAATTTGAAGTAACTCCAAAGAGTTTTACATTTGCAGCTTGTTTCTAGGTCCCATAGCTCAGCTGGTTAGAGCACCTGACTCATAATCAGGGGGTCCTTGGTTCGAGCCCAAGTGGGACCACATAGTTTAAAAGCATTGCCAGCTGTTGTTAGGAAGGGGAGAATGAAACGGCAGCGACCATATTTGAAATAATAATTTTCTTGGCGCAAGAAAGATACTATTGGCAATAAAATTTCGTTAGTAGAGTCAATTGAGCACCGGGAAACAGACAGTTAAAACATTGATAACTAATTTTTTTCTTTGTTGTTTGAAAAAATTTGTTACTTTAGCCCACTAATATGCGACCCCAAATCGTAACCATACTAACCGTGGTATTCACTGGTTTGATAAATACTGCTGTGACGGCACAATCAACCGGTATAGAATCTGGACCACCACCCCCTCCCCAAAGGACGCCAGTTGAACTGCCTTTGGATGGATGGATTACTGCATTGGTGGTGTTAGCAGTAATTTATGGAGGCTTTATCGCCTATAAGCGATGGAAGACTACCGATACGCCTGCATAATTCGACTTACATATTTTCCAATAACATCAAACTCTAAATTTACAGTGGCTTCTTTTTGAAGCATTTTGAAGTTCGTGTGTTCCAGGGTATATGGAATAATAGCCACACTAAATTGATCTGCTTGAGAGTTAATAACCGTCAAACTAACGCCGTTGACCGTAATCGATCCTTTTTCTACGGTAATATTTCCCTGAGAGGGATCGTACTGAAATGTAAAGATAGTGCTCCCATCAGCATTGTTAATGCCTATACAGGTTGCGATTTGATCTACGTGTCCTTGTACCATATGGCCGTCTAAGCGAGCTCCAAGTTTCATAGCACGCTCTAAGTTTACGCTATCTCCTTCTTGAAGACTCCCCAAATTACTTTTTTCTAAGGTCTCTTGAATTGCCGTTACTGTATATTGAGTTTCAGAAACTGCAACAACTGTAAGACAGACCCCATTGTGTGCAACACTTTGATCTATTTTTAATTCATTGGAAAGATCACTTTCAATAGTGATGTGAAGATTTTCTTGTTCTGAAACCAATTTTCTTACGGTTCCAACTGTTTCAACAATTCCTGTGAACATTATAAAGCCTTTAAGTACATTTGTATACAAAAGTAAGCATATAGCCCTTGGAATTATGGGAAAGAAAAAGAAAATAGTAGTAGGGATTTCATTGGGAGACCTCAATGGCGTGGGAAGTGAAATTATTTTGAAAACATTTCAGGATGCTCGCATGTTCGATTTTTGTACCCCTGTGGTTTTTGGAAACACGAAGCTATTATCACATTATAAAAAGCTCTATGAGACTGAGGTTAGTGTTCACGGAATTGATCACCTTAAGTCTGTAGTACATCAAAAGTTCAACGTGTTGAATGTCTGGAAAGAATCAGTAAAAGTTTCCTTAGGAGAAGAAGACAAGACAGCCGGAGCTTATGCCATAAAATCCTTAAAAGCTGCGGTCAAAGCGTTGAAAGAATCAAGAATCGATGTGCTTGTAACGGCACCTATTCACAAATCGAATGTACAATCAGAATCCTTTCAGTTTCCCGGGCATACCGACTATCTTGCTCAAGAGCTCGAAGGCGATAGCTTAATGTTAATGATTGCAGGTCCGCTGCGCGTAGGGCTTCTCACAGACCATGTGGCCGTGAAGGATGTGCCTTCACAAATCACCAAAGAACGTATTCACAAAAAGATCAATACGATACATAAAACATTGAAGGAGGACTTTCGGATTCGAACACCAAAGATTGCTGTATTAGGTATCAATCCTCACACCGGAGACAATGGGGTAATAGGCAAAGAAGACGATGAGGTACTGCGCCCGGCATTGGACGAACTTCGAAAGAGCGATAAAATAGTCTTGGGACCCTACGCTGCAGACAGTTTTTTTGGTTCTGGAAATTATAAGAATTTTGACGCGATTATCGCTTCGTATCACGATCAAGGCCTCATTCCTTTTAAGACACTATCTTTCGGAAAAGGAGTGAATTACACGGCTGGGTTAAATAAAATAAGAACCTCTCCGGATCATGGTACCGCCTTTGATGTGGCGGGCAAAAACAAAGCAAACCCAGAATCCTTTAAAGAAGCGGTGTTTGCCGCGATTGAAATTTATAAGGCCCGAAAAGAATATCAGAAAATTAGCAAAAACGTGTTGCCGTTGAGCCGAAAAAAACCACACTCCAAAAAGAGAAGCTAAAAAGCCTTTTCCATTCAAATAATTTTTTATCTTTGCACCCGCCTTATAGACAAGGTGATGGTGTAACCAAGGAGAGATTATGGAGGAATTGAAAGAATTTACGATTTCCTTCGCGGGATTGAAGCTAGGAGAACACCGCTTTGATTTTGACATTGACAATTCGTTCTTTGCACATTTTGAGTATAAAGAGTTTAATGAAGCATCCATTAAGGCCGACTTACTTTTAGTAAAAAAGGCTACTTTGCTGGAGCTTAACTTAGACTTCAAGGGTACTGTTAATGTTGCTTGCGACGTGAGTAACGAACCGTATAACCAAGAAGTTTCAGGCTCTTACCGTTTTGTGGTGAAATTTGGAGATGAATTTGACGATTCCGAAGAAGATATTATTATAATACCTCATGGCAGTCATCAAATCAATATTCAGCAACAGGTGTATGAATCGATTGTCTTATCGATTCCACAGAAAAGAATTCACCCTGGAGTGGAAGACGGAACCTTAGACAGTGAGATACTCAAAAAACTAGAAGAATTGCAACTGAATGCTAATGAGCATTCCAAAAGCGATCCAGATGAAACCGATCCCCGATGGGACGAACTAAAGAAATTATTAACGGATAAATAATACAAGGTAATGGCACATCCTAAAAGAAAAATCTCGAAAACAAGAAGAGATAAAAGAAGAACACATTACAAAGCCACTGCTCCTCAAATTGCAACAGACCCAACTACCGGGGAGGCACATTTGTTTCACAGAGCACATTGGCACGAAGGGAAATTGTACTACCGAGGTCAAGTAATTATTGACGCTGCTGAGGAAGTAGAAGCATAATCTTCTGAACTATATTAACATACAACTCTCGCAATCTTGTGAGAGTTTTTTATTGTGTTATAATTTCCCAAAAAATACTATTTTGACCCGGCTTTTGCGGTTTTTTTAGTAATTTTCTAGCCTTTTAGGTTCATTTTGAGCTTATTTCGAAACGGAAAACTCTATGAGTAATATAACTGCAGCCATTACTGCTGTTGGTGGCTATGTGCCTGACTACGTGCTTACCAATCAAATTTTGGAGACCATGGTGGATACCAATGACGAATGGATCACCACCCGTACAGGGATCAAGGAACGCCGTATTTTAAAGGATTCCAATAAAGGAACTTCCTATTTAGCCATAGAAGCGGCCAAAGATCTATTGGAAAAAAGTAACACAGATCCGGTTGATATCGATATGGTGATTATGGCAACTGCCACCCCTGATATGCCCGTTGCATCTACCGGCGTTTACGTAGCTACCCAGATTGGAGCCGTAAACGCTTTTTCATTTGACCTTGTTGCTGCTTGTTCGAGCTTTCTGTATGGAATGTCCACGGCAGCACGCTACATTGAATCTGGAAAATATAAGAAAGTATTGCTTTTAGGAGCAGATAAAATGTCCTCCATTATTGACTATGAAGACAGAACCACTTGTATCATATTTGGCGACGGCGGAGGTGCGGTACTTTTTGAACCCTCGCAAGAAGGATATGGCGTGCAAGACGAGATTTTACGATCGGATGGAATTGGACGACAAAGCTTGAAGATTGACGCAGGAGGCTCCTTAATGCCACCTTCCATAGAGACGGTTCAAAACAAACAACATTATGTTTTCCAAGACGGTAAAACGGTGTTCAAGTTTGCTGTATCCAATATGGCGGATGTCAGTGAAAAAATAATGATGCGAAATGGTTTGACTGGAGAAGATGTATCTTGGTTAGTACCCCATCAAGCCAACAGAAGAATTATCGATGCTACGGCCAAGCGCATGAACTTGCCTGATGAGAAAGTCATGATGAACATTCATAAATACGGCAATACCACCTCTGCAACCTTACCCCTGTGCTTAGTAGATTATGAACATCAACTAAAAAAAGGAGATAATCTAGTATTCGCCTCTTTTGGAGGAGGGTTTACTTGGGGTGCAGTGTATGTCACTTGGGCGTATGACCCATCATAAAAACTAAACCAAAAACACATGGAATTAAAAGAAATTCAAAATTTAATTAAGTTCGTGGCAAAGTCTGGCGCCAGCGAAGTAAAGCTGGAGATGGATGATGTAAAAATTACCATACGCACAGAAAGTAAAGATGCTAAGGGCAAGGCAGAAACAACCTACATTCAACAAGTGCCCGCTATGCAGGTGCCACAACAAGCAGCACCACAAGCCACGACACCTGCGGCAACAACGGCTTCAGAAGAAACCGCTTCAAAACCGGCAGCAGATGACGATTCAAAATACATTACTGTTAAGTCGCCAATTATCGGAACATTCTATCGGAAGCCATCACCAGACAAACCCGCCTTTAAAGAGGTAGGGGATTCAGTAGCAACGGGTGATGTTCTTTGTGTGATTGAGGCCATGAAGCTTTTTAATGAAATTGAAAGCGAAGTTTCCGGAAAAATCGTGAAAGTATTGGTAGATGACGCCTCTCCAGTAGAGTTCGACCAACCGTTGTTCTTGATCGATCCATCATAACAGTTTTGATACCGAAAAGCATTTCGGTCCACCCGAATGGAATGTTTGTAATGCATTCGGACTCCTAAAAACGAATCTATATGTTTAAGAAAATACTTATAGCCAATAGGGGAGAGATCGCACTACGTGTGATTAGAACCTGTAAAGAAATGGGCATTAAAACGGTTGCCGTATATTCTAAGGCCGACGAGGAGAGCCTCCATGTTCGCTTTGCTGACGAAGCCGTTTGTATTGGTCCTGCCCCAAGTAGCGAGAGCTATTTGAAGATTTCGAATATTATTTCAGCGGCTGAAATTACCAATGCCGACGCCATTCACCCAGGATACGGTTTTCTTTCGGAAAACGCTCGGTTCTCCAAAATTTGTGAAGAGCACAACATTAAATTTATTGGTGCGAGTCCCGAAATGATCGAAAAGATGGGAGACAAGGCTACAGCCAAGGCAACAATGAAAGAAGCCGGAGTTCCTTGCGTTCCGGGAAGTGATGGTGTGATCGAAGATTTTGAAACCTGTAAGAAGGTAGCAATAGAAACTGGTTACCCTGTGATGCTAAAGGCAAGTGCCGGCGGCGGCGGAAAAGGAATGCGTGCCGTTTGGAATGAAGAAGATCTAGAAGAGGCGTGGGAATCTGCTCGCAAAGAAAGTAAAGCAGCTTTCGGAAATGACGATATGTACATGGAGAAACTTATCGAAGAGCCACGACATATTGAAATCCAAATTGTAGGGGATAGTACCGGAAAAGCGTGTCATTTGAGTGAACGCGATTGCTCTATTCAACGTCGTCATCAAAAGCTTACCGAGGAAACTCCTAGTCCGTTTATGACGAAAAAGCTTCGTGATGACATGGGGAAAGCGGCCGTTAAGGCGGCTGAATATATTCAGTATGAAGGTGCCGGAACCGTTGAATTCTTGGTCGATAAGCATCGAAATTTCTATTTCATGGAAATGAATACGCGTATTCAGGTAGAGCACCCCATTACAGAACAAGTTATTGATTTTGATCTTATCCGCGAACAGATTTTAGTGGCGGCCGGTGTACCTATTTCAGGAAAGCACTACACGCCAAACCTACATTCTATCGAGTGTCGTATCAATGCTGAAGACCCTTATAACAACTTTAGGCCTTCACCGGGTCGAATTACGACTTTGCATGCGCCTGGAGGGCATGGGGTACGATTAGATACCCACGTGTATGCAGGATATATTATACCGCCAAACTACGATTCCATGATCGCAAAATTGATCACAACGGCTCAGACCCGAGACGAAGCGATCAATAAAATGAAGCGTGCTTTAGATGAATTTGTCATTGAAGGAATAAAAACCACTATTCCTTTCCACAGACAACTCATGGATCACCCTGATTATGTTAAAGGTAATTATACGACTGCCTTTATGAATGATTGGACAATGGACGAAGTGCCTGAAGAAGAATAGCATTTTGGTGCTACAACATAATAAAGCATTCATTGGGCCTTACCAGTTGAATGCTTTTTTATTTTTATTAAATAGATGATGCCCTCACACTCATATTGGGAAAAAAATACGTGGTTTGAAGGAATTGACCATGCCGTGATTGGTGGTGGGATTGTTGGCGTGAACTGTGCTTTGCAACTGAGAAAACGATTTCCGAAGGCGAAGATCGCACTGTTTGAACGCGGTAGCTTACCCAATGGAGCGAGTACAAAGAATGCCGGATTTGCTTGTTTTGGGAGTGCTTCTGAAATTATTGCTGATCTCAAGACACATACTGAAGAAGAAGTGGTTGGCCTAATACGACAGCGTTGGGAAGGCCTGCAGTTTCTTCGGAAGCAAGTTGGAGATGAAATATTGCAATTTCAGCAACTGGGAGGCTACGAGATTTTTTTGGAAAATGATCAACGCTTGTGGGAAGAATGTGTTGAAAAGCTTGAATTGGTGAATCGGTTGGCTAAAAACGCCATTTCTACCAAAAATGATGTGTTTTTAGTTAAAAATGATTCATTTTCTTTCAAAAACACACATAAACAACTCCTTTTTGATCCATTTGAAGGTCAATTACACCCTGGAGCAATGATGAATGCGCTCTATAAAAAAGCAGTAGAAAACAATATTTTTGTTCTTAATAATGCAGAAATAACCAAGATTTCGTCAAGAATGGGTCAAAATCAATTGATTTTGGCGGATTTTGGTAGTATTCCCGTCCAAACGATCTCCATCGCAACAAATGGCTTCTCAAAACAGTTTATTTCCGAAGATATCAAACCGGCAAGAGCTCAAGTATTGATCACAAAACCTATCAAGAACTTACACGTAAAAGGAACCTTTCATTTAGATAGAGGATATTACTATTTTCGAAATGTAGGAGACCGACTTCTATTTGGTGGAGGTCGTGAATTGGACTTTAATGCAGAAGAAACTACTGAAAACGGACTGACACCCTTGGTCCAAAATAAATTAGAAGAGTTGTTGCATACAACAATTCTACCGGAGACAACGTTTTCTATAGACCATCGCTGGAGTGGCATCATGGGGGTTGGGGCGCATAAAAAGCCTATTGTTAAAGAGGTAAAGCCACAAATTTATTGTGGCGTCCGCTTAGGCGGAATGGGAGTCGCCATAGGAAGTTCAGTGGGGGTACAGCTTGCGAACTTGGTCGAATCTAAATGATAAAACGTCTCTTTAAATTCGTATTCAAAACCATCTTTTGGTTTGTATTCCTTTCCGTTCTGTGGGTAATAGCGTACAAATTTTTCCCGGTACCCTATACACCATTGATGGCAATTCGAACTGTTTCCGAAACGAATTATCCTGAGCTCCAACATGATTGGGTGGCAATTGAAGATATGGCGCCTTCTGTACAGTTGGCTGTGGTCTGTTCAGAAGATCAGCAGTTCGCAAATCATAATGGGTTCGACTACGAAGCGATCAAAAAAGCATATCGGAAAAATAAAGAAGGAAAGCGGTTACGAGGCGGCAGCACCATTTCACAACAAACGGCGAAGAATGTCTTCCTTTGGCCCGAGCGCAGTTGGTTGCGAAAAGGCTTGGAAGCCTATTTTACTTTTTTGATAGAGCAACTATGGAGTAAAGAACGTATTTTGGAAGTATATCTCAATAGTATTGAGATGGGCGAAGGTGTTTTTGGAATTGAAGCCGCCGCGCAGCATTGGTTTCAGAAGCCGGCGAAAGAACTTACA
The DNA here is from genome assembly GCA_002379985.1 of Flavobacteriaceae bacterium UBA4166. Taxonomy (GTDB): domain Bacteria; phylum Bacteroidota; class Bacteroidia; order Flavobacteriales; family Flavobacteriaceae; genus DFVG01. Next base: position 307,161 of record DFVG01000030.1, read on the forward strand.
ATACAAGAGGCTTCCTTAATTGCTGCAATTCTTCCGAACCCTAGAAAATATGTAGCGAATCCACCCAGTAATTACATTCAAAATCGAAGTTATTGGATTCAACAGCAAATGCGGAATTACGGTACCTTTACACTAGAAAGGAAAGACGATGACACCGCCTCAAAGAATTAAACCCCTTCTGTTGGAAGCCTGTGAAGCACATGTGCAATCTCGATGGGAGCATGTTCAAAAAAGAATTAATGCTATTATAGGATCCCTTTCGGAAGCAACTAAAAGCAGTGCCGGCGATAAGCATGAAACGAGTCGTGCCATGTTGCAATTAGATCGAGAGCATCTAGGGAATCAGTTGAAAGAAATCGAAAAGATGCAATCGATGTTGCAGCGAATAGATGTGAATACTACAAGCACAAAAGCCAGACGAGGGAGTTTAGTAATAACAGAAAAGGCAAGTTATTTTATTAGTGTCTCTATAGGTGCCGTTACGATTGAAGGAGCAACGTATTTCTGTCTTTCTTCGAGCGCTCCAATGGGTCAAGCATTGCTTGGAAAAGCAGAAGGGCAAACGATTACCTTCAATGGTGTTTCGCAACAGATCGTTCGCCTTTTATAGCGATGCCTTGATGGTTAAGAAAACGGAGGGTGCTACTATTTCTTCAGGGTGGCTGAAATACACGGGGACTTCACCGATCTTTCCTACTATTAGAAAATCCACCCCTCTAAAGTATTGTTGCGTTAGTTGAACCTTGTAGGGAGTTTCTATGGAGGTAACCTCCCACTCGTGAGGAAGTAAGATTCGTTTTGAGGCTTGAGGGAATTGTTTCTTCGGAAGTACCGTTACTTCATCAAAAAAACCGGCTTGATACGTATTTGCAAGATTGTTATACAAAACCTGTGGCACCTCCAAGGCTTCTACGTTTCCATTACGGAGCATTAAAATCCTATCTGAAAAGGCAAGGGCTTCTTGTGCATCATGTGTGGCGGTAATACAACTAATGCCTTCTTCCTTTAAATAAGCATACAGCTGTCTTCTCAGCCTGTTTTTTCGGAAGGTGTCAATATGACTAAAAGGCTCATCTAACAACAATAATTCAGGCGTTTTTGCTAAGGCTCTCGCCAAGGCAACGCGCTGCTTTTGTCCGCCACTTAGCGATTTGACCAAAACATTTCGGTACTCGGTAAGCCCCACAATCGTTAAGAGCTCTTCAACCCTATTTTCTTCCTTCTGAAAAGATGGTCCGCTTAAATAATCGGTTACATTCTCTTCTACGGTAGTGAACGGCATCACATTAAGATCTTGAGCAACAAGTTTCATAAAAGGTTCTCCCGGAATCAATTGTTGGGAGGGCCCTAACAGTTTGTTCCCCTTCCAATGTATGGCTCCATTTTCCAACGGAAGCAATCCATAAATAAGATGTAATAAGGTAGATTTTCCACAACCACTTTCTCCTAAAATTGAAAGGTGTTCTCCGGGCGTCAGCGAAAATGCTACCTTTTGCAGAACCGTTTTTGCTCCGTATGAAAATTGATCGATAGCTACTTTCAGCATAGGATTTGTATAGATTGCAAAAGGGCGGCTCTAGTCATAGAAGCACGCCCTGATTGTTTTATTACAAAGAAGTTTTTATTCTTTCAAGTTCTCGTTGACCTTTTCCGGAAGTACTTCATAGCCCATGTTATATAGCGTAAATCCAAAAATGTCTGCATATTGCTCAATAGTTTTACTCACCGGAGTTCCTGCACCATGGCCCGCATCTGTTTCAATACGAATCACCACCGGATTAGAGCCTTGATGTTTCTCTTGAAGTTCCGCTGCAAATTTGAAACTATGCGCCGGCACAACACGATCGTCATGGTCGCCCGTAGTGATTAAAGTGGCAGGATAGGAAACGCCTTCTTTAACATTATGAACGGGCGAATATCCTTTTAAATACTCAAACATTTCTTGGCTTTCTTCGGAAGTGCCATAATCATACGCCCACCCAGCTCCGGCAGTGAAGGTATGGTAACGCAACATGTCTAGTACGCCAACAGCCGGCAGAGCTACCTTCATCAAGTCAGGGCGCTGCGTCATAGTGGCGCCCACGAGGAGTCCGCCGTTAGACCCTCCTCGAATCGCGAGATAATCACTGGAAGTATATTGTTCGTCAATAAGGTATTCCGCGGCAGCGATAAAATCATCAAACACGTTTTGCTTGTTCATTTTGGTGCCTGCCTTATGCCATTCTTTTCCATATTCCCCGCCTCCTCTAAGGTTTGCAACCGCGTAGATTCCTCCTTGTTCCATCCAGACGGCGTTGGTAATGCTAAACGAGGGTGTAAGGCTAATATTGAATCCTCCGTATCCGTAAAGTATCGTAGGATTTTTTCCATCCTTTTTAATTCCCTTTTTGTGCGTAATAATCATCGGGATCTTGGTGCCATCTTTGGAGGTGTAAAACACTTGTTCACTCACATAGTCGTCAGTATTAAAATCGATCTCTGGAGAGCGGTACAATTGTGATGTTCCCGACTCGATATCGTATTTGTAAATGCTGGAAGGAGTCACATAGTTGGTAAAGGAATAATACAGTTCTTTTTCATCTTTTTTGCTTCCGAAGCCATTAGCATTTCCAATACCGGGCAGCGATATTTCACGAACAAGTTTTCCGTCATAATCATATTGTAATACCTGCGAAACCGCATCTACCATATATTCAGTGAAGAAATATCCACCTCCGGTAGAAGCACTCAACACATGCTCTGTCTCCGGAATGAAATCCTTCCAATGCTGCGGAGTGGGTTGGTTTATGGTGGCTGTTACGATCTTACGATTAGGCGCATTTAGATTGGTAACGAAAAACAAAGTATCTCCATCACTGTCGATAAGATAAGTGTCGCTATCGGTATGATCCAACACTGTAATTAACTTACTGTTCGGGTTTTGTAGGTCTTTTAAAAACAGTTTATTTCCTGAAGTAGAAACACTTGCGGTGATCTGCAACCATCGGTTGTTTTCTGAAACGCTTCCGCTCACATAGCGATGCTTTTCTGCATTGGTGCCTCCAAAGATCAGTTTGTCTTCACTTTGTAGTGTTCCTAATTTGTGGTAGAAAAGTTTGTGCTGGTCTGTTTTAGCGGAAAGCTCGCTTCCTTCGGGCTTATCGTAACTAGAATAGTAAAAGCCATCGTTCTCTTTCCACGAAAGATTACTGAATTTGATATCTACCAAAGTGTCTTCAACAATTTCTTTTGATGCTGCATCCATGATCAACACCTTTCGCCAATCGCTTCCTCCTTCAGAAATACTGTAAGCGGCCATCTGGCCATCCTCCGAAAAGCTGAGTCCGCCCAACGAAATGGTTCCATCATCTTTAAACGTATTCGGATCTAGAAAAACTTCAGCAGTTTCCGGATCTTCTCCGGTTTTATAACGATAGATAACGTATTGATTTTGGAGTCCGTCATTCTTATAAAAATAGGTGTAATCTCCTTCTTTAAAAGGAGCACTTATTTTTTCGTAGTTCCACAGATCGGTAAGGCGTTGTTTCAATTCATCCCGAAAAGGAATATTCTCTAAATAGCCAAAGGTCACTTTATTCTGACGCTGCACCCAGTCGGCAGTTTCGTCACTTCGGTCGTCCTCCAACCAACGATAGGGGTCTTGTACTTCAGTACCGAAATACGTATCAACGGTATCCACTTTTTTGGTTTCGGGGTAGGTCAACACAGCCGTTTCTTTTTTGGGTTCTTGATTACAGGAAAACATAGCGAAGAGAGCCATTCCTGCCAATGATAAATGCTTCATAGGAAAAGGTCTTTAAGGCTATAAAGGTACGAATTCCGAAGGCATAAAACAGGTCAATACTGAAAAAGAGGCCGATAGGCTTTCCAGTATTTATAAATCAAGAGCACATTGAGCGAAACCACTACAAGAGCTCCCCAAATATCTGAAAGGTCTAAGAATACATGGAATAACAAAATATTCAAAGAAATTGGGGCTAGGAGTAGTAGGGCAAACGCCACCCACTTATTTGCTAGCAATAGGATGCCAATGAAAATTTCAAAAAGGGCAATCAGATATAAAACATATCCTGTGGCGTCCAGAGAACTGATGAAATTGGCAGCTTCGTCGGGAAATTCTGGTGTTGGAAGAAAGCCGACAAATTTATTAATTCCGAAAACAAGTAAAAAGACGCCCAAGAGCCAACGGAGAATTTTGGTGAAGGAAGCAGTCATAATGGGTTGGGTTAGTGGTTTGTTGTATTAAGATACGTAAAAAGTTGGTAACGAGGCCATCAACCTGCAATTGCCCATAAAAAAAGGTCTTTTTCATTTGAAAAAGACCTTCTATATAAAACCTTTAGTGTGCTTATTGTTTTATAAATCGTTGCGTTTGAATTGTACCGTTAGTCATGATTCTTAAGATATAATTTCCGGCGGTAATTCCAGAAACATCCAGACTTCCGGCTTCTAGTACTCCGTTCATGACGCGTCGTCCCTGCACATCAAAAACAGAATAGATTGCGTTGTCAAAGCCATACTGAAGGTTGATGTTCAATTCACTGCGGGTAGGGTTGGGGTATAGAATTAGGTTTTCAGTTAGAAAATCTTCTAATCCGAACGTACTTCCTTCCTCTACCGTAATCGTTTCATTGATATTTGGGTTAAGAATTTCATCTACCGCTCCGGAAGGCCAGTAAATGGTGAGCCGGTCGATACTCGTATCGGTACCAATTCCGAAGTGCGCGCGCATGGTACTCATATATCGAAAACCTTCGCCGCTTCTAATATCCCGAATTTGAACGCCAGACTCGGTTTCAATCTCTACCCGAGCACCAATTCCGTTGATATTACTGTCGGTACCCACGGTATTGATCGCGATCCAATTATTGCCGTTTCCAGCGTTGTAATAAATACTTCCACCAATAAATGCATCCAAGAAACCATCGTTATTAAGATCCCCTAACGCGCCATTGCTTGAAGAAAGAACATTAGATTCTATCGTAAAGGTAAGATCGCCATTTCCTAACAGAATGTTTCCATTAGAAAGAATATCTAAGTTTCCGTCGTTATTGAAGTCTCCGGGACAGTTTTCAATTCCGGTTGCTGAAAATCCTGTAAGTCCTGAAGTAGAAATTACATCTGTAAAGGTTCCGTCGCCATTATTTTCCATTAGACGGTGGAATCCATCAGAAGTGGTACTCGCACCAATCCAAATATCCATGTCACCATCGTTGTCGTAATCTCCCCATGCAGACGACCAGGTTTGCATAGAATCTTCAAGGTTGGTTTCAGCGCCAATTTCAGAAAAGGTGCCGTCACCGTTATTGTTGTGTAATTCATTGTCACGTCTGTCGGGACCACCACCACATTTAGCGATGAACAAGTCCATGTCGCGATCATTGTCATAATCAATCCAAACCGATCCATAATTTCCTCCTGAAGGGAAATCGCCTAATCCACCTTGAATATGCGTAAGATTTCCGTCTCCATCGTTGAGGTAATACACATTGGGCTCCACATCGTGACAAACAAAAGCATCGAGATTCCCGTCATTATTAATGTCGATAAAGTTGGAGCGCTGCGAGAATACAAATTCGGGACCGGAAATTTCTGTAAATCCTGTGCCGTCATTATTGGCACGCATGAAGGTAACGCCACTTCCACCACCATACAATAGATCGGTATAGCCATTACGATCATAATCAGCTGCTGCGAGAGACCAAGATGGGTTGTAATCAGCCGGCGTTGTAGTAATATTTGTTTCTACGAATGATCCGTCAGGTTGTTGGTAAAAGATCTGTACGTTCGTGCTGGTAACGGAAACAACATCGTCTAAGTAATCGCCATTCATGTCTACCACGGCGCGATCTGTGCCGGAAGTTCCGATGGATGAAACGGTAAAGGACAAGTCTCCACCAGACCGCTGTTGTCCGTATACACAGAGGGTGAGGAGTGAAAAAGCGAGGAGTATTGGTTTTTTCATAAGTTGAAAATTTAATTTAGTTATTAATCACAGCTGCCTGATAACGAATTGATCCAATCGGCAACCAAGGTTACGGCATCGTCTTGTATTAAGGTTCTGCCAATAAGAGGCATTCTATATTCTTCTGCTTCGGTATTGATTCGGAAATATAGAACAGAAGTATCTATATCACCGGGAACTACGATTCGAGATTGACCCGGAATCGGGGTGTCCGGAGTGACACAAATACCCATATTTTCCGGCGTGTCGTTTTCATTGAAAGCAAATCGCAGCGATCGATAGTCACAATGGCCTCCGTCTGAATGACAACTTGCGCAATTGATATCCACATACGAACGCATTCTAAGATCAATAGGTTGCGAAGTATCGGTATAATCAACAACAGCGTTAATGGTTGAAGGAACACTAGCTTCAAGGTATCCCATGTCAATAAATTTCTGTAATTGGTTTGACAGGCCATCTGCATAGGGATAGTCTTTATCAAGACTCTGTGGCTTCAAGCCTATGGGAGTATTGCTGTCAAATGATTTATGACAGGTAAAGCATTCGCTTTCCGAAGGAATTCGGTAAGTAGTACTTCTGCTCGTTCCATCATCATCAATCCAAGAGATAGGAACATTGGCACCGTCTAAATTGAAAAATGCCTCATTCTGATCCTCATTCCAAATATAATTTGCAAAAATCCATCCCTCTTCTTTTCGAATCATCAAGCGCGTTTCTAGAATCTCGGTTTCGTTAGCAGGTTGTACGTTGTCGTAGAAGAATGATTTGATAAGAACGGTTCCTACAGGAAAATCTAATACATCAGCATCAGAAACGTAGGAGGCCCTCACGCCGTTGGGCATCCACAGGTATCGGTTTTTGTGCGCGTAATCAGTAAATAGAGCGCTTATAGGCTCGTACGGTACAACGCCGTATACCGGGTTTTGATCGGCCATAGCACCGTCAAAGAAATTATATTCAGACAAGGTGTCATATGGCACTTCATTAATATCGAAATTAACAGGAGAAAAAGGAAGAACGTTAATGGTCACGGTTCCGGTGTCACAATTTCCACCTTCAGCATCACAAACAGTATAAGTAAAGGAGGTTTCTCCTACGTAAGATCCATCTGGCGCATAAGAAGCTACATCATCTAAAATAGTACCGGGAGTATTGTTTGGATCAATAAGCGACACTATTCCTGACCCCGGTTCACTCAACGTAATTTGCGCATCTTCAGGGACGTTTTGGTCATTGCTTAGAATAGCAATCTCCAAGGATGCATTTTGAAAGGTCTCACCCGCATCAGGCTGTGCGCTAATTGGAAGTGCAACACCGCCATCATCAGTATCATCCGTGACGTCAGAATATCCATTATCATCCGACTTACAGGCCTGCATTAGAAAAAGAGAAAGGGCTGCAACGGCGAATGTATAAATAGTTTGTTTTAGAAACATAGGGCTACAAATCATTAAGGGCTTTAAAATCAATTGCTGAAAGCCCCTAAATGTACTAAAAAGATTTTATTTCAAGTAGCTTCTTTTTTTTCAAATTTCTTCCGAAGAAATCGTTCATTCTGAAGAAAATAAAGTGCGATACGAAGAGCGGTGCACGTACATTAAATATCCATTTACTAAGAACACCAAGGCTGCAGGTCCTATGTTCGGAAGATTAACAAATAGGTGAAAAAGCACTAAGTTCAATGAAATAGGAACCAACATAACCAAGGCAAATGGCACCCATTTTTTTACAACAAGCAACGCTCCAACCACGATTTCAGTAAGGCCTACGGCATCCATTAAATAGCCTTTTCCTGTAGGTGCTTCTCCAGAAAAACGCAAGGCATTAAAAAGATGTTCCGCTTCCGGGAAACCAGTAAAATCGAAATCAGCTAAAAACCAAAAAAACTTATTGAAACCGAAAGTAAGTAATAATAATCCGAGGCCCAATCGTAAAATAAGATGAAAGATTTTCATGGTAAGGTGTTCTTAAGTGAACCCTTTAGACGAACCATCGCAACAGCGCTTACAAATAATTTTTTAGACGAGTTTTTTTTCAACCAAATATTCTGCAATTTGAACCGCATTGGTTGCGGCCCCTTTTCGAAGATTATCACTAACGATCCATAAATGAAGGGTGTTGGGTTGCGTTTCGTCCCTTCGGATGCGACCTACGAAAACATCATCTTTATGGTGCGCATAGATCGGCATAGGATAGGTATTGGTGTCGGGATTATCTTGTACCACCACCCCTGGGGTGTCATGTAGCAGTTGTCGCACTTCAGAAAGATCGAAATCAGTACGGAACTCTACATTCACCGATTCGCTGTGACCTCCGGCCGTGGGAATGCGCACAGCCGTTGCTGTAACCGAAAAGCTTCGATCATCAAGAATTTTCTGCGGTTCACGTGCCAGTTTCATTTCTTCTTTGGTAAATCCATTAGCCTCAAACACGTCACAGTGCGGTAAGGCGTTTTTGTGAATAGGATAGGGGTATGCCATGGGTCCGGAAATACCGGCCATTTCATTTTCCATTTGTTGAACCGCTTTGACTCCTGTTCCTGACACAGATTGGTAGGTGGAAACGACCACACGTTTTGCTTGGTATTTACGGTGTAATGGCGCTAAGGCCATTACCAATTGTATGGTCGAGCAATTGGGATTGGCGATGATTTTATCGGAAGTCGTTAATAGGGACGCGTTGATTTCCGGTACGACTAATTTTTTATCAGGATCCATGCGCCAAGCGGAAGAATTGTCAATAACCGTAGTGCCGGCTTCCGCAAATTTGGGAGCATACTCTAAGGACGTATTCCCTCCTGCTGAAAAGATAGCGATATCGGGTTTGGCAGCGATTGCTGATTGCATGGAAACAATGGAGTGTGATGCTCCTTTGAATAGTATTGTTTTTCCTACAGAACGTTCCGAAGCAACCAATAATAATTCAGAAATCGGGAAATTACGTTCTTCTAAGACTTGTAATAGTACCGTACCAACCATTCCGGTGGCACCCACAACAGCGAGTTTCATAGCGTTGATTTTGAATCAAAAATACGTCAATGATTTAAGAAATTTAGGGCAAAAACATAAAAAAGACCCTCCCGATATGGGAGGGTTTAGGGTTATGTATGTAGTGTAGCGGTCGCTACGTATTATTTTTTCTTCAATTCGTCTCGAATTTCGATCAAGATATCTTTTTCAGAGGGTCCCGGATCCGGAGCAGGGGCTTCTTCTTTCTTCTTACGAACTTTGGCATATGCCTTCACGATAAGGAAGAGAACAAATCCTACAATTACAAGATTGATAAGTGCATTGACCCACTTACCGTACATAACGGCATTTTCGGGCTCTACTACTTCGCCATCGGCACCTACTACTGCTTCATCCAGAACGTATTTCATGTCGGCGAAATCCAAACCGCCGGCAAAATGACCAACAATAGGCATCATGATGTCATTGGTAAAACCGGTGACCACCATTCCTACTGCGCCTGCTAAGATCACTGCTACCGCCAGGTCAATGACGTTACCAGTCATGATAAAATCTCTAAATTCTTTTAACATGTTACGAGGTTTTAAGGTTAGTAAAACGAAGGTACGAAATTAGTTTAATTCAGAACGAAACATTCAAAATATTAGAGACTTAGGCGCCAAGGACTACCCGCTTCACGCGTTGCGAGATGCCAGTTAGCAGTTCATAAGGAATGGTTTGCGCCCGTTTAGATAGTGCTGCTGCCGATTGCTCGCTTCCGAAGAAGAGAGCTTCATCACCCTCTTCACAATCGATATTCGTTACATTGACCATGAGCATATCCATACAAACATTGCCTACGACCGGAGCCATTTTTCCGTGTATGAGGAAGCTTCCTACGCCTTTTCCATAATGTCTTGAAATACCGTCTGCATGCCCTATTGCCAACGTGGCGATACGCTCGTTTCCCTTGGCAGTATAGGCTCTATTATAACCTACCGTCTCGTGAATCTGTACTTCGTGAATTTGTGTGATAATGGCTTTTAATGTGGCTACCGGTTTTAGTTGCTCATTGATTGCTTCTGAATTTCCATAGCCATACAGTCCGATACCCATTCGTACCATATCAAAATGCGCTTCCGGATAGTTAAAAATGGCTGAGGTGTTACTCTGATGGCGCCATGGACGATGTGACAGCACTTCGGAAACCGCATCGGCAAGTGCTTCGAATTCCTTGATCTGTTGCTGCGTAAAGGTTTTTTCCGAAAGATCTTCACTTGCCACCAAGTGAGAAAATAACGAAGCCACCTTTAGGGATGAGGCCTTGGGAAGCTCCTTTCTAAGATACGGCACGTCCTCTTTGCCAAAACCTAAACGGTTTAAACCGGTGTTGAATTTAATATGAATGGGATAGTTTTTCTGTTGTTTCTTTTGAGCTGTTTGTAGGAAGTCCTCAAGGATCTTCTTGCTATAAATAGCCGGTTCTAAGCACGAATCGATAATGGTTTCGCAATGTGCGGGTAATGGATGTAAGACTAAAATCGGTAAGGTGATCCCTGCTCGTCGTAGCGCAACACCTTCTTCGGCATAGGCTACGGCAAAGTAAGAGACACCCAGAGCCGTTAGTTTTTTGGCCACGGCAATGGCGTCACTTCCGTATCCAAAGGCTTTGACAACGGCCATCACCTTGGTTTCTTCGGAAATATTTGAAGTAATGAATTTGTAGTTATGGGCCAATGCATGGAGGTCGATCTCCAAGACTGTTTCTTGCGTCTGCATTTTCAAGCTTGTTTTTTTGACGGAAGCTCTTCAGGGTCTTTCACATCCATCTTCCGAACTTTTTCACGAAGCACCGCCTTAAAGTAAGCAGCGCGGCTTAGTGGCTCGTATTCATCTGTCTCACCTAACAATACCAGATCCTCGCTTTGTGCTTTACGGTAGCTGTAGTTGGCCAAGTTTCCGGTTCGGGTGCAAACAGCGTGTACCTTGGTAACATATTCGGCAGTAGCCATTAAAGCAGGCATAGGGCCAAAGGGGTTGCCTTTAAAATCCATGTCCAATCCCGCTACAATCACACGAACTCCGCGATTGGCAAGATCATTACACACCTTTACGATCTCATCATCAAAAAATTGCGCTTCGTCAATTCCGATCACATCACAATTGTCTGCCAAAATAGGAATGTTGGCCGCTGCAGGAACGGGCGTAGAACGAATCTCGTTACTGTCGTGGGAGATTACTTTATCTTCGTCGTAACGAACATCTACGGTAGGTTTGAAGATCTCAACTTTCTGACGTGCAAATTGAGCGCGTTTTAGGCGACGGATCAACTCTTCAGTTTTTCCCGAAAACATCGAGCCGCAGATCACTTCGATCCAGCCAAATTGCTCTTTTTGATTGACGGTGTTTTCTAGAAACATGGGTTCTTTCAGAATAAAAAGGAAATCCTTGACGTTTACCTATAGGATGCGTAAATTTAACAAAACAATAGGGAGCAGAAAGCGATAACGATAAAAAATTATGAAGAAGCAACTTCTAGAAGAAATACAGGCTATTGCACAACATCTTAGCGGTGCGTCGACCACCGCCAACACAACACAACTGAAAAGTGCGGTTAGGATGTTATATGAAAAACTTTCGGTGTTAGAGTATCTGGAACAGCAGTTAGAAGGAACTGAAAATAAGGAATCAGAAGCACATGAATCTTTCGACTCAAAAACGTTTCGGGAACAACAATGGTTTGCTGATCCACAGCCGGTTCCGCAACCCGAACACAAAGAAGATCTGGTAGAGCCTGTTATTGAAAAAATAAAAGATCTCGTGGCCCAAATGCCAGAGCAGTCACAAAAAGTAGATCAACTGTTGGAAGAGATCCTTCCGAAGAAACACTACCAAAAAAACGACCTAGAAGAGTTTGCTTCCAACTATCAAGAAATGCCGGTTTTTGAACGAAAACAGCAACAGCAAAGCGCTGCTTCGTCTAACAATCTTCAGGAAAAAGAACCGAGTAAGGGAGCCCCCCCGCCTTCTGATAAAAAGAAATTGATCAACGATCTTGGCATGAGTGAAAAGCCAAAATCTATAAACGATAGTGTAAGTACCGGGGTGCAAATAGGGTTGAACGATCGTTTGGCCTTTATTCAGCATCTTTTTGCAGGAAGTGCGGAAGACTATAACCGTGTCCTTTCGCAGCTAAGCACCTTCTCCTCGTATGACGAAGCCGAAACTTTTATCAAAGGCAAGGTAAAACCGGAATATAATTACTGGCTTCAGAAAGATGAATATGCCAATCGATTTATGGCAGCCGTTGAAAAAAGATTTCAATAATAGCAACACCACTCATGGGTAAATTGTATGTGATTCCTACGCCCATTGGAAATTTAGAAGACATCACCTTAAGAGCGATCAAAGTGTTAAACGAGGTCGATCTTATTTTGGCGGAAGACACGCGCACTAGCGGAAAGCTCTTAAAACATTATGAGATTGGAACACCGATGCAATCACATCATATGCACAATGAGCATAAAACAGTAACGGGAGTCGTAGCGCGAATTACTCAAGGCGAAACGATCGCGCTCATAAGCGATGCAGGAACCCCCGCCATAAGTGATCCCGGCTTTTTGTTGGTACGCGCCTGTGTAAAAGAAGGGATTGAAGTAGATTGTTTGCCTGGAGCCACAGCCTTTGTTCCGGCGTTAGTGAATAGCGGACTCCCAAACGATCGTTTTGTTTTCGAAGGATTTTTGCCGGTAAAAAAAGGACGGCAAACACGCCTGACTGCATTATCAGAGGAAACCCGGACGCTGGTTTTCTATGAATCTCCACATAAACTTGTGAAGACCTTAGGGCAATTTGTAGCATTTTTTGGTGAAGACCGAAATGTATCCGTCTCTCGAGAACTAACGAAACTTCATGAAGAAACCATCCGAGGCACGCTGCTAGAGGTCTTAGCGCATTTTGAACAACAGCCACCCAAAGGAGAGTTGGTTATCGTAATTGGTGGAAAGAAATGAAGAAGCTGCGCTTAATGATGCTTCCCTTTTTCCCAACCGTGTTTTCCTAAGTATTTTTCCCCACTTTCTACAGCACCCGTTTCAATGCTGGTGCCCATTGAATCATTCCATCGATTCAAATATCCGAACAACGATATAACTCCTAGCATTTCTACAATCTCACCTTCCTCCCAATGTTGATACAAACGTTCTTTTATGGTTTCATCTACGGCATTTGGAACTTGAGAAGCCGCCAACGAAAAATCGAGTGCCGCGCGTTCGGCCTCCGAAAAAGCGGGATGGGTGCGATATTCCCAGATGTTGTCTAATTGTTCTAGCTCGGCCCCATAACGTTCGGCAGCGCGAATGGCGTGCGCTTGGCAGTACCGACAGCCGGTGGCATTGCTACTTACCCAAGCAATCATTCGTTTTAAGGCTGAAGTCACCCTGCCTTCGTTAGCCATGACCGCTTTATTGAGGTTGATAAAGGCCTTGCTAATGGCGGGCCTGCGTTGCATGGTAAGCACGCTATTGGGGCAAAAGCCTAGGGTTTCATTGAAAAATTCAGCAAGTTGTTGGGTTTCTTGATCGTGGGTGGGAGGTAATGGAGTAACAAGAGGCATAGAATCGATTTAAGGATCTAAAAATAGAAAAACCGCAACACATATAACGATGCATCGCGGTTTAATTGGTTAGTTAGAAAGGAGGTTATCTGCAAAAGATCACACGATCCCAAATGGTATGGTGTTGCTGCTCGCCGTTCGTCAAATTCAGCTCCGCGTGTAGTTTCACTTCATACGCACAACTTTGCAAGGCATTGTAATCTCCTGTATATGCTGAGGATCCATGGGCCTCTTCCCCCGGGCTTGCCACACTTATGGGCGCAAAAGAATTTGTCGCTCCGGGTCCGTACATGGTCAGTGATACGTTTCCTAGGTTTGGATTCGCAGCAGTATAATTTACCGTGATGGTGTTTGTTAATTCGCTGCACGCACCTCCGTCCACTAGCTCTTGTAAATCGAGCGTGGCGATCCCTAATTCATTACTCGTATCAGACGGCATTTGTGATCCCCCCTGACCTACATTTTGATAGGTAGTATTGAAAATCGCCAAGGCTCTTGAGAAACCTGCCAAGGCTTCGGTTGCAGGGTTTCCTTGTTCTCGCTTCAACATTCTAATGATGAAATAACGATTCTTTTCTAAAGGTGTCGAGCTATTCCCGGGAACCAAAGAAGCTTTATCTACCGTCGCGACAGCTAATTTTTTTGTGTCTAATTTCAGTAAGGCACCATTGAAAAAGATGTCGAAACCACTCCCAGAATACTGTGGCACTTGAATCCAGTTATCTACGATATTCACAGGATTTTGTGAACCGGAAGCTTTGATAGCGTAGTATTCAGATTGCGGAAACGGAAACAGCGATACAATTCTAGAAGCGATTATTGTGTTTGCAATATCGCCTTCCGTTACATCCGTCCACGTTGCCACGGCTGAAATATCATCGGTTGGTGAAGCCACTTCCGCATATTGAAATTTATATTCCACAGGATTTCCATTTAATTCTTCTGAAAGGGAACCGCGTAACTCGATCGTAGAATAGAACGCTTGCTCATTCCATGCAGCAGTAGGCGAACCCGTTGTCTTTCCGGAAGTTGGGTCTATATTTAAAATAGGATGATACTTACGGTGATAACCAATTTCATAAAAAGCGGCCGGAGGGTCTTGTGTTGTGCTTGGCGCGTTGTCTAAACACAGGCGAACGCACAGACAGTTCCCTACATTTTTTCTTCCGGTTTTTTGCGCTTCAGAAGGACTCTCCGCATAGAACTCCTCGCCTCCAATGGAGAATTTGAAATATACATCAGGACCGCTGTCAAAACTGAAAGGAGGTGTCGTTTCGATATTGATAAACGGCGAGAGAAAGGTTTTTTTGAAATCTATAGAGCGATATACGATACAAAATCGTCCTTCGCTGTTGGTTACAGCAGTTCCAAGGAGATCGTCAGTGATAATGTCATCATCCATGGCCGTCACTTCAATCCCTTGAATCGGCTCTTGTGATTTACAGTTAAGCACTGTTCCGCAGATGACCCACAAGTCTAACCGTTGTAGAATATAACACCAAATACGCTGTAGCATGGTGTGATTCCAACTGGCTGACAGCCCGTCGTTAGTTTCTCGCCATTTCGGTTGCACTACATCCAGCAAGACTTCAAACATCGTAAAGTTTTTGGGCAGCGCATCTCCATGTTGACCGTAATCAGGCATTTCATTGTAGTATAGCACAACAGCTACAGCACCTCCATGATAGTCATGCTTCTCGCCATCAATTTCAAACGAATAATTTCCGTTTCGATCGGTGGTTGTTTCCGCTAAAAATAGATGCTTTCTACTTTTTACTTGTTTTTCGTCAAAGACTTGTGATACTTCTTTGCTTTGTGCCGCGGTATAAGCCGTAGCAGCATTCATGGCCTCTTCTAAGCGATACAGTCGAACAACGGTGTTTGGAACCGGGTCCCGCTGACTATCGCAAATGGAGGCAAAAAGCTTTCCGATTAATGAGTATTTCATAATAGTTGGGTTTTAGGGTTATTCAATTCTTGAATTACGAGAGGGTAAAGATAGGTTGTGGGGTACTGCTTCGGAAGGGATAATAACTGATAATCAACACGTTAAACAATTGGATATTCAACAGTGAAAAAACTCTGCAGATAGGAAAAACCCTTTTTCAGAAATTGGCTTACATTTTTGTAATTTTAAGGGCTACTCCCCAAAGAATCCATTTTCTATGCGCTGGACCCTAAAACCGAAACCTAACTCCAAGGTGGTGCGCCATCTTTCTGAAGCCTTGGGAGTCGACCCAATTATTGCTGCGCTGCTTGCAAACCGCGGAATTGAAACCTTTGAAGCTGCAAAAAAATTTTTCCGCCCCTCGTTGGAAGACCTTCACGACCCTTTTATGATGAAGGATATGGATAAAGCAGTGAGGCGAATTGAAGCCGCTATAACCAACGAAGAGCATATCTTAATCTATGGCGATTATGATGTAGACGGAACCACTAGTGTGGCTTTGTTGACTTCATATTTGAGAAGTTTTTACGAGAAGGTGAGCAATTATATTCCTGATCGCTATACGGAAGGATACGGAGTTTCTTTTCAAGGTATTGATTATGCCGAAGACAATGACATTTCGCTCATCATTGCTTTGGATTGCGGCGTGAAAGCGGTTGACAAAGTTGCTTACGCTTCCGAAAAAGGAATCGATTTTATTATTTGTGATCACCATAGGCCCGGCAATCAACTTCCGAAGGCGATTGCAGTCCTTGACCCGAAACGTGAAGATTGTTCTTATCCCTATAAGGAGCTTTGCGGCTGCGGTGTGGGTTTTAAATTGATACAAGCCTTAGGAAGCAGAAAAAAGGAATCCATAGAAGCGTTGCTGCCGTATCTCGATCTGGTCGCAACTGCGATTGCAGCGGATATTGTTCCTATTACAGGAGAAAACAGGGTGTTAGCGTATTACGGACTCCAAGTAATTAATGCTACCCCGAGAGTTGGTATTCAAGCACTATTACAGCAAGTAAAGAAAACAGAATTGACCATCAGCGACGTGGTTTTTATCGTTGCGCCGCGAATCAATGCTGCGGGACGTATGGAGCACGGAAATCGCGCCGTTGCTCTGTTAACCGAAGAGGATCCAAGCCGAGCTGAGGCTTTTGCTTCGGAAATAGAGGCATATAACGCCAGTCGAAAAGATGCTGATCGAAGTATTACTGCGGAAGCCTTAGAGCAGATCGTTCAGAATCAAGAAACCGAGACACATACAACCGTCGTTTTTGACCCGTCATGGCACAAAGGAGTGATCGGTATTGTGGCCTCACGCCTGATAGAAACGTATTATCGCCCCACCTTGGTGTTTACGAAAAGCGGTGACAAGTTAGCGGCTTCAGCCCGTTCGGTTCGCGGATTCGATGTCTATGAAGCATTAACACAATGTGAAGAACACATTGAGCAGTATGGGGGGCATACCTATGCGGCGGGACTCACAATGGAACCCTCGAAGTATGAGAAATTTAAGCAAGCTTTTGAAGACGTTGTTTCCGAAACGATGGATCCGAAGTTTCGAACGCCAGAACTGCTCATTGATGCCGAAATTTCGCTAGCCAACATCACCCCTAAATTCTATCGTATACTAAAGCAATTTGCCCCTTTTGGACCCGGCAATCGAACGCCAGTCTTTATGAGTTCAGAAGTGCGTGATACCGGGTCCGGCCGTTGTGTTGGGGAAGATAAGAGTCATTTGCGCCTCGTGATGCAGCAACATGGGAGTCCAACGTTCGTAGGAATTGGCTTTAGCATGGCTGATAAAGAATCGATTGCCTGTGGCGAAGAAGTCTTTCAGGCGGCGTATGTCATTGATGAAAACCACTGGCAGGGGATGACACAATTGCAACTTCGATTGAAAGATATTAAGGTCTGAATTTTTTAAGTTCGAAAGACGTGCCATCAAAAACTCTTAAGATGATGAAGTTATTTGTCCAAAGCTGTACTTGCTTACTTCCCCGAACACGCCAAGAAAACCAACCAAATGATATACCTTTAAAGTTCGGATCCATACCAACACCTAGATAAATTTAAGCTATTTAACGATTATCATTTTTACCGCCTTTCCTTCTTTGGTAGATATTTCTACGTAGTAATTGCCTTTCGCGAGATTAGATACATCTAATTTCAATCTATTCCCTGAATATAATAACTGTCCAAGTGGACTGTATAAGTTTATTTTTTCTAATTTATTATGAGGTTCTAAAGAAACATTTATTAGATGGTTTGATGGATTCGGATACAGCATAATATTGCTTAGAATGACATCCGTGCTAGAAAATATAGCTGTTAAATCAAAAACCCGAACGTGTCCAGAGTCTTCACCATTTGTTTGATTATGTGGAGAGCCAATAGCTAAAGTATTACCATTAGGAGATAAAGATACAATATGACCACTTTGATCTCCAGCAGCTTGCCCATCAATATCAGTACCTATCTGGTTCCAAAGACCTGCAACATTTTGGTAGACACGCACATGACCAGAATCTTTCCCATTTCCGTTATTATGATTAGCACCGATAGCCACACTACTGCCATCTGAAGATAAGAAAACACTCCAGCCAAAAAGATCAAGTTCAGCTTCTCCGTCAATATCTTGACCAATTTGTGTCCAAACCCCTCCAAGATTTTGATAGATGCGAACATGACCAGAGCCGTTACCATTCCCATCATTAAAAATTGCACCAATAGCAACCACACTACCATCAGATGATAGGGAAACACTATATCCACTTCGATCTCCTGCAGCTTCACCATCAATATCTTGACCAATTTGTGTCCAAACCCCTCCTAGATTTTGATAAACACGTACATGGCCAGCATCCACACCATTTCCGTCATTGGATTCAGCGCCAATAGCCACAATAGAACCATCCGACGATAAAGAAACGCTCCAACCATTGTTATCCCCTAATGCTTCTGCATCAATATCTTCTCCTATTTGTACCCAGTTATCATCAATGTTTTGGTACAGGCGTACGTGACCTTGAGTGCCGCTTTCCACATTAGAAGGAGCACCAATAGCCACGATACTGCCATTCGAAGACAATGAGACACTTCTTCCACTTTGATCTCCTGCAGCTTCACCATCAATATCTTTGCCTAATTGTGTCCAAACACCAGATTGATTTTTAAAGATACGTACATGACCAGAATTATTACCATTCCCATCATTGTATGGAGCGCCAATAGCAACTACACTACCGTCTGAAGACAATGAAACATCATACCCACTAGAGTCACCAGAAATTTCTCCTTCAATATCGTTACCAATTTGTGACCAACCCGCCCCTTGGTTTTGGAATACACGTACATGACCGGAATTATTGCCATTTAAGTCGTTATTAGGAGCGCCAATAGCCAAGATATTCCCATCTGAAGATAAGGAAACACTAAAACCACTTAAATCATCTACATTCGCTCCTTCAATGTCATCGCCTATTTGTTTTTGCCCGTGCACAATTATGGAAACTAGAAGAAATAAAAAGCAGAGCTCTTTCATAAAGTAAAATTTTTTGTGTCAAAAATATAAAATAGAATGACTTGACTTTAAACATTATCCTTTTGATTATCGGACTAGTACTTTTTTAATTGAAAATCAGTGCCGTCAAAAACACCGTAGGTGTAATGATGAATCCAATCGCCTAAATTGTAATACATAGAATTTTCAGTGAGTTTGATTTCCAGCGGAAGGTGTCGGTGTCCGAAGATAAAATAGTGGTAATGATGCGATTCTAACTTTCGTTTGGCATACTGTACGAGCCATTCGTTTTCCTCGCCCAAAAATTTTTGATCTTCTTCCCCGGATATCAATTTGTTCTTAACGGAAAGATGTTGTGCCAAACGAACCCCCCAGTCGGGATGCACCCAACGATAAAGCCACTTGGAAAGCGGATGCACAAACACTTTCTTCATACGCTTGTAGCCTTTGTCACCAGGGCCTTTTCCATCACCATGACCAATTAAGAACTTCTTATCATTGAAGGTAAATGCTTCGGGTTCTCTATAGACCGGTATGTTGAGCTCGGTTTCAAAATAGTCACGCATCCACAAATCGTGGTTTCCAACGAAGAAATAAATAGGAATGCCAGAATCAGTTATTTCAGCAAGCTTCCCTAACACCCGAACAAACCCCTTGGGCACTACGGTTTTATATTCAAACCAAAAATCAAATAAATCTCCCAGCAAGAAAATGGCGGCAGCGTCTTTTTTTACGTCATCCAGCCATTGTACGAAGCGCTTTTCACGCGGCAAGCTTTCCTCTCGGGTAGGGGCACCGAGATGATTATCGCTTGAAAAGTATATTTTTTTGCCTTCCGGGATCTTCATAAGTGTCACCTAATAATACTATTCTTCATTTTCAGAAGCATACCAAGAAGCATAACTGGTATCAGTTTCTTGTAGTTTTAATGAATGTAGCGAAATATCTTTTGGTAAACGCGCCTTGATCTTATCGGCAAAGTCAATGACCATCATTTCACTGGTGGGTTGATACCCTACTAATAGTACATTGTGTCCGCGTTGTTTTAGCTCCTTTGCCAATTCTACATGAGGGGTGTTTTTATTGAACACGGTAGCATGATCGAAAACATCAACAATTTCTTCTTTCACGATCTTTTTCAGGTCTCCAAAATCGATGACCATTCCATATTTAACATGATCTGGATCACTAATAGGAGTGCCTACCACTGTCACCGAAAGTTTGTAACTATGGCCGTGTACGTTTCTGCATTTCCCATCATACCCATAGAGGGCATGGCCGGTTTCGAACGTAAACATTTTTGTGATTTGTATGGTACTCATTTTCGATTTCTAACTTTACTGATGATGACCACAACGATCACTAAGATCGCTAAAATCAAGAACAGACCCGGTCCACCAATGAATTCTATTATTTCCATGTGTTACTTTCTGTAAAAGTATCGATTTTTAAGGAATGAGCGTTTACTCTCCATAAAAATCAAGAAGCACTATGATAGGGGAGTAATATCGCTGTAAATTATCGAAGTGGGTAATACGACTTCGCATATTTAATCACTAGTGCGGCACCGCGGTATACCACCCAGACAAGAATAGCGATCCAAATACCGGTAAGCCCCCAGTTCATATATTTGCTGAAATAGAGTACTGGAACGAATCCTATGAAGGTGGCACCTAACAGCACATTTCGCAAATATCGCATTTCGCCTAAGCCCTTAAAAATAGCATCTAAGGTGAAGGTAATAGCATTTAGCGGCTGACTCAACAGCACAAGATAAAACACAGAATAAAAGACGGCCAACACTTCAGGGTCTTTATTAAACAGTCTTCCTAAAGCTTGATACCCTAATGCTCCTAGCAATATCAAGATTAATGATACCACCAAGTTGTAAAGATTTACGCGTTTGGTTAACAGCCATAACTGTTTATAATCTTTGGCGCCCAGTAGTTTTCCTCCCAAGATATTTCCTGCGGCTCCATATCCGTCGATGAAGAACGCAGAAAACAACCAAATATTAATGGCGATGGCATGGGCGGCGATATATTCTTTACCAAGAGCGGTAGCCTCTCTTACGGCCAGCAATAGTGCGGCATTTAGAGCCACCGAGCGCAAGAAGAGGTTGAAGCTCATACTAACCAATCGGTTGATTTCAGGATGAATCGGAAATTTGAGTCCGAGTGTAATTTCTGTTTTCCGAAGTAGTAATATCAAAGACAATAATGCCATTAGCGCTTGCGCGATAAGACTAGCCCATGCGGCACCTTTGATATTCATTGCCGGAACAATACCTTCTATTCCGTATACGAGCGCAAAATCTAAACCGATATTGACGCTAGCACCCACCAAGGCAATAATCATAGGCCAAAAGGTGTTCTGCAATCCGCGAAAGAGCCCAAACACTGCAAATGTAAAGAGCGTCAAAGGGAACCCCCAAACGCGGATATTGTAATAATCAATACTTAATTGAAGGATGATTCCTTCCGCATTGAGAAAACGAAAGATGGCTTCCACAAAAAAATACGTTCCTCCAAGCACAATAAGGCTCAACCCAATATTGAAATAAATAGCCTGAGCGGGGAAGCTGTGCAAGTCTTTTAATTTTCCTGCACCAAGATTCTGAGAAACGATGGCAGAAATTGCGCTGCGTGTTTGTGCCAAGATCCAGATAAGCATTGAAAGAAACGCCCCTACTACGCCAACGGCGGCTAGCGACTCGGTGCCAAACTCCGGAATGTTTCCCACCACGGCAGCATCGGTACTCGAGAGTACGGGTTCAGCAATTCCGGCAACAATAGCTGGTAATGCTAACTGCTGAATGCGCTTAAATGAGATGGAAGTAGGTGTGGTTGTCAAGCCGCAAAATTAGGAATTCAATAGCAATTCATAACAATAAAAAGGATGCTTGCTTTGCTTCGGAAAATAAATAGCGCCTAACCGCTGATACCCTCTGCATTCATAAAATTTTTGATTGCGCAGGTTTTTGCTGAATGTATCCAGTCGAACCGAAACAGCCCCTTCTTCTTGGGCTTTAGCTTCTGCGAAATCCATTAATCGTTTTGCATTTCCTTTTCCTTGCGCTTCAGGATTAACTGCCAAGCGATGAATATAGCGATGATCTGAGTCGACGCTTAACCAATCGATCGCCTTGTATTCTTCATCTTTATGTGTGGAAATAGTAATGCATCCTATTGGATTTTCCGAAGAAATCAACACAAAAAGTTCGCCTCGCTCAAGGTCGGTTTCAAAAGCGGCTTTTGAAGGGTAAAACTCGTTCCACTGATAAATCTCTTGAGACTGCATGTGGGCAGCACAGGCTTGGGTTATTGTTATAATTTTCTCAATTTCGGAAGCTTTCGCAGGACGAATCATTATAAAGCCTTAATTTTGCAGCAAGTTAACCATATCAGAACAATTTCAGCATGAAAAATATATTGGTGCCCATTGGCACGGTAGATAAGGGAATAACTAACTTACAATATGCCGTTAATCTGGCCGCTATGAGTGGTGCGACGGTATATTTGGTAAGCATGTATAAAGAATTTTCGAAAGTAGGAACACTTACGAAAGTGAACCAATTGATCATAGAAGATACTGAAGCGCAATTGCAGGAAGTACTTGATGCCGTAGACACTAAGGGTGTAAACGTAGTAACGCGACCTATTAAAGGAGACGTTTATGACGGTGTGACGCGAATTAACAGTGCCATGAAGATCGACCTTATGATCTTATCCCCTCAGAGTATTGAGATAAAAGATGAGGTGTATCTTGGTCCTATTACCGGAAAGTTGGTAAAGCAAACACAAGTTCCGGTGCTTATTGTTCCAAAGGATTATCTTTTTAGAAAGGCGAATACTATTCTTTTGGCCTTTAAAAACGGAACCTTCAATGATCCTAATGTGCTAGCACCTTTAAAAGAGATAGCAGCTTTGTTCAGCTCGAAAGTGAATGTCTTGCACGTTCGAACCCCGGGAATGCAAGTGGAGGATGACACCATTGATCCTGAAATCGATGCGTTGAAAGACCAATATACCGAAACAGATAATGCAACGATCTTTCAAGGAGTGTTAGAGCATTTTCAGTCGAATAACCCTGATATATTGTGTGTGTTGCGGCGTAAACGTGGGTTCTTTGAAAAATTGTGGGAGAAGAATTCTGTAATGAAGAAAGAGTTTCACACCACCAAGCCTTTGTTAATTTTAAGAGGTCAAGATTAAAAGAAATTTATTATTTTCGCACCCACTTGGGGCATTAGCTCAGCTGGCTAGAGCGTTTGGCTGGCAGCCAAAAGGTCATCGGTTCGACTCCGATATGCTCCACACCTATTAAAATCCGTACCTCGTACGGATTTTTTTATGGAAGCTCTTTTTCTACAATAGGAACATTGACATCACAAATTTCTTGAATCAGCGTTGACAATATTTGGCCAAATTCATGTAAAACCTCTTCTGTGATTCGCGAATCTTTCCTCCTGCTTCCCGCCTCTTTTTTAGCAAAAGGCATATACCCCTCTTGAAGGCTTTTGAATGAAATGATCCCGGCGGTTACAGTAGTGCTTTCGAATTGGGCTTTTTCCAACATCGTTGCATACAGGAGCACCTGAAAGGCCTTACTGTATTTGTAGTCTTCCAATAGC
Organism: Flavobacteriaceae bacterium UBA4166; assembly: GCA_002379985.1. Classification (GTDB taxonomy): domain Bacteria; phylum Bacteroidota; class Bacteroidia; order Flavobacteriales; family Flavobacteriaceae; genus DFVG01. Next base: position 330,787 of record DFVG01000030.1, read on the forward strand.
GCTTCCCAATCGGAAATATGTAAATCGTATGGAGAGACGCGACCGGTTTTATAATCGATAATACGCAGTTCCCCGTCCTTTTGATCAATTCGATCAACAATACCGTGAAGCCTCACGGGGAAAGGAAGTTCTTCTATCGTCCAGTCGAGAGTCAACTCTTTTTCAATGGCAATGATACTAATTTGGCTGCCACGACCTATTTCACTAAGGTCTAAGGCAATCAAGTTTTCTACATATCGTTCGGCTACTTGATAAATGATGAGGTTTTTACCGGTCTGATAATTTTCTTTTCGGAAGGTCCTATCAAATTGTTCTTGAATGACCTCAGGAACATTTTGTTTCATTGCATTCAGTCCCGAAGCGGTAAGTGTTTTTCCTATAAAAGGCTTGTAGAGGGTTTCAAGGGCATTGTGAACAATAGTTCCTAAAGTGTTGTAGGCTACGGTTTCTTCAACTTCGATGAGTTCTTTTATTTGTAGCACTTTTTGATAGTAAAAATCCAATGGATTCCGAATGTAACTCGTAAGAGCAGAAGGGGAAAAACCTTTTTGGGCCACTTCTGCCATGCGTTTCATGAATTCAGAAGTTTTTTCTATGGTTTTTAACGGTAGCTCGTGAACCTCCATGCTAGGATCTGCAACGAGTTTTTTGAATTCGTGATTGGGATGTCCATCTATTTCTAATTGCAGTAAAAACCTGCTTTTCTCTCCACTATTAAGTCCGTCTGCGAATGCGTTATAAAGGAGATATACATCGTTGGCACGTTGCAACAAACGATAGAAATGATAGGTATAAACAGCATCCTTTTCGGTATAACGCGGAAGATCAAAAGCTTTCTTCATATCAGAAGTGATATACGAAGCATTCGATTTGCCTGCGGGCAGCGTCCCTTCATTTACGGAAAGCATAATAACATTTTCGAAGTCAAGACAGCGTGTTTCCAACAAGCCCATAATTTGAAGTCCGTGGTAGGCATCCCCTTCAAAATCAATGCTGTGATTCGCGGCAAGCTCCTGAAAGAATTGAAGTAAGGTTTTCGTGTCTGTTATATAATTAAAATGTTCTGACAGCCCCTTGATGGTTGTCATTACCTGAAATAATTCATAAAGAACAATCCTATCCATGCGACGAAGCGCCACCTTTTCTTTAATCTTTAAAATGAAAGTAATAATGGTTTCAATCTTGGTAATAGCCTTAGACTCCCAAGGTTGAAACAACAAGGTGATCCAGGGTAGGTCGTCTTGATGGGCACGTTCATTTAAGGTGTCAAATGAAATGGTAGTGAGGTTGTTCTCAGTAATATGTTGTTTTATAGTGTTTGGATGTGAAAGGAACAACTGACTTACAGAATGATTGATTAATTGAAATACTTCTTTGTAATAATAGGCATGCTTAGGAGTACTATGCACATAGATCAAGCGTTCAAAGAAATTGTATAGGGGGAATTGCCGAAGTTCTACACCCATCGTTACGTTAACGGTGTCAACAGAAGAAGGTAAGGCGTACAAAAGCGGAATCAATAAGCGCTCGTCTGCGAGAACAATGGCCGTATTTGCAATCTTATTGGAATCAAAAGAAGCCAATAAATGTCCCGCCATTTGAACTTGGGTCATTTTCTTTTGTGCCGCTATGGAGGTAATTTTTTTTGGGGCTGTGTAAACCGACGGAGGGAGCGCAATGGTTTTGCCTTCAAAAAATGGCCATGTGTTTACATACGAACGCACAAAAAGGGAAGCAGTATGCTGTGAATCGTTGTAGAAATAGGGATCAATATCCCAATATATTCGGTTTTGTGTATCGGTAAGGAAAGATTGAATTAAGCGTTGTTCAGCTTTATTTAGGGCATTAAACCCAATAAAAACTACAGGAGTGGTTCTTGCAGAGAGATAGTGTTCAACATCTTCGACGGCTTTTCGGTATACCATTCCCTGATATCCAATACCTTCTTGAACAAGATCTGAAACGAGTTGATCGTAGAGAGCAGGAAGTAGTTTCCAAAAAGCGAGGTAGTTTTCCATCATGGGTGTTCGCTCGTTTTTGACGTACCAATGTTCAATGTCTTGAACAGCACTCAGATAATTGAAAAAGGCATTCGGGTCCACCAAATACCGATCTATTTCATTAAAATCGTTAAGTATGGTCTGCGCCCATGTTAAGTATTCCTCAAAGGGCTCAGGGTTGGTAACTTCAGAAAGTGCTTGATATGCGGTATAGCCTTTAAAAAGTAATTCTGTACTATCAATTATTTTGAGTTGAGAAATGTCTTCGATAAACTCTTCAACACTAACAAGTGTTGGAGAAAAATGAGTTTTCTCTGCATGTTCTAATAGATATTTCTGAAAAAAAGCGCCTGCTCGTTTACTGGGAAAGACCAGTGTTAGTTGAGAGATGTCTGGATAGGTGGTTTTGAGATCGAGTAGGGTTTCCTCTAGAAATGTTTGCATTCTCTAAAATAAGAAACGCCTCTCAATTTGAGAGGCGTTTCTAGATTATTTATTTCTGCGTGATGACTATTCGTCTTTCAACGAGATCTCAACACGACGGTTTTGTTGTCTTCCGGCTGCTGTATTATTCGTAGCAATCGGACGAGACTCACCGTATCCTTCAGATGTCAATCGATCTGCTGGAATACCGATGGTAGTCAAGTAATTCATTACTGAAGCTGCACGACGGTTAGATAAATCTAAGTTGTATGCATCTCTACCACGACTATCGGTGTGTCCTTCAATATGGAACCCGGTAGTTGGGTATTCTTTCATGATGTCAGCAATGTTCTGAAGTGTAGAGTAAGACTCTTGACGAATGGTAGCCTTGTCGTAATCGAACAAGATCGTACGAGAGTACTCGTTCAACTGGTTGATTACTTCAACAGTTACTTCTGGACATCCGTTGTTAGCAACAGTACCAGGAACATCTGGACACTCATCGTCTTTATCTAGCACACCGTCACCATCACGGTCTGGCCATGGGCAACCGTTGTTAGCAGCAGGTCCAGCTTCGTTAGGACACTCATCTTCAGCGTCAGTGATTCCATCACCGTCAGCATCAGGACATCCGTTCAATTCTGCAAGACCAGGTACGGTAGGACACTCATCTTGGTTGTCTGGGATCCCGTCACCGTCAGTATCAGGACATCCATTAAATTCAGCTAAACCAGGAGTGTTTGGACAGGCATCGTTACGATCTTCGATTCCGTCACCGTCAGTATCAGGACATCCGTTAAATTCAGGAAGACCTGGAGTTTCTGGACATTCATCTTCACTATCGTAGATTCCGTCACCGTCAGTATCTTTTCCACCGAACTGGAACATTACCCCAGCAGAGTGCTGGAAGTGCTGGATTCCGTATTCATCTTCGAAAGCATGCTTGTAGGTAGACTGAAGATTTACACCCCAGTTCTCACCAAGCCAAATACGAACAGAAGCAAGTGCGTTAGCAGTACCAAATCCAATATCATCAACCCAAGTGTAACCACCACCAACTCCAATAGATGGATCAAACCATCCACCAGGACCGTTGATTAAGTCACGAAGGCTATACTTTACTTCACCATCAGCGGAGTAGTAAGGAAGGTCGTCTACACGAACGTCACCTACTTTTGTAATTCTGTTTAATGATCCTGCAGCGGTAAAGATAAATCCGCTACCGATATAACGGGAAACTGAGACTCTGGAAACAGATGGGATGATGTTCCAGTGATCAGATACGTTGAAGTATTCGTCAAACATATCGCCTTTAGTGGCGGCAGGTAATCTTCCTTCATCATCAACTCCAACAGGAAAGGTGTCAACAGCGTTGAAACCTATCTCAATTGCCCAAGGATTGTTTTCGTCCTGTGCATTTGCTACACCCACTCCAAAAATGAGAAGCGCAGCAACTAAAATACTGTTAAGATGTTTCATATTCGATTGTTTAAGTTTTAAGTGTTAATAGAGCAAATGTAACTTGTTAATACAGATTAACAAAAGCAAATCTATTAAAATTTTTATAAATACAGTCTAAATGTTAAATAAATAAAACTAGCTGTTTTCAATTACTTTCAGTTCTTTTCCCACTTTTATAAAGGCATTTATGGCCTTATCTAGATGCTCTTTTGTGTGCGCTGCCGAAAGTTGAACACGGATTCTAGCTTTTCCTTTAGGGACAACGGGGTAGAAGAAACCAATCACATAGATGCCTTCTTCAAGAAGCCTATCTGCCATGTTTTGAGAGAGTTTGGCATCATAAAGCATGACTGGTACAATAGCAGAATCACCATCGACAATGTCGAAACCGGCAGACTTCAACCCTTTCTTGAAATAAGCAGTATTCTCCATTAAGGTGTCCCGTAATTGGGTATCATTTTCTAACATCTCAAACACTTTGATCGATGCTCCTACAATGGCAGGGGCCAAAGAGTTCGAGAAAAGATACGGGCGCGAGCGTTGGCGTAAGAGATCAATAATTTCCTTTTTTCCGGTTGTATAACCTCCCATGGCGCCCCCCAAGGCTTTTCCAAGGGTGCCGGTTATGATGTCGATGCGGCCCATCACTTTCTTTTCTTCCAAGGTTCCGCGCCCTGTTTCACCGATAAAGCCAGTGGCATGACATTCGTCAATCATCACCATGGCATCATATTTTTCGGCGAGGTCACAGATATCATCTAAAGGAGCAACGAGACCGTCCATAGAGAATACACCATCGGTTACAATAATCTTATGTCTACTTCCTTGCTCGTTGGCAGCAATAAGTTGTTTCTCCAGATCTTCCATATCATTGTTCTGATAGCGAAAACGAGCCGCTTTGCAGAGACGGACACCATCAATTATAGAAGCGTGATTCAAAGAGTCTGAAATAATCGCATCTTCTTTGGTCAACAAAGGTTCAAAAACACCTCCATTTGCATCAAAGGCTGCTGCGTATAATATGGTGTCTTCCGTACCATAAAAATCAGCTATTTTTTGTTCGAGCTCTTTATGAATATCTTGGGTGCCACAAATAAATCGTACTGAAGACATCCCAAACCCATGCGTATCTAGCGTGTCTTTAGCTGCTTGAATGACCTCCGGATGCGAAGACAAGCCTAAATAATTATTTGCACAGAAATTAATCACTTCTTGTCCTGTTTCAATACTAATAACGGCTCCTTGCGGAGAGGTGATAACGCGTTCCTTCTTGTAGAGTCCGGCGTCCTTGATTTCCTGAATTTCTTTTTGTAAATGTTGTTGAATACTGCCGTACATAGATTTTTTTGTTTTTTCAAAGATACTTTTAATTTATCTCAATCCCTTCTTCTGAACAATAGATTATCAGTTTTTCAACGACCGGATATCCCATGGCTTCAAGCGCCATCCCATACCGATCTATTTGATCTTTATGAGAGGTACTTCGTACTCCGGTCTTATAATCCATGACCGTGACACTACCGTCCTCGTTAAAATGCAAACGATCCGGGCGTAAGACACGACCATCGGTCGTAATAATATCTTTTTCCACAGCCACCCTCGGTGCTCCTTCGGTAAAAAATCGCTCTAACCGTGGGTGCTTTACTAATGCGGCCACAAGATTTGATAGTTGTTCGTGGTCTTTTTTGGGAAGGGTTTTCCGCAATGCGAACTCCTCTAAAACCCAATCCACATCTTCTTTTTGAAGGATCTGCTCCATAATTCCGTGCAACTGATCTCCCCATGCAATGGCTTCTCCCGGACTCGTATCCCATAATAACGCTTCTTGAGAAACGGCGTGTAAGCGATGGGTTTCCGGTAAAACACTTCGGTAGGAGGGCGCTATAGTAGGTAAGGCTTCAGTGTGTTTTTTTGATTGTTTTGTTGAAAAAGTTCCGTACCGAACGACGTCGGTGAGTTCATCCCAATGACCGTCTGAGTGTAAAAACCCAGCGAGAATTTCATTGAACGCTTGTGGCGTCTCCTTCATTTTCTTTGGTTTATGGAAGTAAATATATAAGCGTTCTACAGCGCGCGTTAGCGTGACGTATAAAAGATTGATCTGATCTAACTCTAAGGTGCTTTGCTGTTCGCGAACCATGGCTTCACCAAGTTCCCCATAAAGCCCTACTTCGTTTTTGTAATTGATCAATACATGTTCTAACGAGTCTTCGGAAGCCCATGGATACCACACTTTGGCATTTCGGTGGTCATAGAGTTTCATATCTGCATAAGGAAACAAGACCACGGTAAACTCTAATCCTTTAGATTGATGAATGGTCATAACGCGAACAGCATCACTTTCAGCGGGAGCACTGATAGCAGCTTTTTCTTTCTTTTTTTCCCAAAACTCAAGAAAACTATGCTTTCCGGACAACGGTTGTTGTTCAAAATCAAACACCAAATCCATAAAATGGAACAAATAGCTATCGCCTAACGTCTCCAAGCGGAAGGACGAAATACAGTAGGCAAACATTTCATATAAGGATAATTGTTGTGCGGTCGCAGCGGTAAAGTCGACTTGCTTATTCGACAAAACGTTTTCCAATTGTTCCCAAGAGGTATGCAGCTGAGCCGCCACAAAATCGTGCTCTTTCTCTTCAAAAGACAGTTGATTATGGAGAAACCCTAGCCAGGCGGCCTTCGCTGTCATATCTTCCGCATCCATAAAAATGCGAAGTGTATTTACCAGAAATTGCACCACAGCGGCTTGTGCCAGCAGCAAACTTTCCGAAGAAATTACAGGAATCCCTCGTTCTAAAAGATACCTGCTCAATTGAACCCCATCGTTGTGAGTTCTGCAGAGAATACAAATGTCTCCCAGCGAAAACGCATCCTTTTGGAGTTCTATAATAGAATTATACACAGAAGAACCATATTGTTCATGCAAGGCATCTTTCGTGTCGGCTGTTACTGCATGCAACGCAACTCCCCCACCGCTCTTCGCATTTATTTCTTGCTTGTTTCCGCTCTGAAAAAGCGCTTGGTGTTCTGGGTTTTTAAAGTATTGAGAGATCCACTGAAAAAAAGTGTTATTAAATTGAATATTCGCTGAATAGCTTCGGAAATTCGTTCCTAAAGTCTGTACTGATTTTTCTACCGGAAATGGATTGGCTTCTCCATATAGCGAAATGAATTGCTCCGGGAGTCCGCCACGCCAACGATAGATAGATTGTTTCGCATCGCCAACCAACAACAGACTCCCTTGCAGTCCCTCTCGGTATTGCTGTACCAACGCATTTGCAATAAGCGGTTTTAGGTTTTCCCATTGCAGCAAGGAGGTGTCCTGAAACTCGTCGATAAAAAAATGACGGTATTTCTCTCCTAAGCGCTCATAAATAAAAGGAGCAGGTTGGTCTTTGATGCTGTCGTGGATGAGTGCATTAAATTCTGAAATTAGCAACAGATTATTTTCCTCCTTTAAGGCTTCCAACTCTTGTTGTACTTCGTGCACCACAGAGAGCGGAGTCATATTCTTTAAAACGTTTTCAAGCAGTAGCAGTCGGAATAAGCTTTCCCGGATGCTGTAAAAGCTTTGAATAAGATCCGGTGCGATGCTGTCGACGCGCGCTGCTTCTGCTTCAGAAACTTTCTTCGGGTATAGCGGCTTTTCTGCTAGTGTTCGTTGCCAGGCAGTGTCGAAATTATGTTGAAAGACGCCTTCGGAAACCTTTACAAGAAAGTTATAGAAATATCCTCCACTAAAATGGGTATGATCCAAACCGTGCGCATGAATTAATGCCACCGCTTCTGAAGCTAATTTAGCTACGGCACTTTCGCGCTCCTTTTTTTCGCGAAGTAATTTCGAACGGAAATCAGTAAAATCTGATAGCGACTTTTCACGTAGCTGTTTCAAATAGACGGAGTCGTTTTCAGAAAAGAGTAGGGAAGCCACATCGCCGATGTCTCTCGCAATATCCCACGACTTGTCATCATCTGTCTTTTCTAACGCAAAATCGATCAACAATTGGGTGATGTTTTCCGCTGTTCCAGCCTTGCTTATGAGTCGGTCTACCGCTTCTGCCAAAAGCTCCTCGGTATCCATTGAAACCTCAAAATTCCCAGGAAGATTTAAGTCTCTCGAAAAAGTTCGAAGGATCCGATGATTAAAATGATCGATCGTTTCAACACTAAATAACGCGTAGTGATGCAGTAAGTGCTTTAGTAAGGCTCGCGACCGCTGTTGCAATGTTTCCGAAGAAATAGACAAGGTGGTTGCTATTTCTGTGAACATAGGAGAAGGATCTTGATGTTTTTCAGCATTACCAAAATCCACTAAGGTCCAAACAATTCGGTTTTTCATTTCGGCAACGGCCTTGTTGGTGAAGGTAATTGCTAAGAGATACCGATAATAGTCAGTTTCCGGTGTGGCGAGTACCATTTCTAAATAGGCTTTCACCAGTGTAAAGGTTTTTCCGCTTCCGGCGGCAGCATCATAGATAGTAAAAGGGGCTTTTTTCATAAAATAGAGCCTTCTGAACCACTAAAAGTACAATCATTTTTTCGAGTATTGGTCTTTTCTATAGAACCATTGAAATCTTATAGATTTTCTAACATAATTTTCGTGCTCATATCCCTACCTTTATGCTTGTAAATAAAGAGTTAACCAAAAAAACATATTATTATGGCTTTCGAATTACCGAAATTGAAATATGCGCATGATGCGCTCGAGCCTCATATTGATGCTAAAACGATGGAAATTCATCACGGCAAGCATCACCAAGGCTACACTAATAAATTAAACGATGCGTTGAAAGATTCTGATGATGAAGGGAAAACCATCGAAAACATTCTGAGAAATTTGGATATGGACAATAAGGCTGTCCGTAACAACGGCGGCGGATACTATAATCACCGACTGTTTTGGGAGGTAATGTCCCCTGATGGAGGTGGAGAACCTTCCGGCGATCTAGCAACTGCTATCAATAGTGCTTACGGAAGCTTTCAAGATTTCAAAGAGAAATTTTCAGAAGCCGCCAAAGGACAATTTGGTTCCGGTTGGGCATGGTTATGTGTTCATGAAGGTGGAAAAGTAGAGGTTTGTTCTACGCCCAATCAAGACAACCCGTTAATGCCTGGCGTTGGCTGTGGGGGACACCCTATATTAGGATTAGACGTGTGGGAACACGCTTATTATCTGAACTACCAAAACCGTCGTCCCGATTATGTATCAGCATTTTTTAATGTGATCGACTGGGATGAGGTAGCAAAGCGCTACGCAAACAATAAATAATCACTTTTAGTTAGTGAAAGAAAAGCCACTCGATTTCGAGTGGTTTTTTTTGTTCTTTATCTTTGAATGTAATAGTGGTAAAAACAAGTTCATGTTATGAAGCGATACGTAGCATTTTTAAGGGGAATCAACGTAGGGGGACATCACAAAGTACCGATGGCAGAGCTGCAGAAGGAAATGGAACGCCTTAATTTTCAAAAAGTCACAACGATCTTAAATTCTGGGAATATTTTATTTGAATCAGAAAAAGATTGTACCGAAACATTTCTTGCAAATCACTTGGAGGCAACGTTTGGATTTCCCGTTCCTACCCTGCTACGTCGGTTTGAGGAATTAGCAGAGCTCTATGAGAAAGATCCTTTTCAAGAAATAGAATTAACAAAAAGCATTAGACGATATGTGTCTTTTTTAAAGAAAGAAGAGAGGGTAGGCCTTGTGTTACCATGGAAAAGTGATGATGGCTCCTATAGAATTTTAGAACAACATGGGAAGCATGTTTTTAGCGTGCTTGATGTGGCCGTTTCTAATACTCCCAAAGCTATGGATGCTCTTGAACAATATTACGGCAAGGACATCACGACCCGTAACTGGAACACGGTTGAAAGAATTATGAAAAAAGCTGCGGAACAGCATTGGGTGTGATCACACGGTGACTTCAGAATTCTAAGAGACATAGCAACGGCTCGCTAGGTACATTATCATTCTCTAATCAACTTATTATTAGCTCGCCACCCCATTTTATGATTTATTGTAAATAGAAAAGAGTGAATATTATTTCTAGGAGATAGTAACGGCTCGCTAGGTACATTATCATTCTCTGATCAACGTATTATTAGCTCGCCACGCCATTTTGATTTGGTCCAATAACATAAGGGGATTGAGAATTCCAACAGGGGGAGAAACGGCTCGTTACATACATTCTCGTTCTGAAATTAGCTTTGTAATAGCTCGCCACCCCATTTTAATTTGGGCCAATAAAAAAAGGTGAATGAGAATTCACCTTTTTTTGCCCCAAATCTACCATGAACTTAACCTACTTATGCTATGGTATGCGTCAAATATATAGGATTCTAAAAATCAAAAAATAATTTTTTAGATAAACGTCTCGTTTTTTCGTTGAAAAACAACTCTTTTGGATAATATGGCCCTCAAAGCATGCTTCTAGACTGCGAAGCATTCATTGCTTGTAGTTTGTCACTACCTGTATTTCCTATTCCGATGTGGCAAAATAAAATCAGGGGATTGAGAATTCCAACAAGAGTGGAAGCGGCTCGCTATCTACATAATCGTTTTGCAATCAGATTAGTAATAGCTCGCCACCCCCATTAAATTTAGGCAAATAAAATAAGGGGATTGTG